>CAZOEL010000082.1:0-29444 GCA_964578835.1 uncultured Syntrophobacteraceae bacterium | reverse complement strand
AACATCCCGCACCTTGGGGGCATGTGTGTATCATTGTCAGCCCTGAGGGAGAGGGTCGGGGTGAGGGAAGTGTTCTTTTATAAAGAGGATCTCCCCTGCCCTCTCCCTCAATGCTGTTGAATTAGAAATCGCAAGGATCCGTAGGCTGGGTTTCGCTCATCGCTCAACCCAACCTACGCCAGCATCGGCTCCTTAATTCAACAGCATTGGCCCTCTCCCTGAGGGAGAGGGAAAAACCGCAACCGGAAAATTCAAAGTTGATGGTCCACTAAAAGGCGCCACAGAGACACAGAGGACACAGAGATTCTTCTTCTATTATTTACAAGCTTTTCTCTGTGTCCTCTGTGTCTCTGTGGCGCCTTTATGAAAGCCATTTCTGGATCAACTGCCATTTATCAAAGGGATGTGGCGCTGATGGAACAAAACTTGCCTAATCTTTCATGATTGAAGTTTTTCAGATGATCAAGTCAGGAGCTGCTTTGAGCCCCGTCAACTCTGTGCGCATGCCCGCGCGCCAAAGGAGAAAGCATGAATGAGCGGCAAACGAAGCAGAGAGGCTGCGAAGAGGAGCTAGCGAAGTTAAGGACCGCCGTGGAGCAAACGTCCGAGAGCATTGTCATCACGGACCGGGAGGGAGTCATCCAGTTTGTCAACTCCGCCTTTGAACGCATCAGCGGTTATGGCAGGGACGAGATTGTCGGAAGCAACCTACGAAGCATCAGAAAAGAAAGAGGAGACGGAGAGGTTGCCGGGACCATACTGAGGGAGATGTTGCGGAGAGGAGAAGAATGGAAAGGCCGCTTCGTAAACAGAAAGAAGGATGGGCTCTTTTATGAGGTCGACTCCATCATAACGCCCGTGCGAAACCAGGAGGGGGCTGTCATCAGCTTCGTAGCGGTGGAGCGCGACGTAACCCAGGAATCTCAGCTCGAGAAGCATCTCAGGCAGGTCCAGAAGATGGAGGCGCTCGGCACGCTTGCAGGCGGAATCGCTCATGATTTCAAGAACCTCCTCGTTCCCATCATGTTGCACACCGAGCTCGCCCTTTCTGACCCCGACCTCAAGAGCTCGACTCGCAGATCTCTTAAGCAGGCATTCAATTCCTGCCATAATGCGAATAACCTCGTACAGCAGATTCTCACCTTCAGCCGCAGGGGCTCAGGGGAGCGAAAACCGGTGGAAATGGACTTTCTGATCAGCGACACCCTCAGACTGATACAACCTCTATTCCCCAAAAATATAAAGGTTTACAGCCATCTCCCGCTCTCCCCGGAGAAGAGTTTCGTGATGGCCGATCCCTCTCAGTTGCAGCAGGTTGTCGTCAACCTCTGCAACAACGCCGTGCAAGCAATGCATGAAGAAGGAGGCGTGCTGAGCGTTTCACTCAACTGCGTCGATCTGGATCTCAAGAAGGAGAAACGGTTCCCCATCGAGCTTGAATCCGGGCCATACATACGGCTTGCTGTAACCGACACGGGACAGGGAATGGACAATATCGTCATCGAGAAGATCTTTGAGCCGTTTTTCACTACAAAAGCGTCCGGACAGGGAACTGGCCTTGGCCTTGCCGTAGTCTACGGGATAGTCAGAAAACATGGAGGAGCAATTTCCGTTTCCAGCAAGCCGGGGAAAGGCAGCAGCTTCGAGGTCTTTTTTCCAAAGATCGAGTCAAAGCAAGCACTGGAGCATATTTCCGACAGAACGCCGCCTTTGAAGTCCGTTCCGGTTCCGGGAGGAAAGGAGCACATCCTTTTCGTAGACGATGAGCAACCCGTGTGCGAATCGGTAGGCGCGCTGCTGGCTCACCTTGGCTATCAGGTCACGCTTGCGCAAGGAGGCGCCGAAGCCCTGGAGTTGTTCCGAAACGACCCGGGCCGATTTGATCTGGTTATTACCGACTTCGCCATGCCCTCTATGACGGGAGTCGAGCTAGCGCGCGAATTGAGCAGGATACGACCGGGATTGCCGACGATTCTATGCACCGCCTTCCAGGAAGTCTGCACTCTGGAAGCCAGGGAATCCGGAATTCGGGATCTCGCGCCAAAGCCCATCATAATAGGGGAATTGGCCAAAAGCATACGGAGAGTACTGGAAAAGCCCCGCTGAGCAACGGGAGCAAGGAAAGAGAAGCAAGGATTTTCCCATTTTTTGGAATTGTCCCATTCCGGAGACTTCATAAAACAGATTTCCGCCCCCTCGAGCATCTGACCGACAAATGGTAGAACCGCACACGAAAGGACCAAGCTATGGACGGCATGACAACTATCGGCATCTCAGTTCTTCTGCAATTTGCGGCCGCCTTTCTTGCTTTGAGGTTGATCTCCATCACTGGGAGGCGCACAGAATGGGTCATCATCTCGACATCCCTGTTCGTCATGGCGGCGGGGAGTTGCCTTGCATTGTTCTTCATCATCTCGAAAAAATCGCCCTCTTATCTTGACGCCCTGGCTCTGGGGCTTGCATTAGGAGCATCCATGATCCTGTTTGCGGGAATCATGCGGATGACCGCTTTTGTCGGCGCTGTCAAAAACTCTGCTGAAGAGCTCACTAAAAGCAAGGAAAGATATAGGCTCCTGCTAGAAACGATGAACGACGGCCTCATGGTGACGGACGAAAAAGCGTCGATCATCTACGCCAATCCAAAGCTCTGCGATATGATTGGTTGCTTGAGCCAAGATCTACTCGGGCGGTCAGTCTATGATTTGCTCGATGCAGAAAGTCAATCCGTTATGAAGCAGTTCATGGCGCTGCAGGAAATGAGGGAGCAGGAATCTCTCGAAATCGTCTGGAACAGCATGGACGGACGCAGGATCTCGACCATTGTCTCGCCGGCGCCCATGTTTGATGTGGGCAACCACTTTGTCGGGAGCATTGTTGTCGTAAAAGATGTGATGAAATACAAAGAGGCGGAAGAAGCATTGAGGGCAAGCGAAGAAAAATTTCGCGCTCTTTTCGAAGACTCGATGGACGCCATCTTCATTACCGACCGCGACGGGCGGTTTTTGGATGTAAACCCTTCCGCACAAATACTTTTCGGCTACACGAAACAGGAGATGATCTGGGAAAATCTCATCGAGCGTTACGTGCCTCCCGACTGTATTGATGAGTTTAAAGAAAAGATGGGCAAAGAGGAGTGTATTGAAAATTTCGAAACGAAGTTCTTGAAGAAAGACGGCTCAGTCGTGCAGTCCCTGCTCACTTCGACGGTGTGGAGGGCGAAGGACGGAGCTATTTTGGGCCGGCATGGGATCATCCGAGACATAACAGAGATCAAGCTGCTGGAGGAAAAACTGCTCCAATCTCAAAAAATGGAGGCGGTGGGACGACTTGCAGGCGGCATAGCCCACGACTTCAATAACCTGCTCATGGCCATAACGGGTTATGACGAGCTTCTGATGTGCAGTCTGGAGCCAACGAGCACGCTTTACAACTATGCGGAGGAAATCCACAAGGCCGCAGAACGAGCCGCCGACCTCACGAGGCAGTTGCTCGCCTTCAGCCGTCGTCAGGTGCTCAAGCCAAAAGTTCTGGATCTTAAAACACTTGTTGACAACCTCGAAAAGATGCTCCAACGTCTAATCGGCGAAGACATTCACCTCAAGACCATTCTCGATCCCGAGCTGGGGAAGATCAAGGCTGATCCCGGTCAGATCGAGCAGGTCATCATGAACCTGGCCATAAACGCCCGCGACGCCATGCCGAACGGGGGCAAGCTCACGATCGAAGCAAAAGACATCGATTTGGAGCGGATGCATCCCAACCGGCTCAACCCCATAGAAATGGGACCGTATGTGATGCTTTCCGTAAGCGACACGGGCGTTGGAATAGACAGGAAGATGATGCCTCACATATTTGAGCCTTTTTTTACCACCAAGGAGCAAGGGAAAGGCACGGGACTCGGACTTTCGACCGTCTACGGCATCATCAAGCAGAGCGGAGGCTATATCCGAGTTGGTAGCGAGCCGGGCAGTGGAACAACATTCACAATCTACCTGCCCCGAATCGAAGAGAAAGTTGAGGCGGCCAAATCGAGACAGCATGAAGTCTCGCCCCAAAGGGGCGCGGAAACCATTCTGCTGGTTGAAGACGAAGATATGGTGCGCAACATCATCAGCGAAGCCCTGAGGGCGAACGGGTACACGGTTCTGGAGACTTCCCGCGGAGTGGACGCGCTCTCTATTTGCAGAGATCACGAAGAGCCCATCCACCTGCTGATGACGGATGTTGTCATGCCGGAGATGAATGGGTTGGAACTGGCGCGAAAGGTAGCATCCCTGCGTCCGGAGACCAAAGTCATTTACATGTCGGGCTATGCGGAAAACAACGTTGTAAGCAACGGGGTCTTGGGACCCGGAGCGGCTTTTATCTCGAAGCCTTTCACCCCGAGCGCGCTGAGCGAGAAGGTGCGCGAGGTCCTTGGAGCACCCTGATCGCTGAGGGAGCGCGCAAAGACGATCTGTGACGCTGATTTTTTCCAGTTAAAACGATCCGAGGCGTACACCGGGATATGACCATCGCAACGTTCAAAAAAATCCTGGGAATAACCATAATTTGCCTTCTTATGGGAGTAAAATCTCTATCCGTCGCCGGCGAGTCTGAGTTCGGAGAAAATGAACTGAAGGCTGCTTTCGTCTACAACTTCGCTAAATTCGTAACATGGCCCGATTCTTCTTTCCCACATGCGGACAC
Source organism: uncultured Syntrophobacteraceae bacterium (assembly GCA_964578835.1). Lineage (GTDB taxonomy): Bacteria > Desulfobacterota > Syntrophobacteria > Syntrophobacterales > Syntrophobacteraceae > CAZOEL01. Next base: position 24,755 of record CAZOEL010000082.1, on the reverse strand, counting down.
GCCGCTGAACCTTTGCATCGTGGGAAATGATCCCCTGGCCCGAATGCTGATCTCTCTGGAAGGAGCCGGCGCACAGGGAAGGAAAATAACCGTGAGTCAATTGAAGGAATATGCGCAGGCGAACAACTGCCATATCCTCTTTATCGGCGCTTCGGAAAGAGGCCGTCTCGCGGAAATTCTTGCCGCGGTTAGAAGAAGCAATATTCTGACGATTGCCGAAATGGAAGGATTCTGTCAGTCGGGAGGAATCATCAATCTCGTCACCAAAGACAAGAAAGTCCGGTTTGAAATCAATGTGGACGCAGCGCAGCGCAGCGGGCTTCAGCTCAGCTCTCAGCTCCTTACGCTGGCAAAGATCGTAAAAGAAAAGTAGCCGGCTTCGTTTTTCGAAAGAACGGCGCCTACAAGCGAAAAAGGCATTTGAAAGTTCGGAGGATTTAAACCATGCGCTCAACCGGGTTCTTCGGGCTAAACATAAGGGAAGATTGCTTCCGAACCATCTGGCTAGGGATGATTTTCCTGCTGATGGCATATGGCGAAGCGAAGTCGGAGACGGTTTCGAGGATTCCTATCGAGCTGAGTCTTCAGGAGCTGATGAGCATAGAGATTTCCTCGGTGTCAAAGAAAGAGCAGATGCTCTCCGACGCGCCCGCAGCCATATTCGTCATCACGCAGGAAGACATACGGAGGTCGGGAGCAACGAGCATTCCCGAGGCCTTGCGGATGGTCCCCGGAGTGGAAGTGGCGCGCATCGACGCAAACAAGTGGGCGATCACCGCGCGCGGCTTCAACGGGATTTTCGCCAATAAGCTGTTGGTGCTGATCGATGGCCGAAGCGTCTATTCGCCCCTCTTTTCAGGAGTCTTCTGGAGCGCCCAGGACACCCTTCTCGAGGACATCGATCGGATCGAGGTCATCAGAGGTCCGGGCGCGGTCATTTGGGGCTCCAACGCTGTAAACGGCGTCATCAACATCATCACGAAGCACGCCCGGGATACTCAGGGCGCCTTTTTGGAGGCTGGAGGGGGCACGGAGGAGAGAGGATTCGGGTCTGCCCGGTACGGCGCAGAGCTCGCCAATAACGTCTGGGGGCGCGCTTACGCCAAATACTTCGACCGGGATGAGGGCATGAGCCCGAACGGCCGGGATGCCAATGACAGCTGGCATTCCTTCCGTACGGGCTTTCGCGCCGACTGGCAGCCGTCGCACTACGATTCGTTCACCTTTATGGGCGATGCCTTCAAGAATTGGGAAAACGACTCCATTTCGGTCCCATCCATCACTGCGCCTTTCGAGCGTGATGAGGAAGAAAGAGTAAAGCATTCCGGCGGGGACATTCTCGGCAGGTGGAAGCGCGAATTCTCCGAGTCGTCAGAAATGAGCCTGCAATTCTATTATGATCGGTTGAACTTCGATACGATCATAATCGGATCGAATCATGACATCTTCGATCTGGACTTTTATCATCGCTTTGCCTTGACCGATCGGCAGGAGATAACATGGGGCCTCGGCTACCGTCTGATCCACGATGAGATCGGAAACAGCCGGATTGTCATCATCGATCCTCCGAGTCGCACGGATCAAATCCTGAACGGCTTTATTCAGAACGAGGTCACTCTTGTCAAGGAGAAGCTGCACCTCATTCTGGGGACAAAGCTCGAGCACAACGACTATACCGGCCTGGAGGTTCAGCCAAAGACGGCGATACTCTGGACTCCTTCTCCCAACCATACGATCTGGGGCTCGGTATCGCGCGCCGTAAGAACTCCCTCCCGAGTGGAAGATGATGGAACTATCAACGCCCTTGCAGTTCCTCCCGCTCCGCCCACTAACCTTCCCATACTCCTGTCCGTTTCGGGCTCTGACGATATGCTCTCAGAGACCCTCATAGCCTATGAGCTCGGCTATCGCGTTCAGCCAATAGAGAGTCTGTGGCTCGATATCGCGCTCTTTTACAACGATTACGACAGACTTGGCGCCATTTCCCAAACAGCTCCCGTCATCGATAATGCTCCATTCCCGCACATTGTAGTCGATTCCGTTGGAGACAACCAAATGGATGGAGAAACCTACGGGGTGGAGCTTGCAGCGGACTGGAGTCCTTTGCGATGGTGGCGACTCAAGGCCGCCTACAGCTTTCTGCAGATGCAGCTGCACAGGGATCGGAAGAGTCTTGATCCGACGCTGGAAGATATTGAAGGAAAGAGCCCGCATCACAAGTTTGTCCTGCACTCTTTCATGAACCTTCCGAAAGGATTTCAATTCGACCTCGGGCTTCGCTACGTAGACGCCCTTCCCGCTCTCGACGTGAAGAGCTACTTCAGCCTCGATGCCCGTCTGGCCTGGAGGATCTCGGAAAACCTGGAATTGGCCATTGCCTGCCTGGACCTGCTGGACAAGAGCCATAGCGAATTCGGTAGCGACACTTTGCTTCACTATCTCCCCACGGAAACAGAACGAAGCATTTACGGTAAAGTCACATGGCGGTTTTAGAGGAGAAAAGCGAGGAATATAAGATATGCGCATTTCCTTTAATCTCTCCATAAAACAGAAGATTACGGCCATTATAATGGTGACGAGCTGCAGCGCTCTGCTTCTAGCGTGTGCGGGGCTCATCGCAAATGAGCTCATCACATTCAAGCGCACGATGGTGGAGGATCTTTCGTACCTTGCTGAAATTCTGGGAACCACCAATACGGCCGCTCTCATTTTCAATGACGCCGACTTTTCGGAAAAGACTTTGAATGCGTTAAGCGCTGAGAAGAATATCATTTCAGCGGCTGTGCATACGAAAGACGGAGCTTTGTTCGCCCGATACGTTCGCAAAAGAGCAACCCCGGAGCTCACTGCGAATGTGGAGGACAACGGAAGTCTGCCAAACTCTCCAAATCAATCGTCATCGCCTCCCGGAATGGCGTACGGCTATCGTTTTCTGGACGACTATCTAGAGTTGTCGAGGCCAATCTATCTCGACGGGGAGTTTTTGGGCGCGATTATCCTGCAGTCAGACTTGAATAAGCTCTACTCACGAATTATCAGCTACGGGAGCATCAGCCTTCTCGTCATGGCGTTGGCTTCCCTTGCCGCCTATCTGCTCTCCTTCGTGCTCCGCCGCGTAATCTCGGAGCCCGTTTTGAGTCTGACCCAAGTTACAAAGATCGTCTCCGAGGAAAAAGACTATTCCATCCGCGCAGAAAAACGAAACCAGGATGAGTTGGGCATCCTCGCCGATGGATTGAACGAAATGCTCGCTCAGATCCAATTGCGAGAGGAAAAGCTCAGGGTTTACGGCGAAAAGCTCGAGGAAGAGGTCGCAGAACGGACGGAAGAGCTTTTGAAGGCGAATCGCAAGCTCGAGCATACGATAATCGAGCTTGAAAAAGCCAAGGATGCCGCTGAAGCCGCCAGTCAAGCCAAATCCCAGTTTCTGGCCAACATGAGCCACGAAATAAGAACCCCCATGAACGGCATACTGGGAATGGCGGATCTCCTGCTTGATACAGACCTGAGCTCCAACCAGCACCGTTTCGCGGAGAATGTCATCCACTCCGCAGAAGTCCTGCTCAACATCATCAACGATATCCTGGATTTTTCCAAGATAGAAGCAGGCAAGATGAATCTGGAGCTTGTATGCTTCAATCTCCGTGAAATCGTCGAAGAGACGATTGGCTCCTTTGCCGAGCGGACCCGCAGCAAAGGGCTCGAGATGCATTGCGTGATCGATTCGGACATTCCAGCCCATGTCGGCGGCGACCCCTTCCGGCTTCGCCAGATTCTTTACAATCTCGTCGGCAACGCCGTGAAATTCACCGAGCGGGGCGGCGTGACAGTGCGCGCATCAGTCGCCGAAGACGGGGAAGACGATCAATTGCTGCGCATTGAGGTGAAGGACACGGGCATCGGGATCCCCCCCAAAGCGCTAGGCTTTATTTTCGAAGCTTTTTCCCAGGCGGACGGCTCCACCACTCGTGAATATGGCGGAACGGGTCTCGGGCTCGTCATCGCCAGGCAGCTTTGCGAGATGATGGGGGGAGAGATTGGAGTGGAAAGCGAGCTGGGAAAGGGCTCGACTTTCTGGTTTACCGTCCGTTTTCGAAAAACGACTGGCGAGATGGAGACGCACGCGGCATCGAATGCTTCGTCTTTTAACCCCCTATCCCGCGCCTCCAGGATTTCAGTCAAACTTCAAGGCAACGTTCTTCTTGCAGAAGACAATCCTGTCAATCAGGACGTGACGGAAGCAATGCTAAAGAAGCTTGGATGCAGGGTGAAGCCTGTAGAAGACGGTTTCGAAGCGCTCAACGCTCTGACTCATTCATCCTTTGACCTTATCCTCATGGACTGCCAAATGCCGGGCCTCGATGGCTACGAGACAACCAAAGCCATAAGGAAGATCCAACGGTACGCGCACATTCCAATTATCGCTCTAACGGCCCATGCGATGGAAGGGGATCGAGAGAAATGCATCGAGGCGGGAATGGATGATTACCTGAGCAAGCCTTTCACCCAGGAACAGCTTCTTTCCATCCTGCAGACCAGGCTGCCCGCAAGTATGCCGGATATGGAAGCGTCAATGCAATTGGCCCCCATCGCCAAAGAATCAAAAGAAACTCCCTCAGCCAAAGCATCGAGCGCCTCCCTCGGAGAGAACAAAGGAGAGCATCGAATCATAGACCGAAGAGCTCTCGACAACATACGGGCGCTTCAAGAAGATGGCGGACCGGATATTCTCGATCGCGTCATCAGCTCTTATCTTCGTAAGACGCCGGAGCTTCTTCGAACGCTTCACCTGGCCCTGAAAAAAGGAGACGCAGCCGCCATCCGCAATGCCGCTCACAGCCTCAAATCGAGCAGCGCTCACGTTGGAGCGAGCTTCCTCTCCGTTTTGTGCAGAGAGCTCGAGGAAATGGGGCGCGATAATCGCCTCGATAATGCCGAGCACATTCTGGACAAAATCGAAACCGGATACGCCATAACAGAGAAGGCGTTGATTCAGGAATCCCGAGGGGGAAGAAAATGATGCCCAAAAACCGCCATGGAGAACGTCCGTTGGTGTTGATTGTCGACGACGACGAAGACCTGCGCTTTCTAGCCGGAGAGGCGCTAAAAAAATATGGCTTTTCCGTCGTAGAGGCCGTGGACGGCATTGAGGCTCTCTCCCTTTTTGAGCGTTTGAAGCCTGAGATCGTCTTATTGGACGTGCTCATGCCAAAGATGGACGGCTTTGCAGCCTGTGCGGCATTGCGCCTTCTTCCTGAAGGAAGCGCCACGCCCGTAGTGATGATGACGGCTCTCGAAGATATTGACTCGATCAATCGGGCCTACGAAGCGGGAGCTACGGACTTCATCACAAAACCCATCAATTGGATTATCTTGGCTCAGAGAGTGCGCTACATGCTGCGCGCAGGCGCCACAGCCAACGAGCTTCGCAGAAGCGAAGCGAGAAATGCTGCGCTCCTCAATGCGATTCCCGATCTCATGTTCAGGGTGGACAAAGAAGGCGTTTTTCTAGAGGTAAAGGGCTCCAAAGAGGTCGCCCTACCCATGCCGCTCGGAAAGATCACGGGCAAGAGAATCTCGGAAGTGATGCCGATCGAGGCGGTTGAACCGGCCCTGCATCATATGAAGCTGGCTATTGAGAGCGGCATCGCTCAAGTTTTCGAGTACAACCTCAGATTTTCCGGCAAGCTCCGTTTCTACGAAGCCCGAATAGTCACCAGCGGGGTGGATGAAGTCCTTTGCATCCTCCGCGACATCACCGAAAGAAAGGAGATGGAAGAAGACCTGCTCAAGGCCAAGAAGCTGGAAACGGTCGGCATTCTTGCCGGAGGAATAGCGCATGATTACAACAACCTCTTGACAGTCATCCTGGCCGGCATCAACATGGCGCAGGCGCGCATAGATGCTTCGAGCCTCGAGTTCCAGCGGTTGTCCGAAGCGGAGAAGGCGACCTTGCGCGCCAGGGACCTCACCCAACAATTCATTACCTTCTCGAATGGAGGCATCCCATTCAAAAAATCGGCGTCCGTCGCCACTTTGGTGGAAGACACTCTCTGTCTCACTCTGAAGAATAATACAATAGCCTGCGCCTGCTCCTTTCCCGAGGATCTATGGACGGTTGAAATCGATGAGGGCCAAATGCGACAGGCTATCAACAATATTGTTGCAAATGCCGAAGAAGCCATGCCAGGTGGAGGCGTCCTCAAGATCTGCGCCGAAAACATTGAAATAAAGCCCCATAGGCCACACGCCTCTTCCCCCATGAAGAGCGGCCGATACGTGAAGTTATCCATAAAGGATCAGGGAGCCGGAATAGACAGAGTTGACTTCGAAAAGGTTTTCGATCCTTATTTTTCAACAAAAGAACGAGGATCTCAAAAAGGAATGGGCCTAGGACTAACAGTAGCTTATTCCATCCTCAAAAAGCATGGCGGGCACATCAGCTTCGAATCGGAATCCGGCATCGGAACAGCTTTCCACCTCTTTATTCCCGCATCGGATCATCTTATCGGGAAAAACAAAAAAACGGTGAATGGGAAATTCGGGGTTGAGTAGGTGAATGGGTGAATGGGTGAGTAGGAAAAAACGGAACCGATAACCATAGATTCACCCATTCACCCCCGGATTTCCCATTCACCGTTTTTTGATATTTTGTATTGTTTCAGGTAGGCGTAAAGTCGAGACCGTGATACGCCGGATATTCTGCAGGCTTCCTCGACGCTTCCTGCGGTGTGCAGAAGAAGCGCTTCGAGATACTGCCGTTTGACATCGCTGACAACTTCGTTCATCTCCCGAAAACATCCAGAAAGCATGAAGGGCGTCCGTGGCTCTTTGTCATCTTCCGATACTGTAGAGTGGCATTTTTGAAGGGAGGCCTGCGCCGCCCGAATCCGGATCGGGTTGGGCAAGTGAGTGGGAAAAAGAATGGAATCGTATTTTGCAGAGGTGAGCACTATCCCCTCCAGGACATTGCGCAGTTCGCGAACATTTCCCGGCCAGTTGTAAGCCATCAGAGTTTCGATGAATTCAGGAGAGAGGATCTTCGGCTTCATGCCGTAACGCTCACAGAAGCTTTGCGCATAATATTCGGCGAGAGCCTTCATGTCTTCGGGCCTCTCCCTCAAAGGGGGCAGTTCTATGGTGATGGTGCGGAGGCGAAAGAGAAGATCATCACGAAAGCGCCCGCTTCGCATCATCGAATCGAGATCTCTATTGGTGGCTGCGATGAGTCTAAAATTGCTTTTCTCCTCGCCCACGCCGCCCAGCGATCTGAAACGACCTTCCTGAAGGACGCGAAGGAACTTTTTCTGCAACGGGAGAGAAATTTCTCCGACTTCATCGAGAAAGAGAGTCCCGCCATCAGCATGTTTGACCAAGCCTACGTAGGATTTTTCAGCCCCCGTGAAGGCGCCTTTTTGGTGTCCGAACAAAATGTTCTCAGCAAGCGTTTCCGTAAGGGTGGAACAGTCCACGATCACAAAGCCCTTCTCTCGCCGCTTGCTATTGTTGTGAATGAGTCTGGCGACGAGATCCTTTCCCGTCCCCGTTTCTCCAGTAATGAGAACATTCGCGTCGCTAACCGCCGCATGCGCCGCCAGATCCATGCAGGACGACATCCGAGGACTTCCCCCGATAATTTCACCACGTTGAAGCGTGAAGGCATGAGATTCCCTCTTTAGCTTCTCTTCCCGGTACTGGAGCATACGAGTAAGCGGCAGCAATATTTCGCGCACAGAGGAAGGCTTTTCCATGTAGCCCCAGGCGCCGCTGTTGATGGCGATCTCGGCTCCGACAGGATCGCCCGCCGCAGTCATGACAACAACCTCGGGAGGCTTGCTGAATTCCTGGATTTTCGGCAGTATTTCCAGGCCATCGCCATCGGGCATTCTCACATCGAGAAAAACGACCTCAAATATGCCGGCGCCCATCCTCCTGAGCCCCTCATCGAGAGTGAGAACATAGGCGGCTTCATGCCCCATGCTGCTGATTACGGAACAGAGGGCGTTGCATATCGCCTCGTCATCATCGATTATAAGGATCTTGGCCATATTGTTTCCGAAGTTGCAGAAGCTCAGTGTTCCCAAAATGTTTGTCGGTTTCCTTCAGACTATCACGACAAGCTCCAATTTTAAACGCCGTTTCATAAGCAAAGCAGCCTTTTCTATATTCGACGACAACTATTGCTCGTTCCGAGTGACTACAGTTAAAAGAAAGCTCGAATTTTGCGCGCATAAAAGCATTTGTTACATTAAATGCATCTGATGTATTCTCATGGTTTGATGCAACGCTTTGGGATCCTCCTGACTGGAGCTGGAATGGCTAAGGTTAGATAAAGCAGTCTTGAGCCCCGGTCTGCAGCTACTAGAGTATCTTTTGTTATTGGAATGGCCGTTCAAACAGTAATCACGGAATTTGCCGATGCAGGAACTGAAACCTGAAATCCATGATTTGATTCAATCGCGCGACTTCAAATCGCTGCGCATGGCTCTCACAGAATTGCCGGCGCCCGAAATTGCCGGCATCATCGGACGCCTTTCGTCCCCCGATGATGTTACGGCCTTTCGTCTGCTGCCCCGCGATTTTGCCGCCGAAACATTCGAGTATCTGCATCCCGACAAGCAGCATCAGCTTATCGAAGCTTTGGCCAAAGAGCAGAAACGTCTTATCGACCTGCTCAACGATATGTCGCCGGATGATCGGACGGCCCTTCTCGAGGAACTGCCCGGGCCGGTAGCGCAGAAGCTCCTGAGCATGCTCTCTCCCGAAGAACGAGCGGTCGCATCGATGCTTTTGGGCTATCCCGAAGACAGCATCGGGAGGCTCATGACTACGGATTATGTTGCCGTACGACCCGATTGGACCGTACAGCGCACGATGGATCACATCCGGCAGTACGGCAAGGACAGCGAAACTCTCAATGTTATCTACGTAGTCGATGAACAGTGGCGTCTGCTTGACGATCTCCACATTCGCGAGATATTGCTCGTGGATCCGCTGACTCCGATTGCAGATCTGATGGATAACAAGTTCATCGCTCTGAAGGCGACCGACGATCAGGAAGCCGCCATTATTATCTTCAGGGATTACGACCACATTGCGCTCCCCGTAACCGACACGCAACAGGGCATCCTTCTGGGGATCATCACCATCGACGATGTGTGGGACATAGCGGAAGAGGAAATCACAGAAGATATCCAGAAACTTGGAGGCGTCGAAGCACTCGATGAGCCCTACATCAGCGCTCCGATCTGGACTCTTGTCAAGAAGCGCGCCCGCTGGCTCACCATCCTCTTCTTTGGTGAAATGCTGACGGCATCCGCTATGGGCTTTTTTGAGGATGAGATTGCAAAAGCCGTCGTTTTAGCTCTTTTTGTCCCCCTCATTATATCGAGCGGAGGCAACAGCGGATCGCAGGCGACCACACTCATCATCCGCGCCATGGCAGTCGGCGAGATCACCATTCGGGATTGGCGAAAGGTGATAAGCCGTGAAATCCTGTCGGGCCTATCGCTAGGCGCGATACTCGGCATGATTGGAATCTTACGCGTGGGGCTCTGGCAGCATATGTTCGGCACTTATGGCGAGTATTGGCTGCAGATAGCTTTAACAGTAGGACTTTCGCTCGTTTGGGTTGTTCTCTGGGGAACATTGTCCGGTTCGATGCTTCCGCTGATAATGAAGAAGCTCGGCGCCGATCCCGCCGCATCCTCGGCGCCCTTCGTAGCGACCTTGGTGGATGTGACCGGATTGGTGATCTATTTCACCATAGCGGCAATCCTGTTGCATGGAAGACTTCTATAGGCATAGAACCTGATCCGAGCCGGTCGTTTTGTCCCCATCAGCATACCTAGCGGACCGTCAACATCGTTTCTTCCGGTGCGAGCAGACCCCCTCTCCCTGAGGGAGAGGAAAAAACCGCAACATGAACATTCAAAGTTGACGGTCCACCAGCAGGCAAAGCGCCCTCTGATCAGGACATTTTAAGAGCAGCTTTACCAACTTTACAAATCGGCCCTTCAGGCATTAATTTGTCTGACATCATTTTATTTCGCCTCTTGATCCCTTGCCATTCCGAAATGGCTCGAGCAAGGGTGCTCATAGCATGTCCAAGACGGGGAAACAACGCTATGATTGATAGCATACGGCTCCATAACCTCCCCTTTGCACTGATCGTCATTCTGTCTCTTCTCACCTTTGAGACGGCCTATGCAAAGAAGAAAAGCGGTCGAGAGCTCCATAAGCTGGGCGGCTTCGAAGTAAACATAGAGGAGGTGAATGATTCCTGGAACATCGGAAAAACCTACCGCACCGCCCTCTCACGCTCAAAAGAGAATATTTTTGAAGAGCAAAGCTACATGATGGCTCCAGAAGTGAAATATCTGAAAGGCATCCCTGCAAAGGGTTGCGACGCCATGATCGTCTGGCTTTATTCGGGTGGAGCGCATTGTTGTTTCACCGCTATTCTCTGCACCGCTTGCGGCCCGAAAGAAACGGCTGTCATTCTAGATCTGTCTGACAGCAAGGATCTGAATTTCATCGATGCAAACGGAGACGGAACAAAGGAGATTGCATACCTCGACATGCAGTTCAGCTACTATGACCCCGACATATCGTCTCTGGATCTATCTTTCTCAACTTCTCCCGCAATGCTCAGGCTGCTCGTTTTCGACCAGAACCGTTGGAGGCCGGACAAACCCGGCGAGTACAAAAAGTATTATTTGGACCTTCTGCCCAAAAGCAAGAATAAAGCCGCACAATACCTCTCGAGAAGGATAGGCAAAAAGGCCTCGGCAACCGAAGACGAGCCTGCCGCATCAGCCGCAATGGAAGCCGCATACTACGCTCTAATGGCCTGCGAACCGGAAGAGAACGTTAAAGAACTGCTGAAGAAGCTCCTGCCTGCTCGTTGGCAGGAAGCAAAGGAAAAGGTTTTCTCCGATATAAAACAAAACTTGCATGAAGCAAACCCTGTTATCCAGCAATTCGTCAAATAATCATTCGGTTCTTGCACAATACCTTCTTCGAATCAATCACTTGCATTGATAAAAGTAATTATTCACTCTTTTTCAAAGTCTCGTTTGAAAACGAGACCGCTTTGCTGTATCCTCACCTCCCTGTGTGGCTTCATTGTTGCTCGAATTGCATTCAAAGAAAGGATCAAGACCGAGTCGTTCCATGGTTTTTAATTCCCCCGTCTTCATATTCCTTTTCTTGCCCGGAATTCTGTTGCTCCATTTCACTTCGCCCAACAGGTGGAAGAACCTGCTGCTCTTTGCTTCGAGCATCTTTTTTTACGCATGGGGAGATTTTTACTCAACTCCAGTCCTGCTATTTTCTATTCTAATCAACTATATCTTCGGCTTGCTCACAGAGAGTGCTAAATTTCAGAGGGTTCGGAAAACGCTCCTGTTTCTGAGCCTTACGCTTAATCTGACGTTGCTTTTTGTATACAAGTACCTCAATTTTGCGCTGGTCAGCCTTGCATCTGGCGGGTTCGTTGAAAGAAATGCTCTCGACTTTTCAGTCAGCCATCTCCCCTTGGGGATATCTTTCTTCTCCTTTTCAGCCATTGCCTATCAGATAGAAATTTACCGGGGAAGAGCCGCCGCAGAGTGGAACTTCATCGATTTTGGACTTTACATGGCTCATTTCGCCAAGATTGTTGCAGGGCCTATCGTTCGCTACCAGGACATGCTGCCTGAGATCAAGATGAGAGGGGCAAGTCTTCCAGGGCTGGCTCATGGCGCCTCGCGATTTGTGATCGGACTCGCTAAAAAGGTTCTTGTGGCAAACCCCGTCGGCCTCTTTGCAGACGAGGTTTTCAAGGACGCGGGCAACCTCGATGCGCCTTCTGCATGGCTCGGAATCCTTTGTTACACCATACAGATCTATTTCGACTTTTCCGGCTATTCCGACATGGCCATCGGGCTTGGGCGCATGATGGGATTCCGCTTCATGGAAAACTTCAACTACCCATACATCTCCGAGTCCATACAGGAATTCTGGCGACGCTGGCATATATCTCTATCAACATGGTTTCGAGATTACCTGTACATCCCACTCGGAGGAAATCGAGCTTCGAGCCCGAGGACTTATTTCAACCTGCTGACGGTCTTCCTTCTTTGCGGCCTCTGGCACGGAGCAAATTGGAGCTTCGTCATATGGGGCGCCTACCATGGGATGTTCCTAGCCTTGGAGAGGACCGGCTTTGGGAATGCGCTCAAGAAGATGTGGAAGCCCGCAAGACATCTCTACGCCATGTTTGTCATCATGTGTGGCTGGGTTTTCTTCAGGGCCGAGAGCATAACTCAGGCGCTCGAATATTTTGAAGACATGTTCACCTTGTCTTGGAGCTCTTTCGAGTATTATCGCATGAATTTCCTCAGCAATCAGCTGCTGCTCGCCATCGTCATCGGATTTATCGGGTCCTCTCCCATTATTTCCTGGATAAGGCGGCTGCGTTGTCGCGTGGAAGCGCTGGGCAGCCCTTTTTGGCTCAAGTTCTACGATCTCAATTGTTCTACCGCAGCCGTGGCTTTATTTGTCATTCTTCTCATCGCTTCGGCAATGCAGCTGGCCGTAACAACATTCACGCCCTTTATCTACACCAAGTTTTGAGTTGCTGAATCATGAAATTCGACAAGCTCACCGAGACGCTCGTCTCTCTGGTTTTCTTACTCCTGATCGCTGTTCCTCATCTCGCCGAGTTTGTGGGAGAAGCCGCAAGCGTGGCGGAGACCGAAAAGCGCGCCCCTTCCAGTAGGCCGGCCATGAATGCGCTCTTCACTTCATTTCCGGATTATGCAAGACAATTCGACACATACTATGGCGACTCCTTCGGATTTAGAGAATCTTTGATTCATTGGAATAATCGACTGCGATTGAGCATCTTCGGGGAATCGCCCATCAGGGGAGTGAAAGTCGGTCGTGACGGATGGCTCTTCTACGCCAATGAATGGGTTCTTGAAGACTACGAGAACGTCATGCCTTACAAACCTCGAGAGCTCTCCAATATTGCAGGAAAAACCGAGGAACGTCGCGCCTGGCTCGAGCGCAGAGGCATCAAGCTCTACATCCTGGTCGCCCCCAACAAGCACACGATCTATGGCGAGCATCTCCCTGCGGCCATTCATAAAATCGGCAAGGAGTCCCGTCTTGACCAGCTGGCGGCCTACCTCAAAGCTTATCCCGATATAGAATTCATCGACCTCCGAGAAGCGCTCTTCAAGGCAAAACCTCATCAGCGCCTCTATCACAAGACTGACACTCATTGGAACGACTATGGGGCGTTCATAGGCTACAGCGCGCTCATGGACCGCATATCCAGGCATTTTCCGAACGCGAAGAAGCTCTCCGTGGAGGACTATTCGGTTTCGGCTGTCCGGGGAAGAGGTGGGGATCTCGCCAATATGCTCTCTTTGGCTGATGAGATAGGCGAAGAGCGAATCGACCTGGTCCCTCGATTCACTCCAAAAGCCGTTGACGGAACCCGCACGTATCCCGACCCGGTCGATCTGGTCCAGTATCCCGGCCGAGAGATGATAGTCAAAGAAACCAATGACGCAAGCTTACCCAAGGCTCTGATCTTCAGGGATTCCTATTCGTGGCCACTCATCCCGTTTCTGGCCGAGAGTTTTAGAAGCTCGGTCTTCCTTTGGACTTTCGATTTCTTTCCCGATATCATCGAGCAAGAAAAACCCGATATTGTGATTTTTGAATGTGTGGAGCGCTATCTTTCTTCTCTGGGCAGAGACAACCCGGCGGAGCTCTCCTCGCCTGCTAATTATGATTAGCCTTGTGTTGTCTTATTATCGTGCTCGCGTCGCTATTTTCCACTCTGCGGCGTCCTTTGGCGATCAGGGGAAAGGTTATTCTGAAAGTAGCGCCTTTGCCAGGCGCCGTATCGAGGTCTAAATAGGCGCCATGCTTTTCTATGATCTGACGCGAGATGCTTAGTCCCAAGCCGGTCCCCTCTGACTTCCGCGTGAAGAAAGGGTCGAAGATGCGGTTGCGGTCCTCCTCCAGTATTCCAGGCCCTGTATCGCTCACTATCAGCACGAGCGCAACGGGACTCGTCTGATAGGTGGTCTTCAGAGATAGGCGTCCACCATCCGGCATGGCTTCGATGGCGTTGATCACAAGGTTCATGATGACCTGGCTTATCTGATTGAAATCCATCACGATGGCGGGCAGGTCTTCAGCAAGGTCCATCGTGACCTCAACGCTCGCTTTCCTTAGGTAAACTTTCGAAAGATCGAAGCAATATCTGACGATCTCGTTCAATTGGATCGGCAGGAACTGGGGGTCGCGGGGCTTGGCGAAATGAAGCACCTGCTGCACGATCCTATCGATCTTTCGCACTTCCTGCACCATGTCGTTGAACATCTGCTGCTGGGCGCCATCGAGGGAGAGCTCTCTTTGCAGCATCTGGGTGTTGAAGTTGATCGTCGCCAGAGGATTTCTGATCTCATGGGCTATGCCAGCCGCCAGGGTGCCCAGAGCTTTCAGCCTTTCCGACTGTTGCATCCTTTGCTCCAGCTTTTTGGCCTCGGTCTCATCCTTTTCATAGTAGACGACCCGTTCCAAGTCTCCGGAAGCATTTAAAACCGGAAAAGCGTAAAAATGGTAGACTCCGCCCCAGCGCGGATGGGCGCCTTCGCGCTGTACGGGCTGCGCCTGCTCGAGGCATCTCACAATGGGGCATCCCGGATAAGGCTCCGCCTGACCGTACAAGACTTGCGTATATTCCGATCCTATAAGATCTTTCGCTGTGCCGTACACTTGCTCGCTCGTCTTGTTGACTCTCAAAATGCGCCAGCGGGAATCAATGATGAATATGCTGTGCTGGATCGCATCAAAGCTTATTTCGAGCTCATTCTTTCCCTTTACGATGGAATCAAAGAGCTGGGCGTTCTCTATGGCGACCCCTATTTGATGGCCGATGGTTGTTAGAAACTCGCTTCTTTCCGGCCTCAGCTGGAGAGCCCCATCATTGGTGACATAGAGAAGCCCGGTGACCCTTTTGTGCGACATCAATGGGATACAGATAATCTCGGTGATGCCTTCAGTGCTCATACGCTGGCGCAGGTCGTCAAAAAAGAGGCCTTCCAACGGAAACCATAGCGCCTTTCGCCTCACATGAAGCTTTTCCATGAGCTCCGCGGGCAAGGAAAGGGTGTGGATCGAATGCACCAAAGTGGACGAAAACCCATGATGGGCGACCACCTCCAAAACCCACTCTTTCTCGAGGGCTTCTTTTACAAGATAGATGGCGCCCAGCTTGAACTTCAAAGTCCGCAGGAAAGCCATGAGCGACTGCTGGAGAACGTCTTTGAGGTGAGGGGAGCCATGCAGAGCGTTGGTTATATCAAAGAGGATTTGCAGTTCGTGATGTTGGCACAGGTATTGTTCCCGCGTCTGTTCCTGAGCGATCATCGATTTGCTTTCAGTTGATTTCATTATTCAGGATACCCGGCATGAATTCAATCCTTCTCATCAATCGCCTTCCGTTGAGAGCAGATGGTCTGCGCGATTCGAATTGATGCGGCGTCAATCATCTTTCCGTCAATGGACAAGGCGCCGAGGCCCTGGCTTTGCGCAAGCTCGTACGCCTTCAAGACTCGCCGCGCTCTGTCCACATCCTCAGCAGAAGGAGTGTACATATCTGTGATGATCTCGAGCTGGTGCGGATGAATAGCCCACTTTCCGTCATAGCCGAGTGACGCGCTCAGAAGACATGAACGTTTCAACCCTTCAGCGTCTTTGTAGTCGCCGTAAGGGGCGTCAATGGCGGCCAGCCCCGCCGCTTTCGCAGCCATGGCCATTCGGCTCAAGGGAAAATGCCATCGATGCCCCAGGTAAAACTCTTCCGAATCTCCATGACCGCTGACGCCCTCGTTCTTCATGCCCAGCGAAGCGCCGTAGTCGGCGACGCCAAAAACCAAGGCTTCCAGGCGCGAAGAACTGAAGGCAATCTCTTTCACATTGAGCATGCCTGCCGCTGTCTCTATCGAAGCATCAAGAGCTATGGGCTTCTTGATGTTCATTCGCATTTCTATCTGGCGCAAAATATAATCAATCGCCTTGATTTCGGCAGGATCATTCACCTTAGGAACCACTATGAAATCGACGAACTGTCCGACAGCCTCCACTATATCGATAATATCCCGGTAGGCATACGGGGTGTCCATTCCATTGATTCTATAGGCTCGGGATTTCTTTCCCCACCCGTCTTCCCTCAATATGGAGATGACATTCTTCCGGGCCTCCTCCTTTTCCGCAAGCGGCACGCTGTCTTCCAGATCCAGCATTATAACGTCTGCGGGAAGGGAAAGCGCCTTCCTTATCATCTTGTCTCGGTTCGCGGGTACGGAAAGAATCGAGCGCCTCGAGCGAAATGAATGTCCCACCCTGATCTCCTGCAACAAATACCCCCACTTGCCAAATCAGCTCTTGGATTCTTTATCCCTTATTGCGGCTTGAGCGGCCGCCAAACGGGCAATGGGCACCCGGTAGGGAGAGCAGCTAACGTAATCTAAGCCGATCCGATGACAAAAATCAACCGAAGACGGCTCTCCTCCATGCTCGCCACAAATCCCGATCTTCAAGCCGGGCCTTATCGCGCGTCCTTTTTCCACCGCAATCTTCATAAGGCTTCCGACCCCGACCCGATCGAGCTTCTCGAAGGGATCGTGCTCCCACACGCCGGCTTTGAGATAATCGGGCAGAAACTTTCCGGCATCATCACGGCTTATCCCGAAAACCGTTTGCGTTAGATCGTTTGTTCCAAAGGAAAAGAACTGCGCTACTTCCGCGATCTCGTCCGCCGTCAAAGCCCCCCTGGGCACTTCAATCATCGTGCCCACACTATACTGAACGTCTATCCCATTCCATTGCATTACTTCTCGAGCGACTTCATCAACCACTTTCTTTTGGTTGAGAAGCTCGGCAACATGGCCGACAAGAGGGATCATGATTTCCGGGCGCACATCGACGCCGGATTTCTTCACCTCGCACGCAGCCTCCATGATCGCGCGGGCCTGCATTGCGGTAATCTCTGGAAAGACAATGCCAAGACGGCATCCTCTATGCCCCAGCATTGGGTTCGCCTCGTGGAGGCTCATGACCTTTGCATGAAGACGCTCAAAAGGCGCGCCCATATCCTGAGCGAGCTTTCGTATCTCCTTTTCATCATGCGGAAGGAACTCGTGCAGTGGAGGATCGAGCGTCCGTATGGTCACGGGCTTGCCGGCCATCGCCTTGAAAATCCCCTTAAAATCCTCCTTCTGCATGGGAAGCAGCTTGGCCAGGCCACGTTCTCTCCCCTCCTTGTCCTCCGCTAATATCATTTCGCGCACGGCGTCGATTCTGTTTCCTTCAAAGAACATATGCTCGGTGCGGGTAAGACCGATGCCTTCGGCGCCAAAAGCCAAGGCGACTTTGGCCTGATCGGGCTGATCCGCATTTGTCCGGATTCCCAGACGACGCACTTCGTCAGCCCAGCCCATGAGCGCCTCATAGTCTCGATATATCTGCGATTCATCGGGCGAGAGAGTTTTGTTGACCAAGACTCTCAAAACCTGCGAAGGCTGAGTTGGAATCTTCCCCAAGAACACCTCTCCCATCGTTCCATCGATAGAAATCCAGTCTCCCTCATGGATGACGCGATCCCCTACAGCCAAGGCGCGCTGATGATAGTCTATCTGAAGAACGCTGCAGCCAACTACGCAAACCTTCCCCATCTGTCTGGCTACAAGGGCTGCATGAGATGTCATTCCACCTCTTGCGGTCAGTATCCCTTGAGCGGCGTTCATCCCTCGAATATCCTCGGGAGAGGTCTCGAGGCGCACCAATATAACTTTCTCCCCTCTTCCAGACCACGCTTCAGCATCGTGAGCGTTGAAAACCACCCTACCGGTCGCCGCTCCCGGTCCAGCATTGAGTCCTCTTGCAAGGAGGGCCTTGTTTGCCACGGCTTCGGCCTTCGCAGCTCGATCGAAAGTCGGCCTCAGGATCTGGTTGAGCTGATAGGGGTCAACGCGCATTAGCGCTTCTTCCTTACTGATCAGCCCCTCTTTTGCAATGTCGACTGCGATCTTGAAGGAAGCAAAACCGGTCCTTTTTCCTACTCTCGTCTGCAGCATCCAGAGCCTGCCACGCTCTATGGTGAATTCGAGATCCTGCATATCGCGGTAATGCCTGTCTAATTTTCGGCGAATATCCTGCAACTGCCCATATATTTCAGGCATTGTCTCTTCCAAGGAAAGCGTTTCCGAGTCAATTCTTTGATGCTTATTGATCGGTTGAGGAGTACGAATACCAGCCACCACATCTTCCCCCTGTGCGTTGATCAGGTATTCGCCGTAGAATCTGTTCTCTCCGGTTGCGGGATTTCGCGTGAAGGCGACGCCGGTGCCACAGTCGTTGCCCATGTTCCCGAAAACCATGGCCTGTATATTGACCGCTGTTCCCATGGTTGACGGAATGTTATTGAGCCCCCTATAGACTATCGCTCTCGGATTGTTCCATGACTTGAAGACGGCTCCGATTGAGCCCCATAACTGCTCGATCGGATCTTGAGGAAAAAGAAGCCCACATCGATCCTTGATCAAGGCCTTGAATTGCGCTAC
Source organism: uncultured Syntrophobacteraceae bacterium (assembly GCA_964578835.1). Classification (GTDB taxonomy): domain Bacteria; phylum Desulfobacterota; class Syntrophobacteria; order Syntrophobacterales; family Syntrophobacteraceae; genus CAZOEL01. The sequence continues at coordinate 6,126 of CAZOEL010000082.1, read as the reverse complement.
CAGCTCCTTTAGATCTGCGGCGGAAAGCTCGTTGTCAAAAGAGACGCGCCTTTGGCTCCTCATCTCGGAGATAAGCTCATCGAAAGGATCCGTTTCATCCATTTCTTCCGGCTTAAGTCCGAGAACAACATCGCCATACATCGCTATGAATCGGCGGTAGCAGTCAAAAGCAAATCTTTCGTCCCCTGTTTGCTTGCTCAAAGCTTCGACTGTTCGGTCGTTCAGGCCCAAATTCAAAACAGTGTCCATCATGCCCGGCATACTGCTTGCCGCGCCAGAGCGTACGGATACGAGCAGAGGGTTCTCGACGTCGCCAAACGTCTTGCCAATTTCAGACTCCAAATTCTTGAGCGCTTCATTAACCTGCGTTTTCAGCTCAATGGGATACGCTCCGCCATTCTCGTAAAAAAACTTACAGACGTCCGTCGTGATGGTAAATCCCGGAGGCACTGGAATCCCAAGGTTGACCATCTCGGCGATATTGGCCCCCTTGCCTCCCAACAGCATCTTCATCTTTGCGCTGCCCTCAGCCCGTCCCCCTCCGAAATAATACACATACTTGGATCCCATCATCGATATCTCCCGTGTTGAGCTTCTATCTATTTAAGCCTGCAAAGGACAATAATGAAAACCTCATAAAACCACAATTCCGTCGCAAATAGCCGACTGACACACTTCTGTATAATCGCCGGGCCCCTGTCTCATGATGATCGATAGTCAATATGAGAAGGAGCGACAACTCAGATCATGCGCTCAGGCAATATCAGATGGGAAAAGCAGCATCGAGGAGAAGCTGTGAGAATAAGAGAATGGAAGCAGAGCAGTACGAACAGAGAACAACCGGATTGGTAGACAGCGCTTGCCGGGACTAGCCCGCTCCACTCCCGCTCGGAACCAGCATGCGAAAGAGTGGAACAGGCTTTAATATACTACGGCTTTACGGAAAAATAAAGCGAGCCAACATCACTACGTTTACTACAGCTCAAGCCAGGAGTCGGAATAGAGGGCATGTCCAAGGATGACTTTTGCTGTCTTCACATAGTCTTGCTCTTCCTTTGAGAGCTTGCTCATATCCACCGCTTCGCCATCTTCCACCTTGTGGATGAGAGCTTCCAGGTCCGGATGCTTGTCTTTTGCTATCTCGTGCAGTTTGGTGTCGAAACAATCCACAATAGCGGAAGCCAAACCATGACGTTTCAGAATGATCACCATTACCTGGTTCAGGATGGGCCTGAGATGATCCGGAGGTCCGTTGGAAACATTGGACAATCCTATCGTGCTCAAGCAACCGGGGGCGATGTCTTGAAACATTTTCATGAATTCAAGCACGCTCATGATCTGGTTTTGCTGGACGTTAACAGGCGTCTGAATCGGGTCGACATAAATCCGAACCGGGTCGATTCCAAACTCTCCAGTCGCCTTGTACACGATCTCAGAACACAGCGCGCCACGCTCGTTTTCATCTCTCGGCATGCCTTCCGGTCCCCAGAGGAGGCCTACGAAGTCGGCGTCGAATTCTTTGGCGAGCGGAAGCAGAGCTTCCATACGCTCGGGACGAACCATAATGGAGTTGATCAGAGGACGGCACTTCTTATGAGCCTTGAGTCCGGCTGCAATAGCTTTGATATTGGAAGTATCCAACGCCAAAGGAAGATCGGTTACTTCATGGACAACGGGGACAAGCCAGGTCATGAGCTCCTCGCCCATCTTGCCTGCAGGACCGATATTGAGGTCGATCCAGTCCATTCCGGCTTCCGTCTGCTGTACTGCAAGCTCCTGCAGGGGTTTTGGATCGCGCTCCTTCAGAGCCTTGCCATATTTGACGCTCATAATGTTCAAATTCTCGCCGATGAGCTTCATCATAATTTCTATCTCCTCTTCACTCATGCAATTGGCAGGCTGTTGTGAGATGGAGCGCCTGCCTGGTTGAAATTGATCTCTTCCTTCCCGCGGAGACGGGTAAGAACAGCAGAGGCGGGGTAAAGGTCGAAAGGGAGTGCAAAAAGAGCCGTTTTACAATCCCCCTCCCCTGGCTACTCCCAAGGGGATGCAATAGAGCTGCTCTTGCGCGGCAAATCCTCGAAGAGACCAGCCAAGCCCCTGATTTGCCGATGTTCTTCACGCGGGCAGTATGTATTAATTGCACAATCGGACGGAACCGCATTCGATCCCGTCCGATTATTATTCCTTAAAAAAGACTTCCTGGCCGTCGATGCGAGCCGGAGCGCCGGACACAGCGAGGCTCCGATCGAGCGCAATCGGCGTTTATCAATTCTTACGGCTTCCAAGCCTTGAGGAACTTCGGAATCTGGCTGGCTTCTCTCGGGCCTACCATTATCGTCCATCCACCAAGCTCTTCTTCGAGCTCGCCGCTGATTCCAGCCGCATAACCGGGAATCACGATGTTCTTGTGCTTCACTTTGTCTTTAATTCCACACTTGTTGATGAACGTCCCGACGCTTTCACCCGAGAACTTGCCGGCAGCCCAAGCCGTCATAACGGAAAGGCCTTCGGTATCCTGAACACAAAGCCATGTGGGTACGCGGCTAGACTCGATCTCACCGGAAACGATAAAGTAGGTGAGTGAGAAGTTACAGGTCACGAGAATCGGAGAATTCTCGTCAGGGTTATTGATTGGATAGATTCCCTGCTCGGCGGTCATCGGCCGTTGCGGGTCGGTATAGATGTTCAATCGATCGAGGAAGAGCGGGAACAAGCTGTGCGCCTGGAAATCGCTCATCACGATCACTGCGCCGTATTTCGCGATGAAGGTCGCTGCGACGAGCGACTCGTTCATCAGGTCATCCGCCATCTCATTTGCCAGAATGATGGTCGGAAAGCCCAACGGGCGGAAGCGGTCCTTGAGAGCAGCGCGTCTGATAACAATTTGCTCCTCGAAGGCCTTCTTCAGATCTCGCGTGCCCGTATCGATTACGAGATCCTTGAGTCCCATTGCGGTCAACTTTTCGGTAAGGGCGATCACGCTTTCGAGAGTTCCATCACCCTTCACGGCGAGCGGGCACGCGGCTTCATTGGCCAGAGCGCCAAGAGCGTCAGCATTTGCAGCAGTAGCCGCATAAATGAGAGGCTTCTTGTCTTTGCATTCGCCTACGGCGGCCTTCAGAGCATCGACGTTTTCAGACATGAGGATAAGGCTTGCGCCCGTATCCGCGACCTTCTTAGCCAGAGCCGTGAACTTGCCGGCATCGCCTGCATCCTTCACTGCAAACAGTTCGGCGCGAAGCTTCAGGCCAACGCGCTCATACTGCGCCGCCTTGAATCTTTGAATCTTTGCATCCACCGAAGCATCATCTTCAGCAGTGCTTACAACAGCAGCCAATCCGGGGGGATTGACAAAAGTCTTCTCATGGCGAAAAAGAACAGTCTCGCCACCGACCTTGAGGGCATAGTCTCCTACGCCGATGGTCAACGGACGAATGGGGGGAGCCGACTCAGCGGCCAACTTCTCTTTAGCCTCTGCCGAGACGTAAGGACAAGCATCCAATTCAGCTTTGCCCGCCGCCAGGTTCATGGCGAACGCCAAGCAGGTCGGAACCCCGCATTCTCCGCAATTTGTTTTTGGAAGCAACTTAAAGATCTGAATACCGGTTAAGCCCATCTGTTTCTCTCCTCATCGCGTTTGGTATTCGACTGAGCTGAAAATTACAGAAAGCGGGGGGACCATGCGCCCCCCCAAAGCTTTATCCGAGAATCGAGTCCATTGTAATAGCAGGATGGCCTACCTTCTCGAGGAATGCATAGACTTCATCTTCCGTCACACCGTTTTCCTCGGTCGCGATCATGTCGATGAAGTTGGGAATCCCAATTTCCTCACCGCGTTTGATCAAGCGATCACGGATTTCTTCCTTGAGTATCTTGGGCATCCAAACGAGCCTCTTCAAGCCGCCATCCCCGGCCACAAACTTGCGCTGGGTGATGTTGTACTTGCTATGGCCCACGAAGCCCGGGGTAACGTTTCCGCCGCCGATCGTTCCGGCAAGAGTCGTGAACTTCATTCCGCTCGGGGTCATTCCGGTGTAATCGCGGTTAACCGTCATAACGCCATTGCAGGTCGGAAGAACAGCAGCGATGCACTCGCAGCAACCGCACGTCGTCATCGGGTCGTACACGATGCTGTAGAAATTGTAGCTGGAGATCGACTGACGCGAAGCTTTGTAGACGAAATCATTGACGCCCTTCCAGTTTCCGAATTTGGCGTCGAGGGTCTCGCCCTTTTCGATAGGCTGGTTGGGTCCGGTAGGATTGATTTCGTTGGAAGCCTTGCAATCGAGCCAGTTGTATGCGCCACAAAGGCCGGTACGCTCGGGGCTGATCACGCAAACGTGAGTCGGCGCAAAAGACTGACACAGAGTGCAGGAATAGTAGGTTTCGCAGGTCTCATCGGTCATGTTCTCGACGCGAGCATCGCGATCCTTGTATGCTTTCTGCGCTACTGGAAGCAGCTCTTTGACTTTCGCCTCATCCGTATAGATCTTGACCTGGCACTTGTCGAAAATCGCGCCGAAATCCTGGTGGTACTTGGCATGGAGGATCTTGCCGATATGCTCGAGTGTGAAGCCCTTTTCGACAGCGGCCTTGCCGATGCGATACCAGGCGATGTCGCGCTGCCCGATGTGCATGATGCCCTGGGCATAGTTCACGAGGTGGTGGATCTGACGTTCGAGGATCGGCTCATAATCCGACTGCATCTTGCGGCCGGCAACCTGAACCATAACTGCCAGCGGCAGTCTGCTACCCGGCTGCACGTCCTTGAGGTCCGGACCGAAAACCTCGACCTTACCGTCCTCTACATCATTCATGTCTGCGATCTGAACGAGCTCAAAACAGGGAGTTCTTCCACCACCGCACTCGAGGTAGATGTCATCCTTGCGTACGCGCTCGCCTTCGAACGCCGGGCCGTAGGAAACGGGAACCGGAATCTCGGTAATGGTAACCTTGAGGCCGCGAACTTCAATGGACCTGGACACCATATTATCGTGCGCTATGTTGCCGACAACGTGCTCGTAGGTGCAAACGCCGGTGGGCAGAATCTCAGGAATGTCGGTATCGGCGATGGTCGGGAAGCCCCAGTTTACTGCGCCGGCGGCATTCGCAGCCCATTCCGCGTTCACTTCGCCAAGAGCGTTAACAAAAGCAAAAACGCGGTCCTTGTTATACTTCAGAATCGTTTTGTAATCTCCGGGCTGTACGCCGCCGAAGGCCATGGCTGCGCGGTTTGCAAAACCGAGAGCGAAAACGGCTGCGGAGATGTCGGGGCCGAAAGGAACGATACGAGTTCCCCAACCGATCTGCACGCCGGCCTGTACCAACTGCTCGGCGCAGGTGGTGCCCGCCTGGTTGGCTGCCAAGAAGATATAAAGATTCTTTTTCTGATAATCCTCTACGATCATTTTGGCGATTTCCGGGCTCGGGGCGGCGCCTACGATGGCTGCAAAGCCGGGAGCGCTACCGTCAACGAACTCAACGCCTCTTTTTCTCATGATGACGTCGTCAGCGGCGCCAAGCCAGATCTTGCCGTTGTCGAGGTCGCAGTCTTCGCCGGGCAGATAGAAATCCGGATCTTCGACATAGCGGATGGCTTCCACGATTTCTTCAGCAAGAATCGCGGCCATACCGGAGTCCAGCAGATGTCCCAGGTAAGGAACGTGGATATTGCTTTTGGTCTTGATGTGCGGAGGAAGGAGGTTCTTGCAGCGTTCGAGAACAGGCTCTGCGTCGGCCAGCTTCTCAACTTTCATGCCAAGAATAGAATAGATTACCGGCAGATAGTACGCGGTATTCGGGAAAGCCAGAGGCTGATTCGGACCATACTTATCCATGGCGCGCTTGAACGTGCCTTCCGCCTTGGAAATTATGTTGTAAGCACCTTGAATCGCGGCAAAAGCGACTAATCTAGACATACTTATACTCCTCTTGTTAAGGGAAGTCTCCCTTTTACACCTTGATTAAGGCATCGGCTTCAAACCGACATTTTCTATAACAAGAGAACCGCGGCCCGATTTTCGCCCTTTGCATTGGATCAGGGCCGCGGTTCTCATAGTAGCGTTTCTTACGCTCTTCTGTCTTCCATGCTGAAGAGCTTTCTTTCTCTTTCTCCCATGATGC
>CAZOEL010000081.1:12164-30863 GCA_964578835.1 uncultured Syntrophobacteraceae bacterium | reverse complement strand
GACGGTGAACGGCAGGGCCGATTCCGTCCTGCTCGACGTCCGGGTCTATGAAAAGTATCTTCAGGCCGCGAACCTGGCAAAGCTCATCGCCCCGCCCGAACAGGACATAGAGAGTGGGCGAGCCCGCCCTGCACGCGAATTTCTGAAAGAATTCAAACGTGCCAAAAAAGTACGCAGTTGATATCACCGCCTCTGCGGAGGCGGATATAGCCGCCATCTGGGATTACATCGCTCAGGACAACCCCGATGCGACCACCCACCTTCATCCTGCGCCTGGAGGAGCAGATCCTGACCTTGGAGCGCTATCCCGAGCGTTGCGCACTCGTGCCGGAAAATGACCTCCTCGGGACGGCCTATCGCCACCTGTTATATGGCAACTACCGGACCATCTTCAGAATCATCGGCGCCAGGGTGATCATCCTGAGGGTTACCCACGGGGCGCGTTTGCTGGACACGGGAATACTGGAGGGGCTCGCGGAGTGAGCTTCAACTATGACTGTTTTCTTTCTGATTTGCCAGTTGGCTGGACGTTTGTCCATTGAGAGAAGACGACACCGGGCCAAGCGCCTAACCAAAGGCTGGAGCGGATGCGCGGGGAAGTGTGTTGGTATTTTTTCATGCTTCCAGGCCGCGCGCCTTTCAGCCTCGTGTTAGGTCTACACCCCGGGCATTCGCTCGACACGCGTTGACCCTCCATAGCTGGATGGGTAGTATAGAGGAAAAAGCGAGGTGAAGCATGCAAGATTACAGAGTGGAAACCAGAGTGTCGAGTGATGGATCACTCATCATAAAGGGGCTGCCTTTTCAGGCTGGTGACAAAGTCGAGGTCATTGTTCGGAGCCATAAGCATGAAGAGAAAAAGGGTACTTGCTATCCTCTTCGTGGAAAGCCCATCCGATACACTGATCCATTTGGCAGCGTTGCCGAAGAGGACTGGGAAGCTCTCAGATGATTATCCTTGATACTCACATTTGGGTGTGGTGGGTACACGGAGATGAGCGAATCACCGTGTCTTTCCGGTGAGCGGGTAGTGAAATCGAGGAATTACTGGTGTATCGTCAGCAATCCAAAGAAAAAGAAAGGATAGCTGATGAAAGAACAGAATGAAGTGATGAGAAAACCTGATATCGAAAAGGTGCGCGAGCGTTTTGAAGGATGGAGGAAAACGAGAAAGCGAGGAACAAATCAAGAAAGCGCCTCAGTGTTGAGCACATTCCCACTGCTCAAGGGTTTTCTCAATCCACTGGTTGAGGCTCATTCCAGAGGATTGTGCAGCGGTAACAATCTCGGCGTGGAGCTCGGGGGAAATCCTTACCATGAACTTTCCGGAAAAGCGTTTGAATGGCTCGATTCCTTCTTCACGGCACATATCAAGGAATACCTTAAGCGACGTATGCCCCTCTCGCTTGAGCCCTTCAACGTCCGTAGCATAGAAGTCGGCGCCCCCGTTCAGCCCCACGAATTCTCCCCTGAACATGGAGATTTCCGGGTCATACGTGATCACGGCCTTCACACCGTCTATTTCGATTACGTTTCTCATGGCGCCACCCCCTTGGCTTCGAGCCACTTTCGGATGCTTTCCACGGCCCCCGTGTCGATATCCGGTGAGGGATGTGGCCTGTGGAAAACTCGCCGGTCTCCAAACAAACGCACACCAACTCGGGAGCCTTCACGCTCACTAATTTCCGCTCCCAACTCCCGGAACAGAGAAAGAACATCCTCCCAGTGGATGTTTTCAGGCGTCGGGCGCGCAAAGATCAAAGCCAGCGTGCGTTTATGTTTTCGCTTCATGGGTTTTATAGTATCAATTTATGGTATCGAGTCGAGAGGCTATTATCTTGGCGCCAGCTGTGTTGATTTGTCGGGGATGCTGGGGCTTAGCCCTTCGGCGGTGAGCAAGGCCGTAGCAAAAGGTGGGGGAGTTGAGGGCATAGAAGAGCTGAGGCGAAGGCTCCTCGGATAGAGCAAGCGAATGTCCAAATGTCACGGACGTCCCCTATCACCCTCAGGAAACAGCTCCCTCCTTCATCCGAGTGGGGGGCCTAGCCTTTTTGAGTTGCCGGGTCCACCCAGTTGCAGAATTCTTGAACCGTCAGGGAATGGTTGTTGTCTGCATCTGCTCGCTCATAGTCCTGCGGTGATAACCCTTCCCGATATTCCTTAAATTCATCGTAACTCAGAAGCATATCGTCGTTTCTCGCATCCAACCGGCTGAAGCTCTCCGTGCATTGAACTCTAAGCCCTTTCGGCGGATCGTAAGCAACGAAGTATCCTATGCCCAATATGAATACGACCAACAATACTCCGAAGGCCGTCATGCTTGTTCGACTCATAGTCCATCTCCTCCATTCTTCCCGAAAACGGAATTTTGCGCCTTTGATAAAACCTATCGTCTTCATTTAGAAAGTAGCTATGGAGGATTTTCTTGTCAAAGCATAGGCCGTGGAAAGAAAGGATCTGTGAGACGGTTGCGGGTAGAGCTTTTCTACTCGCCTTTCAGCCAATATCGCAGAACGGCGCGAGTTACTCTTTATCTATAGCTTCACGGATGCTCAGAAGCTCAAGTCTCAAGTCTTCAAGCCCGCGCAGCGTTCTGACGAGGTCCTCCCGCCTGCTTTCGACTTCCTTTTGGCCTTCGACTCTCCAGTTCATTCCTTTTTCTATGGCGGCTTCTATCCCCCCAACCGTCGCGTCGATCTTGCGGTGCATCCGTGCGCGAAAACTCCGCCTGCTTTTGTTGATCCTATCGACAAAGTCGTATCTGATCCTCCCGGCATGCATTTCGATCAACTGCAGCATATGGGCTTTTCTCTTGCTGTATATCAGCTTATTAGCCTTCTGGATCAGATACTCCTTTATCTTACTAAACCGACTACTTACCAGGCCAGGCACGACTTCGGCGAGCGAGGATGCGAGCATCTCGAGCCCTACGGCGTCCGTTTTCAGCTTGAATTGAAATCCGGATTCCGCCATCCAGATCATCTCGGTTCCAGCCGGTTCGAACGGGATGGAAAAGAGCTGGGAGGAAAAGGAGAGGAGCTCGTTGACAAATTCCTGCGCCTTTTGAAAATGCCTTTCACATACGCCTTCGAAAGCAGACGAAATCTTCTCCTCTTCCCTTTCGCGCCACGAAGAAAATGCCTGCTGGACCTCCTTTTCGACGTACTCCTCCAGAAGCGCGCTAAGCTCCTTGAGAGAGAGATCCTTTTGTTCCTGATAAAACGCATCCAAACGCTCTTCCATTTGAGGGGCCAGCCAACTCTTTAAATCATGAATGTCTTTCTCGAGGGAAGACTTGATGAGACCGTCCACCTCCCTGTTAAAAAAGATATCGAAGTCTTCCCTTTCACGAAGGATTTCCTCCTTTTTCGTTTGAAAGGCTTCGATCTTTTCTTTCAACTCTTCGAGCGGCGTAGTGAGAGACTTCTGTTCCAACTCCGCCTCGAGGCGGGCCTGGCTGACGAATCTCTCCAGGCTGCCGGTTACGGAAAGCAAGAAGATTTTGCCTTTTTCGTTCAACAAAAAGCAATTCAAAGCGTCCGAAAAGAGAGGCAGTCCGCTGTTGGCAAAGATCTCGCCGGAACCCTCGAGCTGACCCGTCAACGCCCGTTTTGCCGAGACGGGGAAGACCTTCGCCTCGCAGCCCATTATCCCCTCTATGGTCTGCCGCGTAAAAGCGATGGAGCTCTCGATCTCATCTTCAGTGAGATAATCGATTTTGTTGAGCAGAAAAAAAATCTTATGCGAATACTGCCGAACGTCTTCGAGGAACTCCATCTCGGCCTTACTGACGGGCTGTTCGACGGAAAGCAGAAAGAGGGCGGCATCGGATTTAGGCAGGTAGCGGTAGGCGACATCCGTATTGTGCTGGTAAACCGAACCGACGCCCGGCGTATCTATCAACCGTACGCCGTCTTTGAGGTATGGGGACGGGTAGTCTATGACAACTTCCTTGACGTCTCTGAAGTTCTTGGGGTTGCCGGTCTCGGTGACATAATCCGCAAGCCGATCGAATTCCACGTCGGAAACGGAGCCATCGTTGAAGAAAACTCTGATTTTGAGGGTGTCCCCATAAGTCAGGACGGTGACAATGGAAGTAAGCGGCACAACGGCGACCGGCAAGATATCTTGACCAAGCAGGGCGTTGATGAGGCAGGTTTTTCCCCTTTTGAACTGCCCCACCACCACCAGATTGAAAGTGTTGCTCTTCAGCTTTTCCCGGAGCTCGGCAAGCGGCGATTCAGAGGCATGCTCCAGAGCGGCGGCGCTCTCGATAGAGGCAATTATTCTTTCCTTGAGATGCGCATAGCTCCGTGCAAACAAAGAATTCTCCGTCATGCTCCGCATAGCTCCACATTCCTCGGCCATAAATCTCTCTCCTGCGCTTCCCGGCCTCCGGGAAGCGAATCATCATAAAATGTGGTGGGCGACGGGCGGGAAAAGGCAGGCGCTCCGCCTGTTGCGCCATATCACGAGTAAAGCTAAGCATTCATAAAGAAAAAACTCCCGCCAAAGAATCATTCGGCAGGAGTCGTTCACCTGTAGCTGCGGGTGACAACCGGGAGCGTTTTCTACGTTCCTTGCATTCACGAACACTCTGAGGGTATAATAATCCCCGAGAAAAATCACAAGAAAAAAGCGGCCCTTGTCTTCATTCTTAATACGGCAAACAACGGGAGTAGGTTTTGATCAGCAAGAATAGCAGAACAGCAGAAAATCGGATTGCCATTTTTATGATGTCGCTCTTCATCGCTCTCTTTTCCCTGGAGGGAGCGGCGAACGCAGCGGATGCGGTTTTTGGCTCACTCAAGCAAAAGCTCGTCCGGGAAGGATTTTCCACTCAGCAAGTGAACCACCTCTTCGAGCCCGAGCCCCCACTCATGCTCAAAACCATCGCTCGCACCCTGCGCATCCGGGAAGGCAAGCTCAGCTATGACCAATTCCTTACGCCTTCATCCATTGCAGAAGCTCGAAGATTTCAACGTGATTACAGGTCCACGCTCACTCATGCGGAAAAAGTCTTCGGCGTCGATCATCGAGTTATTGTGGCTCTACTCCTCGTAGAAACACGTTTCGGGAGCTACACGGGACGCACTCCAACCCTCGCGGTGCTTTCCTCTTTCGCCCTCATGGATCAGAAAAGCTACAGAGACAAGATGTGGACGATGCTATCGCCCAACGATCGAGCGCGCTGGGAGCGAGAAGCCTTCGATAAGAAGCTCATTCAGAGATCCGAATGGGCCTACAAGGAGCTGTGCGCTATCATGACCCTTTCCGGGTCGTCGCCAATCGATATGAAATCCGTCGAGGGCTCCATCATGGGAGCAATCGGATGGTCCCAATTCCTACCATCGAGTCTAGTCCGCTACGGAGCGGATGGAAACGAGGACGGCCGCATAGATCTATTTCAGGCTGCAGACGCTATATTCAGCATAGCCAATTATCTGCGGGGATATGGCTGGTGCGAGGCAAAAGATCAGCTCGCCCGCGAAGAAGTCATCTACAAATACAATCACAGCCGTCCCTATGTCGCCGCCGTGCTTGGCGTGGCGTCTCGCTTGGACTGAGACTCCCCGGGCGTTTCGGAAAATCATTCGGCGTCGCGCAGATGCATGGAAGTATCCAGAAATTCATGCAGCTTGCTTATCGATTCGTAGTTCAGATCTCTGAACTGCAATCCCAGAGAGAGCTTCTTTCCGTCGAAATTCAGATTTCTTATTATCCCCGGAAAGGTTGCGGAATTGGGGATGCCCGGGAATCGGCACTCGACGGTCACAGGCTCTTCCACTTGCACATGAGACATTGAGGCTTTGTCATCGATGCAGGCCACAAAGCGGCATCCTCCGATGCTGATGTCCACAATAGCTCCGGAGAGCTCCCTCAAGTCGTTTTCCACCTTGCAGGGGAGAAGGCACTGAAATCTCGGATGCCTTCTCAGCTCGAAACACTCCACTTCTTGCGGATAAGCAAGAATTGCCATTCTGAGAGGCATGTTCACAAGAGAGAGGACGGAGGCCTGGAAGCCATACACTCTCCCCAGCGACAAATATCGCACGATCAATAAGCTCCCCTTCCCTATCCTCTCATCGACCACATCGGGAAGCTGAACGATAAGGATCGAGCCCGGCTCCATGCCTATGATTTTTCCTTTGAAGCGTATCCCAAAGCCTTGGAGCTCAATGCTCAGCTCGCTTCCGAGCTCGACAGAGAGGCGCGCGCCAAGGCTGTATCGCTTTGGGGAGCTTGCGACCGGTTGACTGAACAGGTTAAAGGATTCCAGCATCCTCGGATCGAAGCAGCCGCTCATCTCCTCATTCATGGTCAGAATGGCTTTTGGTCTCGGCAGAGCATTCTTATAAGACCGCTTAGAGCTCAGAGCGTCATAGCAGTCGATGACCCGAGCCACTCGAGCATACCTGTGAATCTCATCCCCTTTCAACCCTGCGGGATAGCCCTTCCCATCCATATCCTCATGATGCTGCAAAACGACGCTGAGCTGGTCGTCCGACATCCTCTTCGACACCTTCAATTGTTTATAGCCCAAAATGGGGTGCTTCTTGAGCTGCTCGAACTCCTCCGGCTCGAGTCTCGAGGGTTTTAGAAGAATCCGGTCATCTATCCGATTCTTTCCCACATCGTGGAAGAGCGCCCCGACGCCGTAGTCGGCCGATTCTTTCTTGGTCCATCCAAGATAGGCGCAGAAGGCCATCCCGAGGAGGCAGACCTGTACGGAGTGCGTAAAGGTGTAATAGTCTTTAGAAAAGATCGAAACAAGCTCGTCCGCGGAAATCTCGTCAATGGAATAGAAAATAGCCGCCGCCTCTATGAGGTCGAAACTCTGAGCCAGACTGAAAAAAGAAGAAGGATGGGTATAGCTTTTCTCAACGAGATATTCTGCATGGCTGTAAATAACCTTTGCTTTGTCTATGGAGGGCACAGAGGAGGAAAGAACGATTTCTTTTATCTTTTCAAGCGAATCGGAGGCGAACTGCTCTTCATCCTCTTCCTTGACATAGACGATTCGAACGTCCTGTTTCATGAGGATCTCATGATTGGATTGCGAGTACACCCCTCCTTTGGAAAATATCCTGTGCAACCTGAGGCTTTGGCTCGAACGGTCGAATTTCGGGAAATATATGTCAAAATGAAGAGGAAGGCCCGGTATGAGGTTCTGCACCTTGATGGGTGAAAACCCTTCCGTATTGCAGGCCAAGCCTGATTCATTCTTCACAATGCTGATCATTTTAGGCTCCGAACCCGGTGTAGAAAAGCAATTGTGGCGCGGTTCCACCCAGAAGCCCATCGGCCCGGCAGCGTTGTTTCGCCTAATCGGTTCGAGCGTGACATGCTCTACCCGCGAATACTGCCGGCTCATCCAGGCGGCTCATACACATCTGTGTTTATGAAGAACGAAAGCTGAGTTGGCGATATTATATACAGGTATGAAGATTTGTCTATGAGGATGTTTCAGCAATTCTCAATTTGGAGGGGACGAATACGGCTGAGGAAACCGATTCGAGCGTCTGCTGAATCGCGGTATGAAGACGGTTGCCGGCTGAAGATGGAACCCCGGGACGAACGGCTGGAATCGACGCATTAACAAGCCGGCTCGTCCCGTCAACTTCTACACGCCCTTATTCTCTCCGCAATATTCCCCTTTGGATCTCAGCCTTTCGACCAAGACCTCTTCCACAGCCTCGGGCACAAGCCCCGTCACGCATCCACCCGATGTAACCACTTCCTTGATGATTCTCGAGCTGATATAGATCCAGCGCATTCCGGTCATGAGGTAGAGCGTTTCAATGTCGTTGTTGAGCTTCCTGTTCATCAACGCCATCTGAAACTCGTATTCGAAATCGCTTATAGCCCTCAGGCCTCTGAGAATAGCATTGGCGCGCACTCTGGCCACGTAGTCGACGAGAAGCCCGTCAAAACAGTCGACCTGCGTCTTGTCTCGCAGAGGGTGATTCTCCAGGGCTTGTTTAATCAGTTCGATGCGCTCTTCGAGGGTAAAAAGAGGATTCTTTCCGGGATTGGCGGCTACTGCAATGATAACCTTATCGAATATTTTCAGTCCGCGGGTGAGAAGATCCAGGTGCCCGTTCGTTATGGGATCGAACGAACCCGGATAGACCGCCAGCTTATCCATCACTACTCCTTTTCAGCTTCCGATTCAGTTTGTGCGTCCGAAGCGTCAAGATCCTTTGTATAAAAAGAGACCGCGGTATCTCCGTATTTACGCTCATCCACCCTGCGCCATCCATGACACTCCTCAGCCAGAACATCCTTGGAATGATGCTCGACGACGATAAGCGCAGAAGAGTCGGCAACTTCACCCAAAAGCTCGAACTCTTTTTCGGGGTAACCCTTCCCGTAGGGGGGGTCCATGAAAATCAGGCTAAACAGCTCGCCTTTGAGCGCCAGTCTCCGGATTGATTCATGAACGGCGCCTTGGATAACGATCGCGCGGTCTTTGACGCCGCACAACTCGATATTCAATCGGACCAGGCTAACAGCTTCAGAACTGCGATCTACGAAAACGGCCCGAGAGGCCCCCCGGCTGAGGGCCTCCAGGCCAAGAGCGCCGGTTCCGGCGAATAGATCCAATACATGAGCTTCGCGAACATGCGCTGCAATAATACTGAAAATTGCTTCACGGACGCGATCCGTAGTCGGGCGAATCCCTGCTCCCGCGGGCGAGCGGATTCGCCTTCCACCGAAACTTCCGGCTACTATTCGCATACTTGCCTTATAAAAGATTACGCTCCATGAGCAATTCGGCTATCTGCACCGCATTGGTGGCTGCGCCCTTTCGAATGTTGTCCGCCACAACCCACATGGCCAGGCCATTCTCCACGGAGGGATCTTTGCGGATTCGTCCAACGAGGGTTTCGTCCCGGCCGGCCGCATCGATCGGAATGGGATACTTGGCCGCAGCCGGATCGTCCACCACGATCACCCCGGGCGCATTGGCGAGAAGCTCGCGGACCTTTTCCACAGCAACCGGCCGGCTCGTCTCGATATTGACCGCTTCGGAATGTCCGTAGTAAACGGGAACCCTTACCGTGGTGGCGCAAACAGCGATATCGGGATCGCTGAAGATCTTTCTGGTCTCATTGACCATTTTCATCTCTTCTTCGGAAAATCCGTTTTCAAGGAACGCCCCAATGTGCGGAAAGCAGTTGAAGGCAATCTGATGGGGATATATCTGTCTTTTGATTTCTCCACCGCCGCTGATATCGGCTACCTGTTGCCTCAACTCTTCGATAGCCCTCTTTCCCGTCCCGGAAACCGCCTGAAAAGTGGTCACCACAATTCTTTTTATGCCGGCATCGTCATAAATCGGTTTAAGAGCAACCACCATCTGGATGGTAGAGCAGTTGGGATTGGCAATGATGTTCGGATGATTGACAACCGCATCGGGATTGACCTCGGGAACCACCAGGGGGATCTTCGGGTCCATGCGAAAGGCGCTCGAGTTATCGATCACCACACACCCTTCCCCGGCTGCGATCGGACCAAATTTGCGGCTCACGCTCGCACCCGCCGAGAAGAGCGCCACTTGAACGCCCTTGAAGGAGTCTTCGCGAAGCTCCTCCACCGCAAATTCTTTCCCCTTATAGGAAAGGGTCTTTCCCACCGAACGAGCGGAAGCGAGAAGCTTCAACTCTCCAACGGGAAACGCGCGTTCTTCCAAAACCTGCACCATCAGATTCCCGACGGCTCCGGTAGCCCCGACTACCGCCACTTTATATGATTTATCTCCCATGTTGTCAGCCTCTCTGCCCAATCCATGTTGTTCGACTCAGAACCCAGCCCTTAACTTCGGACATTATTCGGAGCCATATAAACCTGTTGCTCTAACGCCTGTTTATTACAAAAAATAAATTTGACGACGGGCGCTGCAAAACGCGCCCGTTACGGCCACACTAAGCACAGGTCCACACAAGAATGGGGACAAACCAGCCCCCTCTCCCTCAGGGAGATGGTTAGGGTGAGGGGAGAACATCTTTAAAAGAATACCTCCCTCACCCCGACCCTCTCCCTGAGGGAGAGGGGGAAGGACATCGCTCGTTCCTCTTGTTCCCCTATTTATGTGGCGCCGTACTTAAGGCAACACTACGCAAAAGCTCACGCTCCGGCAGCGATATGGTTCGCCACGAGATCGCCCACTTCGCTGGTGGAGTATCCCATATGGCCGGCCGACATGCTCTTGAGGTCCTGCGAGACAACCTTCTTGATCGCGTTCTCTATGCGCTGCGCGGCAGACTCTTCTCCAAGGCATTCCAGCATCATCTGCGCGGATGCAATGGCGGCCATGGGATTGATGATATTCATTCCCGTATATTTGGGAGCGGAGCCTCCGATGGGCTCGAACATCGAAACTCCCTTCGGATTAATGTTTCCACCGGCGGCGATCCCCATTCCGCCCTGGATCATCGCTCCGAGGTCCGTTATGATGTCGCCGAACATGTTATCGGTTACGATTACGTCGAACCATTCCGGGTTCTTTACCATCCACATGCATGTAGCGTCGACATGGGCGTAATCCGTCGTGATGTCCGGATACTCCGCAGCGAGCTCATTGAAGGTTCTCTGCCAAAGATCGAAGGCGTAGGTCAAGACGTTGGTCTTGCCGCACAGGGTGAGCTTCTTTCTCTGGTTTCGGCGGCGGCAATACTCAAAAGCATAACGGAGGCAACGCTCAACGCCCATACGCGTATTGACCGATTCCTGGACTGCAACCTCGTGCGGCGTGCCTTTCCTCAAGAATCCACCCGCGCCCGCATAGAGCCCCTCGGTATTTTCACGGACCACAACGAAGTTGATGTCTTCAGGATTCTTATCTTTGAGAGGCGTATCAACGCCTTGATAAAGGATAACCGGCCGCAGATTGATGTATTGATCGAGCTGAAACCGAAGCTCCAAAAGCAGCCCCTTCTCCAAAATGCCCGGTTTCACATCGGGATGTCCGATAGCGCCAAGCAAAATGGCGTCGAAGGATCTCAGCTCTTCGAGCGCGCTTTGCGGAAGAATGTCTCCTGTTTTCAGATAACGGTCTCCACCCAGGTCATAGTGGACTTTTTCATACTTGAAACCTTCTTTGGCCGAAGCCGCTTCCAAAGCCTTGAGGGCTTCCTGAACCACTTCCGGGCCGGTGCCGTCGCCCGGAAGCACAGCAATGCGGTAATTCCTGTTTCGCTCCATAAGTAGTCTCGCTCGCTTCTCTTTCACATGAATGACAGTATAGGGTTGCTCCGATCAACCCGCCATTTGCTCTCGAACGTAGGGCATCAGTCCTCCGGCCTGCAGAAGCTTCTGCATGAAGGGGGGCATCTGCTGCGCCCGGTAAGTCTGGTTGCGGGAATGATTGATGATGATTCCCGTGTCGAGATCGACTTCGATATCATCTCCCGTCTGAATGGCGTCCGCAGCCTCGGGGCATTCGAGAATGGGAAGTCCCATATTGAAGGAATTCCGATAAAAAATGCGGGCAAAGCTATGCGCGATAACGCAGCTTACGCCGGCAGCCTTGATCGAAACCGGGGCATGCTCGCGGGAAGAGCCACAGCCGAAATTCTTTCCGGCGACGATCAGGTCCCCACGCTTCACCTTATTCACGAATTCCGGGTCGGCGTCTTCCATACAGTGCTTCGCCAGGCTCGCCGGATCCGATGTATTGAGATAACGGGCGGGAATGATGGCGTCCGTATCCACATCATCCCCGAATTTCCACGCCGTTCCATGCATTTTCATAGTTGCATAACCTCTCATGAAAGCCGGAAGTCGCAAAACTGCGTCTAGCATGCCCGCGGCTCCGGCCTGACAACCTGATTAGGCCTCGCCTGGATGAACGATGCGGCCGACAATCGCCGAAGCGGCGGCCACAGCCGGGCTTGCGAGATAGACTTCGCTCTCGGGATGTCCCATGCGGCCGACGAAATTTCTGTTGGTGGTCGCCACGGCCTTTTCGCCCGCAGCCAGAATGCCCATATGCCCGCCAAGGCAGGGACCGCATGTAGGAGTGCTCACGGCGGCTTCAGCATCAACGAAAATTTCGAGCAGGCCCTCACGCATCGCGTCCTGATAGATCTGCTGCGTTGCCGGTATCACAAGGCATCTGACGCCAGAAGCGACTTTCTTGCCCTTCAGTATTTGTGCGGCCTGCCTCAGATCCTCGAGCCTTCCATTGGTGCACGAGCCGATGACGACCTGATCGACGGAAATAGCCGGCAGATCCGTCACGGGGCGCACATTGCCCGGTGAATGGGGCAGAGCGACCATGGGCTCGAAATTGGATACATCCCAGTCGTAAACAGCCGCGTAGGAAGCGTCCGCATCGCTCTTAAAGGCCTCGTACGGTCTTTGAGCGCGTCCCTTCACATATTCTTCCGTGATGGCGTCCGGAGCGATGAGACCGACTTTGGCGCCGGCTTCAATAGCCATATTGGACATGGTGAAGCGATCCGTCATGGAAAGGGCGTCGATCACTTCGCCCGTGAACTCCATCGCCTGGTAACGGGCGCCGTCCACTCCTATCTGTCCAATGGTGTACAGGATCAGATCCTTCCCCCCGACATAGGGGCGAAGCTTCCCTCGATATATGAATTTCACCGATTGAGGAACTTTGAACCAGATCCGGCCGGTCATCATTCCCGCAGCAAGGTCGGTGCTTCCCACACCGGTAGCGAACGCGCCAAGCGCTCCGTAGGTGCAGGTGTGGCTGTCTGCGCCTATGACCACATCGCCGGGCAGAACAAGTCCTTTTTCGGGAAGCAGCGCATGCTCGACGCCCATGCGGCCTACTTCGTAAAAATGAGTGATCTCCTGCTCCCTGGCGAACTCCCTCACGAGCTTCACCTGCATGGCGGAGGCAATATCCTTGTTGGGAGTGAAATGATCGGGTATCAGCGCAATCCGATCCTTGTCGAAAACCTTTTTCGCCCCGGCGCTCCGAAACGCCTCGATTGCCAGGGGAGCTGTAATATCATTGCCGAGGGCGAAGTCGATCCGCACCTCGATGAGCTCGTCAGCCTTCACCTCGGAACGATCGGCATGTTTTGCGAGGATTTTTTCACTTATGGTCATTGACATTGTTTTACCTTTCAACACGCATCAGAACAAACGCAACGCAAGGTTCCGGATGCTGGATAGCGGTTGCCGGATAAAAATCCATCCAGGCCACACTCGGCCGAAGATCCATTCGGCATCCGGCATCAAGTATCCAGCATCAAGCATCACGCACTTCTACGTTTCATTGGACTCCCGCCCGGGCTTCGCCGGTTCAGCCGGCGCAGTTTCTTGCGGGGGAGGCCCGCCCTTGTAGCGCCTGACGACATAGATCACCGGTCCGGAAGCCACATAAGTGAGCAGCAGTACAAAAAGCATGAGCCCAGGCTCTATAGCGATGATGCTCACCAGGGTAATGACGCCGAAAAGGAGAGGCAGGGGCTTGACCTTGACCGTCTCGAGATCTTTGAAGCTATAGTACGGAATGGTGCTCACCATGAAAAAGCCCAGCAGATACGTTATCACCAGAAGGGGCAGATTGGACGACAAGGAAGCGCCCATATTCCAATCGTGCAAGAAAAGGGCGGTTGTCGACACCATGCTCGCCCCTCCCGGAATGGGAAGTCCGACAAAATACTTCTTGCTCACCGTCTCCACCTGCACGTTGAACCGGGCCAGGCGCAAAGCCCCGCAGGCGACAAAAACAAACGCGGCCAGCCATCCAAGCCTGCCGAAAGGCCTCAGCGCCCAGAGATACATCAAGAGTCCAGGCCCTACGCCAAAGGAGACCAGGTCGACCAGAGAATCGTATTCGACTCCGAACCGGCTCGTGGCTCTGGTGAGCCGGGCCACCTTGCCGTCGAGAATATCGAACACGCAGGAGATGAGGATGGCGATCGCAGCCGTATGGAAATTTCCATTGATGGAGCTGACAATGCCGAAGAAGCCGCTAAAAAGATTCACCGTAGTGAGGAGGTTGGGAACAATATAGGTTCCGCGATGGACCTCGCCTTCCTCCCACTTGCGCCATCGTCTTCTTCTTGGACGTCGTTTCTTTATTTCATCCGGCATAGAACCGTTTCACCCCCGTAAACGTGCTGCCCTTGGGAAACCAGGATCTCGCTATCCTCGGGAACATAAACATCCATCCTCGAACCGAAACGAATCATCCCGAACCGCTCTCCCTGCAGAACGCGATCGCCAATGGAAGGCCAGCAGACAATTCTGCGGGCGATTAGCCCGGCTACCTGACTCATCACCAGGTCGCGGCCCGACTCCGTTTGAATCCACATCCAGTTCTGCTCGTTTTCGACGCTCGCTTGAGCGAAGTTTGCGGCCATGAAGCTCCCTTTCTTGTAAAAGAGCCCCTTGACCTCGCCGGTAAGCGGAATGCGGTTCACATGAACATCAAAAACGGACATAAAGATGCTGATCTTCATGCGCGGCTTATCGATAAACAGCGTATTCTCCACCCTCTTTACCGAGATGATGTTGCCGTCCGCAGGCGAGGCGACATCATTCGGAGCGGCGCAGAAAACCCTTTGGGGATCGCGAAAAAAATGCCAGATGAAAAGAGTAACGAACAAGAGGGGGAAAGCCAGAACGGAATATCCCAGGATTGCTGCAATCAAGGTGGAGAAAGCCGCTGCTGCTATGTAAGGAATCCCTTCGCGAGCGACAGGGATATGGGAAGACTTGAGCCTGAAATCAGCGGAGCTCACTTTGCCATTTTTCCTTTCTTGCAAGATTTTCGGGCGGAGATAAATCAATTATCTCCGCCCGAACGATTTCCATCGATCCTCCCCGCAACCACCGGACCTAAGGAACGGTTTGAACCGGAACAGGGACGCTAATAAGAATTAGATCATCTTTTTCGCGTCCAGGAAAGGCATCATGGCCCGAAGTCTGGCGCCCACTTCTTCCACCTGATGTCTTTTTTCCTGCTCGCGCCTTGCCCGGAACATGGGAGACCCGGCCTGATTTTCGAGAATCCATTCCTTGGCAAATTCGCCGGATTGAATTTCCGACAGGATGTCTCTCATGACGGCTCGAGTTTCTTCCGTGATGATTCGCTTCCCGCGAGTAAGATCCCCATACTCGGCCGTATCGCTAATGGAGTAGCGCATATAGGAGAGGCCGCCGCGATAGATGAGGTCCACTATCAGCTTGAGCTCGTGCATGCACTCGAAGAAGGCGATCTCCGGCTGATATCCCGCTTCGACGAGAGTATCGAAGCCCGCCTTGATCAACTCCGAAACGCCGCCGCAAAGAACGCTCTGCTCGCCGAAGAGATCCGTCTCGGTTTCTTCCTTGAAGGTTGTATAGAGCACGCCGGCTCGAGTGGCGCCGATGCCTTTGGCGTAAGCGAGAGCGGTCTGAGTAGCCTGCCCGCTGGCGTCCTGCTGGATGGCGTAGAGGGCCGGCACGCCGGCGCCGCGCACGTACTCGCTGCGAACGAGATGCCCGGGACCTTTGGGGGCCACCATAACGACATCCACATCCGGAGGCGGAAGGATCTGTGCGAAATGGATATTGAATCCATGCGAAAAGAGAAGCGTCTTGCCGGCTTTCATGCTCTGGGCGACATCTTCTCTATACAGGCGCGCCTGCATGTGATCGGGCGTCAGGATCTGGATCACCTCGCAGCTCTCGGCGGCTTCTCTGGCGGAAATGGGCTTGAAGCCGTCTTCCACCGCCTTCTCGTAATTGGGCAGGCCGGGAAGCTCCGATACGACGACATCGATCCCGCTATCGCGGAGATTCTGCGCCTGTGCGTGTCCCTGACTCCCGTATCCGATAATGGCTACTTTCTTCCCGCGGAGGATATTGAGATCCGCATCCGCCTCGTAGTAAATCTGCATTCCTATCCCCTTTATTTGATTAATGTTTTTTACTTCGGGCCAGCGCCGCTTTTCCGGTGCGGGCCACCTCGACGATCCCGATCTGGCCAAGCAGCTCGAGGATAGCCGAAATCTTGCTGTCGTTTCCCGTAACTTCTATGGTGTAGAAATGAGGGCTCACGTCCACGACTTTTGCACGAAAGATATCGACGATGCGAAGCACTTCAGCCCTCGTCGGCTGCTCCGCGCGCACCTTGATCAGCGCCATCTCACGGTCCACGAAATCCGTTTCCCTGAAATCGTAGACCTTGATCACGTTGATCAGCTTGTTGAGCTGCTTGACGATCTGCTCCAATATGGGTTGATCGCCAATGGTAACGAGCGTGATGCGCGACAAACCGGGCTCATGCGTCTCAGCAACCGTCAGACACTCGATATTGAAGCCCCTCCCCGAGAACAACCCTGCAACTCTTGAGAGAACCCCCGGCTGATTTTCCACCAGAACGCCTATTGTATGCCTCTGTTTGTTATTGTTCTCCATGGCTTACACCAGCAACATTTCTGAGATGTTCTTCCCTGCGGGCACCATCGGATAGACTCCCTCTTCCTGTTCGACGATAAAATCCATAAGAACAGGCCGATTGATAGAAAACGCCTCTCTGATCATCGGTTCAACCTCTTCGGGCCTGGTCGCTCTAAGCCCTACGGCTCCATACGCTTCGGCCAGCTTCACAAAGTCGGGAGCGGCGTCCATGCACGTGGAGCAATAGTTCTTTTCATAAAAGAGCTCCTGCCACTGGCGCACCATGCCCAGGAAGCGGTTGTTCAATATGGCGACCTTTACCGGCAGGCAATTGCACACAGCCGTGATGAGCTCTTGAATATTCATCTGGATGCTTCCATCCCCGGCGATATCCACCACCAGTCTATCGGGAAAGGCGACCTGCGCGCCAATAGCGGCGGGAAGGCCGTAGCCCATCGTACCCAAACCGCCTGAGCTCAGAAAAGATCGAGGGCTCTCCAGGTGAAAATACTGAGCGGCCCACATCTGATTTTGGCCCACTTCCGTGGTGATGATCGCATCGCCGTTGCATACCTCGTATATCTTGTCTACCACAAATTGAGGCTTGATGATATCCCCTTCCTGTTTGTAGGACAGAGGATAGGTCTCCCGCCACGTGGCAATCTGGCTCAACCAGGGGGCGCGGCTCTCTTCGAGCCCTTCGAGGGGCTCGGCCTCAATTGTCTGAATCAGCTTCTCGAGAGCGTTCTTGCAGTCGCCTACGATCGGGATGTCCACTTCGACGTTCTTGCTGATGCTGGTGGGATCGATATCGATGTGGATGATCTTCGCCTTGGGAGCAAATCCCGCAATCTTTCCCGTGACCCGGTCATCGAAGCGCGCTCCGACGCCAATCACCAGATCGGCGTGTGAAATAGCCATATTGGCGCGAAAAGTCCCGTGCATCCCGAGCATCCCCAACCATAAGGGGTTCAGCCCCTTCGAGCCGTCCTCATTTTTCTTCACTGCCGGGAAGCACCCAAGCCCCATCAGAGTGGTTGTAACAGGAGCGCCGATCAGATCTGCAAACCGAATGAGCTCGTCAGAGGAGCCCGAAGCGATAACGCCTCCGCCGGCGTAAACAACCGGATTCTTGGACTTCTTGATTAGTTGAACGGCCCGTTTGATCTGTCCCATATGCGCCTCGATCGTCGGCCGGTATCCTGTGAGCTCGACCCTCTTGGGATATCGAAACTCCGTCGTGGCCTGAACGACATCTTTCGGCAAATCCACCAGCACAGGACCCGGACGACCGGTGCGAGCGAGGAAAAAGGCTTCTTTGATGACTCTCGCCATGTCGTTCACGTCTTTGACCAGGTAATTGTGCTTGGTGCAGGGACGCGTGATTCCAACGATATCAACCTCCTGGAAGGCGTCGTTGCCGATCAGAGCAGTGGGAACCTGACCGGTAAAGATGACCATGGGCACCGAATCCATATAGGCTGTGGCGATTCCGGTCACGGTATTGGTCGCTCCAGGACCTGAAGTCACCAGGCAGACGCCCACCCGCCCCGTCGCTCTAGCGTAGCCGTCCGCCATGTGAGCAGCCCCCTGCTCGTGACGAACGAGAATATGCCGGATGCCTGATTTGGGCATTTCATGGTAGAGATCGAGAACCGCACCTCCGGGAAAACCAAAGATGACGTCGACCCCTTCTTTCTTCAAACACTCAAAGAAAATCTGTGCGCCTTTTAACTTCATAAACAACCCTCAGTGGCCAAGCTGGCTTCGAGTCAACACTTTCATTTTCGTATCTACTTGCCCGCGCTCGCTCTTATTACAACAAGCGATGTTCAATGTTAACAATTTTCATTAGATAGAAGGGGGATTGTAAGAGTATTATTTTCAGCTGTCAACCGATGAGGTCAACTTTTTCAAGGACAGCCCGCCTTCGTTGACAAAAGGTCGCATGTTGCTAGAATTACGCTAAGCAGAGAGGAGCTCAAGATGAAAATGGACCCGATGGAAAAATCGAAAGAAGAATCTGCGCATCGCGCATCCAACCATAAGAATGTCGTCAATTTTTTCTTCGAGCTGGGGATGCTCAAGAAGACTCCGCGCTCCGGGTTTCAATTCCTCGGCTCAGGGGGAGAGTCGGTCGCCGACCACTCTTTCCGCATGACGCTCATCGGCTATTCGCTTGCAAAAATGAGCCCCGGCGTCGATCTTTTCAAGGTCGTCTGTCTCTGCCTGTTTCACGATGCGCCCGAGGCGAGAACGGGGGATATGAACTACGTCAACAAGCAGTACGTGCGAAGGGACGGGCGCTGAACTGTGCCGCGCATG
>CAZOEL010000081.1:0-12154 GCA_964578835.1 uncultured Syntrophobacteraceae bacterium | reverse complement strand
TACGTCAACAAGCAGTACCTGAAAGTAGACGAGAAAGGAGCCGTTTCGGACCTGGCGGAAACCCTTCCCTTCGGAGACGACATCATTGCTCTTTACGAGGAATACAAAGCGGGTGAAACGGCCGAAGCAAAGCTCGCACACGACGCGGACCAACTGGATTTGATACTCGAGCTCAAGACCCAATTCGATCTCGGAAACGCCTACGCTCAGAAATGGATCCATTTCGCGCTCAAACGACTCAGGACCGACATCGGAAAAGAGGTGGCGAACGAAGCGCTCAGAACCGATTCCGCCGCATGGTGGTTCGAGGGCCACGACCATTGGTGGCGCAAGCATCAGGAAGACTAATCTTTCTTGCGTCGGTCTTTAAAAGAAATGATCTTGCCTTTTTCTCCCGTTTCTGGCGGCGCTTCAACCACATTCGTGCCTTCGGGAGAGATCTCCTTCTCCTCCGGCTTTTCAGTTTCTTCCGGCGAGACAACTTTCTCGAGCCTCACAGGCCGTCCTCCCATTGTAAACTCTTCTCCATCAATGTAGGCATCCCGCAGAATCCATGTGATCACCACAAGCGGGACCTGAAGCACCAGCATTTTTATGTGATGCCAGCCCGGTTTGAAATCGGCTTCGATCGACTCGACACGCGCAAAAAAAGTGGGCTTGCCATCCATATGCACCAAAACCAGATCGCCTTCTCCGGTCATTTTCGTCATCCTTTCATTGAAAAGACTTATTGCCTGCCATAGACATAACCTTCGTCCAACAGCCCGGGAACAATCGGAAGAGTCGAGTATTCGGGGGCGGTAAAACCGAAGAGGAGCTCAATAAAAAACGTCACTATTTTATAGGTCGCTCCCCAGAGCACCTCCGTATCGCTTCCGTCCTCGCAGATAAAGCAGGGGAAATCCTGTGTGGTGCGGCGCATCTTCTCTTCAAGCTCATGCGGGACATGCAGGCGGAAGCGCGCATAGCGGGACGGGTCCAATAGGAGTCTTATCGGAATCGCCACGATCTTTTCCACTTCCCAGTTGATCGAGAACCGCTTTTGCCAGAAAACCCATCCCACCATCGGATGTATGACGGCATGGTAGATGGGCAGGAGATGAAAAGGAAGAGGACCGAGAAAACGGATGCAGAAAGGATTGAGCCGCATCTCTTCCCAGCTTTCCCGAAGGCTTGTCGCCAGCAGCAGGGATAGGAGCTTCGCGTCTTGAGGGCGCTCCCGTCGAAAAGAGGCCCAGGGCGGCCATAAAGACAGAGGGGAACAGGGAAGAGACAAGAGCCTCGCAAGCCGGGGGTCGAGCACCCGCTCCACTGATCCCCCCGGGCAGCAGAGGTCTCCCGCCTGGCGAACCCACCGGGATCTCTTGTTCAAAATGATACAGATATCATCAGGACATGCCGCGCTATTTCGATAACCATCGCCATTCGAGCCCGTAGAACAGCGCCACGATGGCTGATAGCCGAGAAGAAGCATGACGCTTGACGATATCATGCCATTCCACGCCTCGGTGGGGAAAAGCTCCCTGCTTCGCGATGAGCTCCCGAGCAATTCGACAATGCGCGACCGAAAAGCCGATGGGTCATCGAGAAGAGAGGCGTCTACAGCGCCGCTCCCTTTAACGATATCCATTCCTGCCATTTCTCTTCCAGACGCTTGGGCGACACCCGAAGCCGAGTTTTCATTTCGGGTGAAAAAAGGCTGATTTTGTACTCTTCCAACAATTGGCGAAATTCTTCCACAAGGCAAGATGACGCATCATCCGAAGACGCCGCAGCCTTGAGCTCCTCGAAGCGCTTCCCGTAAGGCGCGAGCTGTTCCGATTTCAAACGATCCTTCTCGGGTGAAACGTAGGCCCTTTCACCTCTGATTCTAAGGGCCTTGAGGTAGCGCGGCAGCTCCCGGATGCGCTCTCTTTCATATTTATCCAGAAAATCGCCCGGAGCAAGCTCCTCCATCTCGCCAAAAAGCAACTCCAGGCGAGAGAGAACCGCCCTGTCGCCGGCCGCCATTTGCTGAAACCGCTGAAGAGCAGACCGCGTGACATCCCTCTCTCTTACGACTTCCAACGCCTCTTCTACCATATCCAGCGCAAGAGAGCCCATCTTTCCAGTAAGAGAGCGAACCCGCTCTTCGAATTCTTCCATCTCCGGCCATTGAGGCCGCTGCAGGCCGAAAAGCTCCCGCATGAGATAATTCTGGAGCATGAGACTGGCATCCTTCCGGCTCCCCATGAAAAATATCATAGAAGTCACGGCTTCCGGAAAGGCCCAGTTTTTCATCAACTGTCTGAGCTCCGTCGATAGCGCATGCTGATAGAGGATCATCAAGCCTTTAAGACTTTCTCGTCTAGCTTCTTTCGAGTTATCGAACAGTCTGACGGCAACGTTATCCCCTTCGGCGACAAGCCCCGGATATGCAAACCTGGACAACCCCAGAGAGTCCTGGCCGATTTCAATTTCGTGCGGCAGAGAGCCGAAATCCCATGTAGTAATACCCTCTCTTTCCCATCTTTTGCGGGCCTCATCCCACAGGCGGTCGTCATGACGCCCGATCGCAAGAGGTCTTAGCTCGTCGAGGTTTCTGCCGCCGCCCAAAACGTTTCCATCCGGCCCAACCACTTCGAAGCGCACTTTGAGATGCAAAGGCAAATCCTCCGCGCTCCACTCATCCGGAGGGACCTTTGCGCCCGTAAGCTCATGGGCGCACCGGCTCATCTGCTCACTCAGGCGACCCTCCATGAAAGGAAGCCGCTCAAAAAGGCGCTGAGCGGTTTCGCCGACCGGCACAAACTGACGGCGCAAGCTCTTCGGAAGCGTTTTCAGCATGCCGGTCACTTTCTGGAGGAGCAACCCCGGGACCAGCCATTCGAAGGGCTCGGACGATACCCTGTGCAAAGCGTGAACGGGAATGACCGCAGTCACCCCGTCGTCATCCTCGCCGGGCTTGAAGGCGTAACGGAGCGGGAGCTCCATGTCGTCAATCTTCAGGACGTCGGGAAATTCATCGAGGCTGTCGCGATCCGGCTTAGCCTTCAGCAAATCCGCTTCCGTCATTCTAAGATGAGTGTCACCCCCTTGGTCCTTGATGAACTTCCTGAAAGAACGGATATCGGAGAATTCGGGCAGACGCTCGTCGTAGAAGCGATAGATCGTTTCATCGTCAACGAGCAGATCCCGTCTTCGGGCCTTGCTTTCAAGCTCTTCTATGCGCTCTATCAACCGTCGGTTGTGCTCCATGAAAGCAAACCCGTTGGGTAGATCTCCTTCCACCAGGGCCGAGCGGATGAATATCTGGCGGGCTTCTCCGGGGTTTATTCGGGCGTAATTCACCTTTCGCCGGTCGACAATCGTAAGACCGTAGAGCGTCGCCCGCTCGAAGGCGACCACCTGCCCCGCCTTCTTCTCCCAATGGGGCTCGAAATAAGAATAGCGGCAGAGATGTCTTCCCAGCTCTTCTATCCATTCGGGCTGGATAGAGGCGACAATTCTCGCGTAAAGTCTCGATGTCTGCACCAGCTCAGACGCGACGATCCAGGAGCCTCCTTTGTTGAAGAGGCCGGAGCCCGGGAAAATCATCGCCTGACGGTTTTTGGCGGCCAGGTAATTGTTCTTCTCCTTGCGCATGCCGATGTGGCTGAGATAACCGCTCAGAATGGAGCGATGAATGGCGTCATAGCCAGCAGGAGGCAAGCTCGATGCATTCGCGTCCCGCCCTGCTTCTCCTTCGGACTTCGCTTGTTGGGCAGTAGCGCCGGGATCGAAAACATCCGGGAAATCTCCCATCTCCGCCAACAAGTCTTCGATCTCATCGTGAATATCCCGCCACTCTCTCATCCTTCTATAAGAAAGATAGCGTTCGCGACAAAACTTGCGAAGCTTGCTCCGGCTTTCGCTCTTTTCGCCAAGAAAGCTCGCTTCCCAAATCTTGAGCAGCATGACGAAATCCGAGCGCGGATCTTTGAAAGGCGCATGGGCCTGATCGGCCTGAGCCTCCTTATCCATCGGCCTCTCCCTCGGGTCCTGCACGCTCAGAGCCGCAGTCAGGATCATCAATTCTCGGAGCGCCCCTTCCTTCCTCGCTTCAATGAGCATTCGAGAAAGCCTGGGGTCAATGGGAAGCCTCGCCATCAGGTGTCCAAGCCGCGTCAGCTTGCGATGGTCGTCTACGGCCCCGAGCTCTTTGAGGACGCCAAAGCCGTCCTTCACGGCTGCCGGAGAAGGGGGGTCGAGAAAAGGAAAATCCTGGATATTTCCAAGCCTGAGATAGAGCATCCGCAGGATTACTTCGGCCAGATTCGACCTCTGGATTTCAGGCGGCGTGTAAAGAACGCGGTTCAGATAATCTTCTTCGGAGTAGAGCCTGATGCAGACGCCGGCCTTCACTCTGCCGCAGCGGCCTTTTCTTTGATCGGCGCTCGCGCGCGACACGGGAAGAACCGGAAGGCTTTGAGTCCTCGATCTTGCATTGTATTGAGAGATGCGCGCAAGCCCCGTATCGATTACGAACCTGATTCCCGGGATGGTGATGGAGGTTTCCGCTACGTTTGTGGCTATGATGATCTTCTCTTCCACAGTGGGCTGAAAGATCCGCTGCTGGTCCGCCGCCGCCATTCTTCCGAAAAGAGGCAGCACCACCGTGTTGCGGTAGCGTCTTTCCTCCAGACGCTGAGCCATTTCCCGAATGTCGCTCTCCGTCGGCATGAAAACCAGAATATCCCCACGCCCGGTTTTGCCGAGATGAGCTTTCAGGGCGTCCGCAGCCGCAACCGCCTGATCCACATAGGTTGTCTCATCCTCTTCATCAACCGGCTCGAGCGGACGGTGCCACACATCAACCGGGTACATGCGGCCCGAGACCTCGATAATGGGAGCATCGTCGAAAGCTCTCGAGAATTTTTCCGGATCGATGGTTGCGGAAGTGATGACCACTTTCAAATCCGGACGCCGGGGCAGGATCTTCTTTATCAACCCCAGAAGGAAGTCTATGTTCAGGGTCCGCTCGTGGGCCTCGTCCACAATGATCGTGTCATAAGCTCTGAAAAGGCGATCCCTTTGGGCCTCGGCAAGCAGAATGCCGTCGGTCATGAACTTGACTCGAGTATGGCGGGTCGTGCGGTCCTGAAAACGGATCTTGTAGCCGACCAGACGTCTCCCCGAAGAGCCCAGCTCGTCCGCAACGCGCTCAGCCAGGGTAACGGCGGCAATGCGGCGCGGCTGCGTACAGCCGATTAGCCGCCTGCTTCCACGTCCTGCTCCAAGGCACATCTTCGGAATCTGGGTGCTCTTCCCCGAACCCGTTTCACCCGTCACGATCACCACCTGATGCTCACGAATCGCATCGATAATTTCATCGCGTCTCTCGGAAATGGGAAGCTCGGGCGGATACTCGATCGCAAACGAGCTGTGAAGGGAGAAGCCGGACTCTGGAGATTGTTCTTTATGCTTCGAAGATATCATATGAATAGCGCTGAAAGCCTTTTGCTGTGGTTTTTCTCGATAAATAAAAATAATACGCTAAAATTCGCCAAGAGCACAACATGAAATGTTCACTAATTTTAGCTGTAAAGTCAATTATACGGAAAGCCGAGCTATTCTCTCAAAGCTTCTCAGCTGAGTCACTGCAAGCTCGATAGGCGGTCAGATCGACCAATAGCTTGAGCTTGCGTCCCCCTTCCATTTCAATGACCTGAGATTTGCCCTGCCGATCCATTAAAGAAACCATATTTCTATTTTCAGGGCGACACAAGCCCCAGGCTTTTCTGAAACCACGCTTTCCGGCCGCCTTCAGGATCAGATCCAGCAGCGCAGCTCCAACGCCGCGCCCTTGCCATTCATCTGAAACGGTGATGGAGAGCTCCGCTTCTATGAGATCCGGATCTCCAAAATACCGTGCGACGCCGACAATCTCCCCCGGACCTTCAGGATTAGTCGTCGCCACCAAAACCATATCCCGATCGTAGTCGATCTGAGTCAGCCGAGCGACGAACTGCTCATCGAATCCTTGAGGACGACGAAGCAGCTTGCCGGTGCGGCTTTTCTCGGATAAAGCCGTAAAGAAATCTTCCATCCAGGGCGCATCCTCCGGGCGAACCGGGCGAGCCAGCAAGCGCTTTCCGGCGCGACTCCGGATCTCCGATTCAAACTCTTCAGGATAGGCGCTCAGCGCCATATGCCAGGGAGCAGGCTTGGCAGAAGGCCCGACCACAACGCGGGCGTCCAAGGCGTATGCGCGTCGGTCGTTAATGAGCAGAGGATTGATGTCGAGCTCTTGAATTTCAGGAAAGTCGGTCACAAGCTGAGACAGGCGGATCAGAATCTCTTCAAGCAGCTCCAGATTTCCAGCCGGCTGCCCTCGAAACCCGCTAAGAAGCTTGAAGACTTTGGTTGATTCGATCATTCTTCTCGCCAAGAGACGGTTCAAGGGGGGCAAACCGACTGCGCGATCTTTGATGATCTCCGTCATGACTCCGCCCATCCCGAAGAGGAGCACAGGGCCGAAATCCGGATCCGCTTTGCAGCCAAGGATGACCTCACAGCCTTTTTCCTTCACCATCTTCTGGATCGTAACCCCGCCGAAGCTTTCCATTGGAGCATGCGCTTTTACGGCCTCTCTGATGAAATCGAAGGCGTCGATGACATCGTCGGCATTGCGTAAATCAAGCCTGATGCCGCCAACATCCGATTTGTGCGTGAGGCTAACCGAATGGGAATGCACTTTTGCCGCCACCGGGTAGCCGATCTTCCTCGCGACCACAACCGCCTGGATGGCGTTTTCCGCCACATGGGTTTCGTTTACCGGAATCCCATACGAAGCCAGCAGTTCCTTCGATTCGAATTCGCTCATCAAGCCGCGCGGTGCGCTCAATACACTTCCAATGAGCAGTTTGGCGGCTTTCCTGTCCACTTTTATAGCGGAACTGGTGGGTCTGGGCACTTCGGTCAGCATTTCGAGACTGCGTTGGTATTGATAGAGGTAGTGGAAGGACCGGACAGCGGTTTCCGGAGCCGCGAATGTAGGGAAACCGTTCCAACTCAGCAGATTTCGACCGGCTTTAGCCTGCTCGCCGCCGGGCAGCACAACGAATACGGGCTTATCCGTAACGGTCTTTTCGGCAATCAGCAATTCTGCAAATTTTTCGGGTGGAAAAAGGCCGTTTGGCGCGAAAAGAACGCAGATGGCGTCAACTTCTTCAGCTCGCGCGCAGGCTTCAATGACCTTAGGAATATCTTCGAACTTCATGGCTCCAGTCATATCGACTGGATTGGAGCGACTCCAGAGCGGAGGGCAAAGCCGGTCGATGGCTTCGATAGTTCCGGGGGTCAGCCGCGCAGGCGTCAATCCATATTCGGCCAAATAATCGGCCGTCATCACCCCCAGTCCTCCGGCTATGGTCAGGATGGCCAGATTTGGGCCTCGAGGCAAAGCTTGTTTGGCCAGCAAATCCGCACAACTGAAAAGATCGTCGAGCATGTTTACACGAATGACGCCTGCTCTCTGGAACGCCGCATCGTAGACGATATCCTCGCCCGCCAGCGCTCCCGTATGAGATTGGGCTGCGGCGGCGCCAGCCTTCGACCGCCCGCTCTTCAGCACGATTATGGGCTTGATTCTGCTCACGGCCCGCGCTGCGCTCAAAAACTTCCTCGTGTCGCTCAATCCTTCAATGTATAGAATGATGCTGCCCACATCCCGATCGCTGCCGAAGTAATCAATCAAATCGGCGAAATCCACATCGATCATTGAACCGACTGATACGAAATGGCTGAATCCAATGCCCTCGGCCAGCCCGTAGTCGAGTACGGTAGAGCACATCGCGCCGCTTTGCGCGGCAAAGGCGACGCGGCCACGATGCGGCGCAGCATGGAAGAAGTTGACGTTCAAACTTACCGCAGAGGAAGTCATTCCCATGCAGTTCGGACCCAGCAGGCGGACCCGACCCTTACGGGCGGCGGATCGAATTTCCTCCTCTATCGCTGCGCCCTGCGCCCCGATTTCCTTTCCCCCCGCAGAGAAGATCACAGCGCCGCCGATTCCCGCAGCAGAGCAATCCTCAATGACAGCAGGAACGGAAGCGATAGGCGTGCAAACCGCCGCCAGGTCGATCCGCTTTCCCACAGCTCTTGCGGATGGAAAGGCGAGAAGTCCCAAAATTCGCCCCCGCTTCGGATTGATGGGAAAGACAGAGCCCTGGAAACCTCCTTCTATCAAGTTCTTCAAGACCGAATAGCCCACCGCGCCCGGGCGATCCGAAGCTCCGATCACAGCTACCGATTCAGGACGAAAAATCTTATCCAGGTTGTATTGACTCATCGATTCCCTCCAAAGCGCATTTCTGTCCCGGCGCGATGCAACGTCCCACAGCGCAAAGAATGATCAGTCAGGATCATCTGCAAGCGCCCCTGGTAAGGACCGCATCGAATACTCGAATTCCCCGCCTCGCAGCTTTTTGATTACTTTTCCTCTCCCCTCCAGATAGTTCAGGTGACTAAGAGTCTCGCCGGCGGCAAGAAACTTCTGAAACGGGGAAAAGCCCTCCCAGGATGCAGCATCAATGCTCCAGGTCAAATGCGCGGCCAAATGGTCGATATTCTTCTCGCCTTCCGTCAGGAGAGTCACAATCTCTTCATTTCTTCTACGGTGATGCTGCCTCAGCTCATCAATCCTTTCCCTGCAATTCTCGAATATGGCCCGATGACCGGGCAACACCAGCTTGACGTTGAGCGCATACACTTTATCCAGGCTCGCAAGATAATCGGCCAAAGGATCTTCTCCGTCAAAACGGCCTTGGATGCTCGGGCTTACGTCATGGAGAAGATGGTCGCCCGAGACCAGCAGCTTTGCGTCCGGCTCATACAGACACATATGCCCCCTGCTATGACCCGGGGTCGCTATGCACTGGAATCGCAATTTCCCCACCGTGAGGATATCTCCATCCTCCAGAGGCTGAAAATGAAGGCGCTCGATCGTGACCGGCGGAACCCGGGGAAAGGAAGCGTAGGCTGTCCTGAGCGTCTCTTCCGGTAAGCCGCTCTTCTGACTGAACGACGCAGGATCGGGCAGAGCCATGCCGGTTCCTCTGGCTTCGAGATTGCCGGCGGCGGTCTTGCTCAGATAAACCCTCGATGAGCCTGTAGCCAGACGCGGCACGAGATCGAAATGATCCTTATGGATGTGGGTGACAAAGAAATCGGTCTCTCCAAGATCCGCATCAAGAGCTCTTAGACTATCTTCCATCGTCCTGATGGAGTCATCAAGATCCATTCCGGCATCCACCAGGAGATTTCTGCCCTGACTCTTGAACAAATATGAATTAACCGACTTTATGGGCATATCGGGCAGAGGGATCTCGATCTTATACACATTTGTCGTCAATGCTTGAATCATTGTTTCTCCGTCAGTTCCCTATATCGTCGCCTGCAAGGCGTTCTTTGCAGCTTCAGCTGCGCGGCGGAGCCAGGAAATGGCAAAGCCGAGATCTCTAGTCCGCGCTTTAATCACAGATCGGGCTCCAAGTCCAGTCAATGGAAGAATTTGGAGCCCTCGGTAAGGAAGACACGAAATATCCGCCACGACCTTCATGCCGCCTTGAGATTCCTTTTACGACATTCTCTCTTGACTAATCAATCGGACTACAGGAAGTAAATAGATGCCAAATGCTTTCTGGAGCCCAAACGCACAGAGGAGATCAAATGACACCGATTCGAAAAGAAGTGGAAGAAGCCGCCGCATTCATTCGCTCGCGAATTCCGAATACCCCTGAGATAGCGCTGATATTGGGAACCGGGCTTAGCGAAATTGAAGAGCCCCTTAATGAGACCACGATCACGCCCTATGAATACATTCCCCATTTCCCCGCGTCCACCGCTCCAAGCCACAGGGGCCAGATGTTGTGCGGTTCATGGGGAGCCCACGCTGTAATGGTAATGCAAGGCAGGTTCCATCTCTATGAAGGCTACACGGCGAAGCAGGTCTCGTTTCCCATCCGCGTTATGGCTGCTCTGGGCGTAAAGACGCTCATTATTTGCAGCGCTTCGGGAGGACTAAACCCTCAGTTCGAAGCCGGCGACCTCATGCTGGTCACCGACCACATCAATCTCACTGGCCACAATCCATTGGTTGGTCCCAATGTGGACGAGTGGGGACCAAGGTTTCCAGACATGGTCGAGCCTTACAGCCAAAAGCTCCGAGAGCTCGCCATCGATGCGGCGCTTTCGGAGCGGATCGCGCTCCATCGCGGCGTCTACATCGGCGTGCTCGGACCGAGTCTTGAAACAGCCGCCGAAACCCGATTTTTGAGGGCAATCGGCGGCGACGCCGTTGGGATGTCCATGGTCACGGAGACAATAACAGCCGTGCACGCCGGTATAAAAGTCCTGGGAATTTCCGTGATCACAAATGTCAATCTTCCCGACCACTACATGCCCGCAAGCGTCGAAGACATAGTGGCGACAGCCATGGAAACGGGCCCGAAGCTCTTGCGCCTAATCTCAAAAGTCATGACAGGAATCAGAGATTCTTAGAGGCTATGCTATTTCTTTGATTCTTTCCCCTTCAATTCGACCTGGAGTTGAGCCACCTCGCCTTTTTGCCAGGCATCGGCTCCGGGCTGGATCTGAGGCGTGGGGATGTCGGCCCTGTTTTTGACTTTTTCGGCGCTCGAAACCCCGAGCTGTTTATCTCGCTCCGCCACCATCTTTGGATCGGCCTGACCGTCCGCTGTGAATCCCATCATGAGAGCCGGGATGCCCAGGGGCAGCTTATTGTCAGGCTGCTCAAGCCTCCAGGTATGCCATGTCTTGCCATAAGTCGACACAAGCTTCTCCATGAGCTCATGCTCGGCCGCATCCAGCAGGCCGGGCGCGACCAGCTGGCCGGATTTGACTTCGTAGGCATGGCTGTGCCAAAGCCTTTTTTCATCGGGGGAAAGCGTTTTAAAGAGCTTTTCGCTAATCACATATTCGACCCCCATGAGCAGAGCGTCCGAGCCATTTCCGTTGAAGATCGCGCATTGGATGAGATCCTCATTGACTTGCGAGCAGTAGTGATGCGCTTCGATTTGCGCCCCAATATCGCCGTTGTGGAAATGAAAGCCGTCAAGATAGACATTCATGGCGCCAAGAGGCTTCTGGGTCTGCATCAGCGCAGCCCCAGCCTCGAGAGCTTCTGTTTTAAGGGACTTCTCTCTTCCGGCGGGCTCAGCGCCTGCCCCTGCGGCGTCGACATTCGCAGCGGCTAAAACGATCATCAGAGCAACACACACAGTAATTGAAAGTCTTTGCTTCATTAGAATCCTCCATTTTGTACGAAGACCACAGCCAGGAAAAAGATCTCACGAGATCGATCTTTTGGGCGCAAACAGGAAATCCTCAACTTGTCCGGCAAAGATCTGTCAGTCAGCAACACCGCGCCTACTACGCGGCGAATCCAGGGCGCTGCAACCGATATCCACAATTTATGAATCAGTTTTCCAAAGGCAATATTTCCGGATGAGCTGCAAGGCAGGGAGAAGCGCAAGGGCATACTTCCCAGGTAAAATTGAATAAGAAGCTTGAATTGTTATTATTTAGAAAGGGGCTGAAGCGAACAAACTGACCAATGAAAAGTGCAATCGAGGAAAACGACATGACGAGAACAATCGTTTTATTACTGATATTGTTAACTTTATCCGGGTGCGCTGCAGCAGGCGCAATGTATAATTCACCCGACCCGGGAGCGATTTCACTGGGGCCAAGGGAAGAAATGAGACTTCAGTTCGGAGATCCGGAACGCGGCTTTGACTATGTAGACCCGGAAGATTCACTTCTTATCCAGAAGCACTATGATAATGAAGGGATCGCAGGGCGGGAAAGAGCCATCTGGCTAATGTGGATATGGAAGTTTTAGCAGGCGCTCATCAAACCGGCTTCTTTCCTCTCGGCTGCCCGACGCATTGAAAAGCCGAGTCAAAATTTCTGTACAGGCGTTTGTTATCACGGATTCGATGGTATTTTTTTAGCATACCCAGCTCTTCACAGTCTTCGATTAAACGGACATCCCGCCAACCGCCTCTCAACGGGTATGCGTAATAGGGCAGATGCTTCGGAGCGCCTCGAATGTAGATGGGTGCGGCTCTTTTGGAACGACGGATTGAAACGCTCAGGCAACCTTCTCAAG
>CAZOEL010000080.1:0-31234 GCA_964578835.1 uncultured Syntrophobacteraceae bacterium | reverse complement strand
TAGAGGAGAGGATGGGCATCTCGGCCAGAGACATCTACGGGCTTACGGAGATGGGCGGTCCCGGAATGGCTTTCGATTGCGAGGCTCAGGACGGATTGCACATAAATGAGGATCACTTCATAGCCGAGATCGTGGACCCGGTGACCTTGGAGCCCGTTCCCATGGGGCAAAAAGGAGAGCTTGTTCTGACCGCCATTCAGAGACGGGCAATGCCTCTTGTCAGATATCGCACCAAGGACATCACAAGCTTCAGACGTGAGAAATGCTCGTGTGGGCGCACCCTCGTGAAGATGGAAAGGATTACCGGACGCTCCGACGACATGCTCATCATCAACGGCGTCAACGTCTTCCCCTCTCAGGTCGAATCGCTCCTGAGCGACATCGAGGAAGTGGAGATGCAGTACGTGCTCGTGGTGCGCAAGAAAAAGCATCTCGATGACGTCAGGCTCAGGGTTGAAGTGAAAAGAGGTTACTTTGACCCGGATCCGGAGAAGCTCGAACGGATTGAGAAAAAAATAAGCTCTCACTTGAAAGGCATGCTGGGCATTACTGTCGGCATCGAGCTTGCCGCGCCTAAAGCCCTGGTGCGAAGTGAGGGAAAAGCGGTGCGAGTCCTCGACGAGAGACCGAAATAGCGATTGATTTTTGGTAACTGCGCATGCTTGTGCTTTTGCTCCACAGTCTCTATGCAAGCATAAACAGGGGATCATTCTCCGAGTGATCCCCTGTTTATTTTCATTACGCCTCCAGGGGATGCGTTTTGCCATCTCTCATGTTGACGATGCCCTCTTCGCAGATTCTCATGTGCGGGATCGCCGCTCCGGTAAGAGTAATCAGAGAAAGCGTGGAGTCGGGGAAGGGCATTCCCAAATCGCTGGACGCCTGCCTCACAGATTGGAGCCTTTCAGAGATCTCTTCCATCGGTAGATCCGACACGATTCCAAAAACCGGGAGCGGAAGCTCCGCCTTCACCTTCCCGCCCGCGCAGATGACGATGCCGCCTTGGAGCTCATGGATGCGGTTGACTGCGAGCGCCATATCTTCTTCATTGGCTCCCACTACAACAATATCGTAAGTGTCCCAGGAGGAGCTGGCCGCCATGGCGCCTTTCTTCATCTGAAAGCCCTTGATGAGCCCCACAAAAGTTTTGCCGGTATTGGTTCTACGATCCACCGCGGCTATCTTCAATATATCCTGCTCCAAATCCATCAGGATTTTTCCATCGACGGGAGCGACCTCCACCAAGGTTTCCTTTGTCACGAGATCGGTGACCATTTCGATGACCCGAACCTTGACCGGGCTCTTGGAAGCGTCTCGAACGCGGATATCGAAATCCGAAGGTCTCACCGCTCTTGGCAGATGAATGGAATTCAGGGTGTTATGAGAGTAATTATGCTTGCGGGGCGCCTCGAGCAGCTTGCCTTCCTTGAAGATAATGCGGCCGTTGCTGATGACTGTCTTTGGAGAAATGGTCTTCAGATCCGGAATCATCAGAATATCGGCGCACTTGCCGGGCGCAAGGCCGCCTATGGCGTCGTCCAGGCCGAAATGCTCAGCCACGTTGAGCGTGGCCATCTGGATGGCTTTGATTGGGTCGAATCCGAGGTCGATGGCTTTCTGTACGACAAATTCGAGATAGCCTTTTTCAATCAACTCCTTTGGCTCGACTCCGTCCGTCACCAAGATGAGCCTTCTGAAGTCGATATTTTCATTTCTGATCTCGGCTATCGCCTCCAAGTCCTTGCGAATGCTGCCCTCACGAGCCATCACATACAGGCCGAGCCTCAACCGCTCCAACGCCTCCTGCGCCTTGATCGGCTCATGGCAGGAGGAGGCTCCTGACGCGACGTAAGCCATGAGCTTCTTGCCCTTTGCCCCCGCCGTATGGCCTTCCAGCACCTTTCCGCAGTCGAGAGTCTTCTGAAAAAGGGGCATATAGATATCCGGAGACTGCAGCACGCCTTGCCAATAGGATTCTCCAAGCCCTACGACATCTTCTCTCTTGAGCAGTTCATCGAGATCCGCCGGCGCTATTCCGTTTGAGGCTCGACTGACGGAGACCATGGCGGGAGCCGCGCCCAGGAACTTAATGGGCTGGTCCTTCAGGGAATCGAGAAAGTCGCAAACTCCTTCGTTTCCCGCTACCGGGTATGCTTCCAAAGTTTCTGTGATGATCGTGGTTGTTCCTCCCTTGATGGCGTAGGGAAGAAAGGCCTCGACGCCTGCAATCCATGCGAGGTGCGTATGCCCTTCGATGAAGCCCGGTATGAGGATCTTCCCCGAAGCATCCAAAACCAGCGTCGATTCGCCGATAGTCGGCTGCGCGTCTGGTCCCACTGCGGCAATCCATTTGCCTTTGATGGCGACGGCGCAATTTTCCTGGAGCTCGCCGGTATACACATTGACCATTGAGGCATTGACGATGGCTATGTCCGCCGGCTCCTGACCGAGAGCGGTTCGCATCAGAGCACGTCTTTCTTCGATATCGCACAGGAACCTGCGGGAGAGAGGGTTTCTCATATCTATTATTCTCCAGTCCGTTTGAGAAGTCTATTTGGCGGTTTCCATCTGGATGTTCGCTTCAACTGTCAGCGTTTCTTTCAGAAAGAAGCACGAAAGCAAGCCAACGAGTCCGCACAAGAAAAGCGCAAGGAAAGCTTGTTCATACCCGGCGACGGTGAAGGCTCCATCCACCTTTCCCTGACGTTCCAGCAGGTAGCCCAAAAGAGGCTGAAAGACTGCTCCACCCGCAAAAGGAAACAGGTTGACCAAC
The DNA here is from genome assembly GCA_964578835.1 of uncultured Syntrophobacteraceae bacterium. GTDB lineage: Bacteria > Desulfobacterota > Syntrophobacteria > Syntrophobacterales > Syntrophobacteraceae > CAZOEL01. The sequence goes on along the minus strand of CAZOEL010000080.1, from coordinate 28,461 downwards.
CCGGTCGATGTCCCGGCGATCTGCAAGGGGAATAGCTCCTTGGCGGTAGTGATGCCGATGACTACGATGGCGCTCGAAAATATGCCGAGCAGGAGGCAAACGATGTAGAGAACTGGGATGGAAAGATCGGCCGTCCGGAAGGCCAGCAGCGCGGTCAGCGCCGATACGATGACGCTCGAGAGCAGGAGCACGGGCTTGCGCCCTCGAAAGACCCGATCCGAGAGAAAGCTGAGCAAAGGACTTCCCAATATCATCCCGACCGCCATCATCGAGAGGATCTGACCCGCTTCGGCTTTCGAAAGTCCATAGAGATGCATGAGGTATGGCCCTCCCCAAAGACCGCCAAAGGAGAAGAAAACAGCGAAATCAAAGAAGAACCAGATGGCGAGCGGCCAGAACGGGGGATGGCTCAAAACCTTTTTCATGCCTTCCATTAGCCCGATAGCCGGCGCCGCGGGACCGCGAGCTTCGGTTATTGAAGGCCAGCCGAAATCGGATGGGCGATCCCGCACGAAAATCCATACCAGGGCCGCCATTATCAGAGTGAAGACTCCCACTACGACAAAGGATGAACGCCATCCGATCCAGTTGCTGAGGAGGGCGAGCGGCGTAGCGGCGCTAAGGGAGCCGACTCCGCCCATAACCATCAGAATGGCGGCCATCGTTGCGAACTCGCTCACGCGAAACCATACGGCAAGGATTTTCATGGTGGGCACAAAGAGCATGGATACGCCGAATCCCACCAGCATCCGACCGACCACGGCCCAAAAAGCCGACGGGGCCAACCCCTGAAGCAGAGAGCCCAGGAAAGCCAAAGCAAAAAAGAGCGTGACTGAGCGCCTCGGTCCCCATGAGTCGGAGAGTAGGCCGGCCGGCAGCTGCATGATCGCGTAGGGATAGAAATAAGCTGAACTGAGCAGGCCGACAAGCGCTCCTCCCGCCTCGAGATCCTGCATCATATCCACGGCCACCACAGCCGGGCAGAGGCGGTGGAAATATACCAGAACATAGCAAAAGGCAAGAATCCAGAAGATGAGCCAGCGGTACCGTAAAGGTTTGCCTAAAGAATCGGATTGCATGCGTTCTTCTCCTTTTCTTCTATGATTGCGCGCACCCTAAACGTTCCACGAGGCATACTCGAGCTTCACGCCCTTGAGGAGCCTCGATGGAGCCGGTCTTTGTTCTCGAAAAGAGCCGGATTCCTGTGGGCGGAGAAAAACTTCCGCCCCCCTACGCGAACCGCAACGAGGAATGCCGTGATTGCCAGACGCTACAAGAGACTGTTTGAAAATGCCCTTTTCGCGTCATTCCGGCGTGTTTCTAGCCGGAATCCAGGTTTTGCGTTGGGATGGATTCCGGCTTGAAGACTACCGGAATGACGAAATAGGCGCAGGCAAAGAGCCAATGTCCCTTTCTTCAGATAGTTCCTAAGATCTCCAATTGAAGCTCTTATGACTTCACTTCCTCGAGTTGCTCGATGAACGCCTCCACATTCGTCTTGGTCTGTTCATCCGAGAGGCATCTTAGGTCGTTGAGGTCGCCATTGATGATAAGAGACGGAATATGGGTTTGCGCCTCCAGTCGCTGTGGCAGGCCGTAGCGACAGTTGGAGTTGTTCGGACAGGTCTTCGCGTCGTGATAGATGATGCCGTCGGCTTTGTAGACTTTGAGCTTTTCTTTGATGTAGCTCTCTTTGTAATCATCGGAGCGCACGATGAACAGCTCTGTGTAAGCTCTGGCCATGCTCTCGAAGGGTTTTGCGGGATCGAGAGCGCTAAAGATCCAGCTGCTGCAGTAGGTCGATGCGATCACATTGGCCTTGAGCTCTGCAAAAAGCTTCGAGTGAACGCCAATCCGCCCCCAAACGGGCATCCCATCCCAGTAGATGCGGTATCTCTCTTCTCCTATGGCGCCCACTCCAGCGGCTGTGCGCTCCTGGAGCTCTTCCAGGAGAAGCTTATAGACATCGATCGCCTTCTGGGTTCCTCTGCCGACAACCGCGGGACCCATGAGGGTGGTGCCGTCAAAAAAGGTGAGCGGGGCGGGGACCGAAGCGGCCGCGCCCAGGCATTCCGCCCACAGGTCCGAGCACTGGCGGGAGAGAGCCACTGCGTTCTTGAGCTCCTCCATGTCGAGCTTTCGGCCTGCCGCCTTTTCCAGGGGCTCGATGATGCTCTCCATCTGCCCGACTATCGATGAGACATGCGCCTGCGTCACCTCTCCCACGTTCCTGTGAGTCTCGATGCCAACGGAGGGAGCGCCGAGCTTTCTCGAGTACCATGCAAACCAGTCCTGAACATCGCGGCACTGGTTGGTGTTGTATACCAGCGCATCGGCTCGTGGCACGCTTTCGATTCCGGGAAACGCCTTGGGCAGAGGAGTGGCGCCCTCGAGAAACGCGCCTATGTCTGCAGTCAGGTATGAACAGATATCGGGGGAATAGCCAATGGCGTTGGCTTTGGGAATGAGGTCTGTGGCCATACGCGTGGTTCCGAGCATCGCAGAGTGGGTCTCGGGAAAATAGACAAGGTATCCCATTGCTCTGAGTATCTCTGCAGGTCCTACGCTTGTGCACCAGGCGATCTTCTGCTTTCCCGATTTGGAAGCGCCATCGAGCTCGTAGTAATAATCCGCCATGAATTTGCCGATATCCTTGGAAGTCTTGAGCCGCCTTATCACAACCTCTCCTGAAGCCATACCGCACCCTTTCTTCAGATATTTCAATTTGGTCAAATGATGAGAAATACACCTGGTCCGCTACCGCTAATCCGTACTAGCCGCTTTCGTCTGAATCCATGCCGTACAGCGCCGCTCCGATCGCTCCAGCCAACTGTGGCCGCTCGGAGACTAGAATTCTTCGCCCTATCAGCTCTTCAGTCATGGTCACTATGTATGGATTGTTTTCCACTACGCCGCCGGTCATAACCACGTTGTCCGTCAGCGAATCCATCTCCAATACTCTTTTGATCATCGAGAAAAAAACGCCTTTGACGATATCGACGACCTTCTTCCCATGTCGGATGTTCTCCAGTACTTCCGTAGCGGAGAAGACAGTGCAAAAACTGCCCAACTTTACCATGTCTTTGGACTGCCTCGCCAGAGAGTCCATTTCTTCCAAAGGGATATCGAGACGAGCAGCCATCTCTTCAAAGAACGCGCCGGTGCCTGCCGCGCATTTGCGGTTCATCTTGAATCCTGTTCTTCGTCCCGCCTCGTCCAATTTGATGATCTTGTTGTCCTGGCCTCCGATATCGATGACCGTGATGGCCTTGGGAAAAAAGAAATAGGAGCCTTTGGCGTGGCATCCGATTTCCGTCTTTGCGTGGCGCGCATAAGGCGCGTTCATCCTTCCATAGCCAGTGGAGACGGCGTTGGCGATATCCGCCTCGGATCTTCCCGCCATTTCCAGCGAAGCTTGAAGTGCTGCAATCGCCGTTGCGGAAAAATCGGTCCCCGACTTTCTGGTATTGTAACCGATCAGTTTCTTCTCTGAGCTCAGAACGGCCACCTTGGTTCTGGATGCTCCAATGTCGACACCCACATAAATGGGATCCATAAGCGATGACGCCTTTCCCTTTTATTTTCCGCTTTCAAGTATACCGAAGGCTTCGGAGTCCAGGATCCTGACGCCCATCCGCTCGAGCATCTCCACAGCCCTGTCATTGTCGCTGAACCGGAAGATCATGACCACCTTGCCTTGAGAAGAGCCATGGAAGGCATACATGCTGGTCGGATAGAGTCCCGCCTCGGTCAAAGGCTTCAACACGCCGGCAAGGCTTCTGGGCACATCCGGCATCTCGGCCGCCACCACTTCGTTGACGAAAGCCGGCATCTGAAGCTCCATGAGAATGCGCCTGGCCTTCGGCAAATCCGAGACCAAAAGCTTGAGCTGCCCGAATTCCCCGGTGTCCACCAGATTGAGCGCTCTCAGGTTGATTCCCGCCTCCCCCAAGGCGTTGGTGACCTGGTAGAGACGCTCCGGTGAGTTTTCTATCGACAACACGATTTGCTTGAGCTTCATTTGAACCTCCTCATCGGGGAAGCCGGGATGAGCGATTCACCGCGGCGCCCGTCGGTTGTTTTATATTATTCGCGCTACAAAGCTTCAGGCTGGATTTCCCTGAAGCACTGTAGGTGTTTACCATAGTTTGGCTTCTACGAAAACCTATCCTGAAGACGAGAGCGCCATCATCTGCTAAACGAAGCGTTCTTCAGCCTCAAGAAAATATCGGCGCATAGCTCTGGAATTGACTGCGAGAAATGGATGCGAAACGGAAGTATGAACGATGTGATGACAGGAGGATCAGTATGCGCTTTCAACGTGAGAATTTCGGTCATATTGTAGCTACAATGTGGTTATACAATGACTGGCTTGGGTGTCAAGGGAAAATCCAGGGCTATCTTGTTCTGTGATGATTGAACAATTGTAACGCCGGGTTAGCCTCTATTCCAGTCACTTCTGCGTTGGGGTCAGCCCTGAAAGGGCGAAATAGCGTAGCCCGGGGCATCGCCCCGGGTAGAGATTCCGCCATATTCTCCAAGCCCTGTAAGGGCGAGATAACCACTTTCCGGATATTTCGCTCCTTCAGGGCTCCGGGGAAGTTGTGCGGCTCCCGAACCCGGGGCGATGCCCCGGGCTATGGTATTTCGCCCTTTCAGCTTTCACGGGAAGCATTCGGGAACGAAGTGCAGGGTATAAGATCCCTTACACATGGTCATTTCTGAATGAGAACAAATTTACCGTGAGGGAAAATCAGCCCGGCGCTTTATCGGCTTGAGGAGGCTTTCTTTCATCGGAGCGCAAAGGAGATTCATGGTCTAGAAGCATATAGGTGACCTGGGCTATGGCTGCCTGCCGTCCATGCTCATCGAAAAGGTCCACCGTCACTGGGCAAAGGGTGCGTCCGAGTTTGATCACGCGGGCTTTCGCAGTAACATCTGTAAGGCATGGAGCGAGGAAACGAATATTCATATCGGTTGTTGTCAATCGGATATCCGGCCCGGTAAGCGTGAATATAGCAAAGCATGCCGTACTGTCGGCAACGGTCATCAGCAAGCCGCCATGAAAAGATTCGAAAACCCCGTCGTATTTCAGTTCATGAGGAACGCGGGATTCGCAATAACCGTCATCGAAACGGACGATTTTCATTGAGAGAGTCGAAACAATGGGTATTTGATTGATTCTTCTGAGGATGGCGGCTTCTTGTTCCGAAGTGAGCATAGAGCTAAGGTCCCTTTCCGTTGATTTGTAGCAGCTGATTGAGAGATCCCGTTTGAAATGGTCTGCTGGATTCATGAATCCAGCAGGTTCAATCTTATCTCATCAGCAAAAATTTGACTATTGGCTAGTGCTCCCTCGATCATCGCATCGGTGGAGCCAGAGTCGTTAATATTCTGTGGCGGAAAACGGAGACTGTTTTCATAAAAAAAGGCGGCTTCCCGGTGAAAGCGGGAAGCCGCTGAAGGATTTCTGCAATAGGCTGGTGTGATGAGTGGCCTTTTCTGACCTCGGAGCATCTATAAGTAGAAGTCGGTTTCGGCCTGCTCCGTGCGAATTCTGATTCCGCGGTCATCTATGACGTATCGCTTTGTCCTTAGCTGATTGTGATACGGCTCGAGGGTCTCCAGATGAGCGGTATGCTCCCACAGGTAGTAGATATGCTCGAGGGTTCTGCGCGCATATTCGTCATCCAGCGGCATCCCTTCATATTCGTGCTTTAGATAAAGCTGAAGGCTGCCCTGGTAATTGCCGTCCACCACCTTGATTCGGGGAACCCCGGAGTTCATAAGGCCTTGCACCAAAGCTTTCTTCACGATCGTCCAATCCGTTTCGTCCACCGCGAGCTCATAATGGGTGTATTTGTCCTTCTCCCTATACAGATAGAGGTTTAAATCGTCGATCACATCCTTGAGCAGGAATTCGTCGATAAAGAACCAGTCCATGTGAGTCCGTCTGATCTCCATTATTTTGTCAATGCCCTTCATCTGTCCTGTATTCCAGTTCTTCTTTTTTTCCGCCCTGATGCATTCGTCATAATCGGGACCAAAGCGCCCCTTGTTCCACCTGTCTTCGATATTGGTAAAAAGCGCGCAACCGAGCAGGTATGGATTAATCATTCGCGGATGGTGAGACTTTACGCGGGCATTGTATAGATTGTAATAGCCATGCTCCTCCTCTGTGAGGAATTTTTCCGCGAACAGTCGCTGCATGATCTTTTCATGCCAGAAGGTCGCCCACCCTTCGTTCATGATCTTAGTACGGCGGTAGGGCATGAAGTATTGAGCTTGAGAACGGATTACGCTGAGAACGTCCTTCTCCCACTCCTGGAGAGGTCGAGGCGAATGATTGATAAGGTACCCCAAAAGGTCCAGAGTGGGCTCCGGCGGAGTTTTTCTCCGCAGTTTCATTTTGTCCCTGGTAGATATCGTCTGTTCAGCAGGCAGAAGATCGTCGAACATGCCCGGGACGGAAGGGGAGCTTGTCCATCCGTACAATCTTTCTCTAGCCTCCAGCTCGGTTTCATGATGAATCAGCTCATCCGGATCGATGTTCCACTGGATCGCCATTCCGGCGTCTATGATCTTCTCGACGGCGCTCCTGCCGAAATATTCCTCATAGCGTAGAAACCGGGACATGGCTTCAGATGCGGAAGTAATCATGTCTCGCCTGGAATGCTGAAAGTGGCGATTATTTTTCATAAAGTCGTTGTGCGCATACACATGGGCCATTACCAGGACCTGAATGGCGAAGGGATTGGTTTCCATGATGTAGGCGCGTGAAGGATCGCTGTTGAAGACCACTTCGTAGGGGACGGCGTAACCGTGCTCGTACTTGGTGCGCTCCATCTCGTAGTCGCGTCCGAAGCTCCAGTGAGAGAAATTGACGGGAAGCCGGTACGCCATGATTTCCAACATCTTCTGAGCGGGCACCACATCGAACTCCTGAGGGAAAAAATCGAGTCCGAAATCCCGCGCGATTTCCTGTATGAGGTGGTCGGCTTCGTTGAGCCTAGCCAAATCAATGCTATTCATGATTCTATGGACTCCTTCCTATGCTTTTGACGCCGTCTCCGAGCGCAAAAAGACACGCAAGGCGGGATAGAGATCATCTTTGGTCCGAATGATCACACCGAGAAGAGGAGAGCTTGCATGGGCTCCCGTTAGAAACGGGAATCCTTCGTGCCTGGTCTCCTTGAGCGCCAGCTCCCTTCTGTAAGCGTCCATCAGCACTGAAGAAGAGTAATCGGCCTGAATCTCACCGTATCCGAAGGCGGATACCCCGCGACTGAGCACCGATTTGAGGGACTGCACGGTGCGTTGGACTTCCCAGTCTTCTCCATCGGAAAAGTGGAAAGGATACACGTTCCACCTGTTGGTCGGGTACTCGGTATCAATCAGCTGCGCAGCAAGGTCGTAAGCGGAATAGCAGGCTGTGCCTCCGGATTCTCCCTTGTAGAAGAATTCATGCTCATCGACCAGCTTCGCCTCCGTCGTGTGGGCTATGAACCTTATTTCCACATGCTTGTAGATGGTTCTCAAAAAAGAGAGCATCCAGAAGTAAAAGGAGCGCGCGAGATACTTCTTCATCGTTCCCATGCTGCCGGAAACGTCCATCATGGCCAATATGACGGCGTTGGACTGATACTCTACGTCTTCGGTCAAAACTCGGTATCTCAGGTCTTTGTCATCAAGGTAAAGAGCCGGCTCCGACTCTCCGCTATCGATGAATTCCCTGGTTCGTAGGAGCTCCATAGCCTCGAGGGCGTCTCCTTTCGCCATATCCAAAGCCCTTCTGCATTGGGCCTCCAGCAGGCCGGTATCGAGGACGAGCTGCTCCACCATCACTTCGGTTCGCTTGATCGCCTCTTTTATGGTCCGTTTTTTATCCAGGCGAGGCCGGATTCCATGTTTTTCAATGGAATCGAACCTCCAGCCCTTGGGGATCGCGGCTTCACGAACCTCCTTCTGCATGAGGTTCGGCAAGCCGAGATCGTCGAGCATCATACTGATCAGCTCTTCTATATCGATTTCAGTCTCGAGATAGTCTTCTCCTGGCTGCTCACCGGGCTTGCCCGGTTGGCCCTGGCCCGGCTTCGGCCTCTGCCCGATAGGCTTTCCCTTCTGATTCTCTCCGCTGCCGAATCCTCCATCGCCGCCGTCTCCCTGCCTGTGGATGAAGTGGTAGCTCTTGAGTCCTCGGATGGGAATGCGCACCACCCTGTTCTTCTGCTGCGTGATGATTGCTTCATCGCTGATGATATCAGGCAAATTCTTACGGATCGCCTCTTTTACCTTTTCCCGGTGGCGCGCCGCATCCATTGGTCCTCTCGGACTAGAGTCGTAGTCGGGTTGTACAACCGGCATAACGGCTACTCCTCCTTCCTCAGCATATCGCCGACAAAGTGAAGCAGGGTTTCAGCGCACACAGGGCAATAACCCTTTTCCATGAGCTTTGAAACCGCGTCTTCTTTGCGCTTCAACGCCTTGGGCTCTTTACGCGTTTTGTCTGCAAGGGTGAGGGACACGATGTTCTTGAGATCGGCCATCAGTTTCTTTTCTATAGCTTCCTGCAGCGGGACGTAAGACTTGAAGTCAAAATATTCCCCGCGATCCAGCGCATCCGATTTGAACACGAACAATCCCTGGCGAAACTCGCTCTTTGCGCCTTCGGATATTCCGATCATCTCTTCTATGGAGCGCATGAGCTTCTCATCGGGCTCCTGCTCTTCCTGCGTCACGGGGTCGATGATCTTCTTCTTGAGGCAGAAAGCGGTAGCGTGCTTCATGTAGTTGTCAAAAAGCGCCTGCGCCTGATCCTCATAGGCGTACAAGAACGCCTTGTTCACTTCCCTTTTCGCCTTCTCTCGATATTCGGCGAGAGCGCTCCCTTTTTCTCCAGTGAGAAGCGAGAGATATCGGCCTTTTTCCTCGTCGCTGAAGCCTATGTGATGATCGAATTGATGCTTGAGCGCGCGGATGATATTGACTGGATTGATGCAGGCGTGACCGTCTTTTGCGGCGCCAAGGGCAATGTTGATGGCGTTCATGATGAACCTCGGACTGATTCCCGACATTCCTTCGCCGTTCTCTCGCCCTTCAATCCTCAGCTTCTTTACGTCCACCGGATCCTTTTCCTTCTCCATAATCGCTTCGCCATCATAGTACTTGGCCTTCTTCACGAGATCCGGACACAGGTTGGATGGGGATAGACGAGTCAGCACGGAAAACAGCGCCGCCATCTCCAGCGTCAGTGGAGCGATGTGCACCTTGTTGTGGAAGTCGCTTCTTGCAATGAGCTTCTGGTAGATGGACATTTCATCGCGGATGCGCAGGTTGTACGGGACGTATATGGGATACATCCTGTCGTGTAGGGCTTCGTTTTCTTTATTGGCCTTGAATTTTTCGAATTCCGTCTGGTTAGTGTGGCTAAGAATAACCGTATCGATGTAGATCTGCGGAAAGCCAGGCGCCTTGATCAACTGCTCCTGGGCCACTGTGATCAGCACATAGTGGAACTTTATGTCGCACTTCAGGATTTCGATATATTCTATCAAACCCCGGTTTGCGACCTGGATCTCGCCCTCAAACTTATATCCGAGCGGATGCCCTTCGCCGTACCTGGTGATCTTGGATAAATCCACATGCCCGATGAGCTCTGAGATGTCCTGATTCTTCGGGTCCGACGGCTGGAACGTGCCTATGCCCACCCGATCCCGCTCGTTAAGGCGGATCTGCTCTATCGGCATATCTTCCCACTTATAATTTCCATCCTCTCCCTGATAGCGTTCATCGGATGTCAGGTTGTATTTGCACACCGGGCAGAGGTCGCCTTCTATCCTGACTCCGAGCAGCTTCTCGAATTCGGGTCTGAGAGAGCGTGGGATCAAGTGAAGCGGCTCTTCATGGATGGGGCATCCCTTGATGGCGTACAAAGAGTGCTCTGCGCGCTCAAGTCCATGCCGCAGCATCGTGGCGATTGTCGACTTGCCCGAAGATACCGGACCGACAAGGATGAGTATCCTTTTGCCCGTTTCCGTTCGATTGGCTCCAGCCCGAAAAAAACGGACGAGATCGTGAAGCGGCTCCTCTATGCCGAATATTTCTTCAGTAAAGAAGTCATATCGAACAAGGTCCTCGTAATGTGGAAGTTTTTCCGATTCCTGGACCTCCGAGGCGCCTTTCGATGTGATCAAATTGTAGATTCTCCCCGGAGCGGTCTGGCAGATCACGGGATCCTCATGAACCATGGCCAGATATTCTTTCATGGTTCCTTCCCACAGTCCGCCTGCGCCCGCCTTGGATTTGTTGATAAGGGAGTCCAGAGACTCAAAAAACGCTTTGCGCTCAACCATTTTAATTACCTCATTCTAAACTGCAGGCCGTATATCCATCCTGGTCATGATTCCCGTGGGATGTTCTTGAATATGACTGCCGGCAAACAGTTCTTCTGGAGTCCAACAAGTCAATGGGAAGGTTTTGCCAACACCGTACCCTTTCAGCGCCATGAGGCGCCGAAAAGATCTTCCTCTCAGTACGAGTAGTCTCATGGAGATAGATATGGCAGTAGTTCGAATATTGCGGGGATATTCTCTCCAGCTGGTAGAAAAAACTTAAGAAGCTCCTCGCAATGATCTGGTTAGCTATCCTTCCCGGCTTCATGCCTGAAGTCAGTGCATATCCTTATTTTAAAGTTAATCGTAAGCCAACTCGGGCGCCAGCGCGCCTTTGCATTTTTCTTAAGACACAAGATCAAAAGAGTATATTTTCACATGATGAATCAATGCTTGCCCGTATGGGTTGACTTATCTGCAGCCGAGCCTATCCCATGCCTGTATCTGTCGAGAACGGGTGGGGATCTGGAAGGAAGCCGGTAGGGATGCGCGTATCCCGATATGGCGGCGTTGCGCTGACTCAAAAGAGTAGGGATCTGCGCTTTGCGGGGGATCGATGAAAACCTGCAGAGGGCGATTACCAGAGGGTGGAAGCGGACGGTGATGCGGAAGAGAGGATATCTCTAAAAATACTAATGGATATAAGTCCGAATGGAGCAATGCCGGCCGGCGGCGAGACGGGGCGATATCCGACAGCGCCTCGCCGCAGTGAAGCAAAGGCGTCAAGCGCCCCGAGCTATGATCCTAAATTCGTTGCCTCAATTTTGCTCAGCGCCAGTTTTGCGTCAATGAGCCTTTTGTAAAGGGACGCCACTTTTTCAGCTTTGCCCGCGTTCAGCGCTTTGAGAAGATCACCCTCGAGCTCCGCGACGTCGAGACGTTGATAATAATCCAGCGTCTCTTTTAGATGCGCCAGTACGATTTTACCGGTCAACACGGGGTGGTTGTTCGTAACATTGGCGTCTTTGAACCGAATGCCGTGCTCGAGCTCCACTTCCAAACCCGTTTGAAAATCTTCAGGATCGATCTTCATCCCTTCTACATTGACTTCGGCAAGAATGATGCGAGCTTCTTCGATGTCCACCTTGGGATGATCGCTCAGCGTCGTCCAATCGCTGATCTTAAGGGCTTGACATACTCTCTTGACTTCATCGACTGTAATGTATTCCGGAAGATCCATTGTTTTCTCCTTTTAGGTCTGCGCCGCGCTGTCCGCGCCTGTAGATCCCTGATTCGTCTTCCACCAGTGGGATATATTCCCTGCAGCTAGCGATATTTTTATAGCAGCTGTTTCGGCTTGGCAATCAAAACTTAGACCTTTCTCTCTTTTCCCTTACAAAGAGGAATCGCGGATTGAGGGAAGGATCGTCATGCCCTGAATTCTTTGAAGAAGGTTGTCTGAGGCGTCTACGTCGGGCAGTTCTGCGCCGGGATGGAGAGTCGTGATTGCTGCATGTCCGATTATCTTTCTTCCTTCTCGCCCCAAAAGGTCCGTTGTCCTGATTCCCCACTTATTGTGAAACACCAGAAGCTCGTTGCCGTTCCTGCCCATGTAGAGCATTATGTGACCCTTGAGCCACAAAAGTGTTAGGAAGGGAACGCCTTGCCGCGCAATTGTTTCCTCTTTTTCTTCCACAGAAGGCGTTGAAAGGTCGATAAAAAGGCCTCCACTTTGGGCCTGATCGCCCGAATGTCGAGGCAGCCAGAGGCCGAAAGGGGAGAATAGATCCTTTGTTGTGGAAGAGCAATCCCTGTTCTGGAGCATGCCGCCCCAGCCGTAAGGCTTGTTCATGAGCTCGTTGACAACCATTGCGATGTTGGCCCGGGTAAGCTCGAGCGGTTTTCTCGCGGCGCTTGATCCGGGGATGCGCGCAATCCGTGGAACGGCTCCGCCCATCTCATCGCTTGCAGCCACCATTATGTCGAAGCCTGTCTCATCTTCTCCAATCTTGGGATAAAGAGACCCCAAAGACGCCTTGAAGCGAAAGATTCCATCCTGATCCACAATGGGAGCTTCGTCTTTGATGATCGCAACATAGTCGCCGCTTTCCCACCGATCGATAAAGGCTTGATCCACAAGAGCGATATCTCTGGCGGGAACCCATCCCACGCCGTAGTGGGATTCCACGAGAGCCCATTCTTTATCTCTGCTCGCATGGGAAATGAAAACCGGCGTATTGGCTGCAATGGCCGAATACTGGAGATTGTCGAAAGGATAACCCTCACCGGCCAGTCTGAAATCGTTGAAATGGGGACGAGTCGTTGGGAGCTCTCTCAGGTCCGCATTGGTTACGGTGATAGCCCGAGAGCGCCTGTTCGGGTAATCTTCCATGCCGGCGTTATGAATGAGGTTGAGCGCCCATTGAGCATCGTGCGCCCTTCTGTTTTCACCGTAGCCTGGATTGTCCACGAACCGTTCATGCTTTGCCGCTATTGTTTCTTTGTCGTAGTAAGGTTGGCTCCGGCGCCAGGGAGAAAAAAAGATCGAGTTGAAATGCTGGTCCAATTGCTTCTGGCGATCCGCCTCGACGAGCCCGCGCTCTGCGCCGTAATCCGGGAGATAAGACTTTGCGTCCTGAGGCAAGAAGCGGATGTCTCTGATATCTTTGTCATTACTCGTTGTGCAGCCCGTGAGAGACAAAAGTATCAAGACCAGAGCGAGGAACGGGATCCGTTTCTTCGCGCAGCGTGTGGCGGACGACATCTTGCGGTTATGATGGACCGGGCGGCGATGCTCATGCGAAAAGCGCATCATAGGGGCGCGATTTCCGTTCTGCCGCTCTCGCCGTCGAAATAGAGGAGAGAATCAGCATAAGCCGCCTTTTTACCCGAGAGGATTCTGAGAGCTTCAAGCGCCTGGAGGCTTCCGATTACCGCGGGGACGGGACCGGGGACGCCGAGCCGGTCTTCCGTCGAATCGCGGGAGCGTTTCTTTCCGTATACGCTTTGCAGGTCAATCCTCGATCCGGGAAGTAGCGTACAGATCTGTCCCCACCATCCGGCGACTGCCGCATGGATGAACGGAAGGCTAAGCAATCGAGCCGCCTTGGCCAGAATGAAACGACCCTCGATATTATCGAGCGCATCCAATATAAGGTCGCTCCCCTGCGCCAGCCCAACTGCGTTTCGCTCGTCGAGCACTTGCCGTAGAGCTTCCGTCTTGGTGAAAGGATTGATGGCATGGACTCTTTCCGAAGCGACTTCAGCCTTGGATCTGCCGATTTCCTTGGATTCGCAGAGCCATTGGCGATTGAGGTTCGAAGGCGCGAAGGCGTCGCCGTCCACCATGTATAGACGCCCCACTCCAGCTCGCGCCAGAAGGTTGATAAGAATCCCGCCCAATCCTCCACAGCCGCATATAAATACCTTGCTTTTGCATATGCGGATCTGCTCGGCAAAGCCCACCGAGTGGAAATTCTTGAAATAACGCAACGGAATGACGCCATTCTCGAGCGCTTTAACCGGCGCATCGCAATGGTCGATCCCATTTTCTTCAGCCCATTCGAGAAGGGGAGCGTCTTCTATAACGTACTGAATCTTTCCGGCGAATTCGGCTGTGTAAGCTCCATCGATCAGATCCATTGCTTCCTTTTTCCATTCACTTCGATATCTCTTTTCGATTGAAAAAACGGGAGTGACCGTCAGTCGCTCAATTCTACCCGATTCCATTATGGCGCAGCATATCCGACATGGCAAGGCGCCACTTGCGGAGATTTTAAGCTGGACGGGATGGCTCGTCTTTCGAAATTTACAGATCTCTTTTTGCGTTGGGTTTGGCCAGAGAGCGCTAATTGGAATTGTTGCCTTGCACATTTTGAAGCTCTGCCTACTATTGATCTAATTGCGCTCGATATATGAATATGGAAAGGAATCGGTCCATGAACAGAATCTGCGTCTTCTGCGGCTCAAATCCGGGTGTGGCGTCCATATATGTTGATGCGGCAAGGAAGCTCGGGAGAATCCTGGCGAAACGGAAAATTGGCCTGGTTTACGGAGGGGCGAGTGTCGGGATCATGGGAGAACTTGCCGATGCGGTCCTCGAAGAGGGTGGCGAGGTTATAGGGGTCATCCCATCGATGATGGTGGAAAAGGAAGTGGCCCACGGAGGGCTTACCGATCTGAGGATCGTTGCATCCATGCACGAGCGGAAGGCCCTTATGGCGAAGCTCTCCGATGGGTTCATCGCGCTTCCGGGCGGCCTCGGAACTCTTGAGGAGCTCTTCGAAGTCATCACCTGGAGGATGCTTGGCATGCACGGGAAGCCTTGCGGGCTTTTGAATATAGGGAATTACTATGATAAATTGATCGGGTTTCTTAATTTCGCAGTCACGGAAAAGTTCATCATGCCTCAATACCGCGCAATGATCCAGGTAGACGAAGACCCTGAGGCGCTATTGGATAGGATCGAATCATACGAGGCCTCGAGTAGAAGAATGGATCTCGATGGGACCTGAAACGCTTCTACTGGCGCTTGCGCGGCATCGGCAGTCCTTGCCCGGGGTATCGTGGTAGGGGCCGTATGCTGTGATGGATCTATTTTGTGCTCAAGGCTTCATCAATTGCCTTTGTTCTCTCATTGCCTATCTGCTGTGCGGAGCGGGCCTTGTCGAGAGGCCTTTGGGCATGCTGCTTTATGGCTTCCGCCGCCTGTTCCGTCGCTTTCTTCTCCTGAGCTTTCTCTTGTTCAGCTTTCTTGCCGCCCGAACACCCGATTAGGGCAAAGCTTAACAGCAGCATGCCGGCGATTGCGAAGAATCTTGTTCGTCTCATGGCGGTTTCCTCTATGCAAGAGTTGTCATTGGCTTAGGAAATATGAAATATATTTAAAGGGGTGTCAATGCGGTTTTGGGCTGATAAATGAACGAGCCTGCAATAAGCGTTGACTGGCTTGTGGCCGCCGTGCGCTTTTTGATGTAGAATTTCAACGTGGCTGTATGACTCGCATGAGCGAGGCCCTGGCTTGGCTTGTCGTTGCCGTGTTTTTTGTAGACTTGCTGTTAGAACTTGAAGGTCGAAGCTGACGCCCATGAAAAAAAATACTGAATCTAAGAGCCTGCGGAGCGAGAATCTTCCGCAATATTCCGGTTCTCTCTGGAGAAAGCTGCAGAGCCCGGGGCTCAGGTATGCTTCCAGGGATATTAAACGGCTGGGGGAGCAACTATCCAAGAAATGGGCCGTTTTTTCATATAAAAAATCGGGAGAATTTGCCTGGGTGGTTTTCATTGGAGGAACCGGAACGGGGAAGTCGACGATCTTCAACGCCCTTTGCAATATGCCTCTGAGCGAGACCGGCGTCGAACGGCCGAAGACGTTTGGTCCTCTGGTCTATGCGCACCAAACGACTCCTATCGAGAAAGGCTTTCCTTTTTCATCGATGGAGATCGAGCGAAGCTTCCCCGACGGGCATCGTTTTTCGCCGTATGCCGGATCTGCGGGACGACTGATGGTCCTGGAGCACCTCAGGAAAGATTTGTCTCATCTTGCCCTCGTTGATACGCCGGACCTCGACAGCCTTGAAGCGCGCAACAGGGAGATGGTGGAAGATCTCTATCTGCTCGCGGATGTCGTCGTATTCGTAACGAGCCAGGAAAAATACGCCGACGATGTTCCTTTTCAGTTTCTCGACCGCATTTACAAGGAAGGAAAACCCTATTTTCTGTTGTTCAACAAGGCCGACAACAGGATGACCCGAGAAGAAGCGCTTGCTTCCATGAGCAGTCGAAATCTTAATATTCCTGAGAAGCGATTCTGGATGCTGCCCTTCCTGGCGTCTCATCCTGCCGGATGGCTTCCGGAAGATTCCCGATTCCGGGATTTTGCAGCGGCCTTTTCAGAGGTGGTCTCGGAAGATGAGGCTCATCGGCTTCTGGAAGCTGAAAGGCGGCGAATGGCGGGAGAGATAGCAGCGGAGATGCGTCAACTCGTCGAGCATTTGGAGGAGGAGCAAAGGGAGTCTCAGAAGTGGCTCGAACATCTCGATCAGTTGTTCAAATCCTCTTGCCTTCGACTTTTTGATGGGCAGGAAAAGGAGCTTTCGGGAGAAAGCCGTGAGTACATCCAAAATGAAATAAGGAAGCATTTCGGCAAATATGATCTTCTGGGAAAGCCCAGGCGGTTTATATCTCAAATCATCCTGGCGCCGCTGAAAGCGCTTGGCCTTACCTCGGGAAGATCGCAGGAGACGCACGCTGAAGCGCTGCAAAGGATTCGCAATAAGATCGATCTCGCTCCCATACAGGCGGCGGTGGAGAGCTTCAACCGATCGGCGCTCGAGCAGTTGTCTCCTCAAAATGAGGCTTCTTTGCTTTATAAGAAACTTCGAGATCCTTCGACAACGCTTACAGGCGTGGAAATCAAGGAACAGGTGTGGGCGGAGCAGGATAAGCTTGCGAACTGGCTCGAGACGACGTTTCGCCAACTTTCGCAGGGCATTTCCAAAAGCAAGGAAATGGGCATTTATTCGACTTCCATTCTCTGGGGAGGGCTCATTCTCTCCCTTGAGGCCGCAATCGGCGGTGGAATAAGCATTATCGAGGCGGTGCTCGATTCAGCCATAGCGCCTTTTGTCACCCGGGGAGCTGTCGAGGTCTTTGTCTATCACGAGCTCCAGAAGATCGCCCGTGAGCTGGCTCTGCGCTACCGAAGCGGAATCCTGTCCGTTATGAGCCGGCAGCGCGATCGGTATGTCGAATGCTTGAATTCGACTATGACGCCCGGAGACGCCCTAGATGCCTTGAAACTGCTCCAACGCTCAGCTGAGAGCCATCACTGATCGGCTGGAAGCGCAGCAAAGCGTTCAACGCATTTCCCGTATCGGTCGCCTTTCATACTCGCACAAGGGTTTTCACCAAGATGAAAGATTCCCTTCAACAACTCAAGATAGACTTGGAACAACTCGAATCCCTGCTGACGCGGGAAAACCTGCTATCCTTTTCTCCAGAGGAGCGCCGGTTCCTCATTGAGGAATCGGGAAAGATCGGGAGAAGGCTCGATAGCGTCGCTGATAGTTTTCTCACGGTGGGATTGCTGGGAGGCACGGGAGTGGGAAAGTCGACTCTCATGAACGCCTTGGCCGAATCGGAAATTGCTCTGGCCAGTCATCGCCGTCCGCAAACCGATAGGGTGCTCATCTATCGTCATGTAGAGGCCGAGCTTCCGCCCTCCCTGCGCGCCGCCAAGGCGCCTTGGATCGAGCATACGCATGAAGTGGAATCGATCCGGCAAATACAATTGTGCGATCTTCCGGACTTCGATAGCCTGGAGGGAGAGCATCGAAGGCATGTGCTGCAGTTCCTTGAGCACCTGGACGTTCTGGTCTGGATCTCCTCTCCCGAAAAGTACGCCGACGCCCGGTTTTACGATTTCTTGAAAGAAGTTCCGAAAGCGGCTCAAAACTTCTACTTCGTCCTGAACAAGGTGGATTTGTTCTTTCTGGATGAAGGGATGGAGAAGGGCTATGAAAGGCTCTCCAAGGTAATCGCCGGCTTTCAGAGTCATCTCGCGGAAAATGGCGTGTCGCAGCCCCTTATATACGCTATTTCGGCCCGAGATGCGGCGATGCCCGATTCGCCGCTCTCCCCCTGGAACCAATTCGGATTATTTCGTCGCCAGATTTTCCAGAATCGGGACATCAAGGAAGTCCTGGCGATCAAGACGGCCAACCTCGATGTTGAGGTGCAAAAGCTCTTTTCTGCTCTGGACAAGGAAGTCCTCAATCTCAACTCGCTGCGCCAGATCGTTCAGGATCTGATCGATGATCTGGAAGGGGATAGGAGGGAGTGGACGCGGGTCGGTGGCGGGACCTTGGGCAACTGGCTTTCCGAGCATTTCGACCAACGAGCGTTCGCCAGGCAGGCAAGCCCCTTCTATCTGGTAGGACCTGGTTACATTCTGGCCGTGTTGATTCAGGAATGGCAAAAGTTGGGCAGAGTTAGCGGCGAAGAAAGTCCGGTGGCCGGCCTTTTCAAAGACGACGGGCCTCTCTCATCCCTAAAGCTCGGCATTGAGAGGCTTGAAAACCGTCTGGCCTACAAAGTTCTTCATCGAGGACTTCCTGCGGTATTTGTGGAGGAAGCGCACGGAATGCTCGATCCGGAAAGCAGATGGGAGGAGATGCGTGAGAAAATGCGGCAGTATGCGCAGATGCGCGTCACAAGCGGCATTGCTCCATCCAGAGGCTTTCGCGTGATCCAATACGGCGTCTATTCCGTAATCTCCGCTTTCTTTGTGTTCGCAATCGGCGGCGAGGCCGGGTGGGCAGCCTTGCTCCGAGAGCCGGGAGCGCAAACACTGGTTCGGTTGATTTCGCATATTATCAACACTATTTTTAGCCCTGTCGGTCTCGCCGCGTTGGGGAGTTACCTATTGCTTCAGATTTTTTTGGGATTTCGTTTCTACGGTCGTTACAAGAAATTCTTGCAGCGGCGGACGCAAAAGTTTATAGACTCACTCAGGCTCGAATTGACCAAGTTATGGGAAGAAGAGCTGAATGCGATCATTGGCCGGTTGGAAGAATATGGCCGGGAGCTCGAGTCGCGGTTATCGGCAATTGCCCTTTTGCATGAGGAGAGGAAGAAGGATTGATCCATGCCCATTAAAATTTTGATCGTGATTGCCGTGCTGGCTATTCCCCTAATTCCCACATTTTGGGCTATCCTGGATATTCCGAAGCGCCGCTTCAAAACTCCCAAGAGCAAGATTCTGTGGTTTGCGCTGGTTTCTACCTTACCTTTTTTTGGAGCATTGTTTTATATAGCCATCGGCCGCCGCAGTACGGAACCTCTAACGCAGACCATGACTGTGAATGGCGAATCTAAATAATGAATGTGTCGAATTCTTTCGCTCTGCTGTGAGCAACAAACCTTGAAGGAGGTATATACGAGACATGCTTAACGTCTTTCGAGAACATGCCAGATCGGTGGGGATCAAGATAGCTTTTGGCTTGATTATTATCGTCTTCGTCTTCTGGGGCGGCTACGCTTATAAATCTTCCGATGAGAATCAGGTGGCCAAGGTTGGCGAGCGTTACATCAGTATTGCCGAATATGAGAATTCTTACAGAGACCTTGTCGAGCTCTACCGCAGACAATTGGGAGACGCCTTTTCCTCGGAGATGGTCGAGCAGTTCAACTTGAAGCAGCAGGCTTTCGACAGACTCGTGGATCAAATCATCATAATGAAATCTGCTGAAGAAATGGGGCTTTCCGCCACCACCGAGGAGATTCAGCAAAAGGTGCTCGAGTTTCCCGTCTTTGTCAGGGAAGGCAAATTCGATCAGGAGCTCTATGTCTCTTTGCTTCGACAGAACCGGCTTACTCCTGAGGCTTTCGAACGGCAAATGGCGGAGCAGGTCACGTTGGAAAAGATAGAGGACTTCATAAAGCGCCGTGCGGTGGTCACAGAAGAAGAACTTCGCGCCGATTTCGATTTCACATATGGCCAGATTCAACTTGCTTATTCCCAGTTTGACCCCAAAACCTTCGAACCTCAGGTGACGATGGAAGAGAATGCTCTCCAGAGCTTCCACCAGACGCATCAGGAGAGGTACATGGAGCCGGAGAAGCGTAAATTCTCGTTCGTGATATTCAAAACAGACGATTACAAAGGAGAAGCGCAGCTCTCCGAGGACGACATCCGCAGCTACTATGAAGACCATCCTGAAAAGTACCATAAAGAGGCGGAAGTGAAGGCTCGCCATATTCTGTTCAGCGTGAAAGAAGATGCATCGGAAGAGGAAGTAAACAAAGCTCAGGAGGAAGCGCGAAAGGTTTTGTCCGAGGCGAAGGGCGGCGCTGATTTTGCCGAGCTTGCCAAAAAGCATTCTCAAGATCCCGGTTCTTCAAAGAATGGAGGAGATCTTGGGTATTTTCCACGCGACCGCATGGTGGAAGCTTTTTCCGAAGCTGCTTTTGCTTTGAAGCCCAGTGAGATTAGCGATCTGGTGCGGACTCCTTTCGGCTTTCACATCATCAAAGTGGAAGAAGTGCGGCCGGAAAAGACAACGCCTTTTGAAGAGGCGAAAGCTGAAATCGAATCGAGCCTGAAAGCTGACAAGGCGCGTGATGTTGCAAACAACAACGCCATTGATTTTGCGGATATGGCCTATGCTCGCAAAGATGTCCAAAAAGCTGCGCAGGAGAAGAATTTGAAGCCGCTGCTTCCCGAAAACTGGATGGCTCGCACGGATTCTCTTCCTGGCCTGAGTGCGCCCGCCCCTGAGATCATGACCAAGCTCTTCGGTCTGGAAGAAAATGGTATAAGCGATATCATTGAAACGCCTCAGGGTTTCTTGGTCGCTCAGGTCGTCTCCATCCAGCAGCCTAAGCCCATCCCCTTTGAGACGGCTAAGGATCGGGTGGAGAAGGATTACCGGGTGGATCAGGCCAAGGTCCTGGCCCAGCAGAAAGCTTCCGAGTTGCTGGACGCTGCGAAGACTGCGAATAGTCTGGATGAGGCCGCCAAGGGGAAAAATATTGAAGTGAAGAAGACCGGGTGGTTTTCGAGACGTCAGCCGGACAAGGATCTAAGATTTACGGGAGAAGCTCTCAACAAAGTCTTTCAGCTTCAGGAAGCGAAGCCATTTCCGGAATCCCCTATGGATGTCGCCAACCGGATTGCTGTCGTTCAGTTGCTCGGCAGACAGACTCCGAGCGCAGACTTCGAGAAGGAAAGGGAAGCTATCTCAAAACGGATTCTCGCGCAAAAAGAAAGGCTCATCTGGCAGGCTTGGCTGGAGGAGCAACGCGGAAAAGCGGAAGTTAAGAAGCTGAAGGATATCTAAATCAGACCGGAGCGTGTGCGGACGGGATGACGACGGAGTCTCGTCCGCCTTAGAATTCAATTTCTTTCGCGTTTATCTCTCAAATCAGGCTCTGAGCTCCTTCCAAATTGAATCCACCTGCTTTCTCGTGTGAGCAAGATCACGGCTGTTATCAATAACGATGTGCGCCAGCGATTTTTTTGACTCGATGGGGAGCTGCATTGCGAGCGTCCGCTCAGCGTCGGATCGAATGAGACCGTCCCGCTCCATCAGACGCTCGATTTGCTTTTCAACCGGAACATATACGAGGATGACAGTGTCGAATCGATCGGCGAGGTTTGCTTCAAAAAGCAGGGGGATATCGAATATTACGGGTATGCCGGGGTCAGTAGCCTGCCGCCGCTCCCATTCATCCTCCATTGCTGAGCAGATGTGAGGATGAAGAATCGCGTTTACCCTGGAGCGGCAGCGACTGTCATTGATGATGCAATCCCGGAGCTTAGGGCGTATGAGCTGTCCTTCGGAATCAAAGAAGGATGAGCCGAGAAGCTCCCGAAGCTCCGCGCTACCGGGAGCGCCGGGCTGAACGACATCCCTCGCCACTTTATCCGCATCGACGATAATTGCTCCGTTATCGGCGAACATTCTCGCCACTGTGCTCTTTCCTGTGGCAATCCCTCCCGTAAGCGTGATTCTCCCTGGCCTTTTCATCAAAATAACATACCCGATGGAACGGAGCACAAGAACGCTAAGTCGGCGCTAATAATCCAATTCTCCCACAGGACGCTCGAAGGTGTATTTGTATGGCTTTTCGATGAGCTCAGAGCAGACGCGATCCTGGCTTCCACTTGCAGCCGCCCAGGGATAGGCGACTATCGATCCGATGAATCCGACTCCCATCGCCACAAGCCCAAGCGGTCTCAAGAGGATAGAGTCGACGATGATCAACTCTCCAGGAGGATTTTCGTCAGCTTGAGGGATTTGCTCAACTCGGGAGTATCCGGTTGCCGGGTAACTCGCTTGCGCGAGGTGTAAGGGGGCTTCTTCCGCGCGCGCAGGTCCGGAAAAACTCCCGATGAGAAGCGCCGCTATTATCGAGAAACAGAATGCAAGCTTCATCATGGTAAAACCCCTTTCATTCCTATAAGTTCAGATCACAAGACTCACATCATGTCTTCTTCGCTCATCTCGATCGCCTTGTCGATCTCCGCCTTGAGCTGAGGAGGAAGCCCTGGAATATCCACGCTCAGGAAGCCGCGCACGATGGTTGAAGTAGCCTCTTCTTCGCTCATGCCGCGCGACATCAGGTAATAGATCTCCTCTTGCGCGATCTTTCCGACCGCCGCTTCGTGGGACATTTCCACTCCATCCACGTGGCCTTCCAGCTCCGGTACGGCGTAGACCACGCCGCCGTTCAAAATAAGGCCTTTGCACTCGAGATGGGCCTTTATGTCGGCGACTTCTCCTATCAGGTGGCCTCTTGAGGTGATTCTTCCGCCGTTGGTTATGGTTCTGGCTACGACTTCGGCCCGAGTACCCCGTTTCTTAAGGAAAACACGGCCTCCGACATCATGGTCCGATCCGGGGCTTCCAACGATTATGCTGTAAAACCGGGCTACGGCGTCTTCACCCACCAGGTATGTGGTGGGATACATCTGGATGTTGCTCACCGGCTTCATGCATATGTAGTTGTTCAGGAGAAGACCGCCGGCCTCTACCTGCGCAACAGAACGGGGACGAACCACCATGTCTTCCGCCCAGTTGTGGATCATGGTAAAGCTGAGCTTGGCGTTCTTTTTGACATAAAATTCCGATATGCCTACATGCATGCCTTTCGATACGTGAGGAGAGGTCGAGCAGCCGGTGATGATGTGAAGTTCAGAGTCTTCCTCAGCTATGATGATATTGTGCACATTTTGCTGAAGCCCTTCTTTGTCTATATAAAGGCACGCCTGGACGGGATAGATGCTTTTGGCTCCGGGCAGGGCCCTGATTACATAACCGTTGTGAAGGTCTGCTGCGGCTGTGGCGGTATATTTGTCCGTATCGACAGAGGCAAGCTTCCAGTAGTATTCATGAATCCAGTCGTATTGCTCCAATGCCTTGCGAATGGGAATGACTTCGATCCCTTCCTGCTTCGTCTTGCAATGAACGACGCTGGTGTCCATTTGGAAGAAGGTGCCTGCGCGCTCTTTACCCTCCACATCAACGCCTGAGAGAAGCAATCGCTGTCTCTCCGCCTCGGGGAGCGTAAGAAGCTGATCTTCTTCGAGGTACTCGTGGGGGACAGGACTTCTGTCGAATTCTTGCAGGTTGATGTCCGAACCCAACGCAGCCTTTTTGTCTGCGGCCTTCGCCGCTTTTTCTTTTAATTGTTCCCTATCGTACATCGGACGCATTCCTCATATCCAACCTGGCTGATGCAGGTGAGAATTTCACGCGGATTGGTGCTGCAGCTCAAGACTCCGTTGTAGAGCAGCTGGCCTTTGTCAACAGTTAAGTAGTCCAGTATATAGCCCGTGTGGGTTATGATGAGGCCCATCTTGTTCCGTTCGCGCTTTACCTGCAAGCGGGATTTCGTCTCTGTTGAGCTGCATTCCTTCTGCAAAAGCCTGGCGATGGTTTCTCCCACCAGCGTCATGTTCTCCAGATCCACTCCCGATTCGGGCTCATCGAACAGCATGAGGTCAGGGTTTTGGGCCATCAACTGAAGCAGTTCCGATCTTTTGATCTCTCCTCCTGAGAAGCCGGCATTCACGTCGCGATCCAAAAAGCTTACGAAATTGACCCTCTTCGCCAGTTCCTCAGCCTTTACTTCCTTTCTTCCGCAAATCTCCACCATCTGCCTGGTTTTGAGGCCATGAATGGTGGGCGGCCTCTGATAAGACATTCCAATGCCGAGCTGAGCCCGCTCGTTTATTGGACTGTAGGTGATGTCGACTCCTTTGAAAGTGATCTTCCCCCCCACGACCTTATACTGCGGATATCCCATTATCGTCATGAGCAGAGATGTCTTTCCCGAACCGTTGGGTCCGAAGAGCACATGCGTTTCCCCCGGTTTGAGCTCGAGATCGATATGCTTGAGTATGATCTTTCCCGCAAGCTCGACCTGTAGATCTTCAATGAGTAACATATAAAACTCCCCTCAATAAATGCTTCATGCGACTATCTCTTTCAAAATAAACCGTTCTTTCGGCATATAGCGCGCTTCATGGATATGGCTTTGTACTTGTGGATTCCCAGCTTACTTGTATCACATGACTCTTATAATCTGTCGATTAGTATTACGCAAGGGAATATGCTAAAAACAAAGATGTTTATCAAAATCGGCAGGTTGTGAGCTATGGCAAGCCCGGTTGCTTATACCGCGCATGCTCGCTTGGCGTCCACCATTCACGCGGCGCCAGGCCCATTGGATAGACATTGACATTCTGAAACCTTCGGCTTACCGCAACCAGAGCCTCTGTTGTAAAAAGAAACGTATAGGGCTGTTCTTCATGGAGAATTTCATGGAAGCGGTGGTATAGCTTGCGTCTCTTGTCGGCGTCGAATTCTCTCCTGGCCGATTCGATTATCCGGTCAGCTTCATCGTTCTTGAAGCCTACAAAGTTAGACCCTTTGTCGGCCTGCGACGAATGCCACAGCTGGTAGGGGTCGGATTCCCACCCCAAGCTCCAGGCGAGGGTGCATGCGTCGAAGTTGTGCTCTTCTATTCTCTGAATGAAAACTGCCCATTCGAGCTTTCTTATATCCATCCTTATCCCGACTTGCTTTAGGTTCTCTTGGAGAATAGTGGCGATTTGCTCGCCGAATTTGGAGCCTGCTGAAATGAGAAACTCAAAAGCGAAGGGAGCGCCATCCTTGTCGAGAATTCCGTCTCCATCACGGTCTTTCCACCCCGAAGAATGAAGAAGCTTCAATGCCGCGGGAGGATCATACGGATGAGGCTTGATTTCCTGGTTGTACTCGGGACTGTTGATGTAAAAGGTCCCGGACACCACTGCGCCGAGTCCGAAGAGGATCCTTTCAAGAATTGTGCTCCTGTCCATGAGCATGGTCATGGCCTGACGGACCCTGTGGTCGGAAAAAAGGGGCTTGCGCATGTTCCATCCGATATAACTGTAGGTCGGCAGGTAGTATTTGAGCTTTACGAAGTTTTCCTCAAATCTCTTGCTCTGCGTCTGCCTAACCCACTGAATGGGACGCAGGCTCATGAAATCAAGGCCCCCCTGCTTCAAAACCTGAAGCGCTACGGTGGAATCGGTTATGATCTTGAATGCGATCCGATCTAGGTGGGGCTTCTCCCCCCAGTACTTTTCATTCCGGATGAGAGTAATCTCTTTACCCGTTTCCCACTGGAGAAGGCGATATGGACCCGTGCCAACCGGTTGGCGTCCTATGGGATGGGTGTTGAAGTCGGTTGCGCTTTCAAAGAGATGAGAGGGGACGATCGGTATTCCGCCACAGAACTCGAGGGCGCGGAAGTAAGGTATTCGGTATTGATATCTAATGGTGTAATCATCCAGAACATCAAGCTTTTCGATATCCTGGTAATAGTTTCGCAGGTGCGCCGAGTCAACTTTTGGATCGCGGATTCGATCGAAGGAAAACAAGATGTCTTTAGAAGTGAACGGATGCCCATCATGCCAAAATACATTCCTTTTCAGGTGGAAAGTATACGTGAGATGGTCATCGGAGATTTCCCACGACTCCGCAAGGACAGGAACCAGCTGGAGCGATCGCTCGTCGCGTTTGAGAAGAGATTCGTAGATATAGTCGTTAATGTTTGACGCATAGGCGTCCGTGGATACGATAGGGTTGAGCGTCGCGGGCTCCGCGCTGAGGTGATTGATAAGCCAGTCGCCGTCTTCCGGGTTTGTAGCGTCGGCCGCAAATCCAAGGGCATGGAAGAGAAAGAAAAGCATTCCGGATAGGAATAATGCTTTCGTTGTCTTTCGCCGCTTGTTCAAATGCTCTGGGCCCTTCGCCTTCGGAAAGCGAAGAGCCGTTTTGATGATCATGGAAACCTCATTCTCATGCAAAGACATAAAAAAACCCCTCTCAACTTCAAAAATCTGAAAAGGGGCCTTTTTATGTTCCTTTAGGATGATGCAAAGAGGCTTACAGCTTACTGACATCAATCCCACGAATGAACATTTTAATGTTTTCCATCCACCCTTCAAGCTGTTTTTCACGCTCAGCGCCGGCGGCGTCCGAGTTTCCGAGCTGCGCCTCGATAGCTGACAGCGGCTGAGGAGCTGCTTTGGCTTCTACAGCCTGTGGGGCTTCGATGCTGCTCGAGGCCACATCGCTTCCCCTGTAATGAATGTCCTTACATGAAGCATGATTGCGCTCGTTCATGGCGTCCTCCTCATTTGATCCTCTAATCAATTGACACATTCTCTGTAATACTAATCACAGCCTCACCCGATGTAAATCCAATGTAGCTGATAATGAGGCTGAGTAATTTACATTTTCGAAAAAATTAACAGTCTATGCATACGAGCCTCTTTGCCGAGCTCCTCATTCCTGCTGTCGCTTCGCAAGATTGCGTCAGAGCAGGATCAACATCGCGGCGTGCAGAAATCGTCATTATCTTAACTTTTGTTGCCATTCGCCTTTCTATAGATAATAATCACTGTCTCGAAAATGGACCATGATCGTTGAGGAGATGAAAATGGATGCCTGCGACAAACCCTTGAAAGATGAAGAGGGCAAGAATGAAAAAGAAGGTGAAATAGCCGATTACCGGAACGATTGTTGAGCTGGCTTCTTGGACGTAAGTTTGCGTCTTAGGTTCCTGCGCGGCGGGGAGAGTTTCAAAATTATTTGTGCTCCAGACCAGATCGAGAGGCTCGGGAAGGTTGCTTCGCACAATGGCGGGGAATTAGCGGTGGAAAAGGTCGAGAATGAGGCCGTATACGCCAGTGTGTGCAAAACAATATAAGATTGCGCGTGCGATCCGAGCTCCCTGTTTCCTCAAATGGGAAAGCGCTTGACAAGGAGCATTGCCGGCTGCTGGCGACGTACGGGTTTGCGGCCGTTCGGCGAATGGCTGAATGAAGTGGGTTATTGGATCGCTCTGATAGAATCAATCAAGGGCATGACAAGAAGAAGAAACATTCCAAGGTCCGGCAACGTTTCTTTCTCGAGGATATTGCCTGTAATCTTTAGGGAGGCTCGATTAATCTTTGGAAGAAATTCATTCTAGAAGGACAAACCGTCCGCAAAGAAACGCTATTGCGCTTGTCGCCTTTGGCTCGAGCCTTCGTGAAGCGAGATGCGCATATGATCAAATCGCAGAGACTGTGGGAAAAGCCTTTCCAGGAACAGAGCTTCGGTGGGCCTACACTTCTAGAACTATACGAAATAGACTTTTGAAAGAAGGCCTGGTTATGGCGTCTCCAGAAGTTGCCTTGGCGCGCCTTATGGAAGAAGGATTCACGCATGTAGCCATTCTCTCCCTTCATGTTTTTCCGGGAAAAGAGTTTCACGACTTGTATTTCAACGCCAGTCTTTTTGAAAAGATGGTGGATGGCTTCGAACGAGTAGTGGTTGCGCGTCCTCTCCTCGCATCGTATGGAGATATGGAGAGAGTGGCGAAAGCTCTGCTTGATATGGCTCCCGGGCATCTAAATTCTGATGAAGGCGTTATCTTTGTCGGACATGGAAACGAGAAGCATCCTGCAGACGCCATGTTTGCCGCAATGAGCTGCATGCTTGACGATTTGTCATCCGGTTCGTTCGTGGCGTCTGTGCAGGGACGGCCCAATCTACAGGACATCTTGCTCAAAATACATGCGCGGAAGATTAAAAAGGTCTTTCTCATTCCCTTCATGCTCGTGGCCGGTGATCATGTTAAGAACGACATTGCCGGTGATAAGCCTGAGAGCTGGAAGTCTGTGCTGGCGCAAAATGGGGTCGCCTGCGAAATTGCATTTAGCGGCTTAGCGGATAATCCTGCAATTGTCGAAATATGGGTGGACCACTTGAGGTCGGCCTTTGCTCAGTTTTGAACCTGCGTGAATTATTGCGGCGATTATTCCTATTTCTTTTCGCCAGGGAAAAACTCTCTACTCGGAATGTTTTGAGCGAAATGACGGCGTCGGCTATTTCCTTTGTTTATGCGCTTTGCGACTCCTTTCGAGCGATTTATGTTTGTTGATAGAAAAAGTATTGACACTAATCCATGTCGGTGTTACATTGTTTTTCGCTTCTGGGAATGCATCTGAACTGAACGAGTGAGCCTGGAAGCTGAAATTCTGTTCTTTGGAAACTAAATAGCGAGACGCGTGCCGGGCCTTTTAAGTA
>CAZOEL010000079.1:0-31505 GCA_964578835.1 uncultured Syntrophobacteraceae bacterium | reverse complement strand
TGGGGTCAAAATGCAAGAGCCTGTAACAGGATTTCATACCCCTCTGAACGGTTACGAATCGAGGACAAGAAGGTTCGATGGAAAGACGCTCTGTATCCCCTGCTTTGAGAAGGTGGAGCAAAAGGCTTGAGACAGTGGATGACGCGTAGCGGACGCCCAATTGCAGGCGCCCAACGACAAAGCTCTTACTTACACGCCGGGCATACGCCGTATATCTCCAGGTGGTGCCCTTCCACGGCAAAACCGGTTTCGAGAGAAATCAACTTTTGGAGCGTGCCCAGCCCTTCGCAATCGAATAGCTCCACATGACCGCAAACGCGGCAGACGACCGGGTGACAGTGCGCGCCTCCACAGGCAATGTAACGGTGCTCTCCGTTGCGATCGTGTATCCACTTTAGAAGACCGAAGGATACCAGCTCTTTGACCGTTCGATAGACAGTCATGTGGCCGATGCCTTCCGGTTTCAGTCTGTTGGCGACCTCGACAATGGTGCATCCCTGAGGATGGTCCACAAATATCTGCAACACACGCTGGCGCTGAAAAGTGAAACGTTTGCTGCCGGCGTTGAAGACTTTCCTGAAGTTATCCATCAAATCTTCATTATCTGTCATGATCGTGCTCTCGCAAGTCTGCTGAATTCAATGAATGGCCAAAAAGAATTTGGAGCCCCTCATCGGTTGGAAAATCGGGCGTAACCGGAAGCGGACAAAAAAAATAAAAAGTTGACAAGCACAATCGTAGCGCCTGTCGGAAGATCGAGCAGAAAGGAGATCAAAATACCCAGCCAGACGGAAAGGACTGAAGAGAGGGAAGCCAGAAGCAGCGCCGCCTTGAAGCTGGAAGCAACCTGCAAGGCCGTTACCGCCGGAAAAACGATCAGGCTCGAAACGAGCAATGTGCCCACCACCCGTATGCCCAACACGACCGTGAGAGCCGTGCACAGCACCAGGCCCGAGTTGATGAGATGAGTGCGAATGCCGAGAGTGCGCGCATATTCCTCTTCGAAGGTGATGACGAAAAGATCGTTAAAGAAGAGTGCGACAGCAAGCAGGACGACGACGGAAAGTGCGACGCTCAGAATGACCTCGCCCGAGGAAATGACGAGAATATTGCCGAAAAGATAACTGAAAAGATCCACATTGAATCCACTGGCAAGACTGGCCAACATCACGCCGCCCGCCAGTCCCAGAGACGATGTCAACCCGATGGCGGCGTCGCCATGCATCTCGCTGCGTTCCGAAAGGCGCAGTATCCAGAGAGAAGCGAGCATCACCAAGGGTATCGAAAAATAGACCGGTTGAACGCCAAGTAAAAGCCCCAGGCCGATGACTCCGAAGCTGACGTGGGCGAGACCGTCGCCCATCATGGAAAACCGTCGCAAGACCAGGAACAGGCCGAGTATGGAGCAGCAGAGGGCCACGAAAGACCCTGCCAGAATCGCTTTCTGAATGAAGGCGTACTGGAAGAAATCCGTAAGTTCTGATGCGGTCTCAACGAACATGTCTTTTCTCGTCTCCGTGCATTTTGCAGATAAGATGCTGCGCATGCTCGCCGAAATAAAGCGTCATGTCGGGAGAGTGGCAGAAGGAGTCGAAGCCGCCGAAAAAAACCAATTTGCGATCCAGATAGAGAAAGGTCGTAGCATATTCGCCTATCGTGCCGCTGTCGTGAGTGACAAGCACTATAGTCTTCTTCTCCGATCGATTGAGGGTATAGAGCAGCTCATAGAAACGCTCCCGAGAAGACGGATCGAGTGCGACCGTAGGCTCGTCCAGGAAGAGAAGATCGGGTTTCGACACCAGGGCTCTTGCAAGAAAAACGCGCTGTTGCTGGCCTCCCGAAAGGCTCTCGATTCTTCTTCTCTTGAGATCGATCACGCCCAGTCGCTCCATGATGTCGTCCACCGCCTGGGCGTCGCCTTTCCGATAGCGCCTGGGAAAAAGCTTTCGAGACAACAAGCCGGAGGCCACGATCTCACTCACCGTCGCGGGAAAGCGCTTGAAGCTCCGCCTTGAGACCTGAGGCACGTAGCCCACGCGGCTCCACTCGAAGAATTGAGCTTGATCCTCCCCAAAAAGGCGTATAACGCCTCGCGTTGGCTGCACCAGACCGAGGAAGCACTTGATAAGAGTCGTCTTACCCGAGCCGTTGGGTCCCACGACCCCGACGAACTCCCCCTCACCCACTTCGAAGCTCACGCTGGAGACGACTTCCGCATCTCCATAGGAGGCTGTAAGCTCTATAGCTTCAAGAGCTTTTAACGGCATTCCAACCCTTTCGCTAGTCGATCGAGATTCTCTTTCATGATAGAAATGTAAGTCTCGCCGTGGGCGAGCTCATCTTTGGAAACATTGTGAGCGCCATGAAGGAGAAGCATCTCCGCACCCGTCTCTTCGCTGATGACCTTCGCCACCTTGGGCTCGACGCCCTCTTCATAGAAAATGTGCTTGATTCCGCTCTTCTTCATTGTCTTTATCAGATCGGCGATGTCTCTTGGAGTCGGCTCGGCGTCAGGAGCAAATCCTTTGTAAGGAGAAATATATTCGATATTGAATCGCCTGGCGAAATGACCGAAGGCGAAATGACCGCCATAGATCAAGGTCCTGTGCTTGCAGGTTGCAAGCGCCCGTTCAAAAGAGGCGTCCAGGGCTGAAAGCTCCGCGTTGTATTCCCTGGCTCTTTGTTCGTAAACGCCCCGACGAGCAGGATCTTTAAGAATATAGCCCGAGGCGATGGAGTCGACTATTTTTTGCGCATTGTTGAATTCAAGCCATATGTGAGGATCTTCTCCAATGTCGTGGCGATGCTCTCCTTTTGAAAGATGATCCGCATGCTCATGGCGGTGGTGTTCTCTTTCGTCATGATGCCCTCCCTTGTGAATGCTTTTCCCCGCAGAAGGTTTGTGCTCATGGCCGTCATCCGATGGACGGATTCCCTTGCTTGCGTCAATGATGAGCAAATCCTTGCCGGAAGCGCCCTTGAGCACCTTATCGACCCAAGGCTCCATCAAATCGCCCATATAGATGAAAACGTCAGCTTTGCCAATTCTCGCGATATCTCTCGGCGTTGGCTCGAAGCTGTGCGCTTCCACGCCCGGAGGGAGAAGAAGAGAAACTTCCGCTGCATCCCCACTAATTTGCCTTGCCCAATCATAAAGGGGAAAAAGAGTGGTAATCACGCGCAATTTCTCTCGGGGAGCCTCTTCAGCTGAAGAGACGCAATGAGAGAACCCCAATACCCATACAACCATGAACGCCAAAACACATAGCCCGAATTTTCTCATCTTTATTATTTCCTCCTGCGCTTGGCCGCCACAAGGCCTCACATGATGGAAGGCCTTCACAAATGGTATTTTTTATCATAATTAGAATCGAGCCCTTGTCAAGAGGCCCGAACCAAACCTTTCATAGCTAAAGACATCAAGGAAGTATTAAACAGCTCAACCCAGCATGGACATCACCGATAAGACCTAGATATGATAATTAGTATCATCTATAGAAGTCTTATTGTCTGGAATATATTGGTAGAGGGCGGATTTATGAAATGTTGAGAGAAAAAAGCGGGAGGCAAGAAAATTAGGGAAGGGATGGATGATCCGTTTAGGATGAATCGACCATCCCCTTTTTTCAGAGGGTATTACCTTTTGATTCTTTTCAATTCAACTTTAACCCGGTTCTTGGAGTTGGGGCATTCCCAGACCTGGACATCAGGATCTTTGAAAAGCGGAAAGGTCCCGCCGAATTGCAGCGTCGTGATCCAGTTGATGATATTGTGATAAAAATAGCCGCAGAAGTCGCCGCACTTGTGCAGGCTAACCTCGTACTCATCCCCCACCTTCATTCCGATGGTGCAGTCGCCCTGCATTTCTATTACCTTAGCCACCACTTTGTTTCCGATTTCGGGATAACTCACAGCCATGCTCCATCCTCCTCTTCCTACAGAATCCGATGATCATTCAATAATACCCAACATACCTCCACAATATGTCGCCAAAAACAGTAGAACGCATGGCGATCAAGCAAGGACCGCGCCAACATCTCAAACCGACCCCGAGGTCATTTGAAAAGGGGGAGATTTCGATAAGTCCTTCAAAGGCCCAAGCATCATTGGATGAATGAGCCTGGCGCCAATTTCATTCTCGATCTCAAACGCGAAAACAGGGAGGGTTCAAAACGCATCCGCCTGGAGTTTCAAGCCGTGCGTATTGTTCCCGCTCTGCCCTCTTCTCTCAAGAAAGACGTCCCATTGTTTAACAAAGCACTCAGAGGCTGCAAGAAGACGGCTCAACGCTCCACCGCCTTCCTCGACTTGAGAATTTCTTTGTTGCCGATACATTACTCCACTTATGGCGCCTTGAGGCAATCACTCCTATTGACAGGATGATTTTAATTCTTAAATATTGGCAACTAAACAATTACAGTAAAGAGTATGCTCAACCTGCCCAGAAATGGGGCCACGAGCCAGGTTGCCAGTAGGTGACTTGGCTTTTTCTATTTAGGAGGTCGGTAATGAAAGATGCGCTCAAATCTCAGCAGGCGTTGGATGATTCCTACAACCTTTTTCACAGCGATGCTTTTTCCAGAGAAGATGAAACGGATGATGCGCAATTCTACGCCAAGGATAGGTTTGTCAGTCATCTGGATTCTGTCGCCCTTTCCATGATCGAGAAAATCATTGGCCAACTGATCATAGAAAAAGACCCGGTCATATTGGATCTCATGGCAAGCTGGGATTCCCATATTCCGGAGAGCATCCATCCATCCAGTCTGGTAGGCCTTGGCCTTAATGAAAATGAGCTTCTGCGCAACAAGAAAATTTCCCGGCGCCTCATTCACGATCTCAACCAAAATCCTTATTTGCCGTTAGAGGACGACTCCTTCGATGTTGTGATCAACACCGTATCCGTCGACTATCTGGTCAGCCCCTTTGAGATATTCAAGGAAGTTGGAAGAGTTCTGAAGCCGGGCGGCCTTTTTCTGGTCATCTTCTCAAACCGCATGTTTCCGCAAAAAGCCACAAAGATATGGAGGGATTCCAGCGAAAGCGAGCGCGTGGAGCTTGTGAAGAGGTTTTTCGAAGAAGCCGGAGCTTTCGACAGTCCTGAAGTGTTTGTCTCTCAGGGAAAGCCGCGTCCACGAGACGACAAATATGCTCATCTCGGAATTCCAAGCGATCCGGTATATGCCGTGTATGCGGAAAAGAAGGGCGCAGACAATGCTGGAATGCGCAGAATCGACGCCTTGTTTACAAACCAGAGCCAAAGGCTGACGGCATCCAATGAGGCGAGCGAATCCTGCCTACAGGCGCTCCTTTGTCCTCATTGCGGAGAAAAGATGAAGAAATGGGCAGTCCCGAACAGTCCGTTCAGTTCATGGGACACAGATTTCCTCTACATTTGCTTCAACGATGCATGTCCATACGTTGAGCGCGGATGGCAAACGATGAGCGGTCAGGGAAACCCGGGCATGTCGTACAGGTTCGTGTACGATCCCAATCGGAAAAGCAGCATTCCCATTCCCATAGTGAACCTGAATGCGCTCAAGGAAGGCGTCGTCGAGTAGGCTTTAGACTGAAATCTCGGGATCTATACAAAGTTATACGGAGGCCATGGCCCACTCAAGAACAGCTCAGCAGGCGCCGTACTCTCGAGCTTTTCAAACGCATCTTTGAAGGCTTTCACGGCGCCTCTTGGCGTAAGGAAATATAAAGAAAGGTCAAAACGACTAATTTCCATTCCTGCCAAATTCGCGGGTGATTGCCGGACGCCCAAGGTCGCATCGGAGCCGGATGGCGCTGCCGCCGGCTCCGAGCTCCACGCGCGGTTAGCATCTAGGCCGGCATTTACAGGGCTTTCCGCCTTGATGTCTTTAAAGAGGCCATGCAGTTCATTTCTGCAAAGTTCTATGATTCGTTTTTTCCCGGCGTCAAGTGAATCTCGCAATTCATATTGCGCTTTTCTCGAATCCAGGTAGTCGCGCCCCGATAGCGAGCCTCCGGTGCTCATTCCGTCCGATTTGAGTGCGCTTTGCTCATCGTGAGCGTTATCAAGCTTTTCTCTTTGCACAATAGCGCGAATTCCCATTTCAGAGCAGCCGCCGAGATGATTTAGCAGCCGAAGAAATTTTTCCTCGCGCTCTTTCAATAGCCGGATGATATCGGCTTCATTCGCAAAGAGAGCGCCGTAGCGCATGGGAATAACCGTCTGCCTGCCATGGTGCGCTTCGACGACTTTTTCATAAGCCAATAGGTGAGCAATATCGAGAGGGACAGCGGATGAAGAGATTTTGGACGCAACCGCTCCCAGCCGATCCGAGCGGATGAAAATCAGAGGGCGATTCTCGATTCCATCGATATCGATCGAGCCAAGCCGGTCGAAATCCTCGAGGATGCAGTATAGCAAGTAGCTCATGAGATAATGCTCGCCACCAAGCGCATTATGGCTCTCCTGTCAGAACCGGGGTAAAGCTGTAAGGAGGCCAGGCGCCCGAAAAAACAAAAGTGAGTCCCGAAGCTTTCAATTCCGCATTGGCTCTTTGTATGATCTCCCGGAATTCTTTGAGCCCGGCTCTGGGCACAAGAAAAGCCCAGTTTAGGACCATATCCCCTTCTACATCGTCGCTTCCACCGGCGAGCGTCTTTCTTTCCATGAAATTTTCCGTGCAGGCTTTCAAATCGTGCAGCAGACCGTCGCAGGTCTCATGAAGCCAGTTGGTTAGCTCCTTTTCGACGGCGAGCTTCAGGCGTTTTTCCTGAATGTAGCGCATTCCCGGAGACTTCATGGACGATTCGTCCTGTTTGGAGATCAAGCTCGAAAGAAGCTGATCTATGGCTTTTTCCCGTTCCAGATATGCTTTTACAGCCCATTCCTCCTTATCTTCCATTCTTTCTAAGAATGTCGAGATCGTGTCGTAATGCTCCCTCAAAATATGCTCAATTCTATCCATGGAAAGAAACAGGGCTCCAAAGCGCGCAGGAAAGACGGGAGAAAGGCCCATGACCTCCTCCACAACGTTTTCATGCCGAAGCGCCTTTGGCGCTATCCAGGCAATATCGTTCATCCGGGCTTCAGCTTCCGGCCCGGCAAACTCGTTGAGGGCGACCTCACTGAGCACTGCGGCCACGTTTCTTTCTATCTTGAGAAATAACGGGCTTTCCTCGTCTATACCCGTTCCCTGCAAGGCGGACAATGGCTCCGACCATGCAAAACAAAACAGATAGACCGCTTTCTCTACTCTTTCCTCCATACGCCTCCATTCTCGACCGCTCTAAAGCATTTGTTGGCGCGCATAAGGGTTGGGCGCCAACAAGCATTTTGAAGAGCGCTATGCCGTCTTCAAGAAATAGATTATTTTCGTTCCTCGGTTTTTATCTCCAACAAGGCATGCTCAAAGTCTTCAAGCTCGATAATGATTTCGGCTTCTTCCGAAGGATTTCCGTCAGAGGCCTCCACAAGGCGGCGGACAGCTCTGAGAGCGGCTCTATTGCATACAGACTCTATCTCGGCGCCGTTGAAGCCTCGCGTCCTCGAGGCCAAATCTTCGATTTCGATATGTTTTGAGAGGGGTTTCGCTCGAAGATGGACCGTTAAGATTTCAATCCTATCACGCTCGCCCGGCAGTGGGATTTGGACTATTTCATCGAAACGGCCCGGCCTCAATATGGCGGGGTCCAGCAGATCAACTCTGTTTGTCGCGGCCAGCACCAGCACGCCCTTCAATTCTTCAATCCCGTCCAGCTCGGACAGAAATTGTCCAAGCACTCTTTCCGTAACGCGCGATTCGGAGGCCCCCGAGCCTCGCGCCGGAACCAGCGCATCGATTTCATCAAAGAAGATGATGCACGGAGACGCCTGCCTTGCTTTCCTGAAAACCTCGCGCACTCCCCTTTCCGATTCGCCGACATATTTTGAGATCAGAGAAGGCCCCTTCACTGAAATGAAATTGACTTTGCTCTCGTTTGCTATGGCCTTTGCCAGCAGAGTTTTTCCGCATCCTGGAGGTCCGGTGAGCAGTATGCCTTTCGGAGGCTTCACGCTCGCTCTTTTGAAAAGCTCCGCATGATTGAGAGGCCACTCGACCGATTCCACCAGACGCGCTTTGACTTCATCCAACCCTCCCACGTCTTCCCATCGCACATTGGGAACTTCTACAAAAACCTCACGAATCGCAGAGGGCTCTACATCGTGGAGAGCATCGAGGAAGTCATCCATGTGAACCTCGAGCTTGGCCAGCTGTTCATAGGGAATGCTGGTCAAAGCGAAGTCTATGTCAGGCATGATGCGCCGCAGACATATCATGGCCGCTTCTCTGCAAAGCGCTTCCAGATCCGCGCCAACAAAGCCGTGCGTTATTTCCGATAGCCTGGAAAGATTCACATCGCCGGCCAGAGGCATTCCCCTGCTGTGAATCTCCAGAATATGGCTCCTGCCGTTCCGGTCCGGAATGGGAATGGATATCTCTCGATCGAAGCGGCCCGGGCGGCGCAGGGCGGGATCGATGGCGTTGGGAATGTTGGTTGCGGCTATGACAATAACGTTCTGCCTCTGGTTGAGGCCGTCCATGAGTGCGAGGAGTTGCGCCACCACACGTTTTTCCACATCTCCCACAACCTTTTCCCGCTTGGGAGCTATGGCGTCTATTTCGTCCAGAAAGACGATGCTTGGGCCTTTTTTGGTGGCGTCCTCGAAGATTTTTCTAAGATGCGCTTCGCTTTCGCCGTAAAACTTGTGGATGATTTCGGGACCGCTGACCGTAAAAAAGTGTGCATCGGTTTCATGGGCGATCGTCCGCGCGATGAGCGTCTTTCCGGTGCCTGGGGGCCCGTGCAGGAGAACGCCTTTTGGAGGATCGATCCCAAGCCGCTCAAAGACTTCCGGATATCGCAGGGGCAGTTCAATCATCTCTCGAATGCGCTGCAGCTGCGGTTTGAGTCCGCCGATATCCTCGTAGGAAAGCGTTCGAGCGCTATCTTCCTGACGCTTCTTTCCTATCACCAACTGGGTTGAGGGATTGATAATGACCGCGCCTTTGGGCGTCGTCCCACCGACCCGGAAATCAGCCGAGCGACTGCCGAAAAGGGAAGCCCTGATGCGATCCCCTTCCACTACCGACAAGCCGTCCAGAAGGCTCCCTATGTACTTCATGTCGCGCTCCGCCGGGGTAACCGTAATGGGCTCGAGCACTATCTTCTCGGCGGGCAGACACTTGGCCTTGCGAACTTGAATAAGCTCATCCAAACCGGCTCCGGCGTTTTCTCGCGTCAGACCATCCAGTTGAACTCGCGATTGGCGGCGAAGATCTTTATAGGCCGGCATTGCGCGGGCCACTGTCCTTTTCTTGCCAAGAACTTCAACCGCATCGCCTATCGATACGCCAAGGTTTTCAAGATCTTCAGGCCCCATCCTCGCATAGGCTCTTCCAACGTCTTTGCTCAAAGCTTCCGTAACACGCAACCTGCGCGGTTCATTTTCTGTTTTAGCCATGGACGGCGTCATTCCTTCCTAAAAGGCTCAATAGCTTCCGGCCAAATAAAAACTGTGCCGAAGTTATTTGCTGCACTTGATCTTAATGATCCCATTTTTTGAAGACACCGCCAGTTGATCTTGCCTGAACTCTGCAGGCAGAAGAATTTCTTTTCGATACCTTCGTCCTTCGATTTCTGCCGAAATAGTAAGGATATCGTCCTTGAGGGCATATCGAACATCCTCGGCATCGATTCCCGGCATCTCGGCAATGACCAGCACATGGTCTTCTTCTTCAAATACATCGGTAATGGGCTCGTGTATCTCCTGTACTACGGATTCTCCCGTCTTGTTGTCTTTTCGGACATTTCCGAACGGCTCGACCTTTACGTCTTTGCCGCCCAAACCGACTTTGAAGGAAACCCCGTAAACACCTTTGAGATTTTTATCCCCCCCGCCCTTCAGGTCCAGGTTGCCCACTTTTGACAGCTCGTCTCCCTTTTCCGCAATCTCAGCGAGCCTCTCGACTATTTCAGTCAGTCCCCCCAATATCCCGCCAATGGCGCCTGCCGCCTTTCGGCCTATGTCTTTTTCCTGCTTCTTAACCATGACGCAACTCCATTCACTGGATCGACCGGACAATAAGTTCAGAATTCCCTGCCACGATAATTAAATAAGATGGATGAGCTCGAAGCTCCTGGCCGTGTCCAGGTCCAAGCATCCAGAGCTGAGAATCGATGACGCTGTGACTCAACCGCGTAATCGCAACGCTAAAGACGCATGCAGCCGGAAAACTGCTTTGAATGATGCATTCGTTCCACGTTTATTCAATTAAGCTAATCATAGGAGTCCCCAGTTCAAGGCGCGCTCAAATCGCACGGTCCGAGAAAATCATCTTGCGAATCATCAAAACGATCTTAGATTTGAGCTACTTATTTTTTGTGCCCAAGGAACCTCTTACTGGTGGGCTGAGGTCAAATTCTTCGATCTGACAAATCAAGTCTGCAAACAGCGCTCCTTCATGTGAAGCGTCTTTTTCTATTCTACAACAACGGGTGTCTCCAACGATTGCAGCCGGGCGTGAATGTAAAGAAGCTTGTTCAATCACTCAAAGAAAAGAGGAGAAGGCAATGGGCAAAGTTTCTTGGCGCATGATCATCCTGCTGGCGATATGCGCGGCAACTTCGGCCTGCTACGGCTTGAGGCCATCATCCGGAGGCGGTCAGACATCCTTTGAGCAGCCAAGGAAGATAAATTCCGCCGACGTCGCCTTACCGCAAGGGTACCGTATCGAAGCTGTAACAGCGGGCCTAACTTTCCCGACTGGCGTCGCCTTTGATGATGAGGGTGGGATTTATGTCGTAGAGTCCGGATACTCGTATGGCGAAGTCTGGACTACGCCAAGGCTGCTTCGCATAGCGCCTGACGGGCGAAGCTTTAGCCAGGTGGCGAGCGGCGGCAGGAATGGGCCATGGACCGGCGTAGCTTTCCACAAAGGCGCCTTTTTCATTGCCGAAGGTGGGGAGTTGGAAGGCGGACGCATCCTTCGGGTCGAAAAAGACGGCAAAGTCGCCGTTCTAATAGACGACCTTCCAAGCAGAGGCGATCACCACACGAACGGGCCCGCCATAGGCCAGGACGGATGGGTTTATTTCGGGGTTGGAACATACACGAATTCGGGCATCGTCGGCGAAGACAACGCCAAGTTCGGATGGCTCAAAAGGTTTCCAGACCTACACGACATTCCATGCCAGGACATAACCCTCAATGGAGAGAACTACATCGGCCCGGACCCGTTGAAGCCGGAACAAGGTAAGATTATTGAGACGGGAGCTTTTTCCAGATTGGGCGAAAAAACGAGAAAAGGACAGATCATCGCAGGGCAAACGCCCTGTAACGGGTCGGTATTGCGGATAAGCCCGGATGGGGGCAGACCGGAGCTTGTCGCATGGGGGTTTAGAAATCCGTTCGGCCTTGCGTTCGATCCCCGTGGAGGTCTTTACGTAAGCGACAACCAATATGATGAACGGGGCAGCCGACCCGTATTCGGCGCGGGAGATACCCTCTGGTCCGTTACTCCCGGTAGATGGTACGGATGGCCTGATTTTCACGCCGGGCATCCTCTCAACATGCAGGACCGTTTCAAATCACCCGGAAAAGAAGCTCCCAGGCTCTTGTTGGCGGCTTATCCCAATCAGCCTCCCGAAGCAGCCGCGGTGTTGGGCGTCCATGCTTCGGCAAACGGATTCGATTTTTCCAAAAGCCCACGATTCGGCCATACGGGCCAAGCTTTTATCGCGCTGTTCGGGGATCAGGCCCCGGAGACGGGAAAAGTCCTTTCGCCAGTCGGGTTCAAGGTGGTGCGAGTCGATGTGAGCAACGGAGTCATCAATGATTTTGCCGTGAATAAGGGCAGCACAAACGGCCCCGCTTCCTGGCTCAAAACCGGGGGATTGGAGAGGCCCATCGCCGCTAGGTTCAATCCCGATGGCTCAGCGCTATACGTGGTGGACTTCGGCGTGATGACCATGAGTGAAAAAGGCGCTCATCCGACGAAAGGAACCGGCGTTTTATGGCGCATCACTCGATGAGCTGCGGTTTCAACCAGATGAATGCAAAGAGTCGTTCTTTTTAGGCTCCCGCTGATTCAATGGAATGGAGGAGGCTACAATGCTGCGAGCTCTCATTAGAAGCAGTTTTCTTTTGTGCTTTTGCTTTCTAGTTGTGCTGACGGGGTGCGGAACATCCCGGAGAGGCGAGCCGATTGTAGGTCCCATGGACGCGTCGTCGGCAAACCTTGCTCTCGGAGAAAAGGCGTTCATGCATCATTGCCACCAGTGCCATCCCGGGGGAGAAGCAGGCTTGGGTCCCGCGTTAAACAATAAGCCGGCTCCCGGATTTCTGATGAAGATACAGGTGCGAAAAGGCCTCGGAGCCATGCCCGGCTTTTCAGAAGAGCATATCAACAACGAAGAGCTGGACGCCCTTATAAAATACTTGAAGGCCTTGCGAAGACATGGTTGATATGCAAATAAAGACTTTGAACATCCGAAGATCTTCTACGACGGAACTGCGCCGGCCGAGGGAAAAATGATAATCATCAGCACGGGGGGCGGACTTAAGCCCAGACTATTTGCTTATATGCAGCTCATGCGACTGCCCAATTGCTTCACCGCCATGGCCGATGTTCTCGCCGGCTTTTTCATCGCCTGCGGACATCAGGGAGATTGGATAAAACTTTGCTGGCTCTTGCTTTCCAGCGCCGGCTTCTATGCCGGAGGCTGCGTCCTCAATGATCTCTGCGATTGGAGGGTGGACGATGCGGAACGGCCCTTTCGTCCCATTCCCTCAGGAAGAGTGTCTATTCCGGAAGCGGTTTTGCTTTGTTACGTACTTTTACTCCTCGCCCTCTTTAGCGCTTTCATGGCCGGCAGACCTTCATTCATTATTGCTTTCATTCTTCTCTTTCTTATCGCATCGTATGACACCATCACCAAGCACAAGCCTCTACTTGGTCCCATCAACATGGGAGCGTGCCGCATGGTCAACTTGCTTCTCGGCATGTCGACCTGCCTGGATATCTCGACGCACGTGTTTTTGTTGCCCGCCATTTCCTTTGTATATGTGCTGTCTATCACGCTGCTCAGTAAGAACGAAGTGGAATCCTCAGCCCGCAAAGGCGTCCTGTATGCTTTGACCGGCTGGGCTTTGGTGGTGTCGATATTAGCGATTCTGGCTCTTAACGGATTTTTTTTAATGGAATGCCTGCTTTTCTTGGGAGTGTTGATCATACTGACCGCCCCTCCTTTGGTGAAAGCCGCGCTAACGCCCAGGGCCTCTCTGGTGGGCAGGGCCGTGAAGTATATGATACTGGCGATTCCAATTCTGGACGCGGTTTATTTATCCGGCTCTCAAGGACTTGCGCTGGGCGCCGCAGCCGCTCTTTTTGCCGTTCCTCCGCTTATTCTTTCACGCTACTTGTATGTGACCTGATGCTTCTTGTGGCGGCGAGGAATAACCGACTCGCCCTGTATGAATCGCTCCCGCGGTTTTTCTTCTTAGGAGCCGGAAAGAAATAAGTCATCGTTTTTCTGGATTCCCGCGTTCGCGGGAATGACGGGAAACGCCGCCGGCAGTCATTCCCACACCAACACAGTCATTCCCGCGAAGGCGGGAATCCAGGTTCTTTAACCAAACAAAGGAGTTATTCTGTTCCAGCTCCTTAGGCAAGGAGGTCGCGAAATCATCGTTCTTTAACGCGCATGGCGACGCTGCCGCCCATAGTCTCTCTCTTTTCCTCGAGAGAAGATTCGACTGTTTCCGCAGCCATCCGGATGGTTATCTTAATATAAGAAGCTCTAAAGAGGAGATAGTCGATATGGATTGGATAGATTTTCGCATATATCTTTTAGTAGGCGTTATGGCCTTTGTTGTGACTCTCAAAGAG
Source organism: uncultured Syntrophobacteraceae bacterium (assembly GCA_964578835.1). Taxonomy (GTDB): domain Bacteria; phylum Desulfobacterota; class Syntrophobacteria; order Syntrophobacterales; family Syntrophobacteraceae; genus CAZOEL01. Next base: position 17,598 of record CAZOEL010000079.1, on the reverse strand, counting down.
TCATTGAAAGGCATCAAAAATATTAGAATAGGCAACCCGTTCTAAATCTGATTGAACCGAGATATTACGGTCGGGTTAACGCCCGGCCTTTTCTTTTTCCGCGCGATCCGGAAACGGGCGTCAATGCCTCCCCCATCTTGCCTCACTTCTTATGATCACCCATTTAGAAATACATTATTCCTTATGCGCTGAATACACTATTCACCCAATTCACAAGGCCTCTGGTAGTGCTTTATTCTTAATAGAAAGCAGTATTGCGATTTGGTCCTTATCATTAGAGATAACGGGAGATGTGATCATGGCATGGATAGCTTTTTCGATAGGGGTTATTTTGGGCGCTTTTGCCGGCATCCTGGCTGTCGGACTTTGCCAGATGGCGGCGAGCAATAATCGTGACGAAGCAGACATGGAGCCGAAGGATATATGCCGGCCGGCCGAGAGCATGCATCCGGTAAAATAGACGCGCTTCTTTTGACTTTGGCTGTCAATGTCCTCGGTCAGTAGAGCCTCAGAGCATAAGGGACGCTTATCCTTCTCGAAACATCGGAATTACCCCAAGCTGCAGGTAATTTGCGTCCCACTCTAACCTCGCTACGAAAATCCCGCCATAGGACCGCGCTTTTCCTTTGATATTGCGGCGGTTCCTTCACACCCATTCGAATTTCCGCTTAAGATGCTTATTTTTCAATGAGGGGCAGTTTCGGAAAGAAATGCTCTTTAGCCCATTCATAAGGAATTTCAAAGCGCCTCTGGTTTGACCGGAGAGACAAGGAGAATATCATGGAGCAGAAAGGCCAACCGAGCTGCACATATAAAGATCAGACATATCCAAATGGCTACACCTTATGCACCGATGTCATATGCCTGGCGTGCAAAAACGGAGAGTGGGAAAATGAGGGTGAAAGCGCATCGGGACTGTTTTAGACTTTGAATGAAGATGAACATAAAAAGAATATTCTGGAAATAGCCCGCGCACGGGTCTTTCTCAGCGATTATAGGAAGGAGTCGACAATGAGAGCAAGGAGCAAAAAATCTAACGGAATGAGTGGGATAATATCACGATTCTTTAGTCTCTTCACTCATCCCAAGTCCGACGCTGTCAGTGAAGGCGGGAAGAGTGGAAGCGACCATGGAATGCGCAGAGTGACAGACGATCTCGGGAATGAATATCTATGCCCGACCGATAAGCTCAAGGATCGGAATTTCGTCAGAGAGAGGGAAAAAATCAACTGCTTTGATTACGATACAATATCCAAAACAAATTTCAGTTAGGTTTCTCCGCTCTTCCCGGTTCATTTGAATACCCGGGCTCGATGACAGCTCGGGTTGCTCTCAGCCGCTCAGGCCGTACGCTCGCGGCAAACGCCGGATCAACTGCGCCTTCCATCTTTGCGATGTATTTCAAAGATCGTCACTTCAGGAGGAGAGAGGACTCTCATGGGCGGACCCCAGGTTCCAGAACCGCGACTGACATAAAGCTTGGATCCATTGCCAAGCTCGTATAAGCCGTTTTGCATGGGATAAACCATTCTGGTGACGAGGCTGAAAGGAAATATCTGTCCTCTGTGAGTGTGACCGGAAAGCTGCAGATCGAACGTTGCCGCAACATCAGGGGATACATCCGGTCGATGCTTGAGATATAACGTAAACAAGCCGTTCCTGACGGAGGACAGCAAAGAGATTTCATCCGTTGCAACCCTTCTTACTGCATCATCAACCCCGACGATGTTGAGAATATTCCCGACTTCTATCGCCTCTCCTCTCAGAACGACGAAACCGTAGGATTTTAGGGCGTCTACGGACTGACTCAGCCCCGCATAAAACTCATGGTTTCCGGTAACCGCATATTTACCGAATTTTGGCTCGATTTGCTTGAAGAGCTCCGCGAGGCCATTGAAACGAGCGATATCTCCATCGACGAGATCGCCCGTGCTCACCAGCAAATCGGGATTTTCCGGACGAATCTTATCGAGAATGGCTTTGAGCCGCTCATCGCGCACGAGGAGTCCGAGGTGCACATCCGATATCTGCGCAATCTTGAGGCTATCGACTCCCTGCGGCAGCTTTTCCGTTGATATGAAGACGCGTTCGACTCGTATCCTGTGAGCTTCGAAAAACCCATAAACACAAATCGCGACAGCCACACCCAAGACGATAACAGCTCTTGCTCCAGCGCTCATGAGAGGAAGCTGAATCCCAAGAAGCTTGTTGACAATATTCAAGAGCAGCTCACAAACCATAACAAGCAAAAACAAACAGAAGGCGAAAAAAACAAACCCCATCCAGGGGTATCCCACCCATGCAAGGACGCGGGCGACAGCCTCTTGCCCATTTCTTTCCAGGAATCGCACGCAGCCTGGAGCGAGAATCATGGCCATAAAGAATATGGCAAGGATCAATTGCGCGGGCCGGCTTCCCAGCAGGAGAACCCTGGAGTTGAAGAAGACCAGCGCATTCATGGAACTGTAGACTATTAGAAACATGATCAGGAATCGCGCCATGCTTGGTTATTCCACTCCTTTCGTCATGTGCGCCCCGTCCATCCCCAAGGGGCGAGCCCGGGCGAAGCGTTACTTTAGAAATCTCACTTTCGCCTTGCAATTCATATTCGGTTAAAATATTGTCCGCGGGCTGGATCAGCCACAGCTCATCTTCAAAAAGGAGAAAATCAATGTCCACTCAGCAACTCTCCCCGGTTCAGCAGGAAGCTGTCCACTACGTTTCCAGCCCGGTCATTATCGCAGCAGGAGCAGGAAGCGGCAAGACGCGAACCCTCACTCAAAAGATTGCTCATCTGGTGAACGAGCTTGGATACCATCCGGCGAAAATTCTCGCAATCACCTTCACCAACAAGGCTGCAGCCGAGATGAAAACGAGGCTCCGAGCAGCCACTGGAAAAACCGTAGAAGAATTTCCATGGGTCCGCACATTTCACAGCGCCTGTTTCAAAATACTCAAAGACCACTGTGAGCTGCTGGGCTACAAATGGCCCATCTCCATCCATGACGATTCCCAGCAAAAGGCTCATCTCAAAAAGGTGCTGGCGGCGCTGGACCTGGACTCCAAGTTTCTTCCCGCGGCTCTGAGCATGATTTCTCACGCAAAGAATTCGGGAGATCCCAACAATTTTATCCGAATTCACGGAAAACTTCCTGCGAAGAACGATATTTTTCGCCTCTATAACGAGCGACTGGAACAGAACAATGCGGTCGACTTCGACGACATTCTCCTCCTGACTCGAGATCTCCTCAAGAAGTTCCCAGACGTGAGAGCTCGCTACCAAAAAAGCTTCGATTATATTCTGGTCGATGAATTCCAGGATTCGAACGACATCCAGAATCAAATCATCGACCTGCTCCTCACAAACGGCAACATCACCGTGGTGGGAGACGACTACCAAAGCATTTACAAATTTCGAGGAGCAGACCCAGCTCACTTTATAAGTTTTCCTGAAAAATATCCCGACGCCCGGATCTTCAGGCTCGAGGAAAATTATCGCTCCACAGAGCAGATCGTTGCAGCCTCGGACGCTCTCATTGCCTTCAACTCTCAACGGGTCGAGAAGACCTGCTTCAGCAAGCGCCCTGGAGAAGCAATTTATGTGAGAAATTTTTGGAACGAAAGCGAAGAAGCCGACTGGATTGCCCTCAAGTGTAAAGAGTACGTGATCCGAAGGAAAATCCCACAGGAAAAGATAGCGATACTTTTCCGTACGAAGTTTACCTCTCTAGCCTTGGAGAGAGCGATGCGCGCACATAAGCTCCCCTATGTGATGGTAGGCGCGCAGGGCTTTTTTCAAAGAAAAGAAGTTCAGGATATCAATGCCTATCTTACCAGTGCGGCGAATCCGCGTGACGACCTTTCTTTTGAGCGCATCATCAATATTCCCAAGAGAGGAGTAGGCGCGGCGGCCATGAAGAAGATTCTCAGCTGCAAAAGCGCGGGCGAGTCTCTTCGAGACGCCTGCCAGAAGGCGATACAGGGAAATCTTCTGCAGAAGAAAGTTCAGAATGGGCTTCAAAAACTCTCCATATTTCTGGATTCCTTGAAGGATGAAAGGCCTGCGGATGCAATTCTGCGGGTGCTCGAAGAAGCCGGATATGAGGACTATCTCAAGGAGATCGAAGATAAGGAGGGCTCGGACGGCAGCCGTATGGACAACATTAAAGAGCTCGTTTACGACGCCTCCGGAAAAGATACTATTGCCGACTATATTGAAGACGCCCAGCTCATTAGGGATGATCAGGGTTCTGCGGACAAGGGGAAAGGCGTCAAGCTTTCCACAATTCACGCTGCGAAAGGCCTCGAATTCACAGTCGTCTTCGTCATTGCGCTGGAAGAGGGAGTGCTGCCGCATTACAGATCCCTTTCGTCGGAGCATGACAACGACGATGCGCTTCAGGAAGAACGAAGGCTCATGTATGTCGCCATGACCAGAGCGACGGATTGCCTGCATCTGAGCTGGTCTGAAAACCGAAGAGGCGAGCCTTCCCGTATGAGCAGGTTCTTAAAGGAAATTCCAGAGGCGTACTTATGCAATCGGTCCTAATTCAGCTCCTGGATCTTCTTCAAAAATGCTTTTCTATGCTTTCTATCCCACCCGGAGCAGAAACCGGGCAAGCCCAAAGTAGCTCGTTTGGCGCACAAAGAACAGGCGCGGTCGCATTCCACGATTTCTTCTTCGATGATTCCTGCGGCCTTCTTTGGCCAGAGAGGATCTGCGAAGAGAACCCGCGCCAAGCCTATCAGGTCGGCTTTCCCATCCTCGAGAATAGCATTGGCGGTTTCAGGCTTTTGAATTCTGCCGGCAATAATTACGGGAATTCCAGGGGCCGCCTTTTTAATGGCTTCAGCATACGGCGCCAGGTAAGCCTCCTGTTTTTCCTTTTCTATGCATTCGGGAAGGTAGAGAGACTCGATGGTTCCGGCGGATACCGAAAGGTAGGCGACCCCTCTTCGGGCAAGCTCTCCTGCAAATATCGTTGTTTCATCCAAACGCAGGCCATCTGGCAGCCATTCATCCGCAAGAAACCGGAAGCCTATCGGATAATCCTTTCCCACCGCCTCGCGGACCGCGTCCATCACTGTGAGAGGAAACCGCATTCGATTATGCAAGGCTCCGCCATAGGAGTCGCTCCGTAGATTTGTGCGAGGAGATAGGAACTGGGCAATGAGATACCCCATTGCGCCATGGATTTCTATGCCTTCAAAACCGGCCTCTCTCGCTCTCCAAGCTGCCGATGCAAACATTCCCACAACTGTTTCTATCACCTTTTCACTCATCTCCCTCGAAACCACATCTCCTGTCTTCACTGGTGAAGGGGCGATCGAATGAGACATATACGAATACCTTCCGGTATGGTTTATCTGAATAAGAGCCCGAGCGCCTTCCGCTCTAATGACTGCGGCTAGCTCTGCAAGTCCCTGGATGTAATCGTCATGATCGATCCTCATTGTCTTTGGAGAATCCGCTCCAGAGGAATGAATTGCGGCGTTTTCGACAACAATCATCGCTGCGCCAGAGGCGCTCATGCGCCGATAATGCTCGAGAGCAACCGGGCTTACGGTTCCATCCAACTTGCCGTAGCCCATAGACATCGGAGCCATGGTGATTCTGTTTTTCAACTCGAGTCCATTTAAATCAATGGGTGTGAAAAGGGGTGAAGATTGACTCATCGAGAATTTCCTCCTTATTGGTTGAAGCCTTCGAGCCTTGACAATGCGCATAGGCGGAAGGTCTATAGGATTCCTGCGACGATGTGTCTCCCATAATGGACTTGTTCGAATGATAAAAAAATCCAGATCAAGAGGATTCTTTCTGGATGATTTCGGATGATTTCCAGAATCGGAGGCCTTCAAGATGCGCAGGCATTATCTGTCTTTAAAGATAATGCCCTCAGTGCTGGTAGGAAAGAATCAGAGGCTCATGGGGGCCGCAATTATGCAGCCCTCCCCATGTAAGCTTCCCAAACGCCGAGTCATTTATTCTGTTCGGCTTCACGGCAAAATCGCCCTAAGAACTCGGCATCCAGTGGAGAAAGGTCGAAACGCAGAACAGCTTCATTGACAAGCGCCTGGATTGGCTTGTCCGGATTTTCGGTTCGCTCCGACGACACCCACTTCACGGCCTTTCTAATACCTTCTCCTTCCGGCATAATGTTGCTCACGGTCGGCATACTCCTTCTATTGTGATTCAAACATGGTCCTTCACCCACTATCTTCGACTAGTAGATCGTTTCATAAGTAACTGCATTGATCAAACCTGTTCTATGCGAAGGATAAACCAATCATGCGGTGACTGCATTGCAAAAGTAACTATGAATCGCTCTACCAGTACTGCTTGACGGGAATGCGCAGCCAGTCAAGGTGGGCGAGAAAAGACGCGCCCACCCTACGACTCCAATGAGGTTGGAAGAGCGTAGGGGTGGGCAATAGCGAAGCGTTGCCCACCGAAACTGCGGCTAAACTTCCGTCAAGCACTACTAGTTGTGAATATACAGTAAGCCCCACTGAATACAGGCGCAAGACAATATTTCATTAAAGCCCTCCTTCTGCTAATCCGGGCAAGTCAACCTCCCATATCAATGTCCCGTATCCGTTACGCCTGCCTCTGCAAATGTCTTTATCTCTCCCAGAACTTTAGCCGAAGCCTCAACAATATTCATCGCCAGCGCAGCGCCCGTGCCCTCGCCGAGGCGCATGCCCAAATCAAGGATCGGCCTCAGCTCCAACAGCTCCGCCATTGTCTTATGCCCTACTTCCTGACTAAGATGCGATAGAAAAAGATAATCGCGCGCTGAAGGCGCAAGTTTGCAGGCGACCAAAGCTCCGGCAGTGGCGATGAAGCCATCGCACACAATGGGAGCCTTTACAGCAGCCGCTCCCAAAATTGCTCCTCCCAGGGCGGCTATCTCATAGCCGCCCACCTTGCTCAGAACATCCACCGGGTCTTCAGGATCCGGTCGATTCAGATCGAGAGCGCTCTCAATTACGCGGACTTTTCGCTCAAAAGCCTCGTCATCGATTCCGGTTCCTCTTCCTGTCAGCCGGCTCACCGGCTTTCCGCTGAACGCTGCAACGATTGCCGTAGATGGCGTCGTGTTGGCTATGCCCATATCCCCAGTGCCAAACAAGTGGTAACCTTCATCAAAGGACCCCATGACAAGCTCCGCGCCGAGAAGCAGCCCCTTCAAGGCCTCTTCCCTACTCATGGCTGGGCCGCGCAAAATGCTTGCTGTCCCCTTCCCTATCTTCCTGTGCACTATGGGCCATTCCTCCGGAAGCTCGGCGGCAACGCCGCAATCCACCACCCGCACCTCCGCTCCGATAAAACCCGCAAGCACATTTATGGAAGCCCATCCCTGCGTAAAACTATACACCATCTGTCCGGTCACTTCCTGAGGATAGGCGCTTACCCCCTCAGCGGCTACTCCGTGATCGCCGGCCATGGTGAAGATAATCTTTCTCCCCAGCTCCGGATTCAAGCTCTTCTTTATTGCGGCTAGACGCGCTCCCATGAGCTCAAGCATTCCGAGCGAGCCTCTGGGTCTAATCTGCGATCGAAGCCTCTCCCACGCCTTCGCTTCCCACTTTTTCGACGCAGGTTCAATCTTTTTCAGCAACTCCACCATTTTCTCATTCCACATTCCATGACCTCCAATGCGCCAGCCGCTCTTCCGGCGCGGCAAATAAAAAAAATCCCTCAAACCTCACAATACGAGGTCTGAGGGATCGCTTGATGGCTTCGGCAATCGCACAGCCTTAACCGGATGCAAATCCGGCTTCAAATGCATTCACGGCAGGTCTTCTGGCTCGCGGATCAGCTTACTGTCTGAGCCTTCCCCTTCCGAAACCTCCCATTGAGGGATGTCGGAATAGTGGCGTATCTCAGATTTCATCCCCGCTTACAGCGCCGGCCAAACGCGTCGGTCTTTCACCGCCTTCCCAATTAAGCCCTACGGCGCCGTGATGCTCTATCGTCCAATATTTCCCTTTACAGCCACTACTTCTTTGTTGTCCTTTTAAGGAGCTTCAAGGCTTTTTCCGTCTCCATAACAGGGATAATCTCGGCTACGCCAAGATCCGTCCAACCATAGATGGAAGCCGCCAAGCGAACTTCATCTTCGGCTTCAAACAGCCGAAACACTCTATGACCAGATACATCGAACCATTCGCCCTTTACTTTAACGCCTGAGCTTTCCTCACTGCCTCCCATTCCACGTTCGATCACCAAATTACGATCTTCGGGAGAATAGCTAAATATCGCCAAAAACAACATAAGAGCCTCCTTATCTGTTCGGTGGACTGATGATTCCAAAGCTTGGCTGCATATTATAGTGTGGAATGGATCAAAACGCCACTTTACTTTTTCAGATTACCCGCTTGACAGCAAGAGAATTATTTCACTACAATAGCTGCGCTTGAAAAAGGAGAGGACTCTGTTTGCATCTACTAAAAGGAGGTTGGTTGTGGTGAGAAAAGAAAGAAGTGTGTTTACAATTGGTTTTACAGCGGCGGTATTGATTCTTGCCGCCGCGATGGTGGTGTTTGCTGCTGAGCAAACGGCTCCCGACGACATTACCATCAAAGCCGGCATCTGGACTTCTCACACAAAGTCCGCTGTTCACCTCACTCACAAGAAGCACGCCGAAGATTACAAGATAGCCTGCGACAAGTGCCATCACGTGTTCAAAGATGGAAAGAACGTTTGGAAACAGGGAGATCCCGTACAGAAGTGTGAAGCCTGTCATAACGAGCCTACCATCGAAGGTGAAAAGAAGCTGCCGCCCGATCAGCAAAAGCTCAATCTCAAAATCGCTTTCCATGATAATTGCCAGGGATGTCACAAAGAAGAGAAAAAGAACAAGCCCGACACAAAAGCTCCTATAACCTGCACGGGCTGTCATCCCGCCGAGAAGAAATAACCAGACGCGCCTTATCCAAACAAAAAGCCGCCAAGTCGAAGGACTTGGCGGCTTTTTGTTTGAGCCTCGAAAAAGCTCGAGAACAGACATAGAAAAAGCCACCGACAAGAATCACTCATCAGTGGCTCAACAGAACCGAAAATCAAAAAAGTCGCAGCGTCAACTACACTTCTTCGATCGTGATGGCGTTCTGCTCACAGACTTCGACACAGCTTTCGCAACCGAGGCACTCATCCTCATTCACGGGCTCAGCCTTGCCATCCACGATTTCATAAACGTCCACGGGGCAAACGTCTACGCATTCGGCATCGCCAGTGCACTTGTCCTTATCGACTGTAACTTTGAACATCCTGTTTTTCCTCCCTAACCAGCAGAAAATGATATTGATTGAGCGGGCTGATCGACATCAAAGACGGCTGATATGGTCCATACAATCATTGCCATCTCTTAAGCCCGTGCTTGATAGGTAACCTTATCGCGGCCTCACTGTCAAGCTAGAATTAAACTCACATTCTTAGAAGACCCGCAAAGGCCGGCAGCCCGTATTATGGGCGCAAAGAGCGAGCAAAAACCAGCTACTTAACAACAGAGCCCCGGGCAAAGGCCAAGGAACAATCCCAAACCCGGAGCTCTATTCATCCTGCTAAACGCAACCGGTAGGCTTGGGCAGACCGGCCATCTTACAGGCGCCCTTTCCAGGTCCCGAGGGGAAAAGCTCATAGATGTATTTGAGCTTGTAGCCGGTCACTTTGGTGAGAATCCGGACCATCGGAGCAATGCCGTGCTTCTTGTAGTAATCCTGAAGCACATTGATGACCTTCCAGTGCTCTTCCGTAAGCTCGTTGATGCCTTCGGAGTTCTTTACGTAATCAACCCACTCAGGGCTCCAGGAATCAAAGCTAGCAATGAAGCCATCCTCATCAATTTCAAAGGTCTTACCTTGGAATTCAACTTGTGCCATGAAACTTACCTCCTTTTAAATTACGGTTGAATATTCGCAGGCCCTGGTGAGCCTTCCTTCCGGATCGACATTGCGATCCAATAATCCATTTTGTCTGTCCTGCCGGTGCGACCGCGCAGCCTGAACCATTGCCTCAGCCCAGCTGTCATTTCCTACGCTATGGATATGGGAATAGCTAGCCAGTGCGTTCTTATAGCATATCCCATCCCAGCCCGCTACTATTCCATGGCCTTTATCGAGCTTGAAAACAAAAGAAATTGATGGATTCTGCCCCATGACAAGCCTGGAGTAATGAAATTCGTGGCCTTTGAATTTTGCCCCCCCGGCAAAAAAAGGATTGTCGCGCACACATTCCAGCATCGTGTACCCGTGCCCCTGAGGCTTCCTTTCCAGGACTACTTGAAACGGGAAGATCCCCGCCATGGGATATGTATTGTGCCGGCGCTCTATATCGCGGCATAAAAACATCAAACCGCCGCATTCGGCATAAACGGGCAATCCGGCCTCGATTTCCCGTTTGAGAGATTCGCGAAACACATTGTTTCCGGCAAGCACTTCAAGGTGAGTCTCAGGAAATCCCCCACCAATATATAACGCGTCCACTCGGGGCAAAGGCCTACTCTCAAAACTGGAGATTTCTTTGAGAATCGCTCCACGCTCCTGCAACGCCTCAAGATTTTCCGGATAATAAAACTGGAAAGCGGAATCACGAACTACGCCGATGGTAACGGGCTGCCCCAGCTCCGCCCCCCCGGTCCCGACATTCGCCGCCGTGGGAAGCGGCCGTCCGAGAGGCTCCGCACTGCTTGCGATCCGCCACAATGCTTCGAGATCCAGACAATCCTGCATTTTTTTGGCTGCGAACGCCATTGCCTCAGCAACGTTTTGAGACTCCTGCGGAGGAACGAGCCCAAGGTGACGCTCAGGAAAAAAATTATTGCTTTCCTTTGGAACGACCCCTACCACCGGAATCCGGCAATACCGCTCTATCGCGCCGCGCAAAACCTGCTCGTGGCGTTTGCCCGCCACCTGATTCAACACCACCCCGGCAATGTTCACATCCGGATCCAGATGTTGACAGCCGAGAACCAAGGCGGCTCCCGTCCGAGTCATCTTGGTGGCGTCCAAGACGAGAACGACTGGAGATCTTAAAAACTTAGCAAGCTCAGCAGTGGAAAAGCTTCCCTGAACATCCACTCCGTCGTAGAGGCCCCGGTTGCCTTCGATAAGACTCCCGTCGGCTTCACTCGATCGCCTCACAAACGAGCGGAGCATTTCATCAGCTCTCATAAGAAAAGGATCGAGATTATAACAAGGCCTTCCCGCCGCAGTCGCCAGCCATCCGGCATCGATATAATCCGGTCCTTTCTTGAAAGGAACCATCCGCAGACCCTGGTTCAACCGCCATGCAGCAAGGAGGCCCAGGGAAACAACCGTTTTCCCCGACCCGCCACGCAACGCAGCGATCATAAGCCGCGGTTTTCGATAGATCATTTACGCTCTCTCAGTGAAGCATCGGGCGCCCGAAGGCGCGCCGATGTCATCATAGAACCAGATTAGAACTTGAACTGCGTGGTAGTACGCCACGTGGTCATGGCAAGACGATAATCGTCAATGTGCTCATGTTTGAATTCGAACTCGGTCAGCTCGAAGAAACGCTCCCAACCGATTCGATTGATCCACTCGCCGATTCTCTCGTAACGGCGTGCGCCGGCGGCGTAGCATTCGACCATTTTTCTGATCGACTTGACCGTGGTGGGCCATCTCGGCGGCTCATTGGGAATGAAAGGAATGGCCAACTTGGAGAACATGGGAGGATTCTTCACGTTGGAGACCTTCCCACCAACCCACAGGGCCACGCCGTCGCCGTCGCAGTTGGCCAGCGGAAGAGCCGGACACATCGTGTAGCAGTTTCCGCAGAACATGCAGCGGTTATTGTTGATCTCGACGCTCTTCCTGTCATCCACCTTTTTGGGCTTGATTGCCGCGGTCGGGCAAGCGGCGATGACGAGAGGAATTTCGCAAACGTTCTGTACGCGGTCATGCTCTACGAAAGGCGGTTTGCGGTGTACGCCTAGGATAGCGATATCCGAGCAGTGTACGGCTCCGCACATGTTCAGGCAGCAAGCGAGAGCAATGCGCACCTGAGCGGGAAGCTTATGGGATCCGAAATACTCGAACAGATCGTCCATAACTGCTTTTACAACGCCGGAAGCATCGATAGCCGGGGTATGGCAGTGAGCCCAACCCTGGGTGTGAACGATGTTGGTTACGCTGTTGCCGGTGGCGCCGATCGGGAACCAGTTGCCGCGGCTCTTGAGATCGTCTTTCAGAGGCTGCAGCTTGTTCTTGTCGGACACCAGGAATTCAACGTTGTTGCGGGTCGTGAAACGAAGATACCCATCGCAATACTTGTCAGCGATTTCACAGATGTCTCGGATGAGATCCACGCTGATCAGGCGGGCTGCGCCCACGCGAACCGTGAAAAGCTCTGCGCCGGTTTCGGATACGTGCACCAGCACGCCCGGCTCCAGGATTTCGTGATACTTCCACTTCCCGTAATTGTCCTTGACAATCGGGGGCATGAACTTGTCATATTTTGGAGGACCGATGTCCGTTATACGATCTTGCATCAAATTATTGGGATCAAAAGCCATGATTTTACCTCCTAGGCCTGATGACGTTCACGGAATGCTTTTGCATCATGTTCCCAGCCGCCCGGCACCTCTTCCGGATCATAGAAGATGTACGGATTGTAGCGAGGAGTATTGACCATTCTCGGATCGGGGGTGATCTCGCAGCGTTTGAGGAATTCACGCATGCTCACGCGCTGGATCATCTCACCAAGACGCTCGCGGTTCTTGCCTTCTTCCATCCAGTAATCCCACATCTTCTCTACGAAAGCATGGAATTCCTCATAGGGGGGCTCCATTTTGATGAACGGGATCACCACGCTCGAGAGCTGTGCGCCTTCGAGGATGGGAGCCTTGGCGCCGACAAGAATGGTGGCGCCGGTGTCGAGACCGGGTCTCAGAGCGCGAGGCATGACGCGGATGCAGTGCATGCAGCGGACGCAGTCAGAATTGTTGATCTTGAGGTTCTTTCCGTCCCAGTCCATGCACTTGGTCGGGCAGAGGTCAACAATTTCGGCCTTCACATCGAGGGCGCGCTTGCCGTCGCCATCGGCGCCGCCGTGCGGAATGAGCTCTCCAGCCGCATACGCGCGCACCGCATCCTGATCGATGCGGATATCATCGCGCCAGGTTCCGATGATGGAGCAGTCGGAGCGGGCGATGGAAGCCACGCAGTCCATCGGACAACCGGAGCATTTGAACTTAAACTTATAAGGGAACATGGGACGGTGAAGCGCATCCTGATACTGCATCGTGCAATCATAAATGATATCTTGCGTATCGATGCAGGACCATTCGCAACGAGCCTTGCCCACGCAGCCCTCAGGGGTTCTCAAGTTGGAGCCGGATCCGCCGAGGTCCATGCCCAGGTCATGGGTCAGGTCGTAGAACAGAGGCTCCAGCTGATCCGTGGTGGTTCCCAGCAGAACGATGTCGCCGGTCGAGCCGTGCATATTGGTGAGTCCGCTGCCTCTGGATTCCCAAAGGTCGCAGATCTTGCGCAATACGTCGGTATTGTAGAACTTGCTCGCGGGCTGATTCACGCGAACCGTGTGGAAATGGGCGACATTGGGGAACATGTCGGGACGGTCGCAGTACCGACCGATAACGCCTCCGCCGTAACCGAGAACGCCGACGATGCCGCCGTGCTTCCAGTGACCTTCCTTATCCCGAAAGGACATTTCCATGAGCCCTAGCCAGTCTTCACACATGGGCTTTCTTGCCGCGATCCTCTTGACATCCGTCACGAAGCTCGGCCATGGCCCTTTTTCTAGTTCATCAAGCATTGGTGTTGCATGCTTAAGCGCCATTCGATTTACCTCCATAGGCCTTTTGTTTAGTTAGTACGCTCAACCACTTACAACAAAGGAGTCTTTACGCTTTGCTTACTCCCCCCTCTTCCGCGAGAGTCTTGTTATATGCAAACTGGGCGGCAAAATTCCCAGCCCGGTTGTTCGGCTTTCGCGCTCAGGCTATTAGTTCATGCCTTTTTCTTCTTTTTCAACATCTCCCTCGCTCGGGAGCATATACATGGTGGTGCTGCCGCTTGACCAATATTTGAGCTTTCCCTCATTGACCAATTCGTTGACAACCTTTTTCGCCGCCATCATTTTCATCTCGGGGACGGCCTTGCACAGGTCATTGAAATAATGTTTGGTCTTCTTCTGTTGTTTCACCCATTCCATGATGCGATCTTTTGCTTCCGCGCTCATTAGTGTCTCCTTCAAAGATTCAGATCGAAAAAAAACAAACAGGAGATATGCTCCTGAATCACCCCTCGATAACATCAATAGTGAATACATTCACGTTGGATGCATATCGCGCTATCCAGCCTTTGTCAATAAAAAAACTCCCTGAGAAATCAACACAAAAGCAAATCTTCGTAAAAACAGCCGCCTATCTCCCAGCGCATTTCAAGCGTACTTGACACCTTTCCTGCTTATTGTTAAGTATCGCCTGTCCATGCGCTTTTCAGCGCTGGAAATATCGCGGAATACGAGAAAAAAACATTTTTTGACTTTTTCCATCCTGAAAGGCGAGCGAGCGCAAGGGGCGAAATCGCCGCAGAGCGCAACAACCTTCCATATGAAGATTTCAGGAAGTGTCTATACATCAAATGCCGCCTCATTGGCAACTTTCTGGCGCAATAAATCTGGAGCCTTCAGTCTTTATTAAGGAGAATAAATAAATCATGGCTCAGTCAAAAGAGCAGCTAGCAAAGATCAATCTCTATATCAAGTTTTTAAAAGAAAGACTCCACTTCGAGCCAACTTCAGCGCCCATGCATTACAACTTGGGACTGGCCTATAGCCACAAAGGCTTGATCGAAGAAGCCATTTCCGAATTCAGGCAGGCTTTGGAGTACGACAGCAATCTGGCTCAGGCGTACGTCAACATCGGAGGACTTCTGTTTCAAAAAGGCGAACTGGACGAGTGCATTGAAGCCAATGAGAAAGCGCTTCAACTCGATCCGAATCTCCCGATGGCCTACAGCAACCTGGGCTTCGCCTACCTCCAAAAAGGCGAAATGGCAAAAGTTATCGAAGCCGCCAGGCGCGCCATAGAGCTTATGCCGGAAAACCTTCAGTCTTTCAACAGCCTTGCGGTGGCCCACATCAGACTTGAGCAATACAGCGAAGGGATTGAAGCTTGCCGAAAGATACTGGCGCTCAACGAATCTTTCGCTCCCGCTCATTTCAACCTTGCTCTCGCTCTTCGGATGAGCGGCGAGCTAGAGTCTGCCAAAGAGCACTACGAAAAATCGAAAGCCCTGGGTTACCCCCCCGATGAGGAAATGGAGGAAATTCTGGGGAAGTAGCAAACGGGTCTACCGCCCGGCGCTCAGGCCGGCGCATCATAATTTTCAGCTCAACCGGGGAAATCCATGGAAATTGCTAAAGATATGGCGGTTGTTATCGAGTACGCTCTTCGACTTGAAGACGGATCTTATATAAAGGGAGAAGATGGACCGGTCTCTCTCAACTTCATAGCCGGCTACGGGGAGCTTCTGCCTTCCTTGGAACATCGTCTGATGGGATTTGTGGAAGGAGAAGAGGTAGATCTGGTCATTCCCGCCAAGGAGGCTTTCGGAGAATACGACGAAACAAAGGTATACAGCAAAAGCTTCACTGAATTCCCAGAAGGGCGCAGCTTTGAAGCGGGAAAATGGGTGAAAGCGGAAAATCCTCAGACTTCCGCGCAATACGCCTATTTTGTAAAGGATAAAACGGAGGACGCAGTCGTCTTAGACTTCAATCATCCTCTTGCGGGAAAAGACTTGCACTACCATATAAGAGTCCTTCGTGTAAGACCAGCTCTCATGGAAGAGTTGGAATTTCTGCGTCCCTGTGACCACGATGAGGCGCACGGGGGTCAAGTGAGCGATACCTTGTAGCTCGTAAAGAAAATATGCCGGACAACGGTATGGGGCTTCCTGCCGTTGTCATGCCGGAAAACTCATGAAGTCTTGCTTATAACGCGCTCTTTGTACCAAAGACAAAACTCATAGATCACCTTGGCCCGATCCTCCCCTTTTATCAAACCACGGCAGAGCTCGAAGAGCTCTTTTTGGAGCGCCACGGAATCCTCTTTGAGATCGGAGGACTGGTAAAACTCTCTGATGTAAGCCTTGGCGTCCATGGTTGCGCTGCTGAAAATCCGCTCTCTGGGATCTTTCGGTTCTTCGAAAGGCTCCCAGTTTTCGTAGCCGATGCGTAAAATCCGCTCCTGACCACGCTTTGACATGGTGTCAAAAATGGCTTTCTTCCTCTTTTCGTATTCTTCTCTGTCTTGCATGGTCCTATTCCTCAAATTCTAAAAAAGGCGCTCACCAGAAGAGCTTGAGCCGAATCTTTTTGAACTCCCTGGTGCTGATCATGATTTTGTAATCGTTCAGCTCGATGGACGCCCCCAATTTGCCTGCAATCCGTTCACACTCTTCCGGAGTTCGGCCGTGCACCATCACGTACAGGTTGTAGGGCCACTCGGGATACGACGGGCGATGGTAGCAATGGCTCACTTCAGGATGGGAAGAGAGAATCCGCCCATACTCATCGATCTTGTCCTCGGGGCTGTTCCAGACGATCATCGCGTTCGCGCTGAAGCCGACCAGACGATGATTGAGCACGGCTGCAAATCGGCGCATCAATCCAGAACCGTTCCATTGCCGCATGAGGCCGAGCAACGATTCTTCCTCCATGCCGAGTCGATCGGCCCACACCTTGAAAGGCTTG
Source organism: uncultured Syntrophobacteraceae bacterium (assembly GCA_964578835.1). Taxonomy (GTDB): domain Bacteria; phylum Desulfobacterota; class Syntrophobacteria; order Syntrophobacterales; family Syntrophobacteraceae; genus CAZOEL01. Next base: position 848 of record CAZOEL010000079.1, on the reverse strand, counting down.
TCATCGAGGGGAAGATCTTCCTGGATGCGCCTTACAATCTCAATATTCCCGGTCGTCGCCTGGAACAGAGCGCTAGATTCCACCGGAGGCAAATCAGCGATCTCTTTCCCGGATTCACCTTCCGATTCATCCAAGACATCGAGCACCACAGCCAGCTTGAACTTCTTGGCCGCGGGAAGAATGAGCGAAGGCCAGCCGCCCGCAGAGCGGGATAATTCCTGCACCTTTTGCTCGATCGTTTCTCCGGGCGGCACAGCTATGGTATACCACATATTGTACACACCCGGACGAAGGTAATTGTGACTCACGCCCGGATACGTGTTGATAGCCTCGGCAGCCCGTTCAACTTCGCTTGCGGGAACCGCCATCGCAACAAGACTGCTCATGTATCCGAGCGCTCCGGTATTGAAGATGGCGCTGATTTGCCGCACCATCTTTCTATCCTTCAACTCCTTAATGCGCTCCCGCACACCCGCTCCGTCGATTGCGAGTCCCTCCGACAGAGCGTCGTAGGGCTGAGAAACCAAAGGAAAATTACGTTGTATGCGATCGAGCAGCACTCGATTGATTGAATCCAAGTTCTACGCTCCCTTGACTGCCTTATTATCGTAAACGCCAATCGCGCCGCATTGCAGACGAACGCTATGCATAGCCGACCAATAATGCGAAAATTTCAATATAAACCCATGACCCGCCTCTGACAAGCGCATGTCGCGGCTCGCCAGGGGTTAACTTGTTCTGCGATGATTGAATAATCGTAATGCCGGGTTAGCCTCTATTCCAATTGCTTCTGCGTTCGAGTCAGCCCTGAAAGGGCGAAATACCGTAGCCCGGGGCATCGCCCCGGG
>CAZOEL010000078.1:0-31708 GCA_964578835.1 uncultured Syntrophobacteraceae bacterium | reverse complement strand
CTTTGCTTGCATTGACGTTTTTTTTCGGCTTACTCTGACCTGCCGAAAGGACACGGCTGCACTGGTAGCTCCTCTTAAAAGGCCTCCAATGGCTGTCTGCCCAACAAATTGAGCAGGAATGTTATCCGGCAGAAAGCTCCCCAGATATCTTCCTGCTCCTCCAGATATGCCACCAGTGAGCATTCCAAGGCCGACATCTCCTCCTGTTATTGCCGCATTGATGCCACCTGATGCAAAGCCAGCTGCGGCATGCAACCCGACTTGACCTGCTGTAGACATACCCAAACCTGCCGCTGCCGCCTGCTGCATTGTCATTCCTGCTGCTTGAGCTGCTGATGCAAGGCTGTTCTCAATTATGCCACCTGCTGCGCCAAAGAAAGCTCCTCCTATGGCACCGGTGAGAGCTCCCATTCCAATATCACCACCAGTTGCTGCCGAGCTAGCCGCTCCGATAGCCGAACCTAATATCGCTCCAATGATGATGTCATCGATCAAGAAGAAATGTCCCGAGGGATCAGTGTAAATAAGAGGATTATTCCTGCAGTATGAATACCGATTTAAACTCTGCGGATCTTCTGGAGCCTGGACGATGGAGTCCGGGGAGATAAACCTCCCGATCTTCGGATAATAGTACCTGGCTCCATAGTAGTAGAGGCCAATGCCTGTTTCGGGGTCCTCCTCCTGATCTGTGAACTTGTGGCGGAGGTTGGCGTTGCCTTCGCTCACATCCGTTTCGCCATAGGGAAAGTAGGTGTTCTTCTGTCTTACGGCGCCCGTTTGATCGTCTGCAACATTGAGGCCTCCCAGATGATCCTGATGCAAGCTGTAGAGCGTGTTTGAAACCCTCGTTGCAATCCTTTTGCCTCCCCCGAAGTAGTGGGTTGTCTTCTCCGCTCCCCTTAGCTCGAGGCTTCCGATGTAGAGGGTCACAGAGCCAGAGCTTGAAATCTTCTTCACCCTCTCTCCCTTGCCATCGTAGAAATACTGCGTAGCGGCATAGCTCCCATTCGATTGCTTCACCCTGACCTTCACAGGCCTGTTTTCCGCATCGTAGTCGATGAGCTTCTCTTGGGCTGAGCCGACATTGATGCCGGTCATATTCCCGTTCTGGTCATACTCGAACGTCTCCTCACCGGCATGAGTGACGGCATGAGGTCCTGCCCCGGAGTAGGCGTAGGAGCCCGCGAGCCTGGAGTTTGAAGTTATGTTTCCTATTGAATCGTAGCCGTAGTCGATTTGTCCTGATGGATAGATTGCCCAGTCGAGCCTGTCGAGCTCATCGTAGCCGTACTCATAGCCTTTGCAGTTGATGATGTCGAATCGGCGCTGCAGGTTCTTAGAACCGCTGGTGGTAATGCCATTGGAGAGATCGTGTCTTTACCGATTCCGGGGGCCGGTACGGTTACAATCGTCTATGCGACTGATCCGGAAGGCAATATCATCGAATTGCAGACATGGTCGAGGTAGAAAGGGATAGGCTTTTGCCCCCCACTCAAAGGACGAACAATGTCCCCCTGTATTGAACTCACCAGAGAGATGCCCGTTGCGCCTGTGTTCATCGACATTCCGCGTCAAGATCTCACCTACTCAGAGGCCAAGGAAATAGCTGATGGTAAGGCATTTTCGATCAATCCTGAGGCCATGCTTTTGGCCTGGTTCGACAAGAAAACGGGTCAATTCTCGCCACCGGTTGAGTGAAGCAGCCTGAGAAAGCCTGGATGGCTTGTCTATGCCGAAACGCGAGGTGGGAGGATTGTCATCGATATCAATGATGAGGAATTCGTCTACCTGGGATGAGTTTGCGTGCAAACAGTAATCATGAAAAAAACCTCTTGATAGCCGTGAATGGTTACCTGCCACCACAGCATTTCTTGAACTTCTTGCCACTCCCGCAAGGACAGGGATCGTTTCGACCGACTTTATCACTTATAGCAGGCGGAGATTCGAGTATCTCTCCATCGACATAAAGCCACTGATCGTTCTCCTTTACAAACCGGCTTATCTCGTGCATCCGGAAGATGTGTTTCTGCCTTATGGCTGTGGCCTTGAATTCAACAATTCCTGTGGTGTCGTTTCTACCTCCTGCTTCCGTTCGGAGGATATGGAGACCGTACCATCCAGACATTGACGCAGGGCCTATTGTTGGTGGCCTAGTTGATGGGTGCCAAGTTTTCAATAGGTAGCCAGCATTTTGCACGGCATAAGCGGTATAGCGAGAGCGCATCAGGGCTTCGGCCGTAATGGCGATTTCCTCTCCCGCAATTAAAGGCCCGCAGCAGGATGAATACAACTTTCCGGAATTGCAAGGGCAAGGGCCTTTATGAGTCATGGTGTGCTTCCGTCTTGATTGGTAAATGTGAATTGGACGCAGTCAACAATCTTATCGCCACTATCCCACCATACCTTGGCGGGATCTGGCAGCTATCAGCCTTGGTAGACTTCATTGACAATATCCGAGATCTCACACCCGATTCCCTCTTGTTTCAGCAATCCGACAATTTCTTTCAATCTGCTGGATTCTATCAGGGAAACGCTATTGTTTGCCTTTCCAGAGACCAGGAACCCTTTTTCTGAGAGGACATCTAAAGTCTTTGGCAGATCGTCTACCAGCAGCCCCAGAATGGAGTAATCCATCATATAGAAATTGGGCAGCATGCTGTCGGTGATGTACGACTGCACACAATCGCCTGTCTTTGCTTCTCGATCACACCCGTGAACTGAAAAAATCGGCATAGTCCCCATAGATTCAATCCTTTCCTTTATGATCCCGAACCGGCAATCGGTCAGTATCCCTGATCGAGTTCAATAACCCTGCTTCTTCTTAAAGTGCTCCAGAGGAGATTGCATGCCATCCATACTCAGTATAGGATGTCGGAGATGGCCAGGAAAGGGGCGTCCGCACAATCATTAATGAATAAACGCCCCCATTGAACGATCTGATTGTCCATAGCTGCTCCGTCCGGACTGCAGGGCTGAGACATTCGCCAATCGCATCAACGTGAGGGAGGTTAACTGACATTGGGTGATGACTGCAAGAAGGCCCCCTCAAAAGAACTCCTTTACGCCATCGGACAGTTCAACAGAGAGGAATACTTCGAATGCCATGAGACGCTCGAAGAGCTTTGGCGAGGCGAAAAAGGGAGAATACGGGGCCTCTACAAGGGAATTCTACAGATCGGCGTTGGAATCTACCACGCCAGACGATCCAATCTGAAAGGGGCTCTGAGGCTTATCTCCTCAGGAATGAAGCTTACGAGCCAGTTCACTCCCTCTTGTCTTGGCATCGATGTGGAGCACTTTCTTCAGACGACTGGCCGAATGAAAGATGAACTTGAAAAGATGGATTCCGGCGGAAGCCTTTCGCCCGAGAGCATTCCTAAGATTAGAAGATCGGCTTGATCGGTGCGTTTGCCCAAAACTTATTCAGAAAAGGCTAATCGGCGCAAATCGACCAATGAGCTGTGCTGGTAGGATCTGAACCTTTCAACGGATAAGCGGGTGAGCCGCGTGACCCGTAGCGCGGTATAGATCCCTGCGCTGAGGTCAAACGGATAAAATGTCCACAAGGCTTGCAGCCGTGTATCGTCCAGGGCATGGTCGGGTGCAAACGACGCATGACGAAAGCAGTACGCCGCCACCAGCAACTTCGGAAGACAAGGAGCTCTGAGATGCCGTTCACTCCTTTTCACTTCGGCCCCCATGCCACCGTGGCGCTCCCATTGCGGCGATATATCGACTTGCCGGTCTTCATCGGGGCCAACATCGTCATCGACGTCGAGCCCCTCCTGGTCATGATTTTCAACCTGAATTACCCTTTGCACGGCTACTGCCACACTTTTCTTATCGGCGGTTTGCTTGGGCTCGCTTGGGGTGCAACCGCTTATCCTTTCCGGGGCTTCATCGGAAAAGCAATGCAGGCATTCCGATTTAGCTATACTCCGTCCTTTTGGAAGATGGCTATTTCCGGATTGCTTGGTGTCTGGCTTCACATCCTCTTTGATGCTCCGCTCTACTACGAGATGAAGCCTTTCTATCCTTCCGGCGTAAATCCCTTCCTCAATCTGCTGGAGATGGAAACCGTCTACACGATCTCTCTTCTATGCTTCTTTCCGGCCTTGATGATGTACTATGTGATGGTCATAAAGAGGTAAAGCCGGCGAAACCAGCTTGAAGCGAGTGAGCGGCCTGCGGATTGATTTGAATAGGAGAGTTCGCGGTATGGCTGTAGCCCTTCCGTCGCTAAATGGAGAGTTACCATGAACCTGAGCATCGTTGAAGGCGACCTGCTTGACCAGGATGTGGAGGTCATCGTCAATGCCTGGAACAGAAACATTATTCCGTGGTGGTTACTCATCCCTCAGGGAGTGTCTGGAGCCATAAAGAAGCGGGGCGGCACAGCTCCCTTTCGTGAACTCGCACGCAGTGGACCCATGCCATTGGGCTCGGCCGTCAAGACCGGTGCAGGGCGGCTTCCTTTCAAAGCCATTATTCATGTTGCCGGGATCAATATGCTCTGGAGGGCATCCGCTAAATCCATCCGTTTATCGGTGCAAATTGCGCTCAGATTGGCTGTAGAACGAGGATATTCATCTATTGCATTCCCTTTGATTGGTGCGGGAAGCGGAGGGCGGCGGCCTGAACAGGTGATCGAGATCATGGTCGAAGCGATGAAGGAGAGTAACTTCAATGGAGAGGTTCGGATTGTCAGATTCAAGAAGAGGTGACCGTGTGAACACTCATCGAAGCATGGGAAAGCGCCTATTCAGGAACTGGCCATTATTTGGATGCCTTTTGCGCGGTGGAGTAGCCCTCATGAGTATCATCACCCTGCTCCTGTCGATTTGCACCAATTGCCAGGGAGAAGTCGATCATGGCGGGAAGTCATTGGAGAGGTGGGGATACGCACTCATTGAATCCGTGAAGAGCAACATCGAGGTGAAATATTTGGAGAATGCCGTCCAGTCCCTGAATGTCCTCTCGATCACAGGCTACAAAGTGGGAAGTGACGGTCAGCTCCATGCCCCATCGGCTGAGCAGCAAAGAGATATTGCGTCGTTGGCAGGAAAAAGCGCACTAAATATCCAGCCCCTCGTGACATTCAAGTCAAGCTCCGAAGGACGAATACTCCTTTCCACCGAGACCGCCCGTCAGCGGGCCATAGCGAATCTCGCCTCACTGGCGCAAGATGGGCTATACGTTGGGCTTCACCTCGATTTTGAATACCTGCCGCCGGAAGATGCTCCAAAGCTGTCCACTTTCCTGAAGGAATTGCATTCAAAGCTGAACGGTAAGAAGCTCACCATGGCTGTGTTTCCTCCCGTTGACTTTCCGGAGAAGTGGTCGGGATTTCACGACCTGAAGCTGATCGGCCCGCATTTGGATGAGATCGTCTTGATGTGCTACGACTACCATCGTCCTGGAACATAACCTGGTCCTGTTACCGATATTGAATGGGCAAAGCGCAATATCACTCAGGTTCTGAAGAGCATTCGGCCTGAAAAGGTCTGGCTGGGGATGCCCGCCTATGGCTATGACTGGCCAAGGAATGGAAAACCAAAGGTGGTTTCGGCTCGCGAGGGAGTGAAACTGGCTGTGCAGCACAATGCAGTTCGAGACGCTTCCGGTACGTTGCACTTTCGGTATACCATACGTGGTGAAACGCGCGAGGTCTATTTCTCTGATCAGGAAACCAGGAAGCGTATGGAATATCAGGCGAGATCACACGGTCTCAAAGGGGTCGCCCTCTGGCGACTGGGTTTTGAAGAAGGTTCAACGAGCACATCAGAATAGATTTGGAGATTAATGGTATGATTTGGGAAAGCGACGTCTGGCAAGTGCTGGATCGCAAAGAGCTTGCCGACATTGTTCGACGGGTCCCTGGAGTATTGTTCACCACTGTCAGCGGCGCACACCTTTATGGGTTTGCCTCTGCAGACAGTGATGTCGATCTCAGGGGGGTCTTTCTACTTCCAGTAGAGGATTTGATAGGGCTTCACGAGCCAAGGGAGACTCTGACATCAACAGAGATAGTGAGCGGCATCGAGTTGGATATGGTCTTTCATGATTTGAGGAAATTCGCACGCTTGATGATACGACACAACGGCTACGTCCTTGAACAACTGTATTCACCTTTGGTCGTGTCGGACAGTGATGAGTTTGAAGAACTTAAAGGCATAGGCTTCGGCTGTCTCACGCGCAGACTTTACCGACACTACCAAGGTTTTGCTCGCGGCCGGCGCAAGCTCCTGGACGAACCAGGGGCGAGTGTGAAGCATCTGTTATATGCTTACCGAGTCTACATGACTGGTATTCGAGCTCTGCGAGGAGGAGGAATCGAGACAAACCTCGGAGTACTCAACGAGGATTTTACTTTAAGCCAAATAGACGAGTTGATAGACAGGAAACGAAGGGGAGCTGAAAGGCAGCTGCTTGAAAGAGATGAATTAATGGTCCACAGCCTGGAGTTGGATAAATTGGAGAACATGCTGCAATTCGCCTTTGATGAAAGCAAGCTCCCGGAGGAGCCAACAACGATGAAGGAACTGAACGATTTCGTCATAAGGGCTCGCTTGAGATCCTTCCTTCATCCTGCCGTGAAAGCGGAATGCCTGGAGACCCCACTGTAGAGGCAGGATAATGGCCATGCCTATAACCTTTGCGTCAGAAAGAGACACGATATTCCTTACCCTTGCTGGAAGCCATGCTCATGGTACGGCCCGAAAAGATTCCGATGTCGATCTGCGGGGAGTAGCCATTGCTCCTCTTCCTGTCAGATTCTCCTACATGCAGACATTCGAGCAGTATGAAGGTCCCATGAGCACTGAGATGTCTCAGCTCATCAAATCTGCGGCGGAGAACATCCATCTTGCACTGGACAGCAGCAAGGTGGAAGTGGTGATCTTTGACATCGTCAAATTTTTTCGGCTATGTACGGCTGCAAACCCCAACGCGCTGGAGATCTTGTTTGCCGATCCAAGTGTTTGGCTGTTGGATAGCCCTGCATGGCGAATGGTCTTTGATCGGCGGTATCTTTTCCTATCGCGCAAAGTTTGTGAGACTTATGTCGGTTATGCACTAGCTCAATTGAAGCGGATCAAATCCCACCGTTCCTGGCTTCTCAATCCCCCATCCAGGCAGCCTGTTCGAGGGGAATTCGGCTTGCCGGAACTGTCTATTCTAAAGGCTGACGATCGTAATCGCATCGAGGAGGCCATCTCAGCGAAACTCCGGAGCTGGGCATTAGAAGATCTGGAAATGCCTCCGGCCACGAGAATCGCTCTCAGGAAGCGGTTGGAGGAATTCTGGCTTGATATCCTCGGCATAGAGGAAAGCGGTGAGCAGGTTTATCAGGAAATGAGACAGAAGGCGGCGTTGTCACTCGGTCTGTCGCGAGAAGTCATGGAAGTGCTGGAACGTGAGCGGCGCTTTCGTTCTGCCCAGAAGCACTGGCAATCCTACCAGAAGTGGAAAGCAGAGCGAAATCCGATGCGAGCCGATTTGGAATCCAGGTACGGCTATGACACGAAACATGCCATGCATCTGATCCGTTTGATGCGCACTGGCCTCGAGCTCGTCAGGACTGGCGATCTCAAGGTAAGGCGCCATGACGCAGACGAGCTTCTTGCCATACGCGACGGTAAGATGACTTATGATCAAGTGGTTGAGGAAGCCCAACATCTGGAGCACTTGATGCGCGAAGGCTTGGAGTCCTCACCTCTTCCGACGCAGCTTGATGAAGCTTCGATCGATGAATTGGTGGTCGGCGCTATCCAACAATTCTCAAAATAGAGTGCTTCGAATTGCTAAATGTAGGGTCTTCTGCATGGGAAAGTCAGCGGCATAACGTTGTGAGTTTACCTGCGTGAAGAGCAGGCTTGTTGTTCTACCAGGGCTCGGATAGCTTCTCGACAATGTCTTTCCTTGCAAGAACTCTGGAGCACAGTTCCCAGCGGTTTTCGTCGGGATCGATGGTTTCTTTGTAGCGGAGCTCAAAAACATCGCGAGCCTTCCGGCGAAGGTGGATGTACTCGTCCATCATGCTTTCGAGGCGCTCCACGTTTTCGATCCACTCATCCTCGATGGTATCGGGCAAGCCCCCGAAGATATCGAACTTGTCTTTCAACCTCCGAGAGAGTGCCTGGTAGATCTTCTCGTCCTGTGTATCGTGATAGACAAGGTTCAACATGTCCACGGTTCGCCTCGCCTGGCCGAACCGCTTGATCCGTCCCAACCTCTGCTCGAGACGGGATGGATTCCTGGGATCGGAATCTTTCTCCACATCGAGATAGGGTTTGAGCGGGTTCGATGTAAGAGTCCTTTCGACCTGCTCCTCCCCATTGAAAGGCTTGCTGACGTCTCGGGTCATATCCAGGGCCTTTTGTGCGAGCTGAGGCGATCTGCCCACACGCTGGATCGGGAAGAGAACCTTGTCGAAGAGGCTCAACACAGTGGCATTGAAATCCTGCTCATAGGTTTGCTGTTTCTTCTCCAGATCGTCCCGCTGGGGATGCCCTTTCGGGATACGCCCGTCCGCCTTCTGAACGGCAAATAGCTGCCGGGCGGCCTTCTCGACACTCCCCATGGCTGTTTTATCGCCTGTGAGGACACAGAGATTGTTCTTCTGACTAAGCCCTTCGAAGAACTTCTGAACCTCCTCGGGCGGTATTTTTGAATCGGGACTCACGATGAGAAGCACGCGGGCTTTTCGGACCCTGTCCGCGGCATCTTCCAGCCTCGGGAGCGGGAGCACTTCTTCATAGGCTGTCTTGCGTGAAGCCTTGAACATGTCTTTGAGTCGATTGCGGATGAGATCGTCCACCAGGTTGTCTGGAGCGTCGCGGGCAATGCTTTGGAGAAGCTTGGTGAGGTTTTCCTGACGGTCGAAGTAGAATCGACCGTCCTGAGTGTGATGAAGATACCAGGCGGATTTCTCGAATTCTTCAAAAGCCGCAAGGAAATCGGATGGCTCGCGCAGCGGTGATACAAGGCACTCGACCATCTCTTCCCGGGTGAGTCCTTTTACGGCGTTGACAGCCGTGGAAAGGCTGGCCGCAAAGAGAAGCGACCCCACCTGGGTAGCAGCCTCTTTGCCCGTATTGAGATCGATAATCTGGGCGTGAGCTGAGTGATTGCTGTCCCAGAGGTCCTTGGCGATCACATCCCTCATGCCTGAGATTTCGGCAAGCTTGTCGCGAACTTCCGGAATCGAGAGATCGAAGTGCTGCGGGCCGATGAGAAAGACATCGTTGGCTGTACGCTTCCAAACTGAGCGAAGAAGACGCGAGACCAACTCGATGAGCCCACGGGTTTGCTTGAATTGCTCATTTTCTTTAAAGAGGGCTATGACATTCTTCAGGCGGGGGTGAAATGGGTAGGTGGCCGCGACCTCATCGGCAATGGCTTCGGCGCCTCGGTTGGCAACCTTGGATTTGGTTGCCTCCTCCAATTTCTTGCCGTAGGCTGCTGCTATGTCCTCGATTTCGGCCCTGTCGGGCAGTGCGCTGAAGAGCCGTTTGCGTAGAATGTCGTAAATTTCGTTGGCGGCAAGGTCCACCGGAGTGATATTGCGCTCCTGTCTTCCGAGCTCCTGCCTGGCATTATCCAATGCCCGGTTGATAAGAGCGCCTCCCGTCTGATATGCAGCCCAGAGGTCTGAGATCACAACACAGACATTCGACTTCTTACCTGCAGCTGTGAGCGTTAGAAAATATAGGATTTACAGAATCCTCTGATACTCAGTTATCTATTTTCATGCTTTGTTGCAACCCAGGGGATCATGATGGTTAGTATTCAATAACAAGAGAGAAGATTGTCAGACTTCACTCCGTCGGCCTTTTCTCAAGAGATCGCTGTGGTGGAAGAATGTGTTCTTACGCCCATGCTCAATACCCGCTCAAGCATTTTCTTTCTTAGCAAGATCAGACATTAATTCTGCTTTCCTCTTTTCCAGGGAGACGATCTGTGTTTTTAACTTCCTCAGCTGAGAATTGATTTCAGCCAGCTCCTTCTTCGTCTTTTGCTTGTTCAGGTAATCTTTGCCATATTTTCCAACGACCAGCGACTCCACTTCACTACGGATCAGCTTAAAATAGGGATTGCCGTACATGTTGTTGTGGCGATACTGGAGCTTGCCAGCTTTTATCGCTTCAATGATCTCATCTTGAGTAATGCCGAATTCCTCGCGAGCGGATTTATCGCTTAAGGTGGCCCCTTTCTTTGCCCAAATCGAATCTGATTCTCCCGTGTTCATCAAATCAAGCCTTTTCACCCGGTTGAGTGTAGCAGTTAATGCGGATCTTCTACCCGGTCCGTGCTATATTCCGTGTGCTTGCACAAATCAGCAAAGGGAAGGCTCAGGATACGGGAATGCTTACGGAACTTCAAGGTCAGATCGAGCGGATCACCTTCACGAATGAAGAGAACGGCTACACTATTGCCCGGCTCAAAGTCTATGGTCGTCAGGATCTTGTGACAATGGAGACATCGGGCGGATCGTGAGAATCGATACAGAAGCCCAGGAGGTTGTCATCTCCTTTGATGGCAAGGAGGTGGTCTATGATTTCACCGATCTTGATGAGATCGTGCTGGCATATGCCGTCTCCGTTCACAAAAGCCAAGGCTCAGTGTACCCGGTGGTGGTGATGCCTGTCCTCATTCAACACTACGTCCTCCTGCAAAGAAACCTCATCTACACCGGAGTGACACGGGGTAGAAAGCTGGTCGTAATGGTGGGAACAAAGAAAGCTTTGGCCATTGCCGTGCGAAACAACAAGACACAGATGCGGTATACTCATTTGGCGAAGAGGCTTCGCGGGTGATCTCTCTGGACCTCATAAGGCAACGAGCAGTATACGAGCACATTGCAGAGCGGGTGGTAAAAGAGACTGGGATTTCATTTCCTGGTAGTTGCCGCTGGTTTGAGGCAAAGGAATGCGCCGGGATGCTCGCTGCCAATGGTCCGTCCAATCCCATTCCTTCCCCTTGCCGATTTCTGAGAAGGTCTGTGAGTACAAGCTGTTGATTTGAAAGGTTCCAGAGTGTAGGTTTACCCTCTGGGCTTTTTCGATAAGATAAGAGGAGGAGGAAATGGAGCCTGTCACGGTCAGAGTTGGCAATGAACTGGCGGCAATTTCGATCCTGCATGCCGCCGCCGAATCCTTTTTGCGGGCTCACGACGCCGATGATGATTTCATCTACAAAATAGATTTGCTGATCGAGGAAATTGCCTGCAATATCATCCAATATGCATACCCAAACGGCCAGAAGGAAAGTATCGACTTTACCTTTTCGATAGCTCAAGGGATGCTGGAAGTTCTCATTCGCTACAAAGGCATTCCGTTCGATGTGGTCTCTCTTGAATGCGCCGCAGATCTCGATGGCGAGCAAGTCATCGAAAACACGGGACGAGGCGTCGGACTTCGCCTGGTCAATCTGATAAGCGACGAAACGGCTTATTGCAATCTCGGCTGGGAAGGACAGCAAATCCGGGTTCGCAAATTGTTGAAAGACAGAAACGAATATGTGTCTCTTGCCGATTCTCCCAGTGAGCCGGAAGCAGCTTCACATCCACTGGATCTCTCTATTCGTCGGGCGCGCCAAGATGAATCGGCCGCCATTTCCAGGCTTGCCTACCTGGCGTACGGATACACCTACTTCAACGAGTACATCTACGATCCGGGGCAAATCAGGCTGCGCATCGAAGATGGGCGTTTGATCTCCTATCTGGCCATCAACAATGAGAACGGGGAGATCATCGGACATGGCGCCATGGCCCCCGACTACCTCTCGGGTATGCCGGAGCTTGTCTCAGCGTTCGTTCACCCGGCGTATCGGGGCAAGAACTGTATCAAAGACCTCACTGCGCACTTGATTGACGAGGCGCGAGGAATGGGATTCGAAGGCGTTTTCAATACTGCCGTCACCTCGCATCCCTACACCCAATCTGCTTCCATCCGATTCGGCATGAAGGAATCGGCGCTTTTCGTCTCGCGTTTGTTGCCGATCAGCTTTCGACACATAACCGGCAAAATCTCCACCAGGCAATCCCTGATGCACATGGTCAAGATTTTCGATCCCTCCACGCCAAGAACGTACCATGCTCCCGGACATCACAAACCGATGGTTGAAAAGATATGCCGTAACATCGGTCTTAAGGCCTACTTTGCCGAAGATCATCTGAAGAGCTTGCAGCCTGAGCGCGGGGAGATAAGGGCCATGCCAGACAAAAATCAGACGAACCACGTCATCATCGCTTCATACGGCAAAGACACCATCCCGCAGATTAGTTCTATCCTTCGGAGCTCATGCCTCGACCGGATGGAGACTATCTACCTTTACCTGCCCTTGTCCCATCCCTCCACGAGCTCCGATTGCACCCTGATCGAAGACATGGGATTTTTCTTCTCCGGGGTAAAGATAGGCAGAGGAGGCAACGACTGGCTCGCGCTCCAATATTTGAACAATCAACGTTATGACTACGATTCCATCAAAACCTACAGCCCGTTTGCAAAGGAGTTGCTTGACTATGTGCGATTTTCGGACCCGGTTTGGAGCTGATTTTCTTGAATGAAGTCATTCGCATTATACCGGCGAAAGGCTGCATGACGATGTAAACCCATGTAAGTTGTTTTAGCATTTGGTGCTTCCATGACCTGACTCCAATCGGCGAAGACCGGGTAAACGCTCATGGCTGAGAACTTTTCTCAGGCTGTGAGGCTGTACCTTTAGAGATCCATGGGTCGGCAGATAAAGGAGCATGCGCAATGAGTGAGGGAAGAATCCGTGAAATCTTGGACGCCTTTGAGAATATCGGCGCCTATAAGCGGGAAGAAGTTCAAGCGGCCATAGAGCTCAAGGAAGAAATCACACCTTTTTTGATAAAGACAGTAGAGTCAGTGGCCTCAAACCCATCTGAATATGCCGGGAGCCCCAGCTACTTTGCTCACATCTACGCCATCATGCTGCTCGGGCATTTCAAAGAGCCACGATCTCACGAGGCCATCGTTAAATTGGCTGGTTTGCCAGATGACATGGCTGAAAAACTGCTTGGAGACATGATCACTGAAGACCTGCGAGTCATATTGTACGGGACATGCGGCGGGTCCCTCGAATTGATCAAATCTCTGGCGCTAAAAGAAGACGCCAATGTGTACAGCCGGGGGGCCGCATTGGACGCCATGGTGTTTGCTGTGGCTGAAGGTATGGTTTCCCGGGAAGAAGTGCTGTCCTTTTTCTCCGCTATGCTTGACCGCTTACAGGAAACCGAATCGGTTTCCGAGGTCTGGAGCCAACTCGCTGATGCTGCATGCGATCTTTATCCAGAAGAACTGATCGACAAGCTCAAGGACGCATACGACAAAGGGCGAATCGATAGCTGGACGGTAAGTTATGAAGATATGGAAGAGGCCCTTCAAGGAGGTGAGGAGGCATGTCTTGAGAAAGTCAAAAAGCGGCTCGAGGCGAGATCTTTTGACGATCTTCATGAGCGCATGGAATGGTGGGCATGCTTTAATCCAAACCGGGAAGATGCCGCTCACGGAGCAGATTTGGGAAGCCCCCATAAGAAGAAGTCGAAGAAGGCCGATAAAGGTAAGCGCAAGATGGCTAAGGCATCAAGGGCATTGATTATTCTGGTGCACAAACACCGACATCGAGCCTGAAGGGCTTGCGGGCCTACATGGCGGACATAACTATGCCACCCTACGAGGTGTTGCCATCCCCAAGTCCACGTAAGTACTGGACCAGAAAAGGCATTGCCGAATGGCTGGTTGAAAAGCTTTCAGAAGACAGCCCAACACTGGTAGGCATTGATCATGGCTTCTCGTTTCCCATGCAGTATTTCGAGCTCCATCACCTCCCGCTCGATTGGCCTTCCTTTCTCGATGACTTCCAAAGCCATTGGCCAACGGATGAGGATTTCATCTATGTCGATTTCGTGCGCTACGGAACTGCCGGTGATGGTGCTGCCCGCTCTGGAAATCCTCGCTGGAGGAGGTTGACCGAAGTCCTGGCGCGTTCGGCCAAATCCGTCTTTCATTTCGACGTACAGGGCTCGGTAGCAAAGTCTACGCATGCCGGGCTGCAGTGGTTGCGCTATCTTCGCCGTCAAGCTGGAAATCGCATCCATTTCTGGCCTTTTGACGGCTGGACCATCCCGGAGGGACGCTCGACAGTGGTTGAAATCTATCCTTCGATGTGGAGCCGAAGCTTTGAGCGAGAAGGACGTAGCCCCGACCAGCACGATGCATGCGTAGCTGCCGCGTGGCTGCGTAATGCCGACTTGGATGGCAGCCTCGCGGAGTATTTCGATCCTCCTCTCACGGCAGCGGAGCGCACTATAGCCCAGGTTGAGGGGTGGATTTTGGGGATCAGGTGATACTCATCTATCGAATTTGCATTGAGGAATAAGCCACTCCTTCCGTCAAGTTGCTGAGTTAAGAATTGCCTCAGCTTGGGAAGAAGGCTTAGCTTGACTTGGGCCAGCTTCAGCTGGGAATACAAAACGAGGATCATAATGCGGTTGTTGTTCTTGTATTGTGAACGATTCGCCTGGAAACCGTCCATGAAGACCCTGGATGACGCTCCGGAGGCGGAGCCCATGACCTGCGAACAAACGGTTGTGGCCTTCATCCATGTCGAACCTCCTGACGTAACGGAAGGAAACTCGGTTGAAACCAAGCTTGTGAAGAACGCCAAATGGCTGGCCAGAAAGTGGGAAACCCAAAGAATTGTCCTGCACTCGTTCACCCACCTTGGCGAGGAAAAGGCGGAACCCGAGGACGCCAAGGCGCTTATCGATCGGGTGCAGGAGCGTTTGGAAGTCGCAGGATACACAGCGATCCAGACGCCATACGGTTATTTCAATGACCTTTCCATCGATGCGCCTGGACATCCCCTGGCGAGGATCTACAAGGAGTTTTAGAAGGATTGAAGATACTTTCCACAGAAGCCCGATTCGGACCCGACTATGCGTCACTGGATGATGCGGCGTTCATCCCCAAATATCAGGCGGCTTGCTATTGTGGGGCTGTTCGATACGAGGTGAGCTCTGATCCTGTGGATGCTAAGATCTGCCACTGCCAAGCGTGCCAGAAACTGCATGGCGCTCCCATGCAGTGGGCCGCCATCTTCTACAAACATCACGTCAGATTCACTGCTGGATTGAATCACTTGCGTTTCTTCAACAGCGAACTGGGTCTCAAAGAACGCATCCTGCCCTGCAAGGTCAGTTGCGCCAGGTGTGGAACCCCCATTGCCGATGAGGGGCGCAGAATGTGGCTTGCCTTTCCCTCTCTGTTTGATTTTGGGCATCCTGCCAATGTGCCGGATTCCTTCAAAGCAACCTGTCACATTTTCTATGGGATGGGGGTCTTTGACATCCCGGACGATCTGCCCAAATGGTCCGGACACAAAAACCATTCTGCGCTGCTGTGAAGCATGGGGAAAATAGTGATGATTATGATGATGGGGCTACGTGTGGCGCCAAACAAAGCCGCCCCCGCAAATACCAGAGCCAACTCAAGGTAGGAAATGATTCTGCTTCGAGTTGAATTCCTTTCCATCCGTTCAGTCGCCCTCTTCTGCCCGTCCCTGCTTCTTTCCAAATGGAACGTTTATTATTAATACGAATGATGGAGAGTGCGAAAGGGAAGATAGTTTACGGGGTGGTGAGGAACATCTCGTTCTTGAAATGGTTCTTTGGTATTAGACTGAGATCGAATCATCGAATTTGCCAAAGCGTTTTCGGCTGATCCGAGGTCTTTCGGCTATTGCAAGGAGGTTTTCTATGGCTCAGATAAATTCGTCCACTGGTATTCCTTTGCGGATGCTCTATGGCTTCGTTGCAGGCTTTTTGTCCACCTTGATTTTTCACCAGTTGACGCTATGGGCGCTTTGGAATGCAGGCGTAGCTCCCTTCGGACCGTTCCCGATGGCAGAGACAAAACCGTTTGGGGTTCCCGCCGTGTTCTCCCTCGCCTTTTGGGGAGGATTGTGGGGGATCTTATTTGCCATGGTCGACCACGCGTTTCCACGCCGTCGCGGTTACTGGGCGGCGGCTTTCCTCTTTGGGGCCATTCTGCCGACTGCGGTTGCTCTTCTGATAGTGTTGCCGCTCAAAGGGAGGCCCATGGGCGGGGGCATGCCTCTTTTGTTAACAGCACTTCTCGTAAATGGAGCCTGGGGCATTGGAGCTGGGTTGATCCTGAAAGTCTTCTCGGGCGCATCCGGCAGGCGGCGAGTCTCTTGACAAATGGGCGCTTTGCTGATCGTCCAGCCTGACCTGAATAAGCGTAGAAGGTGATTTTCAGAGATTCTCTGTGTGAGAGTCCGTGTGAGAATTTGTGTGTGAAATCTGCGAAGGGATGGAAAATCTACCAGTATATGGAGGAAACGATTTCCATAATCTCAATTACTTAGCTTCAGATGAGGAGATCGTGAAGCTCGTGGAAAATGACTTCTAATCCGTAGGTCACAGGTTCGAATCCTGTCGGACGCGCTAGGAAAATCAAGTGGTTGGAGGAAATTCCGTTAGCCCCTTTTTCTTTCAGCCTATATTTATCCCGCTCCTGTCCCGCTTTTTAAATGGCCGTACTAAATCTCATGGGCCTGTTACAGCTCCGCTTTGATCCCGCTCTCTCGAAAAGTTGAAGCAATCCATATAGAGAACTGAAAAATCCTTATGAAAAACTACGGCATTATCGATAAGACTATATGAGACGATGCAATGGAGAAAGCAGAATAGATTGTGACTTCCATCTCAAACCTTGACGATTAAATGTTTTTCTGCTACGCCTGTGGCCTGCAAATACGGTGTTAAGATAACCTGTTTGAGGCTTTTTTCACGTATTTGTGGGATTCTTGCAATTGCTGGTTACAATAGCTACCTTCATGGCAGAGGTTAAACCATGTCTATAAAGGTCGAAGATAAAATAGAAGATAGGATTAACAAGGCCTTGGGGGCGAGTGAAGTTCCCAAGCTATACGTCAATGGTTTTATAATTTTCCTCGGTCAGGCTGATGTCGGCTTAATTCTCCAAACAAACGCGCAGGAGACGGCAGTCGTAAATATGTCTTTCACTTTAGCTAAGACTTTAGTCGAGAAGCTTGGCGATACAATGCGGGACTTCGAGGAGAAGACTGGAACCATTATCATGACGACAGACACAGTAAGAGAGAAAACGACGGAGGGTTCCAATGAGACCAAGCAGTAGCGGGCCATTTGAACCACAACATGTTTGTAATGACTCCGATATTTGCCCTGATCCAATAGAAAAAAAGATAGAGGGTTTTGCTACTTTACCTCGTGGGTGGAATTATGGCGAGGGTGAGCCCCCCGGTCAGGACACTATTGAGGCTGCCGTAGAAATTTATAAGATTGGCAAGAAACTAGGGTTTAGTTGCGAAGTTTTCCCCGTGGCAGATGGGGAAATTGAGGTGTCTCTTTACCGCAAAGACCACTTCGTGGACATTCTTATAAAAGATTTTGGCGCCATGGAATTAACCTATGAGGTTGGAATCGGTAGGGAGTTCAAAGAGATCGAGCATTATGGGAGTATTTCTGTTGACGGGGTGAAAAAACAATTAAGTGAAACGGCGAAGTCATGCAATGTGTTAGAATCATTGGGAACTACTATCATAAGGCAAAAAAGCGATTCACCCATCGTTGTTTCACACAGAGCCACGGGGCAATTTCCGTTATTGACGTGGACTGCATTAAAGACAAGTATCAAACACTCATATGCCACCATATCGAGAAGTTCTATTCTAGCAACCCGCCGGGTAACCTCCCTATCGGGAAATTGCCAATAGTGTTCTGGGTATTTGATTCCGAAATCCTTGGTCCCGCCGTCAAACTTGAACCTGAAGCGACTTTAAGCGGGTGCCAATGTCATTACAATATATTTGGCCTCTCAAATGAGGTTGCAAAACAGATTTATTATGATCAAATTGCGAAGAATCAGCTTGATTTTAGGGTTTGCTCAGATGACGGTATAGATGGACCAATAACTGAAGATCACCATACCCTGTTACTACAAAAAACTGCATAGTGTTTGTAAGAGATTGTCAAACCACGTACGTAGGTTTGTTGATAAAGTTATAAAGTGAATATCCCAATTCCGTTTCCTTTTCATTCCCATCACGGGGGATCACCCGGAGAAGATGCAAGCTATGCAACCACACTCTTCTTTTCTGCTCAAGGACCTCTGTGGCTTGGATCTCCGGTTGCGGTAAATACGTGCATTGCGCTGGTGGGCCTCTATAGATCTTCATTATTTCGACAAGTATTTTGCCTCCTTGGCCGGTGGGTGTCAAGGTAGTTGTCGCATCGGCCGCCACTTTTTTTATGATACGTTTTGAAGAGGTGAAGAGTCCTTTTGTGGGTTTAACGCCACCTGCTCCACCGGATTCCAGTTGCGAGTTTTCCGGGACCATCGTTTCGGGTTTTGAGAAAGAGCTTTTTCATACTCGATGTTCAAGTTTTTTGTTCTTGCTTTTTGTGATCGTCCATATATCAAGGGCTTAACAGAATTGCATAGACCGTGGTAAGCTCAGGTGTTCAGGACTCCTTGGACCCCAAGACCCTTATGCACAGACAGGTTCACGGCTTGATCAAAAAGTCAACAAGAAAAAACTTGATCATCGAGTGAAAGGGGTTGGGCTTCCAGCACCACGCGAAGCTTTTCTTCAGGGCTCCAGTCTTTCGGTCGTTTGGCCACGCTCATCGCTCCTTGAGAACTCTGTTGGGGGGTACGAAGGAACCTGATCGCCCGCCAGGCGAAGCCAACGGGAGAGGACGGTTTGAGAACCCCCCATCTCACGGGAGAGTGCATTGGCTGAAATGGCGTCGGGACCGGTCATCTTGCGCACCATGGCTTCTTTGAACTTTGTCGAGTATTGCACCAGGCATCCTTTTGCCCCCTTTTGCTTTTGATCATGAGTTGCTCTCAGTGTCAACCGGCAAGCGGTCCCCCGTGAGCAGTGTCGAATGTCCAAGCTCACTACGTTCCCTTGGACATTCGACACTGCTCACGGGGCTAAAGAACAACCCCCTCCAACACGACAACCATTCTGACACAGGGGGATGTCAGATAGAAGAGAGGTTAGGGCATATTGCCAAATATCCTGAGAGCGCCTGATTCTGCAAACTGGATTTATGATTAAAGATGATATCTCGACTATCCGAAGAGTATTTGGAAGACGAGCTCCAGGAGAGGCCTTGAAGCTCTTTAAACCAAGCTCGAGACCCTTCTCCATGCGTTCCTGGCGGGTAATCAGCCATGTAGTCAAAGGAATTCTCGGTTTCCTGCCACGAGCTCCATCTTAAGAATGCTTTAGAATAGTGAAGTAGGGAGTCGGCGGGATGGACAGCGAGTGCGTTCGCCTCATTGTGGGCGCCTCTGCATTGCGCGCTGAGAGAGTTCTTTCTATGCCGAGCATTGCCTCACAGAAGCATGAGCTCCAATCTCCGCATCACCCCGGAATAATAAAAGGATTCACTTGGAGCCTTACTTGACGCCCTCCTCAAAGGAGTCGATCAACGATGCACTGGATTACTCACAACTCAATCGCCAACATGTACGGTCCCACTTTTTTGTTCTTTTATGCATCCATAATCGCCGTCTCTATTTTCCTGTGCCGGTGGGCCGCCGGACGTGCCGACAACACAGACCAGATGCCGCCCTTACCCATCAGTTCTCAGCCTGACCCTTTCGAAATAGCCTTTCTCCGGGGGAACCTTGTCGGATTGATCGAACTTGCGGTGCTGAGTTTGATCGACAAAGGGTATCTTCGGGTGGACTCAACGCGACAACGGCTCCTCGAACAACGCCCTCCAAAGCCCGAGGCTTCCGCATTGTCCGAGATCGAGCGCGTAGTGCTTAAAGGATTGGTTGGAGATGTGAAGCCATCGAAATTGAGAACGATGTTGGCCGAGCCCCTGCGTCCGTTTGTAGATGGTTATACGTTCCGTCTCGACAAGGAGCGCCTCGTTCTCTCCAAAGAGACGAAGAACAAGGTGAATTTGATCTTGCTGATGGCGGTATCCGTGATATTGGGTCTTGGAGGGTATAAGTTTTTCGTCGCCCTTTCGAAGGGACACTCAAATGTGCTCTTTCTAATTATTTTAGGCATTATCGGGGTTGTGGCGCTATTTCCGCTCGTCAAAACCGGCCGCCTCAGCAAGCGGGGCAAGGACTATCTGACGAGGATGCAATCGGTCTTCGAGCGTCTGAAGGATGGACCTCACCTCGGTCAAGGTCCGGCAAACCATGACCTGCTCATGGGGGTAGGACTTTTCGGCGTGGGCATCTTGGCTGAGGGCATGTTCTCGGATTACGCCCAAGCCATGAAGCCTCTTCATCCGGCCGGAAGCGACTCCGGAGGAGGTTGCAGCGGAGGAGGTTGCGGTGGCGGAGGGTGTGGAGGGGGAGGCGGTTGCGGCGGCTGTGGCGGAGGAGGCGACTGATGAGTGCGAATCGAGGATTCCATCCACGCGCCTTGCTCCTTCAGTGGCACATAACGGAGAGATGCAATCTTCGATGCTCACACTGTTACCAGGAATCCTTTGCAGGCAGGGAATTGGATTTGGACGCCCTGCTTTTCATACTGCATCAATTCCTGGACCTTCTGAGCCATCTGAGCAGCACTTCTCAAGGACCGCTCGTTCGTGGACACATATCCCTAACCGGTGGAGAGCCATTCATACGAGCCGATCTCATGGATCTTCTCCAAGCTGTGGCTCGTGAGTCCGATCGTTTGAGCTTCGCTGTTCTCTCCAATGGAGCTCTTCTCGATAGGACGCTCTCCAAAGAGCTAGCTCGTCTGAGTCCGGCGTTCGTTCAAGTCAGTGTGGAAGGAAGATCTGACAGCCATGACCGCATCCGCGGTTTGGGAGCCCATGACCGGGCCGTTCATGCCCTCAAGCGGTTAGGCCGCGAAGGAATAGCCACTATGGTGGCCTTTACGGCGCATCGTGGAAATTACATGGAGTTCTGCGATGTGGCGCGCATGGCTTGCCGGTTGGGAGTGAAACGGGTATGGGCGGACAGGTTCATCCCTTTGGGGAGCGGATCGGACCGCCTTGATCCCCTCACTCCTGCAGAGACTCTCGAGCTGTTTCAATTGATGCATCGCGCGCGCATGGAAAGTCAGCGCACCTGGTTTTGCCGAACGGAAGTCGCCATGCATCGAGCCCTGCAGTTTCTGCTGGGCGGTGGACGACCGTACCGATGTACCGCTGGAGAAAGCCTCATCACCATTCTTCCCGATGGATCGTTGGTCCCATGCCGACGAATGCCCCTTCCGGCAGGGAATGTAATGGAAACGCCCCTCAAGGTTCTCTATGAAGAGAGCCCCGCGCTCAGGGCGCTTAGAGCTCCTCGCAAGGTGAGCCATGGCTGTGGACGGTGCCGCTTTGCGCCTCAGTGTCGGGGTGGACTGCGATGCCTCGCCTATGCGCTGACCGGCGACGCTTTTTCAGGTGACCCAGGCTGCTGGCTGGCCGAAGAGCTCCAAGGCCCGTCCACGAAAAGTGCGGTCAATGCTGTGAGTCAGCAGTCGCGCTGACGGCCGATGCCGCGGGAGCCTCCTGGCGGAAGGAGCCGATAGCTTGCGATCTATCAACCTTGCCAAAGTAGCGAATTCTGATGCCTGAGAACCGGGTTGACTATTGAATGCCATATCTTCCATATCAGAGCGAGAGTCGCGAAACGCGCCATAGGAGAGATATCTTCAACCTGACTTATTAGATAAAGAAGCGTCGCTGCAGCGAATCGACGATACGCAAAAAATCCTTGAAGATCTCCTGATTCATGTAGGGATCATTCCTTTCATCGAGGAGGGAATCCCGAAAGATCTACAAAACCTACGGGTGACACGGGCAAAAAGTCGCCCGCGCCCGAAAGGCAAGTGGTAAAGGCGCGATTTATCGTTTTGCGCCTCTTGCGTTTTGCACGCCGGCGCCACCCGCTCGGGCTAGAATGGAACACCGCTTGGAGCTTCGCCGCCATCGGCTTCCTCTGATTCTTCCGTGTTCATGTACTCCCACATTTCGTTTTCGTGTAACCAGATTGGGTCGGCGTTCCTTCGGATGAACTCATCGGCATCCATGCCTTCGATGGTCGTTGGACGCTTGACTCGCTTTTGCTTGCCATTGATGAATATGGTCATGTATTCCAGGCGATGTCGCCTCTTTTCGGCCTTTTCGGCGGGAGTCAGTTTGCGTTTCTGTTTGGACATCCTCGATCCTTGATTCTTTGTCTCTTCATGGCAACAATGATTGTCCACGGCGGCCGAGAACCGGTATTGCCCCCTTTTTACCAGTACCGAGTCGGCAGAACACAGGGTCTCCTCTCCGATACATTCCACACTTCCCGTCGACATTACTCATAGTCATCTCCCAGGACTTCCCAATGACCTTTATTCGTCGGGCCAACGTGTCGGATCCGCCCGGCTTTCTTCAACTTTGCAAGATGGTGCTTTATGCCGTCGGAAGTGATGCCGATGCGGGTTGCCAGAGTTTTGCGAGTGATGGTCGGCTCTTTGCGCAGCAAGGCCACGATTTGTTCTTGGGTAGTTTCTTGGGTAGTCGTCCCTGAAGAAATGCTGTCGAGGTAGGTGTGAGAGAAAAGAAACTCGAACCACAATTCGCCGGGTTCGACTTGAATGCGTGGCTCCGGCGTTCCTGCCTCGCGACACGCATCGAAAATCCGCTGAATTCCCCGCCCCCACGCTTCGATTTTGCCTGCTCTGAAGAAAGTGTTGGCCACGGTTGGATTGAATGGCCGAGAGGGATGATGGCCCAGCAGTTTCTTGAGGGACCAATTGTCCGGCAGCTTTCCAGGGTTCCATATCTCCAATCGATTGCCGTAGACTCGTATTTGTATGGGCGCGCCTACCGCATAATCTCTGTGAATGACGGCGTTAAGCAGCACCTCCCGAAGCGCGCCCTCCGGGACCGGATATGTTTCCACCCGCTGCACACCCTCATAGATGATTGACGCCTTGAGGTGCTTGGCCAGGAGCAGGTCCATCGTCTTATCAACCTGCGTGAACAGATCGCCATGGATTTCGTCGTGATACCGAAGGTCGGCGTCGGTTTCGAAGTAGCCGACCTTGATGGAGGCGCCGGTGAAGAACCGCTCCGGGTCGGGGTGAAACAGCACCACCGCGGCTCGTTTCAGGTATCGGCCTTCCATCAGGCGGAGCTTTTCGATCAGTCCCCCATCGTCGTCCTCAAGCGACTCGGCGCCCAGTCGCTTGCTCTTGGCCGCTCGGACGCGAGACTTCTTTAAGACGCCGGCATCCAGATCATCCACCGAAACGCCGGGCGCTGGCGCCGCATCCCAACGCTTGCCTGTCCGGCTCAACAGGAACCGATCCAGCGCCGCCCTTTCCAACCGCCTCACGCTTGGCCTCGCGGCTGCCTGCACACGAAGTCTACAGTGCTCTTTTCCTGCCCCAAAACATCAAAATAGAGGCCGAAGGAGCCCTTTCTAGACTGCTTTGTCCCACAATATCTGAAAGTTGGCTTGGTCCGACCCCGGTCGCCCGCGATGAGCGTCACGCTGGCGTGGGTCAAGTTCGCTGTCAACCACAGCGATGGAAATCCCAATTTCCTGTTCCTATCGACGGATATGGTGAATATCTCGAAAAAACGACCATACCCTGTCTGATACGGGAAGCCGTTTTCCCATGAAGGTGAAATGCGGTTGCGCTTTTTCTTGGCGCCAATAAGGTACCTGAAGGATTGTCTGTAACTTGTATGTACTGGCGATATGGGTTAAGACTGCCCATTTCACAAGATCCCTATCATCAGAGTAATACTTGTCTCTCATGAGACTCCTCGCAAGTATAACTACGAAGATAACCAGCGCGCGCCGCAACGGCGCCGTCTTTCATAAGACCAAGGCGTGGCGCGCGTCTGGTTGATTGCCTGGTGTACGCCCGGCATGGGCGTGAGCTCATGGGGTGAAAGTCCCCTGTACGTGAATCCTGCAAGCGCCCTTTCAGACATTTGCACAAGTACTAGCCGAAGGCAAGGGCGGAACCGCGAGGGACCGTCCGGAGGAAGCCGGAGCGCAAAGCGATGAGCCGACGCACAGAAACAGCATACAAGGCCGAGTCTCAGGGCAAGTCGGCACGACACAGCAAAGCCCCGGGTTCAGGAGATACGGTAAATGCTGCAGCTGCATCGTGAAAGTACACGTTCTTATCCTTAGGAGATCTGCTAAGTGGGGCATTCGAGCATTGATGCGCTAATCTCTCGGTGCTGCGCCGGATGGGGCTACCGGCTGACCAAGTCCCGGCGACCATGGGAACACATCCGCCCGGGGTCGAGAGACGAACCGAAAGGAGTGAGTAGGAAGGTGTCCCGTATCGATGCAAGAGCGCGCTTCAGGAGGAAACTCCCGGAGTGATCGGGTGAGATGTCGGCATAGGCCATAGTAGCCCAACGCCTTCCGTAAAGGGGAGGACATGGTGAAGGGCCGAACCCTGAGCAGGTAAGGGGAGCCTGTGTGCTCGTCAGACACGATCACATCCGATGCGGATGAGTGAGCTGACGGCGCGGCTCTGAACTGCCCGATCCCGGTGGTCCCTTGCGGTTTGTCAAAGAGCTGTCTGGGTTACTGAACGTCCGGCTACAGCTCGGCATGTTCCGGGAACCGCCCGGTGCGGACCCGCACGCCGCGTGGTGTGGGGACTGGGGGCAATGCGGTTGAATTAAGGAAAAACACCAAGCACAATGGCTATGGTGTGAACATCTCCTGCAAAATGGCCAATATTCGGGCAAGCGTAGATGAAGAAAGCTTTCCAAGTCGTCGTACCAGGCGCTCACGATCAACAGTGCGAATCTGGTCAAGAACTATGTGGCCTGAGCGGCCCTGGAACTTAGAGGCCACACGAAAGGGATACGGATGCCCACCTGTCGTAAGAGGGGCTACGATGAATGTCCGCAGATTGGCATTGAGCTCATCAGGTGAGACGATAACACAGGGGCGGGTCTTTTGGATTTCATCCCCACGAGTGGGATCGAGACTGATAAGAAAAACATCACCCCTGCGAACATCTCCACCCGCTACCATTCCCATTCCTCTTCTTCAAATCGGGTAGGAGTGGGAGGATCTAACAGTCGATCTTCATCTCGTTCATGCATTTCTCTTGCGGCTTGAGCCCAGCCAGCCCTTGGTGTGGAAGCACGCTCGATCACTATGGCTCCATCTCTTACATGCAGCTCTACCTCTTCGGTCAGCCCAGCTTGAGCGATGAGTGGCTTTGGCAGTCGGATGCCGCGGGAATTTCCAATACGAACCAAACGGGTCTTCATCAGATGATCCTCCTGATAAAATGTAATTACATTATAAGCCCGCATTGGAGTTCGTGTCAACGACGGACTGAAAGGGCTAATCGGGATAGGGAGAGGCCTCACGGCCCCTCTCCTCCCACACCACCTGGCATACGGATCACGTACCAAGGCGATTCGGTCGAGATTATCACTTGATGTACAGCCGGAGTACGCCGAGCTCATCAAAGTAGCGGCCCGGCAGAGCGAAAGCGAGAGCAGGACTGCGGCTTATGCGCCAGGGACCATGGGCGGATTTGGCCGTGTTCCAGGCCAACTGCCTGCTGACTCCCCGTTTGCGTAACTCCCGATAGCCTCTTCGGCCCCATTGTTTCCAATAAGGCAGCCACAATTGTATTGCCGGCTTACAGCTCGTCCGATTTTGCTCCAATTATCCACTCCTACCGTTCAGGCCTTCAGTGTCGGTTTCCGGCTCGGCATATCTGTTTCTCCGCCTTTCGGCTTTCGGAGTGCCTAAATAGCTTTGCCTGCCATAAGACCTACTATGCCCTCTGCTGACTCCTGCAGAGCGGTCAGACTCGATTGCTCTTGCCTCAGTTCTTTCCTCCAGCTACAGGCTGAGGTTTGTTTTCTCTGTTTGCCGCCTGGTTTCCCGGCGGCGCCACATCATTTCAGCCATACCTTGAGGCGAACACCCTGCAGACCTCCCGGGGTAAGACACAGAACCTTCTGCCAGTAAACGCCGGATGGTTCGATACCTCACCACAGGTTTATAAAGCACACCCCAATCGCAGATGGAGGACTTCGCAGTCACGTGTCCCCCGAGTGCACCACACCTCATATCGGGTTCCAGATCAAGAGCCCCGCGCTTTTGGATTGGGCTTCCTTCAGACCCCACCTCACGATGACGCCCTTGCCCTTCTCCTAGCCTTCGGCTCTGCTTAAACCTGGCGCGAGGACTTGCACCTCGTTAGTTCTGTGCCATGCCGGGCACACACATCAGGGCTAAACGGCACGCAACCACGCAGAAACGGCTTTCGTAGTACCGAAAAACTTGCCGCGTGGTTGCGTGTCCGCTTCAGCCCTTGGTTCGGCTTTGACGGGTGTACTGCCTCTCATAAATGGGGATGACTGGATTCACGGCTGGCCTGTGACTAGCGTCTGAGAGCTGTGATAACTGTCTCAACAACTTCTTCAATATGTTTAGTAACATCCGTCTCCCAGAACCGAATTACAGTCCAACCTTGCTCTTCGAGAGCCCGCCCTTGTTCCTGATCGCGTGTCCTATTATATTGGATCTTGGCAATCCAGTACTCAGCGTTGGCGCGATGCAGTAGCTTCTTCTCGAGCTCGACCCAATTCCGACCGTGCCAGAAATCCCCGTCAATAAAGATAACGACGCGCTCCCTCGGAAATACAATATCGGGCTTTCCAGGCAGATGGCTTAGGTGAAGTCGGTATCGAATCCCTCTGTTCCATAATGCTTTCCGGAGTAACACTTCTGGAACAGTGTCCTTTGCCTTGTTACGCCGCATGGCAAACGAGGCTGATGCTGATGAGGGATTAAACGATGTATATCGTGGTGCTTTTTTCCGGCTCATGCTTATGACTGATTTCCGTAAGGGGCGGGAATCCCAATATAGATCATATCACTCTACAGCCTTGGCAAAGACAAGTAGCGGATCTGATGACCATCTTGTGTCTACTTGCACATTGTTGCTAAGGCGATCCTTGCACTTTGGATGAGAAGCCATCTCTCTCGTCAGAGTGAACAGATATTCCCATCTTTCGGTGCATGGATGGAGACAGGCAGCTACGACATCAAATTCTTCCGGTTTGTAATAACGTGAGCACGGATCAGACTTGGAAGCTCTTGTCTTTTGAAAATCGACTCGAGGCAATCCATCAGAATAGGTTTTTCGTAAGACGTTCTTACACTCAAGATATAGCGGGTGACTTCCCCGGTATCTTATCTCCAAATCCGGCTTACCGTCCCCTTTGATTGGCAGACATTCCGTCACATCTGGAAGATTCAACAGATATTTCTGCAAATGTGATTCAGCCACCCAACCTCTGACAGCCATTTTGAGACGAGGTGCGCTCTGGATAAGGTCCAAGATTTCATTCGGAGACAGTTCAAATTCTTCTGCGACGGCATGAGGCAAGGTCAACTGTGGCGGGATAGGATACTCGATTGATGACTGTGGTAGTGCAATCGACTTAAGTTCGCCTATCTTGTCGGCAAGTAATGCTCGGTGACCTTGATCAAGACCTTTTGCTGCCCGCTCAAACCGGATGTAGCTCAAAAAATATTCCGGCAATCCACCTACCTGTATTTCAATCGGCTCATCAAGTCCTTCACGAGATCGTTTTTGTCTCTCCCAGGAAGCCCACCTCTTTTCCAAGACTTCCGATACGTTGTGCTCTTTGAACTCGATCGAGATTTCAAATCGGGTTGGATTGTGGAGTGAAGGATCGGCGCCTACGAAAATACCTCTTTCCAGCTGAACACCGAAGAAGAGAGTAGTATACAAATCGAACGGATCTTGCCAAATCTCCTGTAGTTGTCCGTCATTGACACCGTATTTCACTTGAAAGCGACATTCATCCGGAGGACGGTTTGGCGTCTTCTTGCAGTTGGCGAAAAAGGCATAGGCTATTATGCCCATCCTCTCACCATCCGGCGCCTCAAAGGTGATACGAAAAGGGGCTTCATTAGACGGGGAACAATGAAGAATAGTGCAGCCACATAAGCTTAAAGAAGACAGTATGAAATCTAACAAAGGCTGCTTGTGTCGCCGACTTACGGAGTATGTCTTGTATAGCATCAGAGTGTAAGACTCGTCTTGGCTTGCTGTTGTTGTCTACATGCTCGATTACCTTTACCAGTCCCGGGATGCGGAGAGTGTTTTCCTACAAAGTGAAGAAACTTCTCGGGCACGGCAGCTACAGGTTCCGGTGGAGGTGTGTAGGGCCTGCTAGGAGGAATCAATGAGGGTTTGAGAAATTCCTCAGAAAAGTCGCACAACAGACGCATCCGGATCTGAATCCCGATTGCTTCGGCCAGTGCAGAAGGAACAGCGTTGCCAATTTGACGAAGAGCGGATCGATATGTGCCAATCACTGAATAATCGTCGGGAAACGTCTGTAAGCGACACAGCTCCCGCACCGATAGACGTCGATTATTCCAATGAAATGGTCCGGTTGCTGGTCCAGGCGAAGCAGTGATCGTCCACGAGGGAAGGTTTTTTGCCAACTTCAGCAAGAAATTCCAGAACCGACGGCGCCATCCAAAGAGAGGCAATCCACCGCCTTTGTCTGTATGGAAAAGATAGTTGCTTCCCTCTGGAATGGAAGGAAGCAAGTCAGCCCATTTGCCGGATAGCGAAAGCTCTTCATTTCCACCTTCCTGAAGGTCTCCTATTGCATCCCATGCAGTTCTATGTAGCTGAATAGCTGAAGAGATTGTCAATTGGTGTGGCTGATTGGCTAGCGGACGAGGATGATGAGTGGGCTTTAGCTTCCCGAATTTACGTCCTTCTCTTGAGCCTATAAGAAAGGCGCGCTCACGTATTTGAGGCACTCCGAAATCTACGGCATTAAGGAGCAATAATTCCATGCTGTAGCCAGTTCCGCATTCCTTGTTTATTAGTTGGATGGTTTCTGTGAGAAAGCGCAGTCCCTCATCCTTACCCGAGTATGCCAATCCTGCAACGTTCTCTAAAAGATAGGTTCTCGGTTTGATATCGCGCAGGATTCTTAAGAAAGCTTCTAATGTCGTAGCTCTTGGGTCATCCAGTCGCTTTGTATCCCCACTTGCCCAGTAACCTGACTTGGAGAAAGGCTGACAAGGCGGGCCACCTACAAGAAGATCTACTTCACCCTCCTCTAGTCCGGCGGTCTGGAGCAGCTTAACAGAGGCCACCTCATGGATCGGCCGGTCTATGATCGGCCAGTCCCTGTTGTGCCGCAGAGTAGTGACGCAATCATCATCCATCTCGATTGCAGCCCGGATGTGAAAGCCAGCCGCTTCTAGCCCGAGATCTAGGCCACCGGCACCGGTGAAGAGGCTTATGGCCGACAATTTTGACTCATTATTCTGGATCATCATCCCTACTCAACTCTAAAATTGGTCCCACGGTTGCCAAGAAGGCACACGATACAAGATACCATAAGAATGTGCATCTCTCAATGCAGCATGAGCTTTTCGGAACGAAGCAAACTGGGCGATAGACACGGGGCCGAACATTCAGTTGACCGGCTCGTCCGGTCGAACTGAATGTTGGCATCCTCTGGCGGTGTATGTCGGCAATGCAACCTGCCCAGGAGATGAGACGCATAATTTCATTGGCATTACCTATCTAGACAGTCGACCCCGTTAGCCAAGCACCAGGGTTTGGGCGCCCCACAAAAGCCTGTGTACTGCGTCAATACAGAGATATTTATTTTAGCAGTTACTCCCTGACCGGGCTCAAGAAGTCCAGTGACATCCAGCCGTCGGCCACCCCGTCGCCCTGGAGATCAACTGAAGCCCAGCCGTCTTTTTCTTTGACAATGAAAACACGCGTGTTTAGCGGCACTACCTGCAAAACGTCAAAGTTTGTTCCTGCCCCTTCGCGCAACTTTAAGCCACTTCGCGCGGTAATTTCATATGCCACGCGCGACTCGTCGGCGTGTACACTCTGTGGCATGTCCGGACTGCTCAGAAAAGGATCGTCGGAATCAGTCTTCAGCCAGAGTTCGCCCTCAGCAGCCCGGCGTGTGACTAAGCCCGGCAGGGTCACTTTTTGGCCGGTCTTCGGATTAGTGGCCTTTACCCATTTCGCCAGTTCAACCGGAACGGCGTCGTATTGGCGCGCATTCAAGCGTCTCAACAAGGTGCTCTGCGCCAGACTGCCTGCACCGACGTTGAACACGAAGCTCGTCAGAGCTGCGAATTGATTATCCGTGAGCTCAACGGACACCAGTCGCTCCACATCCCTTCCGCACTCCTCCAGGTCCTTGCACAACAGATCTTCGGCTTCCGCCTCGCTAATGGACATGCCATGCTTGACTGAGTGCGTGTGACCATAACCGATAGTCCACACACCCGCAGGGCAGCGGTAAGCTTCTGTTTTCAAGCCTTCGCACCGTTTCACCAATTGCAAGCCTTCTTCACAGATCTTCCTAGCCATAGCATTTCTCCTTCTGTGGTGGGTTGAAGCTATCAAAAATCTCCAGACTCTGTTGCAGACCCTTTCAGGAAAGCTCCTTTCTTTCCTGTAAAGCAAAGGGGTTGAGAGGTCATTGAATGCTCAAGTACAGTGTTCATTCGGTAGCATCAAGTCCGTACAGCATTCTCCTCACCCTTCATTTGCACCACTCGTTCTTTGAGATGGCCGATGATTTCATCCACCTCCACAACGTTCTTTCCTTGTTGTGCCCAGGTTTGCCTGAGCATGTCGAGATTTACCATAGTGGTTCCGGGCATCCAGGATTCTCTGGCAGCAGCGAGAACTCTTGGAAGAACCCGCGCTGCCATCTTCCAGTCCTCTCCTATGCATGCCAGTTCGAGAACTGTAGCCAGGTCCCAGTAATCGCTCGAAGTGGCGCCACCCCAGCGGGCAACGGTAAAGCTCACCAGAGGCGCCAGCCGTTGAGACTCTTCTAGAGCCTCGGAATCTCCTTTTTGGATGAGAAGGTTGATGGCATTCACACCGGGGTAATAGTCCCGAGGGTCTGACTCGAACCCTCTCTTGTACGTTGCGATAGCATCGTACAGAGCTGCCGATGCCTCCATCTCTCTGCCCTTGTCTTTAGCTCCGCGGTAGCGGTCCTTGTGCACCCGGCCAAGAATCCCAAGAGTTTCAGGATCTGCTCCTTGCTCACGAACAAGCTTCTCCAGGATTTCGACAGCCCTCTCCCGATCACCTGGCCTATTTCTGCGATTGAGCGCAAGAGCCCATTGCTGACGCACCATAACAAGACTCTTTACGTAGTCAGGGAACGCTTCACAGAGATCAACCATCTCATCCCAAGCTTCGACAGCCCGAAACGCTAGCAACAGAGAGACAAGCACCTGGCGCTGTACGGTTTTGAGCTCCCCGAGCCGGCCTTTGAGATCGAGAAGGGCCCTCCGCCTTTCATCATTGCTCGGCTTGGCTCTCGCCTCGGCAAGCTTCGCTCGAAACTCCTCCTCGTGCCTCACACGCTCCTGAAAGGCATCGGTCACCTCATGCGGCAGTTCGATCCCGGGAAAGCCGGAGATGAG
The DNA here is from genome assembly GCA_964578835.1 of uncultured Syntrophobacteraceae bacterium. GTDB lineage: Bacteria > Desulfobacterota > Syntrophobacteria > Syntrophobacterales > Syntrophobacteraceae > CAZOEL01. The sequence goes on along the minus strand of CAZOEL010000078.1, from coordinate 158 downwards.
CTGGAAAAGAGGGCTGTCTTTAACGGCTGCCCCGTGAATGGCCTGCTCCAGGCGCTTTTTTAATGCGGATTTCAGGTTTTGCAGTCCTTCATCCGTGAGCTTCCCTAGGGCGTCCAAATGCAGCTTATCCCATTTCCTGGTTTCTGGCTCCAGGCATT
>CAZOEL010000077.1:0-32511 GCA_964578835.1 uncultured Syntrophobacteraceae bacterium | reverse complement strand
TCTTCCGGTGGAAGCGGGCCCCCTCTCCCTCAGGGAGAGGGTCGGGGTGAGGGAAATATTCTTTAAATGGCAGGGGCGGGATAAGAAGAAGCGGCAATCACGAGGTTCTGCCTCTCTTATCCCGCCCCGTCTTTTATGGGGCTCCATCCTCACCGCTCAATTCCGTTGTTGCGCGCGGGCGGTAGAGATGCTCGCGAGTGCAAGGCATTCCGGAAAGCCCTTTCGCCTTGTGCTTGGTGGCGACGGTTTGATAGACGCGGGCGCCGCCATCGCCCAGAGCGAACACGCAGCCTGCAAGGTATAAAATCCACATCCGGTATTTTTCTTCGCCAACCTGACGAATCGCCTCTTCGCGGTTGGCTTCCAGCCGCTGATGCCAGCGCCTGCAGGTTAGAGAGTAGTGGTCTCTCCAGCCCTCGATGTCGTGCACTTCGAAGCCTTTGCTTTCCATACACTGCACCATGTGCCCAAGATGATCGAGCTCGCCTCCTGGAAAGATGTACTTGGCCAGCAATCGTCTCTCCGGGGACATTTTCCGAAAAGCTTTATCGGTGAGCTTACCCGGGCGGGTGATTCCGTGATTCAAGAACATGCCTCGATCCGGAAGCAGTGAGCTGACCTTTCCCATGTAGCCGGCCATATTGTCGATGCCGACGTGCTCGACCATCCCAATGCTGGCGATCTTGTCAAACCTTTCTTCTACTCGCGCATAATCCTTGAGCTCCGCTGTGACCCGTCCTTCCAGCCCCAGACGACGAATGCGGTCTCGAGTCAACGCCAGCTGTTCTTTGGACAGAGTTATTCCGTGAGCTTCAACTCCGTAGTAGCGGGCTGCGTGGCAGATGAGCGCTCCCCAGCCGCAGCCGATGTCCAGCATGCGCTCGCCCGGCTTGAGCTGAAGCTTTCGGCAGACCATGTCCAGCTTGTTGAGCTGAGCCTGCTCAAGCGATTCGCTCCAGTCCCTGAAATAGGCGCAGCTGTACACCATCTGCTCGTCCAGAAACAGACGATAGAAATCGTTGCTGATGTCGTAATGGAATTGGATGAAATTCTGATTTTCCTGCTGTTTACGGTTCAGGCCCGTCTCATCGCCGGCATAGCAGTGATCGACATCCGTGGCTTCGCCGCGGACGAACAAAAATGAGGATGCAAACTTTGCAAGCAAACCTAAGGGGAGCTTCTTCGCCTTCTGGCGGCTATTCCGGACTCGGGCCGTCTCGATGAACGTTACCAGATCCGCGCCCCGGAAATCGATGGCGCCCCGAGCATACAGCCTCGCCAGAGTATCTGGCTTCGGACTCCGCAGCAGCGTCCCGAAAACTCCCGGCCCGGAGATGGAAATCTCGAGACCGGGCCGGGGATTATCGCCAAGAGGCGCAACGCTTCCGTCCCAGAGCCTGACCGAGATCGGCGTATTCAATTGGCTTCGTAAATGTTCCAATAATTCCATTGCGCGACGAATCCGCCGCTGAGCCGTCGTTTCCCTGCTGAACATTGCGGTGCTCCGTTTTCTGCTGTTTGGCGACAGCCTGTCCGCCCTCTTCACAGCGAAGGCCGGATCCTGTCAAAGTATGAGCGTGGGCGGGTTGATGGACGCCTTTGGCATTATTCCCTGTACCGAGCAAGGTGGTGGGCATTCGTTATGGTCTCGCGCACTTCATCGGGCCTGGTCGCTTCAAGACGCTCCAACAGCCTGTCCCATTTGCGCCGGATGCCTCCCCTTTCTTCCGAGCGATCGGAATAGAGGGATCTCAACCGGGAATTCTCTTCCTCCAATACTTTCTGCAGTCGCACGATCTCCCTTACGAGGCCCTCACTGAACGCTTCAACCGCAGCCCAGAGCTCGGCCTTGCTTATCCCTTTGGATTTCGCTTTTTCCAGGTGCCCGAGGAGACGGGAAAGACAATGCGGCAATTTGGCTGCAACGGGCGTTCTCCAATCGTTGAAGGAGCCGGTCGTCTCTGTAATCATCAACCGCTCCGGAAATCCTTCACGATCGAAATGGATGACCTCATCGCCATCATCGAAGAATATGTGGCCGTCACGCGGACATGCTCTCCCCATGACAAGGCTTACAGCCGCAGCCATGCCCAACAGCCCCGCCAACCGTATCATGAAGCCGGGCCGGGCGTAATGCTCGGAAACTATCTTTTCTGTTGCTAACCCTTCTATGTAGGGCCGGTCGAAAAAATAAACAGGAACCTCTCCCATGCCGGGAATGGATTCCCAAATCTCAATGTCTGTATAATGAGGTATGGGAATCTTCAGGGCTGCGAAGGCTTTTAAGCGATCGTTGATATAGCGATGGTACAGCTTGGTTTCGGAAACTGCATGCTGTAAAGGGAGTCCATTTCTGAGCCGATGCATGACGTCCCATTTGATCATGCGAACGAGCCGTATTTCTTCAGCTTCGTCAGAAAGTCCCAGTGCGATCAGGTAAACTTCCCGCTGTTCGCCGCTGCGGTCTCTCGTGGTAAGCGAAGACTCTACGCGCCCCAGGTTGATGGAAGCCAAGCCGGGATACCTCTCGAGATAGTGAAGGATCAAGCTCTTGACCCTGGGAAGGGCGTCGGATTCGAAGAACGCTTGCCCTTCCAGTATGCGGCCTCCGGGAAGCCATCTCACATTCAGATGGAATTCGGGACTGAGGCCCAGGCAGCATTCTTCTATCGCATCGGCATCGATGCCGAAAAGTTTGCAGAATATGGCGGTTCGCCAGATCGGGTCCATTTCGGAATCGGACATGAGAGATATTCCGGTGGCTTCGCCAAAAGAGGCCGCAAAGCGATCGAAGAGCCCTTCAGCCTGTTGGGCGGCCATTGGGGTCGACGATTCATTCTCCAATACCTCAATCAGCTCGCGCAATACGGCTAGGGAGAGGCTTCCTTCCCGGGCGAAAAAGCTCAGCTCGCGAACGCCCTGTTTGTTCGAGAGGGTGTGTAGGGTGACTATTTCTTTCAGTCTTGCGAGCGCCCTCGGTGTGTCATCCTTCAGAAGCCGCCTGATGCCCATGAATTCTTCATAGGTGAGAAATCTCTCCCCCGTGGCTGCGCTCTGATAATAAACAGCATCCGTTCCGACGCTGACTCTGCTCGACCGGATGTAATGACACATCTCCTCGACGGAATGCGGGGCGAGAGAGATCCGCCAACTTTCTCCCCGCATGCGCAGCTCTTTTCGCACTTCCGCCAGCTCTTTCCCGGTAAATTGGATGCATTGCTTGGGAACGAGCAATTGGAGAGTCTCGTCTGCAGCAAAAATCTTGTCCATGTCTTCCGGTTCCGAACGAATGAGAACGAAGCCGTCTCGAACGAAGAGGGAGACCGCATCGTGGTAGATGGCGTCTTCTTCTTCGACGCTGATGATCCTGGACGCGCTGGATAGGATCGTCTCCCGCAGGAAGTCGCAAGCAATGTTGGCCTGAGTGGCGTGAATGCCCCGAACCGTCACAAGAATGCGGTGAGCGGGGAAAATCGATGCAATGGAAGACGATATTTTTCCCGTGGAGTCGGCTGCAAATAAATCGGGGCCTATAATGTAAACGCCGCATTTCAAGCGAGCCTCTGAGGTTTCATGTGTCTGCATGGATTCCCTTCGCCTTATCCTGCCCTGTGGTCAGTCTTGGCGCAAAAAAGTCGTTTCGCTCGGCGCATGAAATTCATCGCCGGGACCATTGATCGGCGGTCGGCCGGGAATGTCAAACCTACGCGCAGTACTGCCGCTCGATCCCTTTTTGTTCCGTCCTGCTCTTCCGCACCGCCCCATTATATATGCTCGTCGGGGCTGGGCAAAGAACTGCTTGCGCTCGATCCAAAGAAAGGACGGCCGTGCTCGTCTCCATGCACATTCAGATCTCAGCCGGCAATCCTGCGGGAGGCTTGGCGAGCGGGATCGTAGGCGTTGCATCGTTCATCAGAAATCTTACTATTATTAAAACAAAAGGCAAAACCCACATATGACGTTGGTGCTTGATATTTGCCGATGACCTGTAGACCAGGTTTTTCACAATTTTATAATCAGGTAAGAGCTAAGGTGAAAAGGGTAACGATATGAAACGGAGCTTCAGAGCATGCGCAGTCCTGCTTTTGGCTGGACTGCTTACGGTCATGGCCGCCTCGCTGCATGCGGAGATGGCGCAAAAAGGCGATATGCCTCCAGCAGGCGCTGGGGAGATCATATCTTTCGATACAATGGTTGGACTTCCCGCAGACCTGGCAGGGTCCGCCACGATTATCCGCGACGTAAGTCCCGCGGGGGCGCCCTGGACAATTGCGGCTGTGGATGGAGTGGTTACAGAAGATGGCGTGGTGAGCATAACGGTTGAAGGGCTCGTATTGACCGAGACGGGAGTCAACCCTTCTCCTCAATTTGCCGCAATCGTGAGCTGCCAGACCTCAGAAGGAGTATTTGAGAACGCCATGACTGATCTCTTCCCGGCCGACACGGCGGGCAATGCGGTGATAGAGGATCAGGTGGAGCTTCCAAATCCTTGTCCCGATCCGGCTGTCTTCGTCACCAATCCTCAGGGTCGCTGGTTCGCCATGACCGATCAGACGGTGGAGGCCGCGCCATAAAGCGGCTCTAAGGAGGCTGGAGAAAACAAGCCGAACAATCTGCTTTCGAGTGGCGCCGGCAACTGGTTGCCTCGGCCGCCGCCCGTCCACCAAGGCGGGGAATCCGGCAAGCTCCTCAATAAGTGATGGGGGCATTCTCTATACGGCTCCAAAATGGTATGTGCCTTCAAGTAAGGTAGAATGAGCATGGGGAGAGGAGGCGACAGACAATCATCCCCGCCATGTTGCCGGGATCATGTGGTGGATAGGACTCGCTGAAACCTTAAGAGCCATCCGGTCGAGGGCAGGGATGGAAGGAGCATGAAATATGGATAAGGAAGCGACGCCCTCCCAACCTACTTGCGACTACCAGGCGGATGAATACTCGAACGGCAGCATGCTGCCGAAGAACAACTGTATTTTCCTGGTTTGTCACAACGGAATTTGGGAAGAACGAAAGATGTTTCAAGGCTGCTGTTGCTGACGGATGTTGGCTGAGCATATCGCTCCGCATCTCCTGAGCTTCCAGCGCCGACTTTAATACCAGCCCGAGCGGCTCATCCTGCTCGATGTCCCAGATGTCGATCTCAAAGAGAGCGTCCAAGCGCTCTCTTCTTTTTGCCCATCGACTTCTTCCTCTCGACGATCTTTTTTGTCCTTTCTGCGGAACAGACAGACGAAACTGTGTTATCACGATGCATGAAGAGCGTAAACGATAGTGCGGATTTCAGCTTGATATATCGAAACGGGGGAAGCGTGTGAGCAGAAAGGATTCCATAGTCTTCAGTCCGGGCAGGATAGGATCGCTCGTCATCAAGAACCGTTTGGCGCGCTCGGCTACTTTCGAGAACGCCGCCACAAGCAGGGGAGAGGCGTCTGGTTCCATCATAGATCTCTATCGCCAATTGGCCAGAGGCGGCGCAGGTCTCATATTTACCGGAATAACGGGCGTCTGCGCCAAGGCGCTGGCGCCGCATTTCATCATGCGAGCAGATGACGACTCGTATATCGCGAGTCTTGCGAAAATTCCCCGGGCAGTCCATGAAGTCGATCCGGAGTGCAGGGTAATGCTGCAATTGCACCATCCCGGAAGGCAGGTCGTGCGCAAGCAGGATGGGATCAAATTGGCGCCCTTTGCTCCCCGGGCCTGGAAAGCGTACTTCCGAAAGAATCGCGAGATCCTTACTCAGCACCATGAGCCTCCTCTGACCGTAGAGCCAACCGCTCCATCTTCTCTCTTCGACGCCACCTTCGATCGGACGCCGAGAGCATTGTCGGTAGAAGAAATTCAGGAGGTTATCGAAGCATTTGCCGAGGGCGCGCGCCGCGCCGAGGAGGCGGGCTTCGACGGGGCTCAGATTCATGCCGCTCATGGCTACCTGCTGAGCTCGTTTCTGTCTCCGCGGACGAATCGGCGCGAGGATCAATATGGCGGCTCGACAGAGAATAGGACGAGGATCGTCAGGGAAATCTATGAGAGCGCCAGAGCCAAAGTCAGCGCCGGCTTCCCTTTGGTGGTCAAGATGAATGTCACGGATCTTCTTCCTGGTGGGATAGATATCAACGAAGCAGCGCGAATCAGCAGAGAGCTCAAGCAAACAGGCTTCAGCGCGATCGAAGCGAGCGGCGGCATGTGGGAGTCGGTGACCAGGCCTGAAGATGAGTTGGGCTGGGAGCCCGTCATTCTGCCAGAATCGAGAACCGGCGTTATGAGGAAAGAGCAGGAAGCGTATTTCCTGCCCGGGGCCGCTGCTCTCAAGAAAGAGACGATGCTGCCCATAATCCTTGTGGGAGGACTGAGGTCATTCGGGCGAATCGAAGAGGTGCTGGGCTCAAAGGCGGTTGATTTTGCGTCCTTGTCGAGGCCCCTCGTGCGGCAGCCGGACCTCCCGAATCAATGGCTTTCGGGCAATGGGCCGGACCGAGCGGAGTGCATTTCCTGCAACGCCTGCCTGCCCGTGGGGAATGCCCCATTGGCGTGCCGCGCCGGGCGCCGCTTGGCGGACGGCTCCTAAATTGTAGCTGAACCGATTCTGGACTGGGCCAAGGTTAGTGGACCGGCAACTTTGAATTTTCCGGTTGCATTTTTTCCCTCTCCCTCGGGGAGAGGGCCTGGTGTTGAATTAAGGAGCCGATGCAGGGGTAGGTTGGGTTGAGCGATGAGCGAAACCCAACAGTTTTGCCGATCGATGTTGGGTTTCGCTCATCGCTCAACCCAACCTATAGATCCTTACCGATTTCTTAATTCAACATCATTGAGGGAGAGGGCAGGATGAGGGGAGATCCTCTTTATAGAAGAATACTTCCCTCAATTTCTAAAGAATACTTCCCTCACCCCGACCCTCTCCCTGAGGGAGAGGGGGCCCGCACCCACCGGAAGAGACGATGTTGACGGTCTACTAGCCGTACAAATACCAACAGATAGCGACGGAGGTGATGACGGCGACGATGTCGCCCGTCAGTCCGGCAACCAGGGCGTGGCGGATTCTTCTCACCTGCACCGCGCCGAAGTATACGGCCAGGACGTAGAATGTGGTTTCGCTCGATCCCTGAAGCGTCGAGACAAGATAGCCGGTGTAGCTGTCTGGGCCGATGGCCGGGTTGTTGATGAGGGAAGCCAGGATTCCGTAAGCGCCCGAGCCGGAAAGGGAGCGCATCATGGCCATCAGTAAACCTTCGGCTGGAAGTCCCACCATGGCCGTCCAGGCGCCGAGGCTTCCCACGATGGCGTCGAGCGCGCCGCTTGCCCGGAGCATGCCGATGGCCACCAGGATGGCGACCAGATAAGGGATGATCCTCACGGCTACCTGGAAGCCATCCTTCGCCCCTTCGACGAAAACTTCATAGACTCGAACCCTTCTGGCTACGCCAAACGCGAGAAAGCTCATCATGATTCCAGGAATGATCCAAGGCGAAATGGCCCGGCCGTAGGCGATAGTCAGCGGGATGATAGCCACAATGCATCCGAAAGCAAGCGCGCTTGCCCATGCAGGATAGGGCTCGGAGCTTTCGACCGATTCTGCTTCTTCCCCGCTGACCTCTTGGTGCGATTCATCCTTTTGGCTATCGACTTTCTCGGCTTCACCCAGGGCGCTTTCTCCATTGTCGCGCGCGACTGCCGATCGCTCTATCGGCGGCGCGGGAAAGAACCTCTGGTAGACTCTCGTGGCCAATATGGTGATGAGCGTCGAACAGAGAGTTGCGAAGAGCGTGGTTGGAAGGATTCCAGCGGGGTTGGTCGAGCCCGCCGCCGCTCGGAGCGCGATGACTCCGGTCGGGAGCAGAGTCACGCTGGCCGTGTTGATGGCGATGAAAAGAACCATGGCGTTGGTGGCGGTCCCGGGATGGGGATTGAGCTTCTCCAGTTCCTGCATGGCCCGGATGCCGAACGGCGTGGCGGCGTTGCCAAGCCCCATGACGTTGGCGGAAAGATTCAGGATCATGGCGCCCATGGCCGGATGGTCCGGCGGCGTCTCAGGAAAGAGCCGCACCATGAGAGGGCGGATGAGGCGGGCGATGATCGTCAGAAGTCCTCCGGCTTCCGCGACCTTCATCAAGCCGAGGAAAAGAGTCATCACGCCGATAAGGCTTATGGCCAAATCGACCGATGCGGCGGCGGAATCCACCATGGCTTTGGAAAGACGCTCCATGGGCGCCGCCGCATCGGCCGCGGGAATCCACCAGATTTGCTGCCAGCCGGTTGCAAGAAACGCAATCAACACAATAGAAAAAAAGATGACGTTCATGACCCAACCCTCCGCGCTTCGCTCGCAGGCGGGAAGGCGGAATCCGATAAAACGGTTTCAATTGTCTTTATGATTATCCAAATCACCTGTCGTTTTTGGGGTAAACCACTTTCTTATCACGTATAGCGCCGAGCAGCACCACAGGAAAAACACCGCTGCAATTATCAATACCGACCACAACGAGCCCTGCTCGATATGAAGCCTCTTCGTAATTGCGCCGCCTATGGCGCAGTATACAATGAGGATGAGAAAGGCGACAAAGCGCCCAAGCCAATATCTTTTCACGAATAACTCTCCCGATTCAATCTTCGGGTCTCAAAAAGGACCTGTATCCTGTCATCCCTTCGGGAGCAGCACCGAGACGGTTGTGCCTTTCTCTTCCGATGTTTCCATCTCGATCGCGCCCCCGTGGGCTCTGGCCATGAGCAGGGCGGAGTATGTGCCGAGCCCGGTTCCGCAGCTTTTGCCCGCAGTGACGAACTTTTTGAAAAATCGGTCTCGAATCTCCACCGGAACGGCCCCCATGTTATGGATGACGATGCGGGAAGAATCCGCATCCGCCATATCAATAGCCACTTCTCCGCCGGCAGGGGAGGCCTCGATGGCGTTCGCCACTAGATTGGACAACATGCAATATAGCAGCAGTTCTTCGCTGCGGACGAAAAATGGCTCTCCGTTAACCGGCTGGCGGCCCGCAAGCGTCATCTTGACCTCGATCGACTTCTGCTTTTGAATGCTTGCCTTATGTTCGATGATTCGACGAAGCACATTGAGGGCGTCGACATTGGAGGGAATGAAATCATAAAGGCCGCGCTCCATTTTGTATAGCTGGAGCTCGAGGTTTACCATATTCAAGAGCGCGTAGCCCGACTTGCGTATCTTCTCGAGCATTTCCCGTTGTCTCGGGCTCAGATTATCGTCCCTGAGCAGGATATCGGGCAGACCGATGATCATGTTGAGCTCGTTGCGCATGTCGTGCGTGACGATTCGTTTGACGTCCTCTTTGAGCCGGTGCGCCTCGATGAGGTCCATATGATTTCGGACCCTGGCCAAGACAATGTCGCGATTGAAGGGCTTGGTGATGTAATCGAGCGCGCCCAGTTCGAGGCCCGTTGCTTCATGCCCCTCTTCGCTCAGGACGGTCACAAAGATAATGGAAATATCCATGGTTTTTGGGTTTTGCTTCAACCTCCGGCATACCTCGTAGCCGTCCATTCCCGGCATCAGGACGTCTAGGAGAATCAGGTCCGGGCCGACCTCGGCGGCCGCCTCCAGAGCGCTCTCGCCGTCCATTGCGACACAGACCTCGTATTCTTTGTGCAAGATGTCGACAAGAATGTCTATCTCGCTTTCCACGTCGTCTACGATCATCACGACGCCTCTATTGCTGTTCTGCATGAGCAGCCTCCCTGCTGTTTCACAGCACTTTTTCATTTGGGTAAAAGGAATCCACTTCGAGGGTGTCGTCATGCTGGCGCGACCTCCTTGCAGGGTAACCCGCGTGTGAGAATATTCCGGACTTTGGCAAGAACTTCCGCCACGGCGAACGGTTTCGTAATGAAGTCGACGGCTCCCATCTCGAGCCCTTTGGCCATGGCCGCGGGATCGGAGCGCGCTGAAAGGAAAACGACCGGAATGGAAGCCGTCTGGGGATTGGCCTTGAGACAGCGGTACACTTCGTAGCCGTCCATGCCCGGCATTTCGATGTCGAGCAGGATCAAAGCGGGCCTCTCTTCGGAGACCACCTCAAGAGCCGAGTCGCCGTCCATGGCGACGGTTATGTCTACTTCATTTCCAAGAGCCGCCACCAGGATGTCCATATTTTCAACTGCATCGTCCACAAGCAGCACGGTGCAATCGCCGATATCGCTCATGTTTCAGCCTTTCAGTTTGGAGCTCATGTCGTTGAGAATATCGATGGCTTCTTTGAATTGATATTTCCTGATGCTCTCCTTGAGGCTCGCCGCGTCGGCATGCAGATTCCCGGGCCAGGCGAGTGCGGCGATTTGCTCGAGGAACGGCTCGCATCTTTTGGGCTTGCGCGCTCTGACATGAGGAAGGAGCTCTTCGATCAGAGCAAGCGCCGCATCGGGATCATCCGCGGAAGCATCGTCGGCGACTCTTGCCTCCGGCGCCTCATCCGAAACGACCTGAAGCCCCCGAATGATTCTGTCCAGTTCCAGGCCAAAGTCCCGGAGCAATCCTGCGCGTCGTTCCATCTCTCCGGATTGAAGCGCGCTTTCGACCTCGCCGGCCGCCTCAAACAAAGATCTTGCTCCCAGGTTTCCCGCTATGCCTTTGACGGAGTGGGCCAGGCGGCGGGCCTGCTCTGCGTCTCCCTTCTCGAGGAGGTCTTCGATCCTTAATGCTGCATCGGAATAGCTCTTCCGAAACTTTACGAGCAGATCGTGATAGAGCTTCCGATTTTCGCCCAGCCTCATGAGGCCCTCCCGCATGTCGACGCCCTCGATTCGGTCGGGCAAAGCCGCAAGCCGTTCATTCTTATTGTATGTGTCCGGAGTCGTGGGGGCGAAAGTCTTGCCTCCCTCAACCCATTTCTCCAAAGTTGCGATAAGCGAGATCGGGTCGATGGGCTTGGTGACGTGATCGTTCATGCCCGCTTCCAGGCTCTTTTCACGATCGCCGGCCATTGCGTGAGCGGTCATGGCGATGATGGGCAGATCCCCGAGCCTCTCTTCCGAGCGGATGGCGGCCGCGGCGGCAAAACCATCCATGACCGGCATCTGGATGTCCATGAGCACGGCATCGAATTCGTTCCTGCGAGCCAGTTCCACCGCCTCGCCGCCGTCAGAGGCCACCGTGACCTTCACTCCCGCCTTTTCCAGGATCTCCCGCGCTACTTGCTGGTTGATTTCATTGTCTTCCACCAAGAGGATTCTGCTTCCTCGGATCCCGGCCGCAGGGCTCTCCGGTAAGGCTGCTTCGGAATCCTTGAGCGCCGACTTCTCCGCCTCTTCTCCAAACGCTTCCACGATAGTGTTGAAGAGCACCGATTGTCCTACCGGTTTGATGAGGAAGCCGTCCAGCCCAAGGCGCTCCGCCCGGCGCATGACTTCTTCTCGTCCGTAGGCTGTGACCATGATGATGGTGGGGATGCGCCCGAGCTTCGAGTGCTCTTTGATGCGTCGGGAGGTTTCCAGGCCGTCCATGCCGGGCATTTTCCAGTCCATGAGCACCAGTTCGAAGGAGCGCTCTTCCTCGGCGGTTTCCAGGATGTCCAGCGCTTCTGCGCCGGAGCTCGCCAGGCTGACCTGAAAGCCGAAGCTTTTGAGCGTTTCCCCGAGGATCAACTGCGAAGTGAGATTATCGTCCACCACGAGCACCCGCATATCCTTGAAGTCATCCCGAATGCGGCGCGGGGCTTTCTTCTTCTGCTCGTGCAGGCCGAAGGCGGCTGTGAAGAAGAAGGCGCTGCCTTTTCCCGGCTCGCTCTCCACCCGTATGACGCCGCCCATCAGTTCAACAAGACGTTTGCAGATAGCAAGGCCGAGCCCCGTTCCGCCGTAACGCCGCGTTGTCGAGGCGTCCGCCTGGCTGAAGGCCAGGAAAAGCTTCCCTTGCTCCTCCTCGCTCATTCCGATGCCCGTGTCTCGGACTTCAAATTGGAGCACAACCCTTTCGTCCATCCTGTCAACAAGTTTGGCGGAAATGACGATTTCGCCTTTTTCCGTAAATTTTTCGGCATTCGACGCCAGATTGGCGAGAACCTGTCCGAGCCTGAGCGGGTCGCCCACAAGCCCCATGGGCGTATTTGGCGCAATGGAAAAGAGCACTTCAAGGCCCTTCTCCTGGGCTTTGACCATGAAGAGGCTTGAAAGGTTGTCGAGCACGTCCTCGAGATAAAACGGCGTGGCCTCCATTTCCAGTCTGCCCGCCTCTATCTTGGAAAAATCGAGGATATCGTTGATAATTCGAAGCAAAGATTTCGACGAGACGTCTATTTTCTTCAGGTAATCATGCTGCTTCGTGTTCAGCTCCGTCTGCAGGGCGAGATGAGTCATGCCGAGAATAGCGTTCATCGGGGTGCGGATCTCATGGCTCATGTTGGCCAGGAACTCGCTCTTCGATCTGGCGGCTTCCTCCGCCTTTTCCTTGGCCCGAACCACTTCCTCTTCCATCCGTTTGCGCTCGCCGATTTCCCTTGCCAGCCGCCGGTTCCACGCGACGATGAATAAAACTGCCAGAAAGCTCGCCGTCATGACGAGAGCGAGCACCCGCCAGACATAATTCCAGTCGATGGCGCGCTCCACTTGCAGTCCGACCCAGCGGTTGTGGATGTGCTGCTTCTCCTGCTCGGGAATGGACTGAAGAGCTTTTTCAAGGATGCCGGCGAAAATGGGCCAGTCTTTTCGAACGCCGAAGCCCAGGTTGCTTTCGTAGGGCGTCGTGGCCGCCACAATGACGTCGTTCAGCTTGAGCTTCTGTGTTGCGTACGTGATGGAAATGAGGTTGTCCACGTAGGCATCCGCGTAACCTTCGGCCACCATGCGCAGCCCTCGGTCGATGTGATCCACCGGAATGAGCGCGATCCCCGGATGATCGCGAGCGATCATCTGCTGCACGAGATAGCCGTGAACCACCGCTGCCTTCTTGCCGTTCAGGTCGGTCAGTCCGTTCAAGAGAGGCTTATTGCGCTGCGTCAAAACAACGTTTCTCACGCTCAAATAGGGCGACGTGAATAAGAGGAATTGGCTCCTTTCGTCTGAGGGCGTGATGCAGGTGATCGCATCGATATTGCCCGTCTGCGCCCGCTCCAACACCTGAGCCCAGGAGAGGCCGCGCTCGGGAGCCATTTCGATTCCCAATTTCCTGCCGATCGAGGAGGCATATTCCGAGGCGATGCCTTTATAGGCGGAGTAGTCGTCCATGTACTCGAAAGGTGGCCAGTTGGAGTCGATGCCGAGCCGTATGACCGGGTGTTGCGCAAGCCACTCTTTCTCCTCGGCGTTGAGCTCCATCTGACGCGGAAACTGGGCGAAGAGCCTCGACTGCGGGCTTTGTATCCAATATCTTTCGATATCGAGGATCTCTTTATTGGATATCGCTTCAAGTCCCTGATTGACTAGTTCCAGCAAGTCGGACCTCCCTTTGATCACCCCGGCCTGAAGGTGGCTAAGAAAAAGCCGCTCTGTTCCTCCCTGTACGCGGCTCGAGAGCCCCATCTTATCGATGGCGGACTGGCTCGAGACGGTCTCGCCCGCGAAAGCCGCGAGCCGGCCTTCCGCTACGGCCCGGATCATTGGTTCAAGCTTTTCAAAAGGGACCAGGCGCAGGTCCGGATATTCCCTCCGCAGGCTGCCCTCCTGAAATGAGCCTTTGACGACGCCGACCTGTTCTCCTTTGAGCTTATCCAACGAACTCCACTGGTTGCCGGACGCATGGAACAGGGAAATGGCTACGGGATAGAGCGGAGGGGAAAAATCCATCCAAAGCGAACGGGATTCGTTTCGAAGCAATCCGAAATAAATATCCGCCTCTTGCCTTGCAACGGCGTCCAGGCTTTCTTTCCAGCCCGCAAACCGGAATTCCACGGGCCGATTGGTCTTCTGGGACCAGAGCCGCCACAGATCCACGAACATGCCCGTAGGTTCTCCGCTGGGCGCGATCATGGTGAAAGGAGCATTGTCCCGAAGACAGCTCACCACCAGGACCTGCTCGGTTTTCTTGTGGGACCTTCCCGACCATTTGCGGTCGATCAACGCCGATTCTTCATGAGTGATCAGCCGCATGCCCTCCATGATGCGCGCGGCCAGGAGATCGTTTCCCGGACGCACTGCGGCCATGAAATGTCTGGTATAAAGAGGACTTTCCTGTGGGTATGCATATTCATAGAGCAGGCCGCGATCCGCCAGCATGGAGACGGCGATTGCGGTGTCCTTGACAAAGACCTTGATATCGCCCTTCTCCACAGCGTCGAAAAGCTCATTGTTGCTCGAGTAAAGAGCTAAAGTAGCGCCCGGAAGATTCTCTTTCAGGTGCTCCAGAGCGTAATCCCCCTTGATGACTCCGATCCGATAAGGCCTGAGGTCCTCGAGAGAGTTGACGCCGTGGATGTCTCGATGGTGAAAATAGTGAGTGCTCACTTCAACCACGGGCATTACGAACTGCATGGAGCGGCTTCGTTCGTCGCTGTAGAACAAGCCCGCGTGGATGTCCGCTTCCCCCCTCTTCAGCAGTTCAATGGTTTCGCCGAAAGGAGCGGTCTTGAAGGAGATCGCCTGGCCCGTCTTGCGGGACCACAGCTCCCAGAGATCGATGAGCCAGCCGCGTGGGCGACCCAGATAGTCGACATAATAATAAGGGGGACTGTCCTGGCCTGCGGCGATGACAAGAGTGGCGGGCGAATCCGTCGACGCGCCTGAGCCCGTGAGCGCCCGCGCCGTTTCAGGCCTTGAAGCCGTCAATAGGGCAAGGAGCAGCAGGGCTCGGATCAAAAACGAATTTTTCGCCATATCTCACCGGTCTTCGTCCGGCCCGTCAGCTGCATGGCCGGATCATTCATTTGAGGACGCCGCCGATCGCTCCGGCAAATGCCCGTTCCGCAGCTCTGGCTGAGCCTCGTATCCCGCTTCCTGCAACAGTTGACGCGCAGCGGAAAGATCTCTCCCGATAGGCCGCAGTTCGGGGTCGAATCCGAAGCCGTTTGGCAGAAAGCATGTTGCAAGTGGTTTTCCTGAGTCATGATAGGCTTGCGCTAAAACCGCCTTCCAGTCAATGGAAAAACTCACTGCTTTTCGAATTCGGATGTCGTTGAAAGGCGGCAGAGCGTTGTTGAGCTCGAGCTGATAGGATCGAGATCCATCCACAGCGAGAATCCGGGCATGATTCTTTTGCCTGACGGCTTCGATCTCGTCTACGGGAACATCCTGGACGATAGCGGCGATGGGGTCAAGGAGAACAGCCGCTCGTCTGGCGGCGTCCGGCTCCGGGCGAAAGATCGCTCGTTTGATCGGGGCGGGACCAAGGGGAGGTATCTCCGGAGAGCCGCCATAGTAGTCTTCAAAGCGCTCCATCACGATCTCCGCATCAACCGACCCTTCCACAAAAGCGAAAGGACCGGCGCCGATCGGCCTGCCGGCAAAACCCTCCTTGCCGACCTTGCGCATATACTTCTCGGGGACGATCTGGAAATGAGCCAGAGCTTGCAGGAGGAGAGGAAACGGGCGTTCGAGCGTGAATCGAACCTTGTCCGGAGCGATGACCTCGACCCGTTCCACCGGTCCCAGCAGGTCCCTGCGCGGGCTGGGCTTCCCATGAAGGCCATAAGGGTTGAGGACTCTCTCGAAGGTGAAAGCCACATCGGCGGCGGTCACGGGCTCCCCGTTGTGGAAGCGGGGACCCTGCCTCAATGTGAAAACGTAGGTGAGAGGATCGGGTGTTTCGTACGACTCGGCCAGCTCCATCACCACCTTCCCCTCGGGCGTCCTGGTGACGAGAGCGTCAAAGAGATTTCGAACGACCGTTTCGGTTTCGCGGTTCCGGTAGGCTGCCGGGTCCAGGGTAAGAAAGGAATCCGCGCTCAGAACGACCAGCAGCGCGTCTCCCTCGGTCAACCGTACGTCGTGGAGATTGATGCGACCATCCAAAGAGGGTGTGTATCCTTCCACCAACGACGATTTTCCTTCGAAACGCGTCAGAGTGTATCCGAAAGCCCATGGACTCTGTTGATGGATGATCTCCTGGACCTCCCGATAGGCTGTTTTACGCTGCGCGGCGTCGGTTGACGAGCCGGCGAGATTCAAGAGATCATCGACGCGCCGGTTGGAGTAAAAGGAAAAGTTGCCGCGACCGCCTGTGGAGAGCTTGGGAACCGCCAGGTCGTAAGGGTCGAAAAAAGAGCTGCCCCAATCGGTCAAATAGGCTTGGCGATATCCTTTTTGAGCGATTGCGTTCAGCTCGGATTTGTCCCAGATCTGCACCTCGGCGCGGATGCCCGCCTCGGCCAGTTGTCCAGCAATGATTTCGGCCTCCCGCGCTCTGTGAGCAGGAGCGTCGAGCACGAACGACAGCGTCTCAGCCTCTGCGCCTCGCTGCAGCGACGGCAGAAAGAGCGCCATCACAAAAAGGCAAAATGTGATTATTCGATTCTGAAAAGAAGAGAACATCTGCGCCATCCGAGCATTGCGCGACGAGACGCAGCCGGACGGCATCCGTCTGCATCTCGCCTCTCGATATGCCGCCTACCAGCCGACTTTCAGCTTGACCGGAGCGGACGTGATTTTTCCCCTGAGCGTTTTGCTCGAGGCGCTGAGAGTCTCGAAAATGACTCTGATCTCGTATTCTCCCGGCTCCCAGTTGACGGGTATGCTGAATTCATACTCCGCGGTCTGGGGCGGCTCCAAAAAGAGCTCTCCCTCTTTCGTGGGCTCGTTGGGCGTTTTGGAGCTCTTGAGAAAATTCGTCGTGAGAAGCTGATGGACGGAATGGTGCGGCCAAAGGTCCGCGGGCGGAAGATCGGAGCGCACTCCCCAGAAGGTGAATCCCCCTTGCCGCATCAGCGGCGCCTTCAAGGGGTCCACGATCCCGACCGGCTCCACGCCGTTGGCGCTCAATTGGATCACGAGCTTTACCGCAGCCGACTTTTCCACTGCGGCCTGCTCGAGCTTCGCCTGCATTTTGATCTCGCGGAGCGGCTTTTTGACGGCCTCTTTTCCAAGCTCCCGAAGGTGATCGGCCGCCTTGCACATCGCTGGAGGAGATGAACTGGGCTCGATCATCCAGGTTTCCTTCTTTCCTTCCTCTTCCAGAGTCGCCATAACCATCGGCGCTCCCGGTGGAACGGGGGGCACCGTGGGCCGGGGCCGCTTGCTCAACGTCGTCCAGATGTCGCGCAATTCCCGGGCGCGCTCTGCTCCAATTTCCGTTCTGTACGCGCCGATCGCATCGCCGTCCGCATCGTCGGCATTGTTCTCCACGACGAGATCCACGCGGCCGGTTTCATCGAGGCGGATCAAATGATGCAAGCCGCCTTCGTCGACGGGAAAAGAAGCGGTTATCGTAAATGGTGTCTGGCTCATCGCTTGATCTCCAAAGATGCCCAACAGCAGCAAAAGGATTGAAAGTCCGATGAATGTTTTCATAAGCAAATCATCTAGTTTCTAAGTAGGTTGAACTCTTCGCCCGCTTGCCCGGAAAACCAGGCGCGGAATTCTTCCAGATGATAATCCAACACCTCGGTCCCGCTGCCCATGATGCTGCTCGGGACATTGGGACGCCATGGGGGGCTTCCCGTAGCGCCTTCGGAATATTCATCATAGAACCCCATCAGGTGCCCCACCTCATGAGCCCAGGATTTCCCTGGCCTCGACTCGATGCGGTGCCAGTTGGCGGAATCGGCGCGCCCGGTCCCCGGCCACATATTGACGTCATTCACCATCGAACCGGCAGTCTCCACAAATTCGAGGCGCACTTCGATCTCGAATTTGCAGCATTTTTTGGCGCGGTCGCAGTCGCACGCGCTACCCCTGCCGCAGTTTCTTCGATGAACGTTCCATTGATCCCGGTAAACGCCTTCGACGGTGCTTTTGATGCTTTGCTTGGAGGCGTCGGGCACAGCGCCGCTAACCGGAATCTCATTGCAGCGGGCTTCGTAATCTGCGTAAGACTCCTTTTTCCCTCTTTCCGGTCGGTTTTGCGTCCGGTTCAACAGCCGCACCTTGACCGTCAGGATCAGCTTGCGGTTGGTGAATTCGATGTGGACTTTCTCATCCCAACGAAAATTGGAAGACCCGGGGGGCGCCTGAAGCGTTCTTGTCAACGAAGCCTGCGCAATATCGGGATAGATGTGGATGGAGAGCTGCGGGTCTTGAGATTGGGCCGTCAGTCCGTCGGCGGTAACGCTGAATCTGTCCTCGGGGTTGTTCCAGACGCTGGTGGACTTCTTACTCAGCCATGTCCCCCTGACGGACGAGGGCATGGTCGTGCTTATCTCCGTCGCAACGGTTCCTCCGCCGGATGCGGCAGTGATTGTGAAAGTCGCATTCACCCCGGCGGCAATGTTGACCGTGTCGGCCAGCATTCCGGCGTTATCGCCGCACTTCACCGTTTCCTGCTCCCACCGGGCGTTTATCAGCTCCTTGGGGCAGGACTCTACGGGGCTCCCGAGGGTCCTATCCGATGTTTCACTCATGATCTCTTCTCCAGGCGCTGTTCGAGATGACTCATGATGCGCTTTAACTTCTCGTCCTTGGAAGCGCTGTTGTCGTTAAGAATCTCCGCCGCCCATGCGGCGTCGGGATTTGCGTCGAAATCCTCCCCCCAAAGCAGCATGCACTCGATGTAGCGTCTCACCTGGCTTTCAAGCTCGAAGCCATGCCCCCTGGCCTTCTTGATTCCAGCCTTTATGATGAGCCGTAGCCAGGCGTCGTCTTTTTCCTTCAACTGCTCGGCGTAGGCTTTGCGCAAGTATGCCTGCGCGCTCTCTTCAAACTGCTCAATCATGTATTGGCTGAAAGCTTCCATTTGTTCTTTGCGGATGATCAGCATCGCTATTTTCCTGTTCCCATAGAAGCCGATTGGCAGAAAACGGATTAGCTTGCTCAGGAGCGGTTTCTCTACTGCGGCGTCTTCTGAGAGGAATTTCAGTCAACGAAGTTGAGAGACCCCTTCCTGGAGCGCTCGCCGACGCTGAACTTATTTTCTGCCGCCGCATATCCCACGATGACCGCGCACTGCAGCTTGTAACCTTCAGGGATGCCCGCCTGCTGCGTCAGGTCTCGGTTGGCCTTTGCATTGAGAGCCAAGGTGGGGGAGACGAGATAGCACGAGCCGAGCCCCAAACCGGTCGCCTCTAGAAGCATGTTCTGTGCTGCAAGCGCTGCGTTGACGGCGCTGAAGGGAGCGTCCCCAGGTCCGGAAAGAAGGATCAGGACCGGAGCGCCGTAGAGCGGCTGATACCCCGGCAAGGACGCTCTCTGCACTAGGAGCTCGTTGCCTGAGCTCAACATGGCGTCAAGCGTGCGGTCATTGATCCTTTGGAGCATTTCCGCGTTCCGGACCACGGACACCTGAAAAGGCCCCGCATTCGGAGCCCATCGGCCCGCCTCGATGATCCTCTCCAGATCATCCCCGGAAACCGGTTTGTCCAGGTAAGCCCTCACGCTCTTTCTCGTTAGAATCGCCTCTGAAACGTTCATCACGGATCTCCTGTTTATGGTTGTTTTGATAGGGTGGATAACTAGCTGTAATTTATAAAGATTTACCGGTTGCATTTTGCAACCGACTTAATGTGTTAATTCTATTGAGAAATCTGGAATTATTGGTTTGGGGCCGGCTAGAGCAGCTCTAACCCGATGCTTTGACTATTTCTTTTCGAGACCCTCTCCTGTCCCGTCATCTCCCTTCATTTCAAAATCGTCGTCTATCTCGCTATGAATATTCACACTCGGAGCATGCTCTCAGTGCGCTTACTTCAAAGAGCTCGCCAGCAAACATGTCATATCGATCGATGAGATTACAATATACTTTTAATGGAAAAGGTGAAAGAGCACTCTGCAATTCCAGCCCTTGGAAATAACATTGAGTAAAAGATCTCGTTTCGGTTGTCGGGCTTCTTCAGGTAGTATGCTGCTTGTTTTCGCTCATTCGGTAATCCTGACGAAGAAACGCTGAACTGGGAATCGAGTGAAGGAGCTATTTCTTTACAATTCCAAAAGTGAATAACGGAAGTCAAAGCTGGGAAGAAAATGTCCTATAAGCTCTTCAAGGATGACTGCCTGCGGATAGTCGGGGGTATGGAAGGAACGAGCGTCGATCTTGTGTATCTCGATCCTCCTTTTTTTTCTCAGAGAGTGCAGAGGCTGAAAAACAAAGACAGGTCGAAAGAGTTTAGCTTCGCGGATGTGTGGCAATCAATGGAAGCCTACGCTGGCTTCCTGCACGAGCGGCTTATCGAGCTGCATCGCGTTTTGAAGCCAAGCGGCTCGATTTTCTTTCACTGTGACAGGAAGGCTTCCCATATTGCCAGGCTGATTCTGGATGAAGTGTTTGGGCGCGACATGTTCAGGTCCGAAATTATCTGGCATTATCGGAGATGGTCCAGAGCTCAGCGAAAGCTGCTTCCTTCTCACCAGAATATCTATCTGTACACGAAAAGCGGTAGCTTCAAGTTCAACGAAATTTTGGAAGATTACTCTCCGGCGACCAATACTGATCAGATTCGTCAGAAAAGAGCCCGCGATGCCCACGGGAAGATCGTTTACGCAAAGGATGAGAATGGCGGAATCATACCGAATGGTTGCAGGAGCGGCGTTCCTCTTGGCGACGTATGGGATATTCCGTATCTCAATCCAAAAGCGAAAGAGCGAACAGGGTATCCAACCCAAAAACCGGTGCTGCTGCTCGAGAGAATCATAAGCTTGTGTACGGACGAGGGGGATCTGGTGCTGGACCCTTTCTGCGGCAGCGGCGCCGCGCTCGTTGCGGCGGAGCTGATGAAGCGCGATTCAATCGGGATCGATATTTCGGAAGAGGCAATCGACCTTACTCGAGCCAGACTCGGCAACCCCACCAAAACCGAATCGGCGCTGTTAGCGGTCGGCAGAAACGCATATCGAAAGGTTGATGAAGACGCTCTTCAATACCTTAAGGGGCTCGAGTTGACGCCCGTCCACAGAAGCAGCGGAATAGACGCTATTTTGAATGCGCCGAATAAGGATGTCTTTATCCCGATACGCGTTCAAAAGCCTGGCGAATCCTTACTTGAAGCGGCGTCCGCTCTCTCAAAAGCCTCCAGGGGCAAGCATCCCTTCATGATGGTGCTTGTGGCGACAAGCTGCGGCGCTCAATCGGATGGCTGCGTCCCTTCCATAGAAGGGATGGTCATTGTCGATTCTGCTTCCAAAGCCATATCGAGCGCTGTCAATGACTTGCTAAAGAAGCAATTAATTAGAATCTAAAGACTCATGCCACGCATATCTCGGTGGGGCGGAACATCTCAAGAAGGGGACTTTTGCAGGCAAAATGTAGCCTTAAGATGTTACCTACCTGTAATGAATACCGGGTCAAAAGTCTTCTTTTTCGATCCTTTCGACTTGATCCTTCCTGCCGACTTCCATTGTTTCATAGCCTTTTAGATGTTATGGAATGAATTGAATGCTGTATGGCGGAAAGAATAAAGCGAATATTCGAGTCGATGCCCCTCTTCAAGCGCAAGACCGTGGCAAGGTAGCATATTGCAGAAAACTATCTGTGGAAGTGTGTCATGAAAATTGAGGAAATAGAGATGGTGAGGGATGCGGAAAGTAAGATGATTCCGCTGGCGTGCGGCAGCGCCCGGACCGATAAGCCGCCCTGTTGAGGACCTCCAATGGCCGCCGGTGGCGGAGAGGTAACCGAGAGAGTCCCCGGATTTCAATCTTGGCTGCAGACCCCCGGGGGACGAGCGCCGCGCATTTCGACAGAGCTTCATTTCAGTGATCGCCTCGGCGCATGCAAGGCTCGCTGGGGCATAGGCAGGATGAACTATAAAGTGCCGCCCGGGCTCTACGCCGTGGGCAATCCTTCAGAGGCGGACCCAGTTGTTGTGACGGCTAACTACAAGATGACTTACGACATTGTCCGCAGCGCATTGTCAGGTCGCAATGTCTGGGTGCTGGTGCTCGAAACCTTTGGCATCAATGTCTGGTGCGCCGCTGGGAAGGGAACATTCGGCACAGAGGAGCTGGTGGGAAGGATCAAGGCGGTCAGGCTGGACCAGGTGGTCGCGCATCGCCGCCTCTTAGCGCCGATCCTGGGAGCGCCAGGCGTAGCCGCCCATGAGGTCGCCAGACAAACAGGCTTTGCGGTCAAGTATGCCGCCATTCGAGCCCATGATCTGCCGGCATTCCTGGACAACGGCATGGCGACAACGCCTGCCATGCGCGAGTTGAGCTTCACCTTCAGAGAGCGAGCCGCCTTGGTCCCGGTGGAAATTGTTATGGCCCTGAAATCGACTCTGCTCATTCTGATTTGCCTGTTTATTGCGGGAGCGCTTCTGGGTGGCTCCGATTCAGGGATAAAGGCCTGTGCCGCCTATCTCGGGGCAATGCTGAGCGGAGTTGCAGTAGGGCCGATGCTCCTTCCTTGGCTGCCGGGAAGGAGCTTTGCTATCAAGGGCGCCATCATGGGTGTGGCCTGGAGTGCAATATGGCGCCTGTTTGTCGGCGGAAATGATTGGAATATAGCGGCAACGGCTGCTGCATTCCTCGCTCTGCCGGCGGTAAGCGCTTTCTATACTCTCAACTTTACTGGATGCACCCCTTACACTTCCCGCACGGGAGTCAAGAGAGAAATGAGAATCGCCCTGCCTGCAATGTGCTCAGCCCTTGTGGTCAGCGCAATCTTGGCGGTTACAGCAATGTTTCTCTGATGGAGAGGAAAACTTAGGTGAAAGGCTACAGATACTTAAAAGGAGCAACGACGCTCGAGTTTCGGGAATCGTCTTGTATCGGCTGCGGACGGTGTGTCGAAGTCTGTCCGCATCAGGTCTTCGCCTCAGGAGAAAAGAAGGCCTACCTAAGGGATCGGGATGCCTGCATGGAGTGTGGCGGCTGTGCGCTCAACTGTCCCGTTAACGCCATTACGGTCGATTCCGGGGTTGGATGCGCTGCGGGGATGATCAGCGAATGGCTGCAGGAACGAAAGCTGCGCTCGACCGGTGGAAGTTGCTGTTCTTGAAAGGGTGCGGCTCTTTTGCAACGACAATCGGGAGGGAGCCCGGAGGGCTCGCAGCTATTAGCGGGTGCTTGAGCCTGCGATACCACCGGAAAGTGCTATGCCCCATTATGGGATTCGCTCATAAAACCCATCGGTGTAGAGAATGCGCACTCTTCCATATTGATTCCAACCAAGGAATTCACCTATCGAAATAGGGAAATCCCCGATTGCAATGCATAACGAGAGTTGCTAGGAATGATGCTCGTGCTGTACACAAGATTCCCTTTACATTTCTTCAAATGTAGAGGAGGGCTCCAATGCAACTCAAGACATGCACTCACCTTTCTTCTGGCCTGACTGCTTCATTCCTTAAGCGACCAGAAGACGAATTAATCGACTTGAGAGACAAAGTCAAACCTACCGAGATGTGGGGACGGAAAGCCGCGGGCTTTTAAGAAAAAAGCCTAGTGGACCGTCAACTTTGAATTTTCCGGTTGCGGTTTTTCTCTCTCCCTTGAGGGAGAGGGGGCCCGCTCTCACCAGAAGGAACGATCTTGACGCTCCACTAGTACTGCTAGGCGGAAGTTTAGGCGCAGTTTCGGTGGGCAACGCTTCGCTTTTGCCCACCCTACGCTCTTCCAACCTCTTTGGAGGCGTAGGGTGGGCAGGGTTTTTTCGCGCCCGCCTTAACTGGCTGCGCATTTCCGCCAAGCAGTACTAGTACCGCTACGCGGAAGTCCTGTACCAGTTCCGACATCCCGGCCGAAGGGTCCTATCGATCCCAAACCGGCGCGGCATATCAGCCGAACTGTGCTAGCTTGGGTTTGAGGACAGACAAGGGGGAAAGTCATCATG
Source organism: uncultured Syntrophobacteraceae bacterium (assembly GCA_964578835.1). Taxonomy (GTDB): domain Bacteria; phylum Desulfobacterota; class Syntrophobacteria; order Syntrophobacterales; family Syntrophobacteraceae; genus CAZOEL01. Next base: position 8,702 of record CAZOEL010000077.1, on the reverse strand, counting down.
AGAAGCCTTCTGTTGATCTTGCTTTCGGTTGCAGCCCTTATGCCGACACCCGTTGGAGCGGAGCCCGTCACATTCACCGACACCACCATTTTTACCACCACCGGGACAGAAGACCCCAACGACTTCATTGCCTCGCGAGATGAGACGGCTATCATGTTTTTAAGCAGTGGGGGTGGCGACCTCGAAGAGGATTACGTCGAGTGGGTCCACAACTTCACGATTCCTCCAGGCTCTATCATCGCCTCAGCATCCATCAAACTGTATCTTCACGACGACAATCATGAGGATAATAACGATTCCACTACATGGCTGGGGATTCCTATTAACTACGAGAAAGTGAGCGTATATAGCATTGATGAGGCCATCACCAAGGTACATTACCGGGAGGTCCAGGGAAATGAGACCGCACCGCCCATCTACGATGTAGTAACCTTCCCAATCGACGCCCTTTCTACCCTCTATGACGGTAGATACCAACTCAAAGCGCGCAGCGACTTTGTAGAGCTTCAACTTACAGCAGGGGACTTTTATATAGACAGGTCTGAGCTCAGCATTACTTATGAGCAGACATGGACCTATTTCCAAACTGTCCCGTTTGAAGGCGCCCAGGGCGCACAGATAACGATCACTGGCGCAGGGCCTGTATTTGGGACGAAGAAGGGCAAAGTGCTGATAGGCGGCGTCGCCGCAAAGGTGGAGTCGTGGCTCCCTGGGGAAATAGTATGCAGTCTGAAGAAGACGCCTCCTGCCGAGACCTACGATGTAGAGGTGCGTCCAAAGGGGGTAGAGCCTCTCAGCGAACCCGGGGCTTTTACAGTGAGAACACCCTCTATTGCACTGGTGAATCCCGGTAATGGTTCTGTGGGAACGTTAGTGACTATCACCGGCGATTTCTTTGGGGTGAAAAAGGGAAAGGTGTACCTGGAGCAAGGCGAAGTCCGAAAGGCCGGTAAGGTGAAATCCTGGGAAATGAATGAAATCGATTTTCTAGCGCCTAAGGGACTCTCCCCGGGGACCTGCAACATCGTCGTAGTGAACAAAGCAGGGACAACCACAATGATAGGGGCATTCACAGTAGAGTAAGGCTAGCCAATGGTGTTATGTCTCTAAATCTATTCCTCTTGCTAGCGATCTAAGCTGATCGTTGCATTCTGGTGACACGACGCCTGCTGGAGGCCGAGTAAGGCAGTAGCGATGTGAGAAAGGGCACGACGGCGATCAGGCGGCTTACGGCAAATGCTTGGAGAGCAGCCACGAGTAGATCCGCTCATCCCGATATGCCAGCGTTGCGGAGCCGACATGGTTTGACCCCTCATCAAGGTAGACGCGATCCGCTCCGCCGCTTTCGCCAAGCTCCGCAAGATTGAGTGCCCGGATAAAGCCCTCTTTGTTATAGCGGGCGACTTCGCCAAAGGATAGCCATACGGGGCGCTTCGGATCGCGGATTGGAGGCCGGGTGGGATCGACGGCCCAGAGCGCGGCCCAGAAATCGGGCTGGAGCAGCGCAAGATCGAACACTCCGTTGCCCCCGAAGCTGAAGCCGGTAAGGTATGTGCGCTTGGGATCGCCTCCGTATGTTTTTTGCGCATTCCGAACAACCTGCTGCACGCCGTCTGCGAAACGGCCCCAGAGATCCCCTCGCATAGGCAGTTGAGGCGCAATCACGATGAAATCTTTGAGCACTCGAATGACATTCTCGGGACGCAACGGGCCATGCTTTGCGACGCCCTCCTCGATTTTGGCGGGAGGTCCTTCATCATAACCATGAAGGAAGCAGAGCATTGGCCACGGCGTCTTCCGTGATCTTCGATCGCCGGGCAGCGCAAGGAGCGAGGGGAGCGCCGCTTGTGCTTCAAGCAGAAATTGAGCCTTATCCATCGCTATCTTTTCCAATCCAGGGTCCTTTTGAAGAGAGGGGGCGCTCCTCACGCGCAAAGAGCAAGGCGGGCGGCTTCGAGATGATGCTGCTCGAGCTCTTCAAGCATGGCTCCGGTTTCGTCCGCCGCCTTCTTGAAATCTACCTGACAGATCTGACGGTAATTTCCACAATGTGAGGCGAGAACGACCCACATGCGGTGTTGAGCCTTGAGTCCCATGACGAGCATCTCCAGCTCTTCCAAGAGGCTCAGACTGGAAGAGGTGAGAAGCCAATCGTTTAACTTCAATCGGCTCAGCTTTTCGGCGCTCCATCCTGCAAGCTTCTTTACCGTTGATTCCGAAGAGCCAAGGGCGTCGATCATCTTTTTCGGATTTCCCTGCTCTTTTTCCAGCAGTGTAATGAGTCTGGTGAGAAATTCCCCCCAGTGCGCGTCGGAGTTATTGGCCTGGCAGCGCTTGGCAAGAGCGATTCCCGCTACCGACCCGGCAAGATGATCGTTCAGATATGTGATGAGATGATCGTTCACGGAAAGACCTCCAAATTAATTCATTTCTGGTTCTTGATCTGAATGCGTGAGCCCTGTTCTTTTGAATTTTTGGGGAAAAATCATAAGGCCCCAATTTTCAGGTAATCATGCTTGGAGTATGGGACAAGCGTGAGTCAGGCGGGGGATCGTTTCTTATGCTGAGCCTCCGTTGCGAGAGGCTAAATGCAATGAGTCGGTTCTCTCGGCGGTTTCGTCGCCTTATCTTTATGGGTAAAAGAATGTCATCAGGAAGAGAGAAATATCATGGCGGTGGAAAAAGATGATGCCCTCGTAGTTCTTTTCGACGGCGAGTGCAATCTTTGCAATCACTCTGTTCAATTCATTATAGAACGCGACCGCAAGGGGAGATTCAAATTTGCCTCCATGCAGTCTCCTCTGGGGAGGAGACTGATGAAAGAATATGAGGTTGAGCCGGAGGGGCCGGGAAGCTTCGTCCTCATCGAAGGCGATCGCGTTAGAACGAAAAGCGATGCGGCGGTGAGGATCGCGAAGGAGCTATCGGGCGGGTGGCCCGTCCTCGGGCTTCTGCGCATCATACCGAGGCCTGTTCGCGATCTCGGCTACAATTTTATCGCCAAAAACCGCTACAGGCTCTTCGGCAAGAGCGACAGCTGCATGGTTCCTTCAGAAGAGCTCATGGCGCGTTTTCTAAAATGAGCCATCAGCCAATAGGCTTCTTCTCCAGATCCTCGAGCGCGGGCCCATGAATAAGAGTCCCATCGGCTTCAAATCTGGAGCCATGGCAAGGGCAGTCCCAGGACTCTTCCGCATCATTCCACGAAACCAGGCAACCCATGTGCGTGCAACTGGGCGAAACGGTGTGGGTTACTTCTTTGCTGTCCTTGGCTGCTATATTGAGGCTTTTGTTGACTGATCTCGGCAGGCTGTCTACCTTAAATATAGACAATTCCAAATACTTATTATCCAGGCGAGTCCTAACGAATAGACCTTCAACTGATGAAAGGAGTAGCTCATGATAACGCGATGGGCAAGGATATTTGGCTATATGTTCCTTCTAATAGGGATTCTGGGATTCATCCCGGGCATCACTTCCAATGGGTTTCTGTTCGGGATCTTCCATGTCAACGCCCTGCACAACCTCATCCACCTGTTTACGGGAGGGTTGTTGCTTTGGGCGTGCAGGAAGAGCGAGTGCGCTGTGCTGAGATCCTTTCAAGTCCTTGTTGCGGCCTATGGGGTTATTACGCTGCTTGGACTGGTGTACTACAACCAGTTGTGGCTTGGGCCGATAGCTCTGAATTTTGCCGACACCCTTCTCCACCTCGCCTTTACGGCAGCGGCTGTCTATTGCGGGTTCTTATCGAAAATGAGCCGCGGTATTCAGTGTGGGCCGACTCCTATGCGAGCGTGATCGGACGAGGCTCCGGGGCTCTTTTCCGAGAGCTCATGAATGAAAAAAGGGCGTCCGGTTCTCCGGACGCCCTTTTGCATTTAGCATCTCTCCCTAAAGGGAATTATTGATTGTCAATCTCTTTCAAAAATACAATGGGCTATCTGCCTGTCTCCTTCGCAGGTGAACTGGCAGTTTTCGTATTCCCAACCGTTGTTGTACCTGGTATTGAGGAACTCCGAGAATTGAGAGTCAAAATCTGAGCGGCTGGCTTCGAAAGTCTCGTAACAATATTTATTCTCCTTTTGCATGGAGCTCGATTGTTCATGATGCGACATAGCATATCTCCTTTCTATGTTATTTTTCCTATAAGATAATACTGTGAGGGCCAGTAACAAGGAATCTCCCCGGACGGCTCCTTGAAAAAGCGCCGGAAGCTTGTATCCGCATCGGCTGAAGGCCAAAGCGGCTGCTTCAAGACAGAGCGGCTCGGGAATCGAGCGTCTTGTCAGCCTTCCGTCTCGATGTCAGTGCGCCAGTCTGTAGATGGTCTCAAACGAATTGAAAAGGTTGAGATATTCTTCTATATAGCGGGACATGAGGAACTTACGCCTCACGGTTTCTCTGGCCTTTTCCCCCATTTCGCGCCTCAGCTTCTCATCCTTTAGAAGCCGCACTATCCTGTCCGCCGCCTGCTCGACGGAGGATACAAGGAATCCGTTTTCCCCATCCTCGATTTGGCAACGGATGCCTCCTACATTACCGCCTATGACCGGGGTTCCCTTCCACATGGCTTCGGAGACCGTGAGGCCGAAGCCTTCTCGGAGCGATTTCTGCAGCACGACGGCTGCGCGGCTCTGGAGGGCGTTGACAAGAGCTGTGTCCTGCACGCTCAATATGATGATGCGCTCTTCCTGGGCGCTGAGAAGAGATTCATAAACATGCGCTCCCTCCGGATCATCGGTTGCGACGTTTCCAAGCAGGACAAGCGTGCAATCGACTTCCTTTCTTGCGATCTTGAAAGCCTCTATGACCCCCTTGGGATCTTTCCAGATGTCGAAGCGGGATACTTGAACCACGAGGGGAAGATCCGTGGGTATATTGTGGTGGTTGAGCCGCTCATCCTTTTCTTCTTCGTTCATCTTGCGATTCTTTATGGTGAAAGGGTCAATTGCCGGCATGATGAAGACGATTGGAGTCTTGAGGTTCTGCACGTATTCCTTGAGGCTGAAAACCACGGCGTCATAACGCTCTATGTGGGGAGCGAGATAGTCCCATAGCTCTTTATTCGGCTTGGTCAGATCCACGTGGCATCTCCAGATCCATGGGCCGCGCTTTCGATAATGGTTTATCAGGGGCAGGGGCTGGGGATCGTGGACTATTACGAGATCATGATCCTCGAGGTGATTACGTATGGCGTTTTCGATTACTACGTCTTCATAGATTGCTTTCTTCCTCTGCGATAGATTGATTTCCCCTCCCTGTAGAGCGTTGTGCATCTTTTTTGTAATGCTGAAAAAGTCGGGAGTGCCCTGGATGATTCGCCATCCTGTTTTGATTCCCAAGCCATTGAGCAGAAGAACCATTGAGCTCAAGAGCTCGGCGACGCCTCCTCCATAGTATGTTGAATTGATATGGGCAATATGACGATCCTGAAGCGGCTTGGCCTTCCCGATGATCCGCTCGACCGCTTCCGCTCCGATGTGCTGTTCGTAGTCCTCGATTCTGATCATGCTATGGGGATATGTGATCATATCTCTCCTCTCAATTGTGATGAAGGTAAACCTTGAGGCTTGTCGCCGTTTACAATGCGTTTCCCTGCCGGAAGGCGAAAGTCCGAAACGAGATTTTGGTTAAAATCTTAAGAATTCCAAGAGAGGAGGGCAAGGAGACGGCAAGTCGAAGACGCGGGTGTTGCAGAAAGGATAAATGTGCTACTGTTGCATGCCTGTGAAATCAATGTCATACTGCCTGCGGCGGAAAAGACGCGCGCCGGCTGCCTTCGGACCTCTGCGGTCTTCTTTTCTCGGCTTGGGAGCGCTCGCTTCATGCGGCAGGCGACACAATCACTTTTGAACATGGAATGGACGGAATGAACGATAGTTTTTCTCTCGTTGCGGGATGGCTGATAGATGGGACGGGCGATGCGGCAAGGAGCAACGCGCTCATGCGAATTGAAAAGGGCATGATTGTTTCTCTGAAACGTTTTAGGCCCGGAGAGACTCCACCGGTGGAGGGCGCGCTTCTCGACTTCTCCAGCAGCACGATCGCTCCCGGGCTTGTCGATTGCCATGTCCACCTGACTTGGTCTGGAACGGTCGATCAGTATGTTCGCCAGAGCCAGTTGACGCTCACGTTTGAACAATCCCGAGCGCGTATGGCGCAAAGGCTAGAGAAGCATCTCGCCCGTGGAATCGTAGCTCTCAGGGATGGCGGGGATTCGGCCGGACATACTCTCCGGTTTAGAGACGAATGCCTGGAGGCGCAAAATCTTCCCATCCATCTGAAAGCCGCCGGCAAAGCCTGGCGCGCAAAGGGTCGTTATGGGAGAATTCTTGGCGGAGCGCCGCCGGAAGGCCTTACTCTCGCCGATTGCATCGCCGGTCGTGACCCTCGCATGTCTGAAAAGGCTGCCCGCAGACCTGATCACATCAAGATCATCAATTCCGGCCTCAACAGCTTGAGCGAGCTCGGTAAGGAAACCAAACCTCAATTCTCCCCGGAAGATCTCGATTCCGCAGTCGCTGCAGCGCGCAGGCAGGGGCTGACGACGATGACGCACGCCAACGGAAAGCTGCCCGTGAAGTACGCGATCGACGCTCGATGCGCCTCGATCGAGCACGGCTTTTTCATGGGAAGGGAAAATATAGAGAGGATGGCCGAACTGCAGATTTTCTGGGCGCCGACCGCCTTCAGCATGAAAGCGTACTCGGAGCATCTCGCTCCCGGGAGCATTGAAGCGGACATTTCAAGCAAGAACCTCGAGCATCAGATTGAGCAGATAGGCTATGCAAGAACGGCTGGAGCGCCCGTGGTGGTTGGGACCGATTCAGGCGGGATGGGGCTCTATCACGGCAAATCATTCGTCGAGGAGCTGAAATTGCTCATGGCCGGGGGCTTTTCCGTCGAAGAATCGATGCGTTGCGCGACTTTCGAGGGTGCGAGGCTTCTGGGTTTGGAAAGAGAGGTCGGGCGACTCGCAGTCGGAATGCCTGCGACGTTTGTTGTGGTCCGTGGGCTTCCCGCGGGCATGCCCGATTCATTGCGCATTCCGGAAGCAGTGTATGTACGAGGCGTTGAAGTTGCGCTATCAAACCGGGAGGAGTCATCATGATGAAGCAATTATGGCGTATGTCGGCTATTTTGATCGTTTTCTGCGCGTTCCTTGCAGCCTGCGACAAGCTTGTGTCCACTCCCATCGGAAAAATTGCGGAAAACCCCAGGGAGTACGCGGGCAAAAGCGTCACCATAACCGGTGAGGTCACGGATGTGTTCAGCCTTTTTGTTCTCAAGTATTTTGCGATTCGGGACGATACCGGTCAGATCATTGTGATATCCGATAAGCCCTTGCCCAAGAAGGGGACAACTCTTACGGTGAAGGGAAGGATCGAAGAGGCGTTTTCGGTCGGCGATCAACAGCTGCTGGTCTTGATTGAAGATAAAGAGGAGCGATGATTGCTGCAATGATGTCGCGTCTGCTCAAAAGAAGAGGATTTGTGTCTATTGCGCCTTTTCCATTTTTGGTAGCAGCCGCCGTCGTTTTTTTTCCGCTTCTTGGAAAGGCGGAAAGTTTTGCAGCAAATCCCAACGATCTCTCTTATAGCCAGATTAAAGGCCCATGTGAGCTGGAACTGCCCAGAGACCATGGCGAGCATCCGGAATACCGCACGGAATGGTGGTATTACACCGGCAATGTGGAGGCGGAAAAGGGGGAACGGTTTGGCTTTCAGCTCACCTTCTTTCGACGCGCTCTGAGTCCGCCCGGATCGGAGCAAGCATGGCCGACCCCCAGCTCCGAATGGCGCACTCGGCAAATATATCTGGCTCACGCCGCCGTCTCGGACATCGATGGAGGCCGATTTCATCACGTTGAGGATGTCGCCCGCGGCGCTCTCGGGCTTGCCGGCCTGCGTCAGACGGCAAGTGCGACCACGGTATTCCTGAAGAACTGGTCTGCGCAGCTTGCGCCCGATGAGCATGCGCTTTCGGCCAAAACAGAAGAATTTTCATTTGATCTTACTCTCAAGCCGCAGAAGCCGCCGGTATTCCACGGCGATTCCGGATATAGCAGGAAGGGTGATGCTCCGGAGAGCGCAAGCTGCTACTATTCTTTCACCAGCCTCGATACCGAAGGCCTTCTGACCGTCGATGGCAAGCGTTTCCATGTGAAGGGGAAATCGTGGATGGATCACGAATTCAGCTCTGCGCCCCTCGAGCCCGGCATTGCCGGCTGGGACTGGTTCAGCCTGCAATTGAACAACGGCGTTGAGCTCATGGTCTACCTGCTCAGACAAAAAGATGGCGGATACAATGAGGCTTCGAGCGGAACCTTCGTGGACGCCGCCGGTAAAGTCGTTCATCTCGGCGTCGGGGATATCCGCGTCGACGCCCTCTCCCAATGGAAGAGCCCGCACTCGAAGGCTGTCTATCCTTCACGATGGAAGCTTCGGGTTGAATCTCTGGGATTGGAAATTACCGTCGTTCCGAGCCTTGAAGATCAGGAAATGAAGACTCCGGGGAGCACCAACATCACTTATTGGGAGGGGAGCGTGTCAGTGACCGGGGTCATGAAGGCGCAGCCCGTCGCCGGCTGGGGATATGCGGAGCTTACCGGCTATGCCGGCTCGCTGGGCGATAAAATATAAGGCAACTCACAACAAATAACCTACCAAAATTGGTTCAGAAACACCCACCGTCATTCCGGC
>CAZOEL010000076.1:0-33110 GCA_964578835.1 uncultured Syntrophobacteraceae bacterium | reverse complement strand
GTTTTGCTCAGTTGGACTTCACTCCTTCTTATGAGCTTCGGTTGCCTGCAGCAGCTTGTCGATTAATTCGTTTATGCCTTTTGCGCTTCTGTCCTTGAGAAGCCTGCCGTTCACAAAAGCAGTGGGGGTGCCGCGCACATCCGCATTCCGGCCGTCCAATATGTCTTTGCTCACCAAGGCTCGCATTTCAGGATCTTTCATATCGGTTTTGAATTGATTCAGATCAAGATTGAGCTCGGTTGCGATCTCGATGAATTTTTCTTCAGTCAGCTGCTTCTGGTATTCGAAAAGCTTATCGTGATAAGCCCAAAATTTACCCTGCTTATGGGCCGCCAGCGCAGCAATCGCAGCAGGGGTCGCCAGTCGGTGCATATCCAGTGGATAGTTTTTTAGAACTATCTTCACACTCCCGGGATATTTTTCGAGCGACTGTTTGAGTACGGGCAGAAGGCTGGCGCAATAGGGGCACTGAAAATCTGTGAAGACTATGATTTCGATGGGAGCTTCAGGCGGACCTTGGAACGGTGAGCCTTGTGCGTCGATTTGTTTAAGAAATTCCAGGCTCAGCACTCGGAGCGTTCCTTCGCTCCGAGTGCTGAGGAATAGCTTGTCCCCAGCAGCCGAACAGGAGATGCTGTCAAAGCTTCCCTCTGTCCGAATGGTGTCCTCGAGCTTGCCTGCTGACGAGTAGATGAGGATATCGCCTTTTGCAGTCAGAATGAACGTCCACTGCCCATCCATGGTAGAGGTGATGTCTCTGAATTCCTTTGTCATTTCCATGCTGGACAGAGACTGCCACGCAACCTTGCCATCGGCGGGGCCCGTAAAAAGAGCTACTGCGCAAAATGCCATTACCGAGAGGACAAAGATGCTCTTCATGATAGGTTTCTCCTTATTGTGATGATATGGGCGCGAGAAAAGTCCGGTTATGAGCGACCCTCGATTAATAAGTGAAAGTAAACGCTCGTTCAATCGCGCCTTTTCCAATGTTGTTCTTAACGACCACATTGTAGGCGGTTCCTGAAACCAATCCCTTCGGCGCCAAGAAAACTATCCTCTCCATTCCCCAGGAAGTTACCTTGCAACGCTTCGTGAATCCAAGTTTCTCGAGGTAAACCTTTCCCTTCTTTGTTCCGAAAAAACTGCCGTCGATCGTCACTGTTGTCCTTACTGAACCCTGGCTGGGGGTCACCCGGAAGACCTGAGGCGGTTTTACCTCAAAAGAGTCATATTCGATGCAAGGCGACGTCCCTTCGCATCGCACTTTCACGTTATGGAGACCAGCCGACGGCGCATTTTTGAGAAGGCATGTTATATTTCCAGGCGACCAGGACAGCACTTTTGCAGCAAGACTTCCAACCAGGACAGTTCCCTTCTTCGTTCCAAAATCGGCTCCAAAAGCAGTGATGGTTACTTGGGCGCCTCGAGCGCCTTCCGGAGGCGCAACCATGAAATAAGTAGGCTTTGGGCTGAAGACTGCGGTGCAATTTTTGTCGCCATCCATGTCTATAACGCCGTCCGCGCAGTCGGGATCGCCGCTCCAGCCCCGAAAGATACATCCTTCAGCAGGCGTGGCCTCAAGAATTACAGATGCGCCGGGATCGAACGTTTCGATGCAGTCAGATCCACAATTGATGCCGGCAGGCAAACTGACGACCGTCCCGCTGTCCGAATCGGTATTCGTGATGCGCAGGTATCTGGCGAGCTTCCAGTCATTCACGTTGCACTGAGCAAGACGGTTGTTGAGATATCCTGCCGCCACGACCGTACCATCCGATTTCATGCCTACAGTATGATCATCGCCGGCGGCCACTTGAATGATACTATCCCAGGAGGACACTTCCAGCTGACCCCACTCATTATCGCTCCCCACTGCTACGACTGAGCCGTCAGATTTGAGGCCGACCAGGTGATATAGTCCAACCGCGACCTGCTTGATACCCGTCCACGACGATACGTCCAAATCTCCGTATGCCTCGTCGCCTACCGCAACCACAGCGCCATCTGCTTTGAGTCCGATCGCATAATACTCCCCTGCGGCGATCTGTTTGATATCCGTCCAGGAAGACAGGTTCAAACGTCCACTATAGTCCCATCCAACTGCTACGACGGAGCCGTCTGATTTCAGTCCGAACGTGTTATGCTGTCCGGCGGCAACCTGAATGATATCGGTCCATGACGACACTTCCAGTTCACCGTATTGGTTGTTCCCGATGGCGATTACCGTCCCGTCTGACTTGAGCCCGACCGTGTGGGTTCCTGCAGTGGCCACCTGAATGATGCCGCTCCAAGAAGATACCCCCAGCTTGCCATATAGATTATTCCCCACGGCTACTACCGTCCCATCCGATTTGAGTCCGACCGTGTGCTCGTCTCCAGCGGCTACCTGGATAATACCCGCCCAGGAATAAACGTTCAGTTTGTTGTAGAGATTATTCTTCCCCACCGCCACTGCCGTTCCGTCGGATTTGAGTCCGACCGTATGATAATATCCAGCGGTCACTTGAGGTTGGATCGCTTCAGCGGAGGAAAACGGCGCAATAAGGAGGCAGTGCGTCAAGACCGCCGTAAGTAGGCTTACAGAACACGCTCGCAATCGTGCCTCTCTTTTCATGAAATCCACCTCCTATTCAAGGGTGCTGTTCTTAACTGAAGCTTCACGCGTCACAGGGTAGTTGCGAGCGCCCATCGGTTGAAATCTCACAATTTTCGGCGGAAGGGACGCCGAAAGTCAGCCTCTGCTCCTTTGGCGGTACAGGCTCGCATCGACTACCGCCGTCATAGCCGCCTCATCGAGGTCCGTTCCGAGAAAGAGCTTTATCTCGGCCGTTTTCTCCAGAGGGTTGTCCAGGAGCTGATTGTAATCGACATATAGAACCTCGAAATTCTGCCGATCCCTCAGCCATTGGGCTATCATCTCTAAATGATTCCGAAACATCCTGGCGAGATCTTCGTCGGCGAAGCGATTCGGCTCTCCCCGGCGCACGAGCATCTGCTTTTGAGAGGAGATGATCTCATCCATGTTTCGTTGCATAAAAAGGATCTTATAACGATATTCCTGCGGCAGATGCTTGAGCAGTACGGAAATCACTTTGACGACCTTGCCCCTGGCGAGGGGCAGCCAGGATTTATCCTCCTCCAATCTTTTGACTTGCTGCAGCTCGTAATAACCTCGCAGGTTATCCTCGTCAGGCGCCCTTTCATGATCGATCAGAGAAGTTAACCCGCCGGCTTCGCACATCTGCATCATCATGGAGGTCCCTGACCTCGGAAGTCCTGAAACAATGATGACAGGATCTTCATTTTCGTTGGAGCCCATATCTTACCCCTCCTGAGCTAACCGACAGCATTGAATGGGGACCAGTTTCGCGCCCGCCGTCTCAGATCGGATATATTGCCAGATCAGTCGCCGCCGGCTCGGCGCCTGGAGTTGGAATGATCACTTTCCTCAGCGCTCCCCGCTTCGGGGTACGAACGCCTGTGCGAAAAGGCCGGTGGCTTTTTGCATGTTCAAGATTGAAACCTGATAATCGAACGTGCTGGTGACAAAATCGGTTTTTGCCAAGTCGAGCCTTAAATGCGCTTCGCTGAGATCTGAAAAGGTTGCTCCGCCATAGTGGTACTTTGAAAACACAATCTTATAGTTTTGCTCAGCCAGTTGCAGCTGTTTTGTCGCATTGGTCAGAAGGGCTTTTTGAGTATGAATCTTGAGCATCGCGCCTCTCACATCCAGCTCGATATTCCCTCTCAAATCCTCCACCGCCAGCTTCGCTTGCTGAAGGCTTTGCTTCTTCTCTTTAAGGTCGAGGTAGTTCTGGCCGCCTTCGAATAAGGGAATTTTCAGTCTTATTCCAGCGGCCCAGTATTCCGGTTCCTGAGAAAAACTCGGATCCGACACTCTGTAATAGTCCCATGCGGCTTCAAGCCTAGGATGGAATTTGGCTTTCACCAGATCGACATCGCTCTCGGCCATCTTCACCTTTATGGCGCTCCGTTTGTAGTCATGTCTGTTTTCCATGGCCTTTTGAAGCTGCTCCTCATAGCTCGCGCTTTCCTCCACGAGCTTTCGTGGCTCGAGCAATCGTAGAGGCTGATCCTGCATCCCAAGAAGATCTCTGAGAACATCACGCGCCATTGTCAGACCGTTCATAGCTTTGATGACGCTGCTTTGCGCCCGTGAAAGATTGAGCTCCGCCATGAGCACTGAGTCTTCGGTGACAGCCCCCGCCCTGAGCTTGGACTCCGATACCCGGAGCTCTTCTTGAGACATGGTCACGCTTTCATTCGCATTTTGAAGAAGGCGCTCTCCTTTGAGCACTTCATAATAGGCTTGGGCCACGGTGAACATTATCTCTTGCGCGGTCTGAGAGTAGCCCTCGGCGGTGAGCTCGACTGCTTGGGCGGCTTGCCTCCTGGCCGGGAAAAACTCGCCTTCGTAAATCGGCTGCACGTATTCGAAGTTTCCTACTGTCTGTTCTTGGGGCACGGTCTGGACGGAGGGAAGGGCGATGTTGCCCAGTTCAGCCTCAAATTCTATCGGGTCGTTCAATCTGGCGTAAGAACCGGTGACCGTCATTCGGGGCGTCAAAATGGTCAACGCTTTCTTGGGCAGAAGGCGGCCTTTCTGCATTTCTATCTCGGCAATATGGATTTTTTCATCGTTTTTCAGCGCCAGGCCGTAAGCTTCCTCCAGGCTGAGGATCTTTTCACTCCCCTGCGCCCAACACAGATGCGAGAGACCGGCCAACCAGAATAAGATCACCGCAAAGACCGCACCCGGCATTCCGGCAATTACACCGCGCCCCTGATTTTCCACTAAAGCCCTCCTCCTGACGAAATTTTTGTTCGCGCGCATAAGGGTTGGGATGAGCCATTTCCCCGTTCGCCCTAAGCTTGTCGAAGGGCGAACAGACTCGTTTATGCCCTTCGACAAGCTCAGGGCGAACGGAACGACAGTAACCTAACGGAACAGCCCAAATCTTATGCGCGCCAATCAAAATTGCATGGACAATATAACTGCGGGACTCAATCCGACAGAGGGCAACCAGATCCGCATCGATGCGCGTCGGCGCCCATCAGCTCACACAACCGCCTTCCGTTTGTTTACGACTCCAGCACATAGAAGACAGATCAAGGTATCCAGGACCAGACTTCGACAAATAAAAACCGGGTAAGCCACTCGGTAAATGCGATACCCACGGGTCTCCAGTTACATTCGATCTTTCCGTAACCCGTCATGTCCGTCTTTAACAACTCAGCTGAATTGTCAAGCTCACAAAGCACTCGAACGGCTTTGCCTTTCTCTCTCAGGATTTCCTTTTGTCCGATCATCCCTTCACGTTCGGAGTAGGCCCTTTCAATCTTACCAATGCTGAGCTCGAACGCCACAGGCGCAATCTGTTGCACACGTCCTTTGAAAACAGTGGTTGGGTAGGCCCAGGCTCTCAATTTAACTGGAGCGTCTATCCGAATTTCACCAAGATATTCTTCAGGCACAGCAATTTCGACGATCAGAGTTCTAGCATCTTCCACTACCGCAAAGAGCTCGCCGACGTTAATGTACTGCCCAACCTTTTCTGAGAGCCGCGGAGTAATGACGCGTCCGGCGATGGGGCTCATCATCGAGATCATTTCCAAATTTCTTCTTGCATCCTCCAGTTCAACCTCATAGGACCTGATTTCAGCTTTGACAGCCTTTATCTGCTCCTCCCGGGAACCGCTTGTAACCAGCTCCAGATTCTTTTTGGCCGTCTCGAGGCGCTCCCTGTCTCCATCTCGAATCCTCAATGCGTTCTCGAAGTCTTTTTCCGGGATCGCTTTTTCATAGAACATCTTTTCGGCCCGGTTGGCCTGGCTCTTACTGTAAGAATAGGCAGTCTCCGCAGCCTTCATCTCCTGCCGGACTACCGCTATCTCTTCGGGTTTGGCGCCTTTTTCGAGAAGCTCCAGATTTGCTTGCGACTTCTGAATGGCCGCCTCTAATTGCTCCACCTTCTTTCGTTGTTCCCGTCCGCTTAGCTTACCCACTATCTGGCCCGCTTGAACCCATTCCCCCTCTTTAACAAAGACCTCTCCGATGTCGCCGGGCACTTGGGGGCGGATTCCAGCTTCATATGTAGGCAAGACTGTGAACTTGCCGCCAGCCTCGTAGGGGTAAGGAACAAACATGAGCAAAATGAAGCCGGCATAAAGCATCAGCCTGATCAAAAGCCGCAGTTTCACGCCCCCGCATTCGTCGACCATCATGTCTCCGATAATAAAAGTCTTCATTTTCTGTCTCGTTAGCGATTTTTCAAACCTTAGATAAAGAATCCCCAAGAAAATGCAGGCTCCCACTCCTTTCAACGAAGCTATCAGGTTAAACCCCAACAATCCCAGAAGCAAACCCCAATACACAAATTCAAAAACAAAGGCGGCAAGCCCGTATATCTTGAATATTTTGGTCTCTCTCGGAGATAGAGGCTCCGGCAGGGGCTTGAGAAATATCCAAAATTTTACAAACCGCTTGGCGCGTGACTGCAAATCGATAATCTCGAGCCAGTCGCTCAGGAGGTAATAACCATCCTGTTCAAGAAGTGGGACCATCCTCAACAGCGCAAAAATCCCGGCGGCAAGAGTGAACAAAGTCCAAAACGCGTTCATCTTAGCTCCGGGATCGGAAAGCATCCACCCGATGGTTCCCACTCCCCAGAGCAGCACTTGGGAGACTATGGCTGAAGAAAAGATCCATGCTCGCTCCGACTTTGACATCTTCCACATGGCGTTCGACAGGTCGCAAAAGAAAATCGGGACGATCCTGTATGCGAAGCTCAAGTTGAAGGCATGCACTGATCCGCCATAGTTTTTGCAGACAATCCCTTTGGTGAGCTCGGCTACCGGGTTGAGAGCAAAGGATCCCAACAAGAATATATAGAGAGCGAAATTGGATTCTCTCAACAAGCTGAAATCGGTCAAGTAGTCCTGCCAATATCTGCAAACGAGACCAGCGCCTACAGCTAAAACTAGGCAAACCGCGATGAGAAAGGAGCGGGTAAAACACCATCCGATACTTCGAGCCAGACGGGCGAATAGACGGTCGGGGTCGAAGAGCGCGTATACCTTCGGGTCTTTGGAATCCAGGCATTCCTCGATAAACGGCCCATCATCCGAAGCCATCAGCCCAAGACTTCGCATCTGGCGGGCGAAAGCCTTCAGTTGATTCAGCTCTACCGGCAAGCCAAAGCGCTTCTCGAAGGCTCGTTGAATAGCAACAAAATCCGAACGGCCGTTGAATTCCCTGCAGAGAAAGCACTCCTCTTCGGCGAGCTCAAAGATCTCTTCAGAGCGAGGATCTTTGATGAGGTAGCGAAATCCTCCCCCCTCTTCAGCTCCAATGACGATCTCCAGATCCTCCCGGAATTCGGGGAGCTCTGACGGTGTCTTTTTCATTTTGGAACACTCCACAGGGTCATAGTCTTGAATCCCACGCCCTCCAAGTGCGTTATCGCCCTTAAAGAACACCCATGAGAGCAGAGCTCAGGTCCGCAAAGAAGCTATCCCAGGCCTGATTGACGCCTGTTTCAGAAGACAACTCGATTCCGTAGAAGTCTTCTCCCTCTTCCCCCCTCTTCTCCACTCTGACGACTTTCCCCACAATCGGAACGCCTTTGCCCCCAACGACCGGCGTAAGCTCGATTTCAACCACGGAACCGACTTCCAACGCCTTCGAACATTCAATCAGCAAACCATGCTTGGACACATTCACGCTCTTTACCGGGTGTCTCGTCCCGTCCTCCAAACCGAAATGAATGGGGACTCTCACCGAGAACCTTTCCTCCCGCCTCCGGTTCTTTCCGGAAAAAAACGACTGAGGGGCGCTCTCTTTGCCTTCGGCGCCGACAACCAGGGTGGGAGGCATGCCGAGCCTAGAGCGATAGGCGATTATGGCTTTAACTACTTGACCTTCCTGCAAGTATTGGTCGCCGGCAGCACAATCCGTTCCGAGCAATTCGAGAGCGGAGCGGTAATTGTCTAGGGCCTCTTTGTAGTAGCCTTGAGCGGCATAGACATCGCCAAGCTCGGCGTATGCTGAATCCAGTCGAGGGTTCAACATCACGCTCGCCTCGAATTCTGCGATGGCTACGTCGAGCCGCCTAAATCGGTGATAGATGCGGCCAAGCCCACAATGAGCCTCAGCATGCTTCGAGTCGATAAACAGAGCGATCCGGTATTCGAGAATGGCGAAATTGTACTGTCCCAGTCTGCGGTACATCTCTCCCGCCTTATAATGAGCTTCCGCCATCTGTGGGTTTATGTCCACCGCCTCCTGGTACTCAGTAAGCGCTTGTTCGTAATCTTCCCGCGCCGCATAGATATCGCCCAACAAGAGTCGCGATTTCGGCACGGTCGGATTGAGCCGAAGGGATGCCGCCACTTCCGTTATCGCCTCCGCCTCCATTTTCTGCGTCAGGTAAATCTTCGCAATCTTATTGTGGGCCACTCCCAACTGAGGGTTTAACTTCAGGGCCGTTCTGTATGCGCGCACTGCCTCCTCATACCTGCCCCGTTCAAAGCAGACATCCCCATGCAAGAAATGGCATCGGAAGTCTTGGGGGTCAACTTGGATCGCCATTTCGCTTGCTTCAGCCGCACCTTCTATTTGTCCGATCTCTTGATAAGCCGATCCCAAAACCAGATACGCCTCGGTTAGCTTCGGATTTGCGTCAATAGCGGATCGGCATGAAGCAATCGCCTCTCGTTGCCTTCCCAGTTGGGTGTATGTCCTCGCCAGCAGGAGATGGGCGTCTTCAAACTTCGGGTTTAATCTCAAGGCGGATTCGCACTCCGCAATGGTCTTTTCATGGTCCCCATTTTCAAAATGCGTGTAGGCCACCAGCAGCTTCGCTCGAGGGGCCTTTCCTAATGGTGTGATCCGTGGGATGAAATTTCTCATTGACTTGCTCTTCTCGAATATTTAAGGAAAAACTCGATCAGAGGTTTATTATATTCTTCTTTCCAAAAATGATTGAAGATGCTTCTCCTGCCCTTCTTTAGAATAAAGGACCCCGCATCCGCATACCCATTTCCGACAAGAAGCTGCTGAACCTTCTCCTTGCACGAGGTGTCAAGAACGCCGTCTCCCTGATGATAGAAAAGCTTGAAAGGCTTATTGTTTTTCGATTTTATCCATTTCAGCTCATGAGCATAACTCTTTGCCTTGCACGCACCTTCTTCATTCACAGGCATCTTGGTCTCGAGATCTAAAAACAATCCCGGCGTGGCTCTCAAGATAGACCCCTTCGCACAGTCCACGTAGATTCCACAGGGATCACCGGCGGAAACCGGCGCAAACGCGTCTATTTCATCTTCAAAATGTGTCGCAGCCAGGACAGTCATAAAACCGCCGTTCGAGATGCCCGTCATGAATATGCTTTTTGAGCTGTTCTCGGGACGCAAAGCGGGAATCACTTCTCTGATTACCTTTTTTATGAACTCCAAATCAGGGTTGTTTTCTGTATCACCGCCTAAGGAAAGCCATCTCTTTCCGCAGGAAACGCCCTTTTCATCTCTCAGCAATCCGTCCTCGGAGTCAAGCGAAATGATTGCGAATCCTTCGGATATGGCCAGTTCGCCAAAATCTACCATGGGCTTTCCGAGTCGTATGTTCGCGCCAAAGTTCGAATACGTTCCGCCTCCGCCGTGTAGAGCGATGATCGCCCCATTCTTCCATGACGGTTTAGGTCCTTTCCACATGATCTTCCTTTGCCGCGCGCCAACAGGGACGATTTTAATCTCCCATCCTTTCTCAATACTTTCTTTTTCGAACTTGTCATAGAGGTATTGCGCCAATCCTGCATCCCCTCTCGATGCAACGAGCAGAAGCAGACCTGCAAACGCCATTACCATCACAGCTCTAACCATGTTGCCCCCCTGAGGTTACCGTATGGTTTTCGCCTTGCCTATTCTGGTAAAATACTCTTCAGGTATGAGCTCGGGTCTTTTGTAGTAGAGATGGACACAAGGATCTTCCGGCTTCTCTCCCGGAATGTGAATCCTAACCGGGTATCCCAGCAGTTCGGTCGGTAGTATTTCCCACATGATGGCGCAATGCGCGCAATAATATGGAACACCCACCCGGCTCCACGACCAAGGATAGGGTTTTTTTGTTTCACCGACATCCCAATCCCAGGGCCAGGAATGTTTGGTAAAAGCATTTCCGCTCGCTGCGCCGCTTCTTTCTTTCCGCAACCTCCCACCGGCGCCACAAGGATCACAGGTTAAGACATATCTGTCATCTTCTTCGACTATCCTTGTTTCGCCATAATGGCACCGCTGCAGTTCCGCATCCAGTTGAAGCACAAGCTCCGGAGTGACATTCCGTCCCGTTACTTTCTGCATCAATGGCTCAATAATCCTCCGCCAGGTGGCGCCGACTTCCTCCTCGTCAAATCGCGAAATGCCATCAAGCATTTCCTGAATGAACTGCACCAGAAGATCGTGGATGACTTTGCTCCTTGTGACCTCGTAGTCTATCAATTCCAGCGCTTCATCGGTTCGTCCTTGTCGAATCAGATCCCGGACAAGGGTCCAAGTAGGCGTACCCATGTCTTCTATATCATCCACACGAATCTTCCTTTGGAGCACTTTTGACTCTTTCAAGCTAATCATATGCCTCTCCCGCATCTTTGCTTGCCTGACTGCTCGCAAGGATATTTCCCGGTATGACAAGAGGTCAGCTCAAGATACGCTTTAGTTGAGTCTCTTGATCCTTCGCAAGCCCGGCGTCCCCCACTGAGTCGCCTTTCTTCTTCATCGAGGCGACCAGGTAGCATTCAAGATCATCAACAAGCCTGTAGGTCTCATGAAGAAGCCTTTCCACTTGCTCTACCTCGAACGTTCTTTCAATCAGTTTTTTATGAGCGAAGTTTACCATGGCCCAGAAATGACCATGCCAACATTGTTCTGTGACGTCTCTTACCTCAATGTCCACAAAGCCCGTCCTGCGGGCGAGCGCAGTGTAAGACTCAAGATTCGGCAAGTAATTCTCTTCATGAAACGTGGAGCGCCTTCCTTCTACGCCTTCTTTCATCAACACATCAGAAAGAACAAGTCGCCCGCCTGGCTTGAGAACCCTTAGGGCTTCCGTAAAGAATCTTTCTCGCGTATAAAAATGGAATGCCGCTTCCACACAGAGAATTGTGTCAAAAGAGCAGTCGGCAAACCCCAGCTCTGGCGCAGACATCGATATGAACTGGCTTCCCGGCGCCATGGAGCGAGCTGTCGACAACTGCTTCATCGACACGTTGATCCCTACGATGCTGTTCGGCTGATAGTATTTCTGCAAATACTTGGAGGCGCCCCCTTTTCCACAAGCAACGTCAAGGATCTTTCCACGCTTTTCGGGAAGGAACGCCAATAATTCTGCAAGCAGTCTGAAGCCGGCCTGCTTCGGATCTTTCGTCTGAGCATCCCAGAAGCCGAAATTCACAAATCCGCTCTCATTCGTATATTCCTGAAAAAGCGGCGTATACAAAAGAGAATCATAGTGGTTAATCATTGCGGCCCACATGCTATGCCTCCACTGGCGCTACTGAGAGATGAGCAGTTCCTGACCCACGGCCTTAAGAATTTCATCCGAAAGGGATTTGATCTTTATTCCCGTCTCCAGATCGCCCGTAAGCCCAATAACCACAGCGGAGCCGTTCCCCTTCTGATTTCGGGACGTGACGATCTCTGCAGCGAGGTGCGTCAGGGACTCTCGATGGTCCTCAGAATAGGCCTTGGATTGATCTTTCCACTGTCTGAGGAAGGTGGAGAAAATCTCGATGAGGGCTTCCTCCATACCGCTTTGGTCATGTAACCCGCGAGCCACCTCATCGCGGATCTCTGGGAAGATTTCCTTGTACAGTCCTGTGAAGTCCTCGGGGATCAGAGGCTCGCTCTTTTCGATCTCAAGCGTAACCTGGCCGGCCTTCTCCAAATCGATCTGATCCTGCACCGATTCTCGCAGCTTATGAGTATTGACATAGGCATAACCAAATTGACGAAGGATTCCCCTGGCTACGGTCGGGAGCATGAAAGACGCATGTCTGCGCGTATGATCCAGGATGCTGAGGATCACTCTTCTGGTTTTGTTGTCGAGGAGGGGCGAAAAGAAGAAGCACGTAAATTGAAAGACAAATTTCCAGTTCTTCTTCTGAGGCGGGGTTTGGGGCTGTCGCTTTACATTCGAGATCAGGCCCTTGACGCGCGCTGAGAAATTTTCCCAGTCGTAGAGCTTGTCCCTCAACTCAAGGAAGCCCGCATGCAACTCGATGCGGCTCATCTTCTTCGGAAGGATGTTCGTTGTCCCGGGGTTGCCGAAGAATCGACCTTCCTTCGTTGTTTTCAGCAGACGCCCTTCATTCTGGAGCCGCTTCCAGAGCCTTGTGCCGGGAGGAGCCATCAAGACCCTGATCGATGGGAGAGCAAGACACGATTCCTGTGCGAACCGAAAGGTCTCGTCAAATATCTCCTTCCCGTCATGGTCGAATCCAACGATCAGGGAGCCGCGAATCGGCAATCCATAGGATTGGATCTTCTTGATGTCCTCAGCGATGTTACTCTGCACATTCTGCAGCTTATGCGTTTCTCTGAGGCTATCCTTATTGATGGACTCGATGCCGATAAAGATCTCCCTGAAATTTGCATCCGCCAGGAGCTCCAATAATTCTTCATCTTTGGCGAGATTAAGGCTCATCTCGCTGCCGAAGCCCAAAGGCTGCCGGAAAGAGTTGTTCAGAGGAATCAATTCCTTGAGAAGCTGCTTGGCATAGCCGGGATTTCCGATGAAGTTGTCATCGCAGAAGACAACCACGCCGGCGCCAAGCTTTTCCAGATTGGAGACTTCCTGAAGGACCTTGTCGATTGGCTTGGACCGGTACCGGGAGCCGAAGAGAAGGCTGACGTCGCAAAAATCGCAGTCGAACGGGCATCCCCGGGATGTTTGCACCGCGCCAAGACGATATTGATCCACTTGGTGCGCAATACTGTCCCAACGAGGCACGGGCGTCAGGGCGAGATCGACTTGTCCGATCTGTCGATATATAGGTTTCTGTTCTCCCTTCTTCCAGTCCTCCAGAAACCTTGGCCAAATCAACTCCGCCTCGCCGATGAATATATGATCGAAATCCTTGCGGTAAACATGAGGCTGAGACGAGACCCCAGGTCCCCCGACAGCCGTCAGAACCCTTCGTTTGCGGAAGACGGCGGCAATTTCCTTCGCACGCTCCAGATGCCCAATGAAGCCCGTCATCCCAACAAGATCATAGTCTTTCATGTCCGTATCATCGTTAATTCGACCGTGTAACGCCTCGTCCCAAAGATCGACCTCGAAGTCGTCCGAAGTCAGGCCGGCAATTGTTGCGATATGCAACGGCATCATGAATCTTTTAGTTTTCGTAAAAGGGAGCTTCAAATAAGTGTCATCCTGGGTCAACTCAAACCCCACGGGCAGCGGTGAGACCAAAAGAATCCTTTTCATTGCCAGTTTCTCCTTCTCTTGTTTGTCGAGTCAGGAAGCTCCCAATACGGAGAGGTAAAGGGCCTCCCAAAACACATTGCCCTGCGTGGGCATGATTTTGGCTGCATTCCAGCAACTACGTCGTTGGACGGAATACATGGTCGACTTCTGTAACCGTCAAGCCTTTCCGGCTGAGCCCAACAGGTAGCATTCGACGTAGCGCGCCCTTCGATAGGTGTGATAGAGATGCGTCTGAAGCTCTTCCATGGATATGATCCCGGAAAGCAGCTTTTCGTGGACGTAGCGTACAACATGCCAGAAATGGGACCTCCAGCACTGTTCTGTCACGTCCCGGAGCTCCACATCATTGAATCCAGCGCTGCGAAGAAGCCCTTCGTATTCATCCAGATCTCTCACGTAGTTCTCCTCGGTTCGGCTCTCCACTTTCCGCTCGCCCTCGAGAGTCATCAAAATGTCTGAAAGCACCAACCGCCCTCCGGGCTTCAATACTCTGTAAGCCTCTACAAAGAAATCCTTTCGCGTATGAAAATGGAAAGCCGCCTCCACGCTAATCACGGCATCGAAGGAGCATTCCGGAAAATCCAAATCAACCGCGTTCATTTTTCGAATCGTACAGCCCGGCGCATTCGAACCGGCAATCTCCAGATGCTTTTCAAAAATGTCAATCGCCGTAACGTTTTGAGAAGGGTAGTACCGTGTCAGATAAGCCGTCGTGGCGCCTTTTCCGCACGCAACCTCGAGAATCCCGCCTTTCTTCTCAGGTATGAATGAAAGAAGCTGCTCCATCAAGTTTTCACAGGCTTCTTTTTGATTCTTCGTATCTTCTTCCCAATAGCCCAGGTTGAGGAAATCACTTTGCCCGTAGTATTCGCGAATGCCATCCGTGTTCCTGATGTCATTGTAGCGTCTGAAGATGTACTGTTGCATATCGTTTTCTTGCACTGAATATTTCTCCCTTTCTGCTCAGCCTCGCATAAGCGTATCTACCGGTTTTCAGGTTTTAGAGCCGAAATCAGCAAGCACTGACAAACAGCAGCTTCATCCATCCGCAGCCTTGCATCTAAAGCATCAGCCATCTCTTCTCCGATCTGTTCGGAAGATTCCAGCAATTCAAGGTGCTTCGCTAAATGCTTCCGAAACGCGCGCAGGGACTCGGCAGTCACATCTTCAACCCTGGGTTCTTGAAAGCCGGCGGCAGTGAGGAGAGCATAATAATCTTCGGGCGCTTCCAAAGGTCTTCGTCCCGCTATCCGCCCCCATACAGAGGATTTCCTTTTCGTCGAAGGCAGCACATCAAACGATGCCAGCCGGCCACCCGGCTTTAGGACTCGAAAGCTCTCTCGAACCAGGTTTTCTCTCGCGCCGAGATCTTCAAGGCCTTTTACCCATATCGCCGTCTCAAAAGATTCGGCCGGGACCTTCAGCATTGGCAACCTGCTGAAAAGAAAGGTTACTCCGGGCTCGCTTTGCACACAATCCGCCAGGAATTTCCTGTTTCCGGTTATTCCTGTCACTGCTTCCGGAAGAAAGTGCTTCAGCAGGTAATTTGTGGTTGCTCCCAAGCCGCAACCGATATCTACTATTGTTCCCTTTTTTTCGGGCAGGAAGGCCAAGATCTCGTCCATCAGATTCTCGCAGGCGCTTCTGGCATCCTTGACGCCCACCCGCCAATGACCAAAGTGACGAAAACCGCTGCCCCCATAAAATCGACTGACTGCCTCATCGAGGCGCCGTTGCCCGTCTCGTTCATTGCTTTTCTCGGCCCCATAGTGACCGGACGATCTGAGTGGCGCCTTTTCCGGCGTTGGGGCCGGAAGCCCCGATTTGTCTGCGCCCAGCCAAATCTCCAAGCCGCCCCTCGGGCTATGCTCATACTCCCACCCGCTGACTCTTTGAACAGCAACGTCCGGAGCAAACGAATTGGCGGTTCCGACGAAGAGGCCGTGAGGAGTGGAAACCATGGTTCGGGCGCCAATATTGAAAGGATTACCAAAGCCGTTATGAGTGACCGGAGTCCAGCGGCATCCGTCCCTGCTTCTCCAGATGTCAAAACCTCCGAACTTTTCTATGAACTGCTCCACCTTATTCAGTGTGAAATATTTCCGCACCTGTTCCGGCCAAAGGTCGCGTCTGCCGTATCTTGCCCCCACCAACCAGTCGTAGGTTCCCGCGTAGAGCCATCCGTCATGCTCGCATAACGACCAGAGATATCCCGCAGAAGGTTTCCCGAAGCCAGGCCCCAGTCCGCTAAGAGGAACTTTCAGCCCTTCTGGAGTGATTCTCGGCTCGCCCACGATGAGATCCCAGGAATCGTCAGCATTGATGCGAATCAACTCTATCGCGGCAGGTCCGACATTGTTATAACGGTCGTATCCCCCTTCCTGGATTCCGGTCCCCACGTAAATGCTTCCCTTAAAGCTCTGGAAAGTTATAGCCCCCTGGTTTAACTTTCCGCGGTAGGCGCCATGGCCGACAATTTTTTTCCATTTATAAGGCGGACTCCCCTCAGCGTCCGTCTTCCAAATTTGAAAGCCCTCCCGTATGTTTCCCGTCCCGGCATAAAGGTAGTCTTCAGACGCATACATCTGAAATGCGGTAACATTGCCGGGGTCTCCGAAATGAGGCTCGCATGCATGGCGCCAACTTTCCCGCACCGGGTCCCGAGTCGCCATTATGAGCATTTCGTCCGGCATGTTGTAGGATTTCCGCTGCCCTTTATTCGCCACGGCCGGCGCTACAAACAGAAGATCTCTAAACGCGACCAAGGCTCTCACACCCCTGGGCTTATACGGATCGGGGAATCCCAGCCCCTCTTCGCTGACTACCTGAAAATGCTTTCCGTCAGCCGATCGAAGCATCACCGCCGATGTCTGATAGGTGGCCATTGTTGGCGCATAGATGACCGGATGCGGATCACTGGGGGCCTGAAACACGGTCATTGCCCTAAAAGCCACGCTCATTGGCACCATATCGCCGTCCATCCCTTCGACTAGAGGCGATGCGAACACTTTCTCCCAAGTCTTAGTGGGGGGGTGGAAGCGCCAAATTTCAGCACGCAGATCGATATCCCATATGCCCTTCGGTATTCTCACCGGCCAAATTCTGCCCAGCCACTCGGCTTTATCCTCCGCACGCTGCCTGCCCCTGTAGGCGAGAGGGGCCCGGGTGGTTCCGACGTATAGATGATCGTTGAACCATACCATAGAGTGGGCGTAGGAATTGTATGGATCGCCAAACCCGTTCTCCGAGACCTTCTGGAAGCACGCTGCGGTCAACCCCGGGCAAGCCTCCGTGCTGCCCGGATTGTGGCCCTGAATTTGACCATGACTGTTTTGAAAATCTGAAGCTACGTTCGTCATGCCGCTCCCATCGCGCATCTCAGTTGAACTGGCCTACAGTCCTCTAACCAGGGTCAAACGCCGTGCCGACTTCCTCTTCTTTTACAGCCTTGAGTTCACCTTTAGGCCGACGTAGGAGCTCGCATACGACATGTTCATTATCTTCCCCCAGACCGGGGCCCGGTCTTCGTATCGACCCCGGTCCACGAGAGAGCCTAAACGGTAAACCGGGAAACCCCTTCTTGGCGCCGTGAGCCCTGATCGTGACAAAATACCGTCTTTCCTGCAGATGAACGTCTTTTATTATCCGTTGCGCATCCAGAACGGCGCCGGCAGGGACCCCGGCCGATTGGAGCTTTTGCATGGCCTCGTGACAGTCCAGAGACAGGGTCCACGATGTTATGCATTCGTCCAATACATCATGATTTTCATGCCGCGCTGCTGCATTGGAAAAACGCGGATCCCCATCCCATTCGGGATGTTCCAGAATGCGGCAGAAGGAGCGCCATTCATGTTCCGAACGAATGGTGACAGTCACCCACTGATCCTTCCCCTTGCAGGGATAGCAACCCTGTGGAGCATGCTTCCAATGGCGATTCCCGAGTGGGAGAGTCTGCCTGCCGTTCATGGCCTGTTCCATGAGATGTTCGCCTATGGTGGCGTGTGTGGCGGCTTCTAGCTGAGAAAAATCGATAAACTGACCTTTTCCGGTCTTCTGGCGATACAAGAGAGCCGTCATCACCGCACATGCCCCTGCGACCCCGTTTGTAACGTCCATCTCTTTCACCCGCGCTGGCTTGGCTTCCTTTTCGTAAGATGAGAGAGTCTGAATGCCGCCCAGGGCCTCGAATACAGCCCCGTAGCCAACGTAAGAAGCGTAAGGGCCGGTGCTTCCAAAGGCGGACATAGACAGCACGATCAGATCTTTCTTCACGCCAGCCAGGGCATCGCAACCAAAACCGAGTTTTTCCATCACTCCGGGCCTCGCGTTGTGAACGATGACATCCGAGGTCTTGATTAGCTCTGTGAATATTTCACGGTCTTCTTCCACATTCAAATCAAGCGTAATGGAGAGCTTGTTCCTGTTAACTTGCAGCCAGCCGGGGTGAAGGTTGTATCTTTGTCCGTCTTTTCTGGCCCCTCTTAAGAGGCACAAGCGGCGCACATATTCCACTTTGATGACTTCGGCGCCGAAGTCCGCAAGGATGCGCGCGCAATGGGGCGCGGCCCAGCTGTGGGAAAAATCAATCACGCGGATTCCATCCAGAGGTCCCTGCGCCATTAGATTACGCCCTCCTTCTCCAGACGCCCCAGCTCGTCGGTGGAATACCCGAGCATTTGCCCATAGACGGATTGGTTATGCTCCCCGAGGATCGGCGCCCTGGATGTCTGCCAAGGGCTTTCCGACATTTTGAACGGGGCGTCACAGCATTTGTGCTTTCCGACGGCGGGATGATCCAGTTCCGTGAAGAAGCCTCTTTCCTTGTGCTGAGGCGACGCCAGAACATCCTCCAAGCTGGCCAAATAACCAAAAGCCAAGTTCCTGGATTGCCCGGCGTGAAACAAATCGACTTTGTCATGATCCTGCAGGCAGCGCTTCAACCGGAGCTCATAGTTACTTCGATCTTCAATTCGGCCCACGATATGTTTGTAACGCGGGCTGAAGAGCTCGGGATCCTGCAGGATTTTTGCCGCGCTGGGCCAATGACGGGCCGGCATGGAAATAATCGATGCATATCCGTCAGAGCAAGGGTAGAGGTCCCACGGAACGCCGGGATGAGGTCCTCTTTTGGGATTTGCCCCGAGGTGGAGACCATTCGTCAGGATGATCTCTATATTCTCCAGCCCGCATTCGAAGATGGATACATCCACATATTGGCCTTGACCATCGTTCCCGCGTTGGAACAACGCCATTGAGACAGCCAGGTAAGCGTGAAGGCCGGCCGAGTATTGACAGATAGCGGGCCCGGACGCTAGAGGAGGCTTTTCCGCTTCACCAGTGCTGTTCATCATTCCGCACAAGGCCTGGATCTGCATCTCGTCCGCCTGATAGTCTCTATACGGACCGCTTTGACCGAAGTTGGAGATCGAGGCCATTATGAGTCGGGGGTTGACGGCGCGCAGGCTTTCATAGTCCAGCCCGAGCCCCGGCAGCACACGCGGTGCGAAATTTTCCACCAGGACATCCGCCTGCTCGACCAAACGCTTGAGCATCTCAACCGCACTGTTGGACTTGAGATTCATGGTCACACTTCTTTTGCCCGTATTCAGCCAAAGAAAGGGAATACTTCTCTCGAGTCCTTCGTCATCTTCGAAAAACGGGCCCATCACCCGCATGGGGTCACCCGTCTTCGGCCGCTCGATTTTGATGACTTCAGCTCCAAAACCGGCTAAGAGCTTCGTGCAGTAAGGTCCAGCAATTAATCGAGTCATGTCGATGACTCTAATATGCGAAAGAGCCTTATTCATCAGCGTTCTTTCTCCAAGGCTGCATCATATCTTCAATACTCCATGAACTGCCTCGCCCAACCCAGCCCCCTCTTCATTTTCCCTCCCGATTCACGCATTGCAGCTGCCAACGTCCATTAACCGTACAAAAAATCAAGCTGACAACATCTCGTCATTCAATGCGCAACCTCTTCGTTGCTTGTCCACGGCGCCTCTTCTTCAGGAGGATCCCGGAGGGGAAAATTGACGGCGGAAAGAAAATTCATCCAAAGAGGATGCCCTTTGTGCTTTTGATCCAGTTCAATGCCGAAACGATAGCACTCCCGCATCTCCCCTCCCGCCGGCCTCACAACTCTTCCCTTCAGAGGGATTTTGAGCGGAAGCGAATTACCCGAGTCGAATGCCAGCTCGACCTCGGAGCCGATAGATAGCTGCCTGGCGCACTCGATCATGAGGCCTGAAACAGACGCATCTACGGAGCTGGCCTGAAAAAATGCCTGCTCGCCGATCCTCAACCCCATATCCAGTCGGAGGATGCCCCTCGGATGCCTTCTGCGCTCGGCAATAAGGGTCTCATCGAGAAATTGCGTCACCACGCTCAAAAACGCATCAGGATGAGTCACTGGGAAAAAGTGCCCGCCCCTGGGCACGATGGCCGTCTGACATCGCCGCAGGCTCTTTTTCAGCCCTTCCAGCGAAGGCAGAGTGAACGACCTCCCACCGTTCAGAACCAGAATCGGATGAGATAGAGCGGCAATTTCTTCAGCCGTCAATCCGGCCAGGGCTATGAAGTCTTCTTTTGCCGATGTCGAACGAACAAGCTCCAGCCAGCGCATTGCGGATCGCCTTCCACCGTTCCATCCCCCAAAAGGCATGTAATTGACTATTTCCCTCAATTCTTCGATAGCATTCCGGTCCGCGTGCGACGCGAGCCTTTCCAGCAGCCAAAGTCCGGCTTCCCGCTCGTCTCCCGGGATCTCGATTCCGATGTTTGTCAGTTTCTGGATCAGGCCCTCTTCGTGGCGCCAATCCCTGGGGCATTGGGTCGGCTGGAACACCCGCACCCGGGTGTCGCATAGAACCAGGCTGTTTACTCTTTCGGGAAACATCACGGCCGTGTGTAGAGCCACGCTGCCCCCGTAGCTGTGGCCAATGAGATCGGCTCGACCGATCTTGAGGTGGTCCAATAATCGGCAAAGATCTTCGGCCATGGTTGCCGAATCGTAACCGCTGCCGGGCATGTCGCTATATCCATGCCCTCGCAGGTCGTAAATGGTTACCCTGTATTTCCTTGCTAAAGGCAGAAGGAGGCTCGGATTCCAAAAACCTTGGTTAGCTCCGAGACCATGTATCAGGACCAAGTCCCGCCCTTCGCCGATGCTCCGATAATGGATCGAAATCCCGTTCAGGATCGCTTTTGCCATGCGCGTGTCCCTTGCTTTTCATTCGAGATAGCCGAGGGCTTTCATCTGCTCAAAAATCTGTTTCTCTTCTTCCTCTGAAAACGTCTCCGGTTCTTCTTTCAAACCCACGCTATCAACGGATCGGGTCGGCGCTCCGATTCGCACCGGATGCTCCTGTAAAAATTGCGGCTTGAAAATCTCTTTCGGAAGCCTTCCTTCAAAATCTTGCGGAATTTCCAGTCCCAAGCTGTAGAGCAGAGTGGGGGCAACGTCCAGAATCGAAAACTGGGGCGCTTGCATCCCTTTTTTTATTCCTTTTCCCGCTGCAACGAAGACGCCTTCCGGATAGTGGGTCCCGGCTGGATGCGGACGCCGAACAACTGCCGGCGTTTTGTCGAGGATCGAGACGAAGCCGTAATCAGCCATCACAAGCGTCAGGTCAGGCGCCTGGTCATTGTGTTCTCCGGGAAAGGCCTCTTCTCTGGTCAAAATTTTCCGGATGATGCGCTCCCCGCTCACCGGTTCCCGTACTTCAAGCAGCTTCCGTATCAGCTCTGTGCGAAAAGACTCATACCGATCGGCGGCCACTCCGGGATCGCCGGGCCTGCGGGCCACCCGGATATAGACGCCATTGGAGGTTACCGTCCTTGCATAGGCGGTGGTTTTCTCCCAGTCCAGCATGACGAAGTGTTTGTCCACCAATCGTTTGGCGCTCTCGCGATCCTTTTCCGCCATATCGTCCAAGACGCGCCAGGTCAAATATCCATGCTCATGGAGCCAGGTATTTACGCGGAAAACGAACCATGACGGGCCAAAGCCATGATCGGATGTCACGAATATGCGCGCTTCGGGTCCGGCAAGGGTTGCGGTCTCTTTCAAAAAGCGGTCCAGTTCGCGGAAGTACTCGATACATAGATCGCGGGTGCGGCGTTCCGAGGCCGACAATCCGGCATTGGAACAGCTTGGGTCGAGGAACCGCCACCCCATGTGCAGGATCTTGTCCGTACCGTCAAGGAGGATGGCAGTCAGATCGCAAGGATGATGCTTCATGAGATGCCGTAGGATTGCAAACCACTGCTTCTCACGTTGAATGTGAAAGCGCACCCAATTTTCGTACTCCTCCTCTGGTATTCCCCGTTCCGCCTTCTTTTCAAGGTCGAAATCCCACGCCAGATCTTTCACATTGAAATCCGGAAGGGTTTGTAGCTCCGCATACAATTCTCTGGGGCATACATTGCGACGCATGTGCTTCCACGACACCAGGCCCGGCACGACGTAGCCCGAGATTGCTGGAGGAGGGGACATCATCGGGAAGTTGAGAGAACCGGCTCTGCCCTGCTGCCGGCTAACAATAGACCAAATGGTCTCGCAACGGATATCTCGAAAATTGTAAAGGGTGAAGTAATGATTGGTCTTGCGCTGCTCGGCCCATATGAAATCGAATACGCCGTGACTTCCGGGGCTTCGCCCGGTAATCATGGAAATCCACGCCGGCGGAGTCAATGGATTGGGAGTAGACAGCAGCTCCGCCCGAGCCCCTTGCCCAGCCAGTTCACGCAGAAAGGGCATAGCGCCATCTTCCATGAGCGGATCAAGAACCGTAAAAGTGGCTCCGTCCAGACCGATTAGCAGAGTAGGATTCATCAGGTATTAGATCCTCCTTCACCTTCTTTCCACTGCCCTTGGTGCGAATTCTCGCGATCTTTCTTTCTATTCGCTCAGGTAGCGATGAAGAAAGGCCGCTACGTCCGACACCTTGATCTCGTCCACATAACGCCCATCGATCATGAGAAATTCCTCAAAGGGCAAGCCTTTGCAGCGAAATCGCTCTTCAATGGCCACAATAAACTGCACAATGTCGATAGACTCAAATGAGAGGTCCGCCACAAGGCGCGTATCCGGCCCGATGGCGTCTTCAAAATCATTATCCCAGTCCACGATCATGTCTTCCAGCAGTTCGACAATATCATTCAGAATCGAAGTCAATGTCCGCTGGGCTTGCATTTCTTCATTCCTCAAGTTCATCTCCCTCACAATAGATCGTACTGGCCACAACAAAACTCCCCGTTTTAATAGTGAGGACTTTATGCGGCTTTCCCGCAAGCGCGGGGAGCTCTCGGGACAATCGTTCCGACAAGCTGAGGATCACGACGCCGGACTGGGGGGCTATCTCACGAATCGATAAATCCCTCGGCCCCCCGGGCAGACTCAGCCCCAACGACTTAGCAACAGCCTCCTTTGCGCACCAGAACCGAAGCGTCCACTCTTCCTCCAACGGGCTTACCTGCTTAAGAAGCTCTATTTCTTGTTCCGAAAAAGCCATTTGCAGAAAAGATTTTTCTTTCGGAACAATTGGCTCCATATCAATGCCCACACGAAGGCCATTCTTGCCTAACCCCGCAATGGCTATCGAAGACCCGCCCGCATGACTCAATGAAATGGCCGGCGCCAAGCCGAGTCGGCGAACTTTTTCGCCGGCAACCATGGGCTGGCCGTTAAGGTCCTTTTGGAGATCGATATCAGCCAGCCAAAGATCGATCCCTGAAACCCGCCTAAGCAATAGCCGAACTGCTTCTTTCCCCGCGACTCGAGCTAGAAGCCAATCAGTGCGACGTTGCTCCGGCCCTTCCAGACGAGTCCAGCTATTTCTCTCGCTTCGACTCAACACGATATGGGCGATGACATCCCTCATGACGCGCCCATCGGCGCTGTCGAAATCCATCCCTGAGGGGTCGAATCGACGGCAAACCAGGGTGTTCGCCTTATCCGATTGTTCAAAGGGAATCTGCAGAGAAGTCGTGAGTAGGACGTCCCGTGAGCCTCTGAAAAGATGCAGGACCTCGGGCATCCTTATACGCCTGTGCTGCAGGCCGGTTAGCCTGACTGCGAGCGTGTCGGTTCTATCGATCAAAGCCACGTCGGATACAATCAGATCATCCCCTTCCAGGGCCGTGTGGGCGCAGCATTTCACTTCCTCCAGAGGCGCTGAAAAGGGTTTGTGGAATCGGATCTCAGACACGCCCGTCGGGAAGATCACAAAATCCGTCTCCAGAGTGCGTATGGCCCAGAGGCCCACCGTCTGACCGGCGCCGTCCAGAAGCAGTGGACTCGTAAGGAAGCGGGGATGATCGACGCTCTGAAAAAGATTGTCCCGAGGCGGCATTTTGAGATCAGCTTCCAGTCCATTGATTCCGCAGCGATTCATGGCAGATAGGCACTGAAAGGAGGGACCATGAAAAAGGGCCTCCGGGTAAAACGGTTCACCTGCTGCGCCTGGCCGTAGTTCTTCTTGAAATTGGAAGACCTCAAGCGGCGGGGCTTCCGAATAGGCGGGACCAAAGAGCACAATGCCTTCTACCGAAAGTGCTTTCGTCCTTTGAATCGGATCGATGATTCGCACCTCAGCCTTCGCCTCTTGCCCCTCCGAGATCGTCCTTACCAAGACTTCCAGGGTGACTTCTTCCTCCTTCAACAAGATCCATCCGTACGCCTTGACGTCTTTAACGCCTACGATCTTCAATTCTGGAAATAGGAGCGAGGCCGCCTCAGCCATAATTTCCAGCGTCATGGCGAAGGGCATTACCGGCAGAGCCAGGAGCTTTTCATCGAACCGGGACACCCGGCCTCCCAAGGTATGATCCTGCAGAAAGAGGTCTTTTTGAAGAGTAAACCGGCGCCGTATCGCAATCTCTTTGCGAGGGACGGTCCTGACGACTTCTCCTATAAGAGGAAGCTCCTGCGCGTTCCACGGCTTTTGTAAGGGTTCTCCCTGAATATCCTTCTCCCCAGCCCCTATGGATGGCTCGTCGTCGCCACCGGAGTCCCGAAGCTTTTCCAGAAATCGAAGGATTTCGCCCAAGGTCTGGAGTCGGGTCAATTTTTCCAGATCGCTTGTGGGGATGACTCCCGCCAAATGCTTGGATATGGCGCCCAAAATTTCCACCCTTTTGATGGAGTCGATGCCCAGATCCGCCTCGAGATTCTGATTCTCCGATAGGATATCTGTTGGGTACCCGGTTTTGTCGCTCACACACCCAAAAAGAATTTCTCTCAGGTCTTTGCCTCCCTCGAATGCTTCCGGCCCTCCTATGCGCGGAGTGGGTTCTCCGGCAGCCTCGCGAGAGAGCACAGCTCTATCGACCTGCTCTTCCGTATCGCCGGATTGCTTCGAAGGCATGGCATAGGACGCCTGTTGGTCCGGTCGTCTCGAATCTTGTCCCGCCAGATAACCGAGCATTACCTGCTCTTGAGCTTCAAGGAATTGCTCCATGGTCTTCAGGTATTCCCCCATCGCCTTGTCCCGTCCATTATGGGCCACAGGGGATGCGCTTCCGGCGGGCGTCGGAGCGTGGATTTCGGAAAGCCCGCAGTCTCTTGGGGGAGAGAAAGACTTCGATTCCCTCATGAGGGAGCCCTGCTGAGGCGTCTCGATCGTGGGCTCGTTTTTGGACTTCGGAGGCCGTAATTCCGCCGTCGCTACCGTTTCCCGATTAAAGAGCGGCAACGTCCTGGAGATCCGGAGGCCATCCTTCAGCTCTTCCTTCTCAACGACCCGATGAGTATAAAGCGCTTTCAAATCAACGGAATACCCATGGGCCGCCAGGAGCCCCAAGGCGTGGTTGAGCTGTGTAATGCCTGATCGAAGATGAACGTTGCTCGACATTGCGAGAAACGGCTTACCCTTCAGGATGTCTCTCACAAATCCAGAGAGATTGGCTCGGGGTCCCACCTCCAGAAACACCCGGATCCCGTCCCGATACATCGCCTCGATCGTTTCCCGGAAGCGCACTGGACGCGCCCAATGTTCGATGGCCAATCGCCGGATCTCCTCTGGCTCTTGTGGATATGGGCTCGCGGTCACACAGGAATAAAGGGGAATAGACGGCGGGGCAAGCGTAGCGCGGCGGAATACCTCTTCCAAAGCCGGCAGCACCGGACGGAACCTCTCAGTATGATAGGCCCTGTGAAACGGCAGCTTCTGGCAAATGCCACCCATTTTTCCAAGCTCGACCGCCGCTCTATCCGTGGATTGCTCTGAGCCACACAGGACCATTTGGTGTGGGCAGTTGTCCATGGCGATAACAAGAAAGTCATCGCTTTGCTGCATTATTCGCGCCACACTCTCCTGGTCCACCCCCCCGACTGCAAGGAGACGGCCCTCAAGCGTTTCGGATCTCGATTTTAGGGCCTCGATCATCCGGTTGCCCGCCAGGATGTAGTGCATGAGCTCCTCTTCATCCCGCAGCACGACCGCTCCCGCTGCTTCCAAGGCCATGAACTCCCCGCTGCTGTGTCCCAGGACGGCATCGGGGTGAATTCCCAACAGGCGCAACACCTGAAATATGGCCCGGTCGGCAGTTGTCACGGCATCGACCGCTCCATCCATTTCCCAGATCCGAGCCTCCGCCTCCAGCTTTTCTTTCGGGGTGGCCGGGAAAAGAAACCGGCTGGGTGGGTGCGGATGATCCTGGTAGACCCGATCCAGGAGATCGAAGCATCTCCTGGCTTGCGGGAAGTGAAGACAGACGTCCTCCAGCATGCTTACGTACTGGGAGCCTTCTCCCGGGAAGAGAAAAGCCAGTTTTCCGCCTGGGCCCAAGGGTTTTTCGAAAAAGAAAATGCCGCTTTTTTCCTTGATCCTGGATCTGTTCGGATCCCTCAACCGCTCTACGGCGTGCTCGAGCTTTCTATTCAGGTCTTCCAGCGATTCGGCCACAAGCGCCAGGCGGTAGGGTCGCCCCTGGTAATCGGTATTGACATGGTGGGCCAGCTCCACCAGGGAAACCGAGTCCCTTCCCTGCACTTCCTCGCAGCGGCGCAGAAGCTCCGAGCGCGTATCTCCGTCAAGGACCAGAAGCTCGGATTCCCACTGGGCGTATATCCCATTTCGGGTAGATGTCTCGATTTGGTTGAATTCCTCCAGAACTACATGAGCATTGATCCCCCCGAAGCCGAACGAGCTGACTCCCGCGCGGCGCGGATGTTCTCGAGTCCCATGAATCCAGGGCCGAGCTTCGGTGTTGATGTAAAAAGGGGTCTTATCCCGGTCGAGATCCGGATGGGGATTGTCACAGAAGATGGTTGGAGGCAAGACCTTGTGGTAGAGAGCCAGCGCCCCTTTGATCAACCCCGCCACCCCTGCGGCCGGGATAAGGTGGCCGATCATGGATTTAACGCTCCCAAGGGCGCACCGCTTGAGTCCATTATCGTTTGCGCCAAACACGTTCATCAAGGCCTGTAGCTCGGTGGCGTCACCCAGTGGAATAGCCGTACCGTGGGCCTCAATCAAGCCAATGCTGCTCGGTTCAACCCCGGAGGCCTCATACGCTCGCCTCAGGGCCAGTTCTTCCCCTTCCAATCGAGGGGCCAGCAATCCTTTGCCTCGTCCGTCGCTGGACGACCCCACGCCTTTGACCACCGCATAGATTCGATGGCCGTCCCTGACAGCGTCTTTCAGACGCTTGAGAACCATCATGCCGATGCCTTCCCCGAGCATGGTGCCATCCGCATCCTTGTCAAAAGGGCGCAGATGGGAGGATCGAGAAAGAGCGCCAAGCTGCGAGAAGATCATATGGATGGGAGCGTGGGTCGAGATCTGTACCGCTCCAATCAAGACCGTATCGCATTTGCCGTTGATAAGATCATCCATACCGATCTCGAGAGCCAGCAGGCAGGACGCGCACGCCCCGTCCACCACCAGTGTTCGACCCTTTAGATCGAGACGATTGGCGATGATTCCCGCCATCAGATTGTGACACAAACCCGGCGCGGTTTCAGGGCCAAACGGAGGGAGCTGACTCTTGAGCTTGTTTTTGATTTCGGCAAGCTCGTTGTCTGAATACTCGGGATGCAAGCCCTTCAGCAGATGGATTGTCTGGTCTAAGATCAAGCCGTGCTGCATGACGGTGGTGTACCCTCGGTTTACAAAGGTTCCACGCCCCAAGATGACTTCGATGCGCTCACGATTGAAAGGCTTTTCCGGAAAGCCCGCATCCTTTAAAGCCTGAAAAGCCACTTCCAGAGCCATGAAATGCTCGGGCTCCGCTCCGTCAACGGCAATGGGCATGACGCCGTATTCGCCAGCATTGAATGGGGGCAGCTCGTCCAGATATCCTCCGCGCCGGCAGTAAATCCTATCGTTTGCCGTGGATTCCGGATCGTACAACCGACTTGTGAGGCTGTCCTCGGGAGGATCGCCTATCGCGTCTACTTTGGCGAGGATGTTCCGCCAGTAGGTCGCCAGATCGGGCGCCTTCGGAAAAACGCAGGCCATGCCGATGATCGCCACGTCATCTCTTTCGGATGCAGCGCCGCGCTCGTTCACTTTTTCGGACATGGTCATAAGCTTCTATTCCCCCTAAATTCGCGCCCTTGATCGTTGGGCTCCAACGAATCGGTTGAGCTCCCGGCTTCCCGTCGCTTCGACCCTGTCGATCATTGCCACGAAATCTCCCTGTTCATCAACGAACAGCATGTTGTACACAACGGCTTGAGAGCTGGTCTGCTCCATCACCTGCATGTAACAGCGAACGGAGGATGCGTGCGGGAAAGCTTTGAAGCGGCGCACTCCCTGAAACCTCGAGGGCAGAACCGTTATGTCCAGGTAATTCCGCGCCCAGAGGAGCGCCAACTGCAGTCCGCCGTCCAGCGCAATCGGATCGATGAGCCAACTTCCGGATGGCTCTGAGGCAAGGTTGTTCCGCGGTTGCGATGGCAGGAGCGTCGCAATCATCCCCTCTTTTGAAATCCCCTCTATTTGGCTAATGCATTGAAATCTCGGACCGTGAAACAGCCAGTTTTCATACGCTCCCCGTGGTGATGTCCAAAATGACTCGAGATCGCTCAGAGAAGGGACTGAAACGAAAGGAACCGAAGGCCCTCGATCCAGGACGGCCGTAGACTTGTACAACTGCTGCAAAGGACGATGTCGATCCGTGATGGTCAAATCGATCTCTATGCGCTCGGAGGCGGTGGAAATTTGTCCTTTGGGCCGAGCCGAGATTTTGAGGTCTCTGGTCTTTTCCTCGAGGACGATGCCTTTGTAAACCCGGATGTCCCTGAGCGCCGTGAGCCCCCACTGGCGCCAGCCCATCTGCGCCGCTTCCGCCATGAGCTCGATGGCCATCGCCGCAGGCAAAACCGGTTTGCCGTCCAGACAGTGGTCTATCAGATACAAATCCCTTTCCGGGTCCAGCCGTCTTTCGAGCTCCAGGAAGCCGTTGCTTTTGATGAGCGCCACGTCCCGAAGCAAAGGGAGATCGATCTCTGTATGGGTGGGTTCTTCCAGGGACGCAAAGCTGCTCCATGGACCCCGGCCGACTACGATCTCCACTTCTCCTTTCCGACCCGCAGATATCTCAAGATCGAAGAGGCTCGATCCTTCCGCGGGGGAGATAGGCTCAACACCTCGCTCGGCAAACTGTCGCTGGACCTCGCTGGAGGCCATTCCGCTTCCAGCCCATGGGCCCCAGTTCAAGGCGGCAACGCGTCCCGGCCACCGCTCGTCCAGGTAAACCGCAAGCTTATTGAGCGCGTCGTTTGCCGCCGTATAGTCGGCCTGCCCCACATTTCCCCACCGGCCCGCCACGGAAGAGAAAAAAATCAGCAGCTTGAGCGTGGATGGCCGGAGCGCGCGGCTGAGAATAAAAGCGCTTTCCGTCTTTGTGCCGAAGACGCGCTCGAAAGAGTCCCACGTCTTGTCCTTGAGAAGCTTGTCCTCGATGACGCCCGCGCCATGAACGACTGCGTCCAGTCGACCGTAGACGCTGTACAATTCGTCCAGGAAGATTGTCATCTCCCGCTCGTTGCGCACGTCGACCGAACGATACTCCACCCTCGCTCCCGCTCTTTTCATCCTTGCCAGATTGGAGCGAATCTCTCGGTCTTTCACTATACCGTTGTAGGCCGCTTGCACGTCTGAGAGCGCAAAAGGCTTGCCCTCTCGTTTCATTTCCTCTATCAAAGCGGCTTTCATCGCTTTGGGATCCTCGAGCCCGGAAATGTATTCCGGCTCCTCTCCGGACGGTTTTGGGGAGAGTCCTGCGATAACGAGCGTTGGCTGATACTTTCGCGCCAGCTCGTGGGCGACCTCCGCGGTGATGCCCCGCGCTCCGCCGGTGACCAGAATGACCCAGGAAGAATCAATCGCCGACTCTTCGCCTCTTCGGTCGGCTAAGCGCGTCTCCTCGAGGCCCAAACACAAGCGCCTGGCGCCGCGACGCCCAATTTCAACGACGCCGTCGTCCGAACCCATTTCCTCCATCAGATGCTCGACAAGGTCCCCGACGGGTTCGTCCAACAGGAGATCCACGGCTTTGACCCGCACATCCGGCCACTCCATGGCCAAGGTCTTGAGCAATCCCGGTATGGCGCCATTGCCGGGAAAAAAGGATGGGGGCCTCAAAGAGGGCTCGCCGGCAAACGCTCCCCCCAAGCCGGTTGCGGAAACTACAAAACCGCCCCCGTCTCCTTTGGCCTGTTTTAAGTCGTTTTCCAGAAACTTCAGCAGATGGAACAGAACCTTCACATCGAGTCGGAATCGGTCCCGCCATCCGGCAAGGTCCATCTGCTCGAAATCCCCCCAGTCCCTCAGCGGGAGGAGATGGACAAGCCCGCCGAAGCTTCCCTGTTCGCGCCGAATGGCTTCAATCAATGCTGCGATTGACTCGGCCGAGGAGTCTTCCAGGCGATAGATAAATGGATCGGCGCTTGAGCTCGATGCGGAGCTCCGGACAATGGCGACCCTGGCACCCTGGCGCCTGAGCCTCTCCGCCAGCGTGGAGGCGATCCCACGTCCATCATCGGTAAGCAGCATCACTCGGTTGGAAGAGAAGGGCTGAGGCGATTTCACCGGCGGGGCTTCCACCGGCTTGACAATAAAACGAGGCAGTAGAGCAATATGAGGATCCGACGAAATCAACGGAATAACCTCAAGACTCTGCGCGTCTTCCGGGGTATGAGCCCCCTCCGACCGTTCTATTTCCGAGGGAAGAATATGGGCTTGAAAATGGTCGATGACTCGGCGCAGAGTCTTAACGCGATTCAGTTCTTCGACATGCTCGGGCTCTGCTCGATGCTCGGGACCTACGACCGTTTGCAGGAAGAATCCAAGGATTTCGACTCGCTTGATCGAGTCTATTCCGAGCTCAGCCTCCATATCCAGGTCAAGGTTGAGCATTTCCTGAGGATAGCCCGTGCGCTCACTAACCACTTCAAGCAGCTTTGCTGTCAATTTTTGAGTGTCCCAAAGGGCCTTGGAAACAGGCGCGGCTAAATCCGGCAAGACTTCAACGGTCATGTTGCGTTCGCTGATCTGCTCCTCCACGAGCGCAGATCCCTGCGAGTCATCCAGGGCTCTGTCCGACGCGCTCGCGGGCTGCATCCCTGAACGCATAGGAGCTTCGCCGTATGGCTCGTTATGCGGGCGCGGCTCAAGACTCCCCCCTCTATGAAGGTAATCGAGCATGACGCGTTTTTGGGTCTCCAGGAAGCGCTGCATGAGTTGCTGATGTCGGACCATGATATCTTCAACGCCATCGTCGGATGGCTCCGGTCGGAAAAGCCCCCGGCTCTGCGTTTCCGTATGCGTAGAAGGCCTTTTCCGATCCTGCCGCTGCAGGAAAGGGATGTCGGGAGCTCGATCGGGCGCCTCGCGCGGCGCGTCCAGCTGAAGCGGCGGCATCGCTTTGTGGGATTCGACGCGGCCGGCCGCGTGAAGTGGCGCAGCCTTGGCGCCGTTTACTCTCCATGTCGTCGGAGGAATCGCTTTTGGGGGTCGCCTGAGCAGAGATTCTAAATCAACCTCCTCCATCGGCCTCCCCGCATAGAGTGCGTCCGTCTGAATATCGAGACCATGGGCGATCAGTTGCCCCAGCATGTGCTGAATCTGAACCAGCCCCGAGCATCCGGCTTGATTGGATATGACTGCAAGGTGAGGACGCTCGGCAAGAATCTGACGCGTCAGGCCGGTCAGTACTTTGCCCGGCCCAACTTCCACAAATATGCGGGCGCCCTCTTCGTACATAGCGTTGATCTGTCGAACGAAATCAACCTGACTCACGAGATGCTGAGCAAGCAATTTGGCGATCGGCTCCGGGGATTGGGGATAGGGACGAGCCGTCACATTGGAAAAGACTTGCAGGCGAGGAGCTTCGAGCTTGATCCGGGAAAGCAGATCCATCAAGGGGCCGGAAGCGTCGGCCACCATTGGGGAATGGAAAGCGCAGCTCACGGGTATCCGTATGATCTGGATTCCCAAAGCGCCAAAGCGCCTCAACGCTTCTTCCATTTTTGAATGGCTTCCGGCTATCACCGTCTGTTGCGGCGCATTGATATTGGCTATCCAGATATCTTGAACGTCTTTCAGAGCCTCTTCGACAGTCTCCACGGCGGCATTGACGGCGGCCATTGTCCCGGAATTGTCTTTTAAGGAGTCGAGGATAAACCGAGCCCTGGCCTCCGAAACAGTGATTAGATCCGCTTCGCTCATGACTCCCGCGGCGCACAGGGCAACGTATTCTCCATAGCTGTGACCTGCGGTCATGTCCGGCTTTATTCCAAGAGCCTCGAGCAGATGGAGCATGGCCAGATCCGCCGTTCCCATGGCGGGTTGCGCAACCCGGGTTTGAGCGAGGGCTTCTCGTGTGGCGCGATCTTCCTCTTTATCAAAGACTGAGACGGGAAAGATGTATGAACTGAGAGGGCGTGGAAGCCCGCCTTCCAAAATTCGATCGCTCCGCTCGAAGCAACTTCGAATTTCGGGATACTGGATGGCGAGATCGGAAAACATGTCGACATACTGAGAGCCCTGTCCAGGAAACAGAAACGCTACTTTACCCTCAAGGGCCAGAGGCTTGTCGGTGAAATAGACTCCCGCCGGATCTGTGAGATCTGTCCCGGCGCCCTCCAGAAAGGCGATGGCCGAGCGCATTTTCTCCCTCAGATCCTCGATGGAGGAGGCAACAATGGCGAGACTGCGCCTCTCTTCAGCCATAACCGATCTTTGTCGCTTTTCACTGTGAGCGCAGGCGAAAGCGAGATCGGCCAACGAGGCGTCGGTTCTCTGGGATAAGGCTTTTTCGACAGTCCTGACAGTTTCCAACAATTGCTGACGCGTGCGTCCCGTCCAAACAAAGAGCTCGCTTGGCCACGCTCGCAATGAGGCGTCCCGGAGGTGGTCGAGATGATCGCCGGAATATTCCTCCATCACAACATGAAAATTCGTTCCCCCGAAACCCAGCGCGCTTACGCCGGCGCGCCTGGGGCCTTCGGAAAGGCTGTGCAGCCAGGGACGGGGTTCGGTGTTGACGTAAAGGGGGGTATCCGACCGGCAAAGTCCGGGGTTGGGCTTCTCCACGCCGAGGGTGGGCGGTAGAGCTTTGTGGTGAAGCGCCAGAGCCGCTTTCATCAGACTTGCAACAC
>CAZOEL010000075.1:0-33780 GCA_964578835.1 uncultured Syntrophobacteraceae bacterium | reverse complement strand
ACAGCTCAATCGGCAATCCAGATGCTGTCCATCCTGCAACGAGAGGGAAGGCTGATCGACTTTTTGCAGGAGGATTTGAGCCTTTATGAAGACGCGCAGATAGGCGCAGCAGTCCGGAACATTCATCAGGGCTGCAAGGGCGCGCTCACCGAGTATGTAGATCTCAAGCCCGTTTTCGATGAAAATGAAGGCTCCGAGATAAGCGTGCCGGCTGGATTCGATGCGCTGTCCATTCGGCTGACGGGAAATGTGACGGGAGATCCCCCGTTCAAGGGCATCCTTCGACATCGGGGCTGGAAGGCTGCGCGGGTGACGCTTCCCCAGCTTGCCTCCGATAAAAAGAAGGACTGGATTGTCGCTCCGGCTGAGGTTGAGGTGGAGGGATAACGAGGCTGGCAAAGCGCGAAGGAAAGGCAACAAAACAGATCGAAGAGGAGAGGTATATTGGCAAGCCCTAAATATATCATTGGAATCGACTTGGGTACGACTCACTGTGTCCTTGCCTATACGGAATCGGGAGTCAGCGACGAGAGCGAACCGACAATAAACATTTTTTCCATTCCCCAGGTGATAAGCCCGGGAGAGGTTAGAGCCCAGCCGCTGTTGCCCTCGTTCCTATTTCTTCCGGGTCCCCATGATGTTCCGCCGGATAGTTTGACATTGCCATGGAAAGATGATGCCGATTTCGTGGTAGGCGAATTCGCCAGAAAACGAGGCTCGGAGATTCCCAACAGGTTG
Source organism: uncultured Syntrophobacteraceae bacterium (assembly GCA_964578835.1). Taxonomy (GTDB): domain Bacteria; phylum Desulfobacterota; class Syntrophobacteria; order Syntrophobacterales; family Syntrophobacteraceae; genus CAZOEL01. The sequence continues at coordinate 33,042 of CAZOEL010000075.1, read as the reverse complement.
GTTTTTTCTTCCAAATCCTGGCTCAGCTATGCCGGTGTGGACCGCACAAGCCCCATCCTGCCCTGGGATAGCCCGGAGGACGCCGAGAGAGTCTCGCCGGTCGAAGCATCAGCTCGCTTTATTGAGCATCTTCGAGACGCATGGAACAACGAAATGGCAGAAGACGATCCCGAGGCAAGGTTCGATCTTCAGGACATCTATCTTACCGTGCCCGCCTCCTTCGACGCCGTCGCCAGGGAGTTGACCGTCAAGGCGGCTTATTCGGCTGGACTGGACAATATTACTTTGCTCGAGGAGCCGCAGGCCGCTTTTTACGCATGGATCGAAGCCGGTCTGGAAAGATGGCGCAAGTCGGTAAAGGTTGGAGAATCCATCCTGGTATGCGATTTGGGCGGCGGGACCACCGACTTCAGCCTCATTCAAGTCACAGAGGAAAACGGGGACCTCGCTCTGCGACGCATTGCCGTCGGCGATCACATCCTTCTGGGCGGCGACAATATGGATTTGACCTTGGCCTACTCCGTCCAAGCCAAGTTGGCGCAAAAAGGCGTCAAGCTCGATAAATGGCAGTTCAGGGCCTTGTGGCACAGCTGCCGCGTAGCCAAGGAGCGCATGTTCGCCGACCCGGACCTGGAAAGCGAGCCGGTCGTCATCCTGGGACGCGGCTCATCGTTGATTGGCGGCACAATCCGAACCGAGCTATCCCGAGTCGATGTGGAAAACGTTCTTTTGAACGGCTTCTTTCCCGAAGTCGAAAAGAACGAATACCCCAAAGAACGGCCCAAGGTCGGCATGCGCGAGATGGGGCTTCCCTACGAAGCAGATCCGGCCGTAACACGTCATCTCGCCCGTTTCCTCGGACGTCAGACTCAGAACGGATCGGCCTCCCCCGGGGCCGTCCTCTTCAACGGCGGCGTCATGAAAGCAGATCTCATCCGTAGCAGAATACTCAACGTCCTGAATCGGTGGGATGAGGAAAAAGAGATCAGAGAGCTCTATTCAAGCGACCTGGACCTTTCCGTCGCTCGTGGAGCCGCCTACTATGGACTTGCGCGTCGAGGACGAGGCATTCGCATTCGCGGCGGCATCCCCAGACCCTACTACATAGGAATCGAGAGCGCCATGCCCGCCGTCCCCGGCATACCGACTCCGATGAAGGCCCTTTGCGTCGTTCCCTTCGGAATGGAAGAAGGCTCCGAAGCCGAGATTCGTCAGAGGGAATTCGGTCTTGTAGTCGGCGAGCCCGCTGTTTTCCATCTGCTCGCCTCGACTACCAGAAAGAAGGATGAAATAGGCGAAATAGTCGAAGACTGGAGCGGCGAAATCGAAGAAGTAGCCACTATGGAGACGGAGCTTTCGGCGACGGATGCGGAAGAAGGCGGAAAAGTCATACCAGTCTGGCTGGAAAGCAAGGCGACTGAAGTCGGAACACTGGAGCTCTGGTGCGTTTCAAGAGACGACGACCGGCGCTGGAAGCTCGAATTCAATCTTCGAGAGCGCGAAAGCGATTGATATAGGTTGTGGGGGTATTATGAGGCTAATCTGGCGTTCGGTTGCAGAAGATAGTCCAGGAGAAGGAGGATTCTAATGTTGCTTGAATACATCCAGGCGGCGCTCCGTCATGCTAAATACCAAATTCTGCCTGATGACGGCAGCTTTTACGGGGAGATACCATTATGCAACGGTGTTTACGCAAATTCCGGCTCCCTTGAGGAATGCCGTGAGGAGCTACGCGAAGTCCTTGAAGAATGGGTTTTATTCCGGGTTTACAGGAATCTCGCTCTGCCCGCGATAGATGGAATAGAGCTCATCATTAGGGAAGTCGCTTGATGCCTATTTTAGGGCCTGTAAAAAGAAAGGACCTGATCCGATACCTTAAGCAATGTGGATGTATGGGACCATATTCCGGGGGTAAGCATCAGTTCATGTTCCGAGGCGAGGTAACCATCCGAGTTCCCAATCCTCACCAAACGGACATAGGCAAAGAGCTTCTGAAAAGAATTCTTCGCCAAGCAGGAATCAACAAGGAAGAGTGGGAGAACCTTTAATCCCAACGCTCTAACATCCAACGCCCATTATCTATTCACAAATGACAAACGATGGAAATACCTTTCGATTTTGAAGAAGAATCCTATCGCTGCATAGTCGGAATCGACCTTGGCACAACCAACTCCGCCCTCGCTTATGTCGACAGGACAAGGGACGAGTTGGAGCGAAGGCGCATCGCCTTTCTCGATATTGCGCAATTGACCGCAATCGGTGAAGTGGCGCGCAGATCCGTCCTGCCCTCGTTCTTGTACGTACCCGGTCCGTACGAGCTTCCGGTTGGAAGCACCGCTCTGCCGTGGGACTCCGAGAGGAGCTATGCCGTTGGCGAATTCGCGAGGGAGCAGGGATCACTTGTTCCAGGTCGGCTCATTTCTTCCGCCAAATCTTGGTTATGCCACGGCGGAGTGGATCGAACAGCCGCCATTCTGCCATGGGGGGCTGGAACGGACGTGAACAAGGTCTCTCCGGTTGACGCCGCCTCTCGCTATCTTCAGCACATGAAAGAAGCCTGGAACCATGCGATGGCTCATGGTCGCGAAGGATACCGCCTGGAGGAGCAGTTGATAATCCTGACAGTTCCGGCTTCCTTTGACGAAGTCGCTCGGGAGCTCACAGTAGCCGCTGCCCGTCAGGCCGGTCTCCCTCGAGTCGTTCTAGTTGAGGAGCCCCTTGCCGCCTTCTACGCCTGGCTGTCCAGAAACGAGGCGCATTGGCGGGAAAGGATGCGTCCCGGACAGTTGATTTTGGTCTGCGATGTTGGAGGCGGAACGACGGATTTCACCATTGTCGCAGTCCGAGAAGGCGAAAAGGGGCTGCGCTTCGACCGTCTTGCAGTGGGCGAGCACCTCATGTTGGGCGGCGACAATATGGATCTATCTCTGGCTCGCAACCTGGAGATAGAGCTTTTCGGGAAACCCGGCCAGCTCGATTCCAAACGATGGCGACAGCTCTGGCACCAGTGCAGACAGGCCAAGGAAACGCTTCTCGGCGGCGAATCGCCTTCCGGAGAAGCAAATCCTCCTGCCTCCTTCGATATCACAATGGTCGGAACCGGACGGAAGCTCATTGCTGACACGATCAAAGGAACCCTTACGAAAAGCCGGGTTGAGGAATTGATCCTCGAAGGCTTTTTTCCATTCACCTCCATCGATGAGGCGCCCAGTGGAGGCCGTCGAACCGGTCTCACCGAATGGGGTTTGCCCTATGTTCACGACCCGGCTGTAACCAAGCATTTGGCCGCCTTCTGGCAAAGATTCACAAAGCTTCTTCGTCAGGAGACCGGGCGGGAGAAGCTCTATCCGGACTTTCTTCTTTTCAACGGTGGAGCCCTTACCCCCATCGCGCTGAGGCAGCGCATTCTCTCCGTGGTGAAGAATTGGTTCGCAGGAGAAGCGGGAGAGAACTGGTCTCCAGTCGAACTGGAGAACCCTCACCCCGAATTGGCCGTCGCGATTGGGGCGGCTTACTATGGCATGGTAAGGCTTGGAGAAGGAGTGCGGGTCGGAGCCGGAAGCCCCCGAGCCTATTATGTCGAGGCGGCTTCCGAGGACAAATCGCTGGACAAGTATGAATCGGAGGGGAAAACTTACACCGCCGTCTGTCTAGTCCCGCGAGGCACAGAAGAAGGCTTTGAAGCCCCCTTGGATCAGCCGGCCTTCGAAGTGCTCACAAATCAACCCGTAGCCTTCCAGCTTTTCAGCTCGAGCACCCGCCTCGGCGACCGCATGGGCGATGTCTCCACGCTCGATGAAAGTGAAATCACAGCGCTCCCGCCTATACGCACAGTCCTCAGGTTCGGGAAGAAGAGCGCCGCACAGAAGCTTCCGGTCCAGCTTGCCGTCCGTCTAACCGAAGTTGGAACCCTGGAGCTATGGTGTCAGTCGCTGCAGAGTCCTCACCGCTGGCAGCTTCAATTCGATGTGCGACAGGAAGCGGAACCTCAGGCGCAGTCGCTCGTCAGCGCCGGTGAAACCCTGGACGCGGACCTTATTCAAAGGGCGCAGGAAAAGATTCAGGCAGTTTTCCAAGCGCCAAAAAGCTCGGTTGCCGCGCCTCCCGAGCGTCTTGTCAAAGATCTCTCATCAACACTGGAGCTGGGTAAAGAAAGATGGCCGACGCCTCTCATAAGAAAGCTCGCGGACACTCTTCTTGAACACGGACAAGGCCGGACGATTACTGCTCAGCATGAGTCTCGCTGGCTGAATCTGCTCGGTTTTTGTCTGCGTCCGGGCTTCGGGGATCCACTCGATCAATGGCGCATGAAGGAAGTCTGGAAGATCTTTCCTCAAGGTCTTGAATATTCTCGACAAGCTCAGGGGCGGTCCGAATGGTGGATATTCTGGCGGCGGGTAGCGGGAGGGCTCACGGCCGGCCAGCAATGGCATGTATATCAGCAGGTGTCCTCATCCATACCAGCTCTTGATAAAAAGAAGAAAGCCAAAAAACAGACGAAAAGCCTCAGCGCCCAGGAAGAGATCGAGATGTGGATGGCGCTCGCCAATTTTGAGCGCTTGCCGATAAATACAAAGCTCGAGCTTGGAACTGTCCTTTTGCAGAAAATGGAAAAAGGAAAGCCGAAACCCCAGGAGCTTTGGGCTCTGAGCCGCTTAGGCGCCAGGGTCCCGTTCTACGGACCACTTGATTTGGTGATACCCGGTCGTGAAGTTGCTTCATGGCTCGACATCCTTCTTGGGTTGAAGGCTCCCACGAACGAGGCTCTTGCGCATGCCATGGTTCAGTTGGCCAGACTTACGGGAGACAGGGAACGGGATCTTCCCCCTGAAGATAGAAACCGGCTATCCGAATGGCTCGACCAAGCGCCTCACAGCACTCGCATGAAAGAGCTCCTGACGAATCCCGAAGCCTCGCTCATCGGCAAGGAGCAGGACTGGATCTTCGGTGAAGCGCTCCCAGCCGGTCTACTGATCCGCCAGGAGACGCCGATGTGATTCTTATATTTTTTCGCAATAGCGCAAAACTCACCCGGCTGAGCCCTTTCGAACCACGAAAAACACGAAAGACACGAAAAGTATGATGAACAATTGAAAGAGAGGCATTCCGCTTTATGAAATTTCGTGCCTTTCGTGTTTTTCGTGGTCTAAAGAAAAGGTGACTTTTGCGTTATTGCGTTTTTTCGTACATATCAGGAGAAAAGTCGCCCCTATCCCAACGCTGCGCTATGCCGCCGCTTGTGAATGCGATTATCTTGCACTTCCATTTTGCCTTAATTGCGCTATTATTGACGCCTTCTGGAGCAAGAATCCAAATTCAGCCTATTTGACCTGGCCTATGCTGTTGCATGAGGAAACATATACCAGTGCGATTGCATCATTGGTCTTGGACTACGCCATCCTTGCCGCAACTAGGATAGGCTGCGCAACCAGAGATGTGGGTGCTTAATTGAATCCAACGATTTCAAGGCCTTATCGAGACAAAATGACTGATATCAAAAATATCCCAAAAAAAGAGATCATGAACACATCCTGGCCGATGGTGATCTTTCTTGCTCTGGCTGTGGGCATTGGCTTGGCGGGCTATTCCTTTCTAAAAGAAGAGCAGCAGGCCCGCATTTCCGAAACCCGAAATCAACTGGCCTTCGCTACTAGGCTAAAAGCCGCTCAAATTGAAAGATGGCGAATGGAGCGCATTGGCGATGGGCGGCTCATTACAGAAAATGGACTCATAGCGCCTGCGGTATCAAGATTGTTCTCGCATCCCGATGACCCGGCAATCAGAGACGAAATCGTTCGCTGGATGCATGCCTTCAGGTCGGATTACGGTTACCTGAGCGTACTGTTGCTTGATGTTCATAGCCAGATTCATATTGCTGTTCCGGAAATCCCGCTCGAAATTCCTACTGTGGAAATTGAAGAGGCGAGGAAAACCGGCAGCCCGTTTTTATCGGATCTGCGTCAGACGGGATCGACCGATCCATGCATGAACATGGACCTGATCGCCCCAATTTTCGCCGATGCCGCCAAGTCTGTTCTCCTCGGCTACATCCTTTTACAGATTGACCCCACAGACTATTTGTTCCCTCTTATTGAATCCTGGCCCATGCTCAGCACTACGGAGAAGACTCTCATCGTCCGAGCTGAGGGTAATGATGTTACTGTTCTCAATGAATTGAACAGAAGAGATATTTCGGATGAAAGACACCCTTCAAACGACCACGCCCGGAAGATGTTTGTCAATAATCTTCTCCGGGGCGATCAGGATTTCATCGAAGGGCTTGATTCCAATGGAAAGCCCGTTTTTGCAATCGCCCGCACAATTCCAAACACCAAGTGGATACTCATAACAACAACCGATAAGGAGGAAGTTCTTCGCCCTCTGCAGGAACAAAGTTTTGCTCTTGCAGGTCTTCTCGTATTTCTCATGCTTGCCGGTGGACTCACTACCGGCATGATCTGGAACCGCCAGAGAGCGCGCATCTATCGCCGGATGTATCGCGTGGAGATAGAGCGACAGGCATTGGTCACGCATTTTGACTATCTCACTCGATATGCCAATGACATCATCATTCTCTCCGACATGGACCTCAGTATTCTTGAGGCGAATGAGCGCGCTACGACCGCTTACGGCTATTCCCGGGAAGAGCTTCTCGCCATGAATATGCGCGACTTTCGCACTCCCGAGGAACGGGACCTTCTCAACGAACAACTTGCCCAGTGCAAATCAACGACCAGCATTCTTTACGAAACAGTGCATCAAAGAAAGGACGGCTCTCGCTTTCCCGTCGAGGTTAGCCTGCAGATGCTCAAAACCCCTAGCGGTATGTATCTTCAGGGAATACTTCGGGATATCTCCGAACGAAAACGGGCGGAAGCCGCTCTGAGGGAGAGCGAAGAGAAGCACCGGAACCTTTTTGAAACTATGGTTGAAGGGGTTCTTTACCAGGGAAGAGACAGCCGCATTGTTGACGCCAACCCCGCTGCGCTAAGGATTCTCGGGTTGACGTTGGAGCAGATTACAGACCGAACATGCATGCATCCTTTCTGGCGGGCGATACGAGAAGATGGAACGAGCTATCCGGGTGAGGAGCACCCGTCCATGATTGCTCTCCGTACCGGGAGCGCCGTTCTCAACATGGTAATGGGAGTTTATAACTCCGAACAAGACGAGTACCGATGGATCAAGATCAACGCCGTTCCTCAATTTCGAACCGGAGAAAGCGCTCCGTATCAAGTGTACGCCACATTTCAGGACATCACTGAACAAAAACGAGAAGAGAACATCCAGTCGGCGCGCTTGCATCTGCTGCAATACTCAGTCGATCACACGATAGAGGAGCTCTTGCTGGAGACTTTGGCCGAGGCGGAGAGAATCACGGACAGTCCAGTGGCTTTCTACCACTGCCTGAAGGCCGATCAGGCTACAGTCGATCTTCAGGTGTGGTCTAGAAGCACGACAGAGCGCTTCTGTTTCGTCGATAATTTGAATCGCCATTACAGTTTGTCCAAGGCGGGAGTGTGGGTGGATTGCGTACGGGAGCATCGCCCCATCATCCATAACGACTTGGTGAGCCTTAAACATCTCGAGGGTCTACCGCACGGCCATGTTCCGATCAATCGAATGCTTACCGTCCCTATAGTGCGCGGCAGTTTGATCGTGGCTATTCTTGGCGTCGGAAACAAGTCGGTCGATTATAAGGATTGGGAAATCTCCGCTGTCGCTCGATTGGCTGATCTAGCCTGGGACGTTGTTGAACGGAAGCGAATGGAAGAGGCTTTGCGCCAAAGCGAAGAGCGATACCGAACCGTGGTGGAGAGCGTCTATGATTGTGTTTGGGAAGTAAACGACCGGACGAGATATACTTACATGAGCCCGAGAGTTCGCGAGATGTTGGGATATGAGCCTGAGGAGGTGATCGGCCGCACGCCTTTCGAGCTCATGCCTCAAGAAGAAACAACACGGCTGATCCCCTTTTTCAAAAATATCTCCTCCAGCCAGCAGTCGTTCAAAGGCGCAGAAGTCACCTTCAGACGGCGGGATGGGAGTCTGGTTGTCTTCGAAAGCTGCGGCGCGCCCGTGAGAGCGCCCGATGGCGCGGTGATGGGCTACAGGGGCATCGATCGTGACATTACGGAGCGCAAGAGAATGGAGCAAGAGCGCGCTCATGTCGAAGCCCAATTGAGGCAGGCCCAGAAGATGGAAGCCCTTGGGACTTTGGCTGGAGGCATTGCTCATGACTTCAATAATATTCTGAGCGCTATTCTCGGATATACCGAAATGGCCCTGTTCAAAATGCCCGATGGGGAAGACAATCTCAAAAAGTATCTCAACAATGTCCTCACAGCTGGAAACAGGGCAAAAGAGCTCGTGAGGCAGATCATCGCTTTCAGCCGTCAGAAGGAAAAAGCTTACGCGCCCATCGAAATTGCCCATATTGTCAAAGAAGTACTCAAACTCTTGCGGGCAACTTTGCCTTCAACTATCGACATCAGACACACTATCTCGCTCTTCCGTCAGAGCATGATCATGGCCGACCCCACGGAAATTCATCAGGTGCTCATGAATCTCTGCACGAATGCCGCTCACGCCATGCGCGGCTCCGGCGGGATTCTCGAAGTAGGTTTGAGCGAGGCTGCTTTTGTCGAAGGGGATAGGCTTCCCCACCAAGATCTAAGGCCCGGAGAATACCTCAAACTCCATGTGAGCGATACCGGACATGGTATGACAGCAGAGGTTCTGCGCCAAATTTTCAATCCATTTTTCACCACTAAGCCCATAGGCCAGGGAACCGGAATGGGGCTTTCTGTAGCACATGGAATTATGAAAAGCTGCGACGGCGCCATCACGGTTGAAAGCACCCCGGGCGAGGGATCGACTTTTTCACTCTACTTCCCAAAAATCATTCCCGACTCACTCGTATCGGGAGAAACCTCTCAGGAGGTTCTCACGGGAAAAGGACGCATCCTTTTTGTCGATGATGAAAGCACGCTCGCCGAATTGGGTCAAGAATTGATTCAACACCTCGGATACAGCGTAACGAGCAGAACAGGCAGCCGGGAGGCCTTATTCACGTTCCAATCAATGCCCTACGGCTTCGATTTGCTCATCTCCGATTACACCATGCCGGATATGACAGGCCTTGAGCTGGCTAAAGAAGTGCGGCGCATCCGCCCTGGAATGCCGGTCATCATTTGCAGCGGCTATAACGAGGAGGTCAATGAAAACACGATCTCCATGCACAATATTCAGGGTTTTATCCAAAAACCGCTCGAAAGACTTACGCTCGGCAGAGCCATAAAGACGATCCTGCAGGATACACGGAGCAAGCCGTAGCTGAGCCTGAGCCATTGCAACCGGCACCCATTGCAATAAAAGCAAACGCAGGGACGTCATCCCTGTAGAAGCTTGCTTCCAGTCGCGACGAAGAAGCCGTAAATCCGCACGTGGACCGTCAACTTTGTTTCTTCCTGTGGAAGCGGGCCCCCTCTCCCTCAGGGAGAGGGTCGGGGTGAGGGAAGTATTCTTTTGAAATTGAGGGAAGCATTCTTCTAAAAATGGATCTCCTCTTGCTCACCCTGCCCTCTCCCCAATGCTGCTGCATTAAGAAATCGGAAGGGATGGGCTGCAATAGATTCCACATCAGGCAGACCATTTTGAAGCAGGAACCATGAAACGCATTTGAAACGGAAATTTCATGCTTTAAAGGCGCTCAGGGATTTCCTGAGCGCCTTTTTATGCGCTAGGCTTCTTTTTCAATTCTGACGGCGCAGATCTTAAGCTCAGGGATCTTAGAGACTGGATCCAACGCGTTATTTGTGAGCTTATTGACCGCAGCTTCAAAGAAATGGAAAGGTACAAAAGCCACTCCCCGGTCAGTGGTGTCGCAGACCAGAGCTTTGATTCTCATGCTTCCGCGCCTGGAGATGATATTGACGAAATCTCCGCTATTCAGGTTGAGGGCTTTTGCGTCCTCTGAATTGATCTCCGCCAATGCTTCAGGATATAAGCGGTTGAGAGCATTCCCCTTCCGGGTCATCGTCCCGGTATGGTAGTGCGCATGTACGCGCCCCGTCGTCAAAACGAAAGGATATTCAGCGTCGGGCAGCTCTGCTGAAGGTTGATATTCAATAGGGAAGAATACGCCTTTTCCCCTGGTGAAGGCCTGGGCATGAAGAATAGGCGTGCCGGGATGCTCTTCAGTAGGGCACGGCCAAGTCAACCCTTCTTTATCGATTCTACGATAGGTTATGCCGCCATAGCTGGGCGTGACGCTGTTGATTTCCTCCATGATCGCAGAGGCGCCCGCGTAATCCATGCCATAGCCCATTTTCCTGGCGATAGCCGAAATAATGTCGAAATCGGTCATGGCTTCACCAGGAGCGTCGACCGCCTTACGCACCCGCAGCACCTTGCGCTCAGTATTGGTGAAAGTGCCTTCTTTTTCAGCGAAGCAGCCGCTCGGCAAAACAACGTCGGCCAGCTTTGCAGTCTCCGTCATAAAAATATCCTGAACCACAAGGAAGTCCAACTTCGACAGACATTTGCCTACATGGTCAACGTCCGCATCGCTCAGGAGCGGGTTTTCACCCATGATGTACATGGCCTTGATCGTCTTGCCGGCGGCGGGAATCATCTCGGTCACAGTCAACCCCACCTTGTCGGGCAAAGAAGAAACATTCCAGGCCTTCGAGAATTTCTCACGAACCGCATCGTCCGTGACAACCTGGTAGCCGGTGAAAACGTTTGGAAGCCCTCCCATGTCGCAAGCGCCCTGAACATTATTCTGACCGCGCAACGGATTCACGCCGCCTCCTGCCATGCCCAGATTTCCACAGAGCATGGAAAGAGACGCAAGGCACTTCACATTATTGGTGCCGCTCGTATGCTGCGTTATGCCCATGGCGTAGAGAATCGATCCCGGTGTTTCCGTAGCGAACAACCGCGCCGCCGCAATGAGATCCTTAGAAGGAATCCCGGTGATGCCGGCAACATGCTCAGGCGTGTATTTTGCCACACATTCCTTCAAATCATCGAACCCGGTGGTTCTCGACTCTATGAAGGCCTTCGCCTGAAGATTCTCGCTGATGATGACGTTCATCAAACCATTGATCCAGGCGACGTTTGTCCCTACCCGAGGCCGCAGCCACAGGTGCGCAATATCGACAAGCTTTATTCTTCTCGGGTCGATGACGATGAGCTTGGCGCCACGCTTGGTGACGGCTTCGTGAATATAATTGCCGATGATCGGGTGGTTTTCAGTCGTATTCGTCCCCGTTATGAGGATGACTTTGGAATTCAAGACATCCTTCAGAGGATTGGTCATTGCTCCGCTTCCAAACGTGGCGGCAAGCCCTGCCACCGTAGAGGAGTGTCAGAGACGAGCGCAATGATCGACATTATTCGTTCCGATCACCGCGCGCATAAATTTTTGAAAGATATAATTGTCTTCGTTCGTGCACCTGGCGGAAGCCAACCCACCGAAAGCATCGGGGCCATGTTCCTTTTTGATCTGGGAGAATTTCTTGGCAATCAGCCGAAGTGCCTCATCCCAACTGGCTTCAACAAACGACCCGTCCTTTTTGATAAGCGGCTTCGTCAGACGGTTATCGCTGCTGATGAACTCATACCCGAAACGCCCCTTCACACACAGACTTCCCTGATTGATTCCGGCGTCGTTCCTACCAGAAACACTTACGACTTCGTTGCCCAGAACATTGAGCTCCATCTGGCAGCCACAGCCGCAATAGGTACACGTGGTAGGCACTTTGTCGACGAGGAAAGCGCGACCCTTGGCGCGGCTAACATTTTCCGTCAAAGCGCCGGTAGGACACACCTGCATGCATTCACCGCACGACACGCATTTTTGCGGGTCGACAGAAAGCTGAAGCCTCCCTTCAGCCTCGGTAAAATCAATAGCGCACGCCCCCTTGATCTCGCGACAAGCCGTGCTGCATCTCTGACATTGTATACAGCGATCGGGCCAATACTTGATCAAAGGAGTGGCGTAAACAGCCTCTTGGCGCTTTTCCGGAGCGCGGTAACCCTCGGCTGTGATGCCGTACTCGAAAACCAGATCCTGTAGAACGCACTCTCCGGCTTTGTCGCAGATCGGGCAATCCAGCGGGTGGCTCACCAGTAGTCGTTTAAGCGCATCCTGCCGAAGCCGAAAGAGAGAATCTGAATTGGTGGTGACTGTAATCCCTTCAGCAACGGGAGTGGAACATGCCTCAACGGCCTTTCCGTTCCCGCTGATTTCGACAACGCACATCCCGCAAGACCCAATTGGATTGAGCCTCTCATGGTAGCAGAGCGTCGGAATTTCAATGCCGGCGCTTCGCGCGGCCTCAAGAACCGTACTATCCGCCTTGGCAGTGACTTCCTTGCCATCAATTGTCAGCTTTACCATACTCATATCTGCCTGCTTTCTTCCCAACAAGTGTGGCATTTCGGATAATAAATTATCTGATCCAAATCAAGGGCGATGTCAACAAAGCCCAGTTTTTTCCCTAATGCAATGCAAGAAAAGTCTGCTTGACAATTGCAACATAGGTTGAAGGAAAAAGTCCCAGAGATAGCACGCCATAAGCAGAGATGAAAACCGCAAGGACAAGAGCGGGCGAAAAAATCAATGCCGGCGCTTCACTCTCCTGTATAACCACAGGGGGCTCCATGTACATCGCAACTGTAACACGGAGATAATAATAAACCGAAACGACGCTGTTGATAACCCCTATAATCGCGAGCCCGATAAAACCCTCTTTAACGGCGGCGGAAAAAATGTAGAATTTGCCCATGAAACCGCCTGTCGGGGGTATTCCCGCAAGAGAAAAGAGGAAAAGGCTCATCGCCAACGCCGCATAGGGGTGCTTGTATCCGAATCCTCGATAATCTTGGATCCGAACTCTCTCTTCTCCTTTTCCCGCAAGAACCGTGATGATGGCGAAGGCCCCAATATTCATGAAGGTGTATGCGAGCATGTAATAGAGAATGCTGGTAATGCCGAGCTCCCCGGCGCTCAAAAACGCCACCAGAACATAGCCGGCATGAGCGATGCTCGAATAGGCTAACATGCGCTTGATGTTGTCTTGAACCAGAGCAATGACATTTCCAACGGTCATCGTAAGAGCGGCCATCACCCAGATTACCACAGTCCATTCGGTTTGCAGCGAAGGCAGAGCTTCCATAAACACTCGCGCAAAAGCGGCGAACGCGGCAGCCTTCGGACCAGCAGACATGAACGCCGTTATCGGAGCGGGCGCCCCTTCGTAGACATCCGGCGTCCACATATGGAAGGGAACAGAAGCGGTTTTAAACCCAAATCCAATAATCAGAAGAGCCATGCCGATGATAATCGTGGGGCTTTGAAAGCCGCTTTTAGCGATAAAGCTCGCTATGCCTTTGATTTCGCTAGTCCCGGTGGAGCCGTATAGGAGCGCAATGCCATAAAGCAGGAACCCGGTCGCAAAGGACCCCAAAAGGAAGTATTTCAGCGCGGCCTCATTGGATATAAGCCGCGATCTGGTATATCCCGCGAGCACGTACAAGGATATCGACATCAGCTCTACGCCGATGAAGATAGTGATGAGCTCGGCGCCGCCGGCCATAATCATCATGCCCAGGGTGGCAAACAGAATGAGCGCGTAATATTCGCCTCTCGGCATTGACTCATTTTCAAGATACTTCATCGAGATGAGAATGGTAAGCCCGGTGCCGAGCAGGAATATCACCTTGAAGAACCGGCCGTAATTGTCAACAACCCACATTCCGCTGAAGGAATATTCAACGGCGCGCGCGTCCAAGCCGGCAGGCGACTTCAGCACCACTGCGAGCGCTGCCGCCACGCCAATAAAACAGAGATATCCGTACCAATCCTTGAACTTCGGGTTGTCGAATGCCTGCAGCAAAAGAATCGCCAGTGAAACCAATGTCAATATGATTTCCGGAAGTAAAGCATTCAAATTGATAGTTGCCATCACTTGTTCCATAAGCTATCGCCTTTGCTCCGCGCCATGTTTTTCAGGGCTTTTGCTTGAAACCTTGGTTGTCTGCAACCCTGCATCCAGTTTGGCAGCCGCCTGCTTTGTTCCCTGGTTGTTCACAACCTGAACCAGATGCTGCACCGAGGCATCCATCTTATCCAGGAAAGGTTTAGGGGAAACGCCAATCCAAACGATGAAAACGATAATCGGTAAAAGATAGGCGAATTCACGCCCGGTCATGTCTTTCAACTTCAGGTTTTCTTCCTTGGTGATGTTCCCGTACATGACCCGCTTGTACATCCAGAGGAGATATACAGCCCCGAGTACAAGACCGAGGGTTGCGGCCAAACCGTACCAGACGGACGCTTTGAAAGCGCCAATAAGAATAAGAAGCTCGCCTACGAACCCGTTCAGCCCGGGAACGCCCATCGAAGAGAAGGCGACGAGCAGGAAAAGCCCTCCAAAAATAGGCATTACCTTAAGCACCCCGCCGTATTCGGAAATTAGCCTTGTATGCCTGCGCTCATACAGCATGCCGACGAGCATGAAGAGGGCGCCTGTGCTCAATCCATGGTTGACCATTTGGATGATGCTGCCCTTGAGACCTTCGACGTTGAGGGCAAACATCCCGAGCATACAGTAGCCGAGATGACTGACGCTCGAATAAGCGACAAGCTTTTTGATGTCGTCCTGCGCAATGGAGACAAGCGCGCCATAAATGATCCCGATTACGGAAAGAACGAAGATCACCGGTATGAAGTCGACGCTCGCTTGCGAAAAGATCGGCAGGCTGAAACGAAGGAATCCGTAGGTCCCCATCTTCAGAAGAACGCCGGCAAGAATGACGCTGCCCGCTGTCGGCGCTTCTACGTGAGCATCCGGAAGCCATGTGTGGAATGGAAACATGGGCACCTTGATAGCAAACGCAAGGAAGAAAGCAAGGAACAACCAGAACTGAACGTTATAGGGAAGACCGAGGTTATAATACGTAAGGACATCGAAGGTGAGTGTCCCGGTGGCCTTGTAATAGAGGAACACAAGCACCAAAATCGCAACAAGCATCAGGACGCTGCCAGCCATGGTGTATATGAAGAACTTCACGGCGGCGTAAATCCTGCGCGGACCACCCCAAATTCCGATGATAAAGTACATCGGAATGAGCATGACTTCCCAGAAGACATAAAAAACGACGAAGTCAAGAGCGCAAAAAACCCCCAGCATTCCCGTCTCAAGGAAGAGTAAAGACGCCATGTATCCCTTGACCCCCTCTTCCACGGCGGACCAGGTGGAAAGGATGGCCAGCGCGGACAGGAAGGTTGTCATAAGGATGAGCAGGAGGCTGATGCCGTCGATGCCCATATGGTAATTGACACCGAAATCCGGGATCCATGGAACGTTCTCGACGAACTGCATCTCCCAAAGGGCGGAATCGAACTTGAAGTAAAGTGGCAGCGACACCAGGAATGTCACGACAGCCGCTAGGAACGCAACCCACCGAATAAGGTCGCGTCGTTTGCTGTCGATCAGGCATACAGCCAATACTCCCAGCAGCGGCAAATACGTGATAACGGACAGAATTGGAAAATTCGACGAATTCATCATAGTCTCATCAAAAAGATTAATAGATAGTAACTGATGATAACGACGCAGCCGATCAGCATCGTAACCGCATAGTTTCTCAACAATCCGGTCGCGGTCACCCGCAGGTTGCCGGCCAGGTTGATGAAGAATTCCGCCACACCATTGACTATTCCATCAATTCCACGAACGTCGAAGACACGCGCGAACCAATAAGAGAAAAAGAGCGTAACCCTTGAGAACCACGTATTGTAAATATTGCTCAGGTAGTCTTCATAAGCGGAAAGCGGCTTATTGACAAACCACATGAACAATCTACTACCTTTGCGATAGACCACATCGGTATCAACACTGATCGTCGGCTCGGGATCGAGCTTGCTCAGCAGCATGAAGAATCCAAGCCCGGTGAAGAGAAGAATGCCGAGAGCGCTCGTGACATGGTCTCCCGTATAAGGCTCGAAATGAACCGGGAATGGGAGCAGACTATAGAGCGGTCCGGGAAGAACGCCGATCCCTATGCAAAGGAATGCCGCCATTCCCATCGCAATCAACATATTGGTTGGAGGCTCCTTGGCTTCCAGTCCCGAATCCTTTCCAAAGAACATGTAGTACGGGAGCTTGAGGCCGGTGTGCAGGAACGTTCCAGCGGATGCAAGCGTCAGGAGGAGCGCAACCGCCGGTCGATGATCGTGGGCTGCGCCCGAAACAACCATCGATTTCGTAACAAACCCGCTAAAGAGCGGGAAGGCGGAGATCGCAAACCCTCCCACCATGTACAAGACAAGAGTGATGGGCATCGTCCTATACAGCCCACCAAGCTCAGTGAGCTTCCGCCTGCCGGTCATCTCGATAACGGCGCCCGCGCCCATGAACAACAGCCCTTTATAGAGGATGTGCGCAAAAGCGTGCGAGACGGAGCCGTTGAGCGACATGTCGGTCCCTATGCCGACGCCGGCGACCATGTACCCGACCTGGCTTATGATGTGATAGGCAAGAAGTCTTCTGCAGTCATTTTCGAGAACCGCATAAACAACGCCGTAGAGGGCCATGATCGTGCCCATCCAGACCAGCAGCTCTGTTCCAGGGAACATGCGCACCAGCACATAAACCGCGGTTTTGGTGGTGAAGGCGGACATGAAAACCGAGCCGGTGACCGTCCCCTCGGGATATGCGTCGGTCAGCCAGGCGTGAAGCGGCGGGACGGCCGCGTTGACTATGACGCCAATCATCATGAGGTAGAAAGACAGGCTGCCATCATGGTCGAGTGGGCCGACTGCAATCGATTTATACTGAATGTAATGGAGGATGATGCCGCCGAGGAGACAGACGCCCCCGAAAATGTGAACCAGAATGTAGCGATACCCCGCGTCAATCGCAGCCTTATCGCGCTTGGCGAAAATAAGGAAGGCAGAGGCGAAGGCCATCAACTCCCAGAAGACGAACAGAGTGAAGTAGTCTCCGGCAAAGGTGACCCCAAGCGATCCGCCGATATACAGGAACGCAGCCACATGCTGGCCGGGATCGTCAATGTGCAGCGCGTACACCATGCCGATCAGAGCAGCAATGGTGAACACCCAGCCAAAGACCAGGCTCAGCTTATCCACTGCCCCGAAAGTGAGCTCGCTCCCCAGAAAATTGTACGTCCAGTAGGTTCCCGGGGTCATCGAGAAGATGGTGACAATTGCAAGGAAGGGAATCAGCAGCACATAAGCCCGCTGCGCTTTTCCCCGCAGAAAAGGAATTGGAAAAGCTCCGAGAATGAATAAAACTGATGGGTGAAACCAATCAATCATTGTAATAATCCTCGTCCTGCATGATGCCGCCCTGGTGACCGAGAAACTTGGATACCAGAATGATTACAACACAGGAAACAAATCCGTAAAGTGCGCCCCAGCCAGGTATCTTATCCCAAATGTATATGGCGTGGTCACGATGAACGAAGAAATCGGAGGCGAACACAAGCGCGAGCGCAATATAGCTCCACTTCTTGAGTGTGCTTGAGTTTGCCGGGTTTCCGATATACAAAACCATCCTCTTGATCATCGGATCACCTCCTGCGCAAGACTAAGAAAGTAATCAGGGTAAAACCCGATCAGCACCGAAATAATTGCAGTCACGACAAGCGGCACGACAACGAAGGGAATTTCCCTTATCTCCTCATGGTGCTCGTCATGACCGTGATGAGAATCATGTCCGCCCTGGGCGACTGCGACTGAAGCGTCTTCTTTTTCGAAGAAAGCCTTGTAGGTAATAGGCAGGAAGTACGCAGCATTGAGAACCGTACTGACTAAAAGGATAATTAATATTGGAATCTGATGCGCCTCGATAGAGCCGAGCGCAAGGTACCATTTGCTGGTGAAGCCCGCGACTGGCGGCACTCCGATCATGCTCAACGACGCAATGAAGAAGGCGGCCATAGTCCATGGCATCTTCTTTCCGATGCCGGAAAGCTGGCTGACCTCCGTCTTGTGGGCTGTGCAGTAGAGGGAGCCGGCGCAAAAGAAGAGTGTGATCTTTGAAAACGCATGGTTGGCGATATGCATTATCCCGCCGAGCATGGCGTACGGAGAAAGCAGAACCGCCCCTAGGATGACGTAGGATAGCTGGCTGACCGTGGAGTAGGCGAGCCTTGCCTTAAGATTGTCTTTCGAGAGGGCGATGATCGAGCCTACAAGAATGGTGAAAGACACGACATACGCGGCTGTTATTCCAAGGTTCATCCGGGTCATGAGGTCGACGCCGTAGATATGAAACACTACTCTCAGGATCGAGAAAACGCCAACCTTCACAACGGCGACCGCGTGAAGAAGAGCGCTGACGGGAGTCGGAGCAACCATAGCCGAAGGAAGCCAGTTATGCACCGGCATCACGCCGCCTTTGGCAAAGCCGTAAAGGAAGAGGAAGAAGGCAAAGAACAGGAGCGGTGATCCGGGCTGGCTTTTCAGGAGTCCGCCTGACTGAAAGTCTGTGGTTCCGGCTATCATGTAGACTATAACGATGCCGGAAAGCAGCAGCGTCTTTGATAGGCTCAGAAGATAGAGAAAATACTTCCTCGCTCCTTCCAAAGCTTCCGGCGTTTCTTTGTGTCCTACCAGCGGAACCGTAGCAAGACTCAAAATCTCGTAGAAAACGAAGAGCGTAATCAGGTTTGCCGAAAAGGCCACGGCTACAGTCGATGAAAGGCTAATCGCGAAGCAGGTGAAGTAACGGGTCTGAGCGTGCTCCTTGGCCGTCCGCATATACCCGACCGAATAGAACGTCGTTACTATCCAGAGGAACGACGACACCGTCGCGAACAACAAACCCAACGCATCCACTCGAAACTTGATGTCTATCCCCTGGTAGAAGGTAACCAGAGTATATTCGATCGTGTTTCCGGCCAGGATGGCGGGCGCCATTGACATGACAATAGAGAACTTGATGATCCCCGCTAGGATGGACCAGCCTTCTCGTAGGTTCCTGCGCTCCTCTCCCGTCTTCAAAATCAAAGGAACGGCGAGAAGAGACGCCAGCACAGCTAGCAACGGTTTGATTGATATAATCGTTTCCACGTTCTCATTAACCTTTGCTTAAATTAATGTCGTCCACATTTACGGTCGCCTTGTTCCTGAATAACGAGATGATGATGGCCAATCCCACCGCAGCCTCGGCCGCAGCGACCGTCATGACCATGAATACGAACACGTGACCGTCCATATTGTTCAAAAAGCGTGAAAAAGCGATTAAAGTCAAATTCACGGCGTTCAACATAAGCTCAATGCACATGTAAATTATCAAGGCATTGCGCTGAGTGAACACTCCCACCGCGCCGATCGAGAAGAGCACCGCGCCCAACATTAGGTATGAATTCAATGATACCATAGGCTACATTTGATGATTCGAATGGCAGTGCTCGCTATCCGAACCACCGATCCTCCTTTTCGCTAGGATTACCGCACCGACAATAGCAGCCAGCAATAGCACGGAAGCTATTTCAAACTGCAGCAGGTACTCGGTGAAGAGCATTTTCCCAACGGCCTTTGTAGTGCCGAACTGACTGGCGACTTCCCCGGCCGTAAAAATCGATCCGCCCGTTTTGAAAAGATTCACCACAGTTAAAAAGAGCAGCCCGACCACCACAATCGAAATGAACTGGAGCAACAGCACGTTTCCCGGCTGTCGCCCTTCCTTCTCTTCAACGTTGAGCAGCATGATGACAAAGAGGAACAAGACCATGATGGCGCCGGCGTATACGATGATCTGCAGCGCGGCGATCAAGTGCGCGTCCAGCAGAACGTATAATCCCGCAAGACAGAACATGGTCGCTATCAGGCTCATGGCGGCTGAAATCGGCTTCTTGTTCGTCACCATGAACAACGCCGAAACAACGGCTCCGAAACCGAAAATGGTGAACATCAATAGTTGCATTTGGAGTAGATCCTCCTGATGTATTCGATACGATCCTTAACGCTTTCCTCGGACCTCAACAGCTGCTCTTTCGTATACCGCATCGTTGTCCGGGACCTGTCGGCGAGACCCTGGTATTCGGCGCTCATGACGATGGCTTCCTTCGGACACACTTCTTCGCAGTACCCGCAGTATACGCAGCGAGACATGTCGAGCGTGTAGCTGGCGGGATATCGGTCCTCCGGGTTTTCCCTCTCTGCGGCGACGATCTTTATAGCGGAAGCAGGGCACATCTTCTCGCAGAGTCCGCACGCAACGCACTTCTCGGTCCCGTCTTCCTTGGCTACCAGCACGGGTCTCCCGCGATATGCGGGTGGGAGCGTCACCTTCTCTTCCGGATAGTAGACGGTGAAGATGCTTCTTTTCTTCCCTTTGGGAGAAAAAACAAACCCGATCATGTTTGAAGTGAAATGTTTGGTCGTGATTCCCATCCCCCTTATGATTTCAGGGACATAGAGCTTTTCCCATAAAGTGAGGTCGAGATTCCTCCTCACCTTTTTGGGTTTGAGCTTTTCCAGCGGAACGCCGACCATCGGATGGCATTTTGCTTGATCAAGATCTGTCATTTTGTCCATAGTAA
This sequence comes from uncultured Syntrophobacteraceae bacterium, assembly GCA_964578835.1. GTDB lineage: Bacteria > Desulfobacterota > Syntrophobacteria > Syntrophobacterales > Syntrophobacteraceae > CAZOEL01. Next base: position 12,456 of record CAZOEL010000075.1, on the reverse strand, counting down.
AAGAACCAGCCCGGTTATTAAAATGTTGATGAGCGAAAGCGGCAGAAGCATCTTCCAGCAGAGCTTCATGACCTGGTCATAACGGAAGCGTGGAAGAGTCCATCGAATGGTCATCTGCAGCCATATGAAGAAAATCACTTTAGCGAAAAAGGTCGCAATATTGACAAGCATCGCCAGGGCGGGCGCGCCGTTGGGACCTGCGAACTGGAAGAATTCAAGCAGCTTGGCGTCTGTTACGAAGGGAAGGTGCCACGCCCCGAAAAAGAGCGTCGTCACTATCGCGCTGATAGTGACGATCTCGAGAAATTCCCCCATCCAGAACATGACGAACTTGAAGCCGCTGTACTCCGTGAAGTATCCGGCTACAAGCTCCGATTCGGCTTCGGGAACGTCAAAGGGCGCTCTCTTGTTTTCCGCAATGGCGCATGTGAGAAACATTATGAAGCCGAGGGGCTGCAGAAAAACGCCCCACATGAAGAAGTTCTCCTGCATGGCGCCGATTTCGGTGAGCCTAAGGGAGCCAAACACCATCATTATGCCGATGACGCTGAGGCCCATGGCGACTTCATAGGAAAGCATCTGGGCTGAGGCCCTCAAGCCGCCGAGCAGGGACCAGTTGTTGTTGGACGACCATCCTCCAAGAACGGCTCCATACGTGGCCAGCGAGGCGAAGGCGAATATGAACAGGATTCCCACGTCCAGATCGGCTATCACCAGATTGACTTCATGACCGAAAAGCGTGTATTGCCCCCCGAAAGGGATAACCGCAAAAGTAACGATGGCGGGCACCAGGCTCATAAAAGGCGCGATAGTATGGAAGAACTTGTTTGCGCCGGCCGGAATGAAGTCCTCTTTCGTCAGCACCTTGATGGCGTCGGCAATGGAGTGAAAGAGCCCGATTGCGGTAAACCCGAATATTTCGGCCCTATTCGCGCCGATCCGGTCCTGCATCACCGCGCTCTGCTTTCTTTCCACCCATCCCAGCACCGGGGCGAAAAAGCCCAGGTTCATGCTGAAGACGAATACTATTTTTGCTATTGATTCGATCAGATCTGCATACATGGCTATCTATCGCATTCTCCGCCGATCATGTTGATCATGTCGAAAGTGGGGACGATATCGGCGATGAGCCTCCCCTTCATCATCCTTGGCATTGCAGCGGTGAGCGGGAAGCATGGCGGCCTGACCCTGCACTTCAAAGGTTTTCCGCTCCCGTCGCTCACCAGGTAGAAACCCAGCTCGCCATTGCCCCCTTCGACGGCGAAGTAGATTTCGCCCACCGGCGGCTTGACGCCTTCTATGACCGTCTTGAAATGAAAAATCAGGGAATCGATTTTATTGTAAATATCGTCTTTCGACTGCCATCTGATTTTCGGCATGTCAACATTGACTGGTCCCGACGGAATCTGTTCGAGCGCCTGCTCGACAATGCTCATGCTCTGCTTGATCTCTTCCATACGCACGAGGTACTTGTCAAAATTATCGCCCGTTTCTCCGATGGGAACCTCAAAGTCCATCCGGTCATACACCAAGTAAGGCTGAGCCTTCCTGACGTCGTAAGGAACGCCGCACGCCCTGAGGCACGGACCGGTGAAGCCCAAGGCGATTGCCTCATCGGCGGGCATTGTCCCCACATCCCTCACGCGGTCGATGAAGATCCGGTTCTTCGTCAGGAGCTTATCCACGTCGCTCCATAATTCTCTTACTCTTTTGAACACTTCTTTGGTGTGCTCTTTGAAGCCATCGGGAAGGTCGTTTTTGAGACCGCCTATCCGCACATAGTTGGCGGTCACGCGCGCTCCGCACAGACTCTCGATCACGTCCCACACGAGCTCTCTAGCTTCTACAAAGTAGAGAAAGGCCGAGAACGCCCCTAGCTCGAGACCGCCGGCGGCAACGTTGGTGAGATGGTCGGCGATTCGCGAAAGCTCGCTTGCGATGACCCGTATGTATTTACATCTTTCGGGCACATCGATGCCGAGGAGCTTTTCGACCGCCAGAGCATAACCGACGTTGTTGATGAGAGGCGAGACATAGTTCAGGCGATCCGTGTAGGGGATAACCTGTTCCCATGTGCCGTTCTCGCACATTTTTTCAAACCCTCTGTGGAGGTATCCGATATCCACCTTGAGATCTACGATGGTTTCCCCATCGAGGGTCGCCAGGAATTTGACCGTTCCATGGGTCACCGGGTGAGAGGGACCCATGTTAATCACCATGTGTTCGGTATGAAGATCTTTTGTTAAATCAGACATGATTTGAGCTATGACCAGTTGAATGTTAGTTGATTGGCCCGATCAGGGGCTGCCTCTTCTTGATTGGATAATCTTTTCGCAGGGGATGCCCTTCAAACCCTTCATACAGGAGTATCCTTCGCAGCTCCGGATGCCCGTTGAAGGTTATTCCGTACATGTCAAAAGCTTCCCGCTCAAACCAGTTCGCGCTCGGCCAGAGGGGCACAATCGAGTCGATAGCGCACTCCGACTCGGAAACCCTCGCCTTGATTCTTACCCGCCGGTTGTATTTCAGCGAGTATAAGTGATATACGACCTCGAAGCGCTGTTCCTGCCCGAGGTAGTCCACCGCGGTCAAATCCATCATGAAGTTGTAAAGAAGCGCCTCGTCATCCCTCAGGAACGAGCATATCTTGACGATATCCTCCTTCTTAACAACAGCCGTGTCATCCCCGCGATACGAGTGGGTCTCGACAATGGAGCCCGGAAACCGTTCGGTCAGTTTCTTCAGGGTTACGCTTGCATCCATAAACAAAGACTTCCTAAAGGTTCAATGATATGTCTCAATTATTTGGTTACGGGCGCCGCGCCTCTCGGCCAATCCGACCAGCGTTCGTTTGCGACCTTCTCCTGCAACTTCAGCAATCCGTCCAGCACCATCTCGGGCCTCGGCGGACACCCGGGCACATAAACATCCACGGGTATCAACGTGTCGATGCCCTGCACGGTCGAATAGTTGTCATAAAACCCGCCCGAGACCGCGCATACGCCAAAAGCAAAAACCCACTTGGGCTCGGCCATCTGGTTGTATACCTTCACCAGGATGGGCGCCTGCTTATGGCTAATGGTGCCGACCACCATCAGAAGGTCGGCCTGTCTAGGAGAAAACCGGGGCAATGCGGCGCCGAACCTGTCGAGGTCATACTTCGGACCGGCTACGGACATGAACTCCATTCCGCAACAGGCTGTTACAAATGGGTAAAGAAAGAAGGAATACTTTCTTCCCCAATTAACGATGGCCTCGAGCTTGGTTAGAACCACGCTGCCGCCCAACAGGCGGACATCTTCTTCCGAATCCGACGAATGCCGGCTGAAGTCAGGAGAGGCGCCGCTCCTCAGAATCTCTACTCCCATTCCAATGCTCCCCTCTTCCAAACGTAAATCAGGCCAACCGTCAATATGGCCAAAAATATCATCATCTCGACAAACCCAAACAGACCCAAGTCTTTGAATAGAATTGCCCACGGATATACAAAAACAACTTCAATGTCGAAGATCACAAAAATGAGGGCCACCAGGTAGAATTTTACAGAAAACCTCAACTTTGGCGATACGATCGGGCTTTCACCACATTCAAACGGCTCCATCTTATCAGCGAATGTCTTCTTCGGGCCGATCAAGCTCGTCGCCACAAGCATTCCCACAGCCGTCGCCGCCGCCAAAACAAGCATTATTACCACCGGAACATATTCGTTCATCTTTTCAACCTGCTTCTTGTAATTTTGATCGTCTTACCGCCGTCAGCTTCTGAACTTACTTCTCGAACGCCTCTTTTTGGATCTTGCATCGCCCCGCCCCCGCGCTATGCTCTCCAAATCGATCGATGGAAAGGATTACGGATCGGCCTGACGCCACCCATGATTGGCTCGACTTGTGATTGTTATCACAGATCCACTCAAAGCCAATCGCCCTTTTTCTTCTTTGCGGGCGATTGCAGCTCATCAGGGAGGCGGCCTTTGTGCAAGGCCATCGTCCAGAATTTTCAGGATGATGGCCTCTCCGTGGTAACTCTGTAGCAAGTTCTCGAAAGCTTGTCAAGAAGTATCATGGCCTTCTTTTCAATTCAATTTCCCTCTGACTTCTCGCTTCCCAGAAACCTTGATTTTCAGCCAATTACTTCCGTAGAGCCGGTTATTTTTCTGTTATTTCAAACATATTTCAGCAACGTGAAAAAGAGCACAGACGCGGCTTAGAAGATAGCGGCCTCAGCGCTTCATCGGGTCAGCAGCGCGAGGCGCCGTGGGGCGACTCTTTTCTGTGACGTTTCGTTGTCGCCGGAAGTATAGTTTACATGGAATTCCGAGGCAACGGCTTGCCTGCGTCGCTCCCTATTGTTATGCTTCGCCCGGCGGTTTTGCCTCTTAAACACGACCCCGATTTGGAGGAGCTTTATGTCTTGTCAAAACCGGCGTTCTTTAGCGCTACTGTTATTGATCCTGTCGTTGTTCGTTTTTCCTTCCTTTTTGCCGGCCATGATGGTTGGTCTCAGCACTGAAGAGCTCTCTAACCGATCCGAGAGGGTCGTAGTCGGCACGGTTGAAAGTAAAGAATCATTCTGGAGCTCAGACGGCTCCACCATTATCACCTCAGTTGTCGTGACCGTAGAGGATGCAATAAAGGGAGAGCATCCCGGCGAGCCGCTTGTTATTCAATACGAGGGAGGCGAAATTGGCAATATCGGGATGAAGGTATCCGACACTCCGTCTTTCCAGGAGGGAGAGCGAGTCCTGCTTTTTCTCGAGACTCCCGATGGCCAAGCGGCCCCCCTGACCGCTATGAATGCCGGCTCTCAGAAGACTTACAAAATCGTTGGAAAGGGACAGGGCAAATACTCGATTAGCCCCGATCGCATAGCAAGGAAGAAAGGTTTTTCTATCGCAGACGGAGCAAAAAAGATCGATAAAGATATCCAGTTGGACGCACTCATCCAGAAGATCAGGAAGGGATCGAACTAATGGTGAACAAGCTGAAATCATCCCTCACAGTCGCCCTAGTTTTGCTTGTATGTTCAGCCTTCGACTGCCTCGCTTTCAAAGTCCTTACTACACCGTCGGGAGAGAAGCTCAAGTGGGATGGTGCGAGCATGTCCTATTACTTCAATTCCTTAAATGCCCCTATAGGAGCTGCGTCAGCCATCCAGAGCGCGGCCCAAACATGGACTGATGTTGAATCATCTGACTTTGTTTTCTCTTATTTAGGCCCCACCGATACACAATTGCCCCCCGGCGTCCGTACCAACGTCATCGACTTTGGAGCGCTCTCTGATACTGTCACTCTGGCTGAAACCAGATACTTGTACAACCCCCAGACCGGTGAAATGCTAGAAAACGACATTCGCTTCAACACATATTTCGCCTGGGCCACCAATGGTTCCCCCACCGCCTTCGACGTGCAGAACATTGCAACCCACGAGTTCGGTCATTGCCTCGGCCTTGAAGACCTCCGCAGCTCTGACGATAAAGAAAAGACCATGTATTACTCTTCCCCATCAGGGGAGCAAAGCAAAAGAATCCTTCATTCCGACGATATTGCCGGAATCTCCTACTTATATCCATCTATATATATAGAATCGTGGCTTACGGTTACCCTCGGCCCAGCGGAAGCCGTGAGCGCAGGCGCGCAGTGGAGAGTGGACGCCGGGGAATGGCGCAACAGCGGCGATACTGCCGGCGGTCTCTATGGAGGAAGGCATTCCATTGAATTCAGCGCTCTTGAAGGCTGGATCTCCCCCGCCGCACGGACTGTGACCATCAATTCCGGGGAAACCAAGAGCTTTACAGCCGCCTACTCCCAAAAGCCCGATCTGACCATAACCGCTGTGAAAGACGGCTCTGAAAATAAAAAGGATTTTCCTCAATTCCGGGTTACGCGGGCAAACGGCGATAACACAAAGAAGCTTGTAGTAACCTACTCTGTCGACCCGTCGGCGGAAGATAGCGCGACTATGGGAAAGGACTACAAGAAGCTCAAAGGCAAGGTCACCATTCGAGCCAAGTCGAATGACGCCTTCATTACGGTAAAACCGAAAAATGACAAAACGCCGGAAGGCCCGGAGACGGTGACTATTGCCCTAACCCCGGGACAAAGCTCAAACGCTGAAAACCAGACCGCTACAGTATATATTTATGACAATGACTGATGTCTTCTCCCAGCGATAGGGCTTCAGGTTTTGCGGCGGCAAGTTCCGAGCCGCATGGAGCGCAGCTTCCGAGCCCGCACCGGCCGACTCACACCCCGCTCATTTTCTGGATCCGCTCGGACGGTTCTCTTCATCCATGAGCCAAAGCCGCATGGATGGTTAGAGCGACCGAGCGGAACCAAAGATTTGCGCAAGGCGAGTCGATTCATTTCGGAAACGGGCGGCGTGAATTTAGTAAGGAGCGCGTCCATTGCGCCGTGAGGCCCTACCAATCTGCATCAGCCGCCTATCTGTGTGAGCTCGGGAGGGGGCACGACCAGAACGGGAACTCGGGCTTGCTGCAAAACGCCTTTGGTCATACTCCCAATGGCGGTAGAGCCAAGCAGCCCCTTGTGAGAGCCCATCACAATGGCGTCACACTCTTTTTCCTTGGCTGTTTTGATGACCTCATCGACAACCCTCCCTGCTTTGACGATGATTTCGTAAGTATCGAAAGAGCAGCGCTCCGATCCAATGTTGGCGGAGCTGCAGAAAGCGTCGAGCGCGTTGCGGATGATCTCGTGATCCGATTTTTTCCCTATGAGTATATGTCTCGCTTTTGCCTCCTGGTCATGCCTCATCTCCTGCCACTTGTCTTTGCCGAGAAAATTAGCCAGCGTATTCTCAACGCCCGACGGAAGCTGCTCCATTACATGAAGCAGCACGATGCCGCCCTCGTACCGCGTGGCTATGCTTGCGGCAAAGTAGAAAGCATGGCGGGAATTCTGGGATAAATCCGTCGCAAAGAGAATTTTCTTGAACATGGGAATCATGGGTCTAACTCCTTCCTCCTCGAGTTGATAGCATGGGCGCCGCGATCACGGGCAAACCAACAAAAATGGAGCTTCCTCCAAAATACGCACAGAGACTCTTGCAGAATTACCCCAAGATTGCCCTCATGACAATGGATTGTTTCCGCCTGAATCTATTCTGTCTTGGTTCACATGCAGTTCGGAATATTCGGAATTGATGCCTCCACTATCTGCCCCGTCCATGGTTTTGGTGATAATCCTTGGACTTATGGCCACTTCAACGTCAGTCCGCAAGCCAGAGATCAGAGAGGGATTTCATGATCTGAACCCATTCATCAAAAGTTGCCGGCTTAGTGATAAAGGATTTTGCCCCTCTCTTCATGGTGAAGATTATGTCCCTCTCCTCGCCGGATGTTGTCAATATAACAATTGGAATATTCTGAAGCGCCGGCTCGGTCTGGATTTCAAGAAGGACTTCTCGACCATCCTTACGCGGCATATTGAGATCGAGTAAAATGAGATCAGGCATTCGCTTTTCCCCTGTGCAAAGGCGTCTTGCAAGATAATCCATAAGCTCCACCCCGTCTTCCACACACGAAAAAACCGCTTGCGATCCACTCGCTTCGAATGCTTCTCGCGCAAGAAAGCAGTCTTCCTCATCGTCATCGACCATCAAGACTGTCTTTTGATTCTCTGCACTCACTAAACGCCCTCCAATCCATATACGTTAACAGACGCACCGGCTCGGCGCTGCATTCTCGAGCATCGCTCATCATCCGCAATCTTTCCAAATGAAGCCGATCTAAAGCCGACCAGCACTAGGCTTCAGCCACATCCAAGGGTCTTACCGGAAGAGTTACGATAAAGCGCGCGCCTTCGCCTGGAGAGCTTTTTGCCGCAATCGATCCCCCATGCCGCTCCACAATCTTTTTACATATGGCAAGTCCCATCCCGGTTCCTTCATAGATGCTGCTCTTCCCATGCAATCTTTGGAAAGGAGCAAAAATCGCATCGAGATGCTTCTCGTCAAAACCTATGCCGTTATCGCTGATGGTGATCTCCTTCGATCCATGGCTGCTTGCGGAACAGCGGACACTCACCAGCGGTCTTTCGCCCTCTTTGTGGAATTTCAGAGCATTGCCGATGAGGTTCTGAAAGAGCTGGCGCATCTGAGTAGGGTCGGCTTCAATAGCGGGAAGATCTCCGAGGATGACTTCTCCTCCACTTTTCTCGATTCTCACTTCGAGGTCCGACAGCACTTCGGCGACGATCTCCCCCAGATTGATTTCTATGAAAGGCTCCGCTCGCGTAGTAACGCGCGAATAGTCGAGAAGAGACTTGAGAAGGGATTGCATGCGCTCGGTTGCGTTGAGCATCCGATTCAGGTAGTCTTTCCCGCCCTCCTCGAGGACGTCCCCATGCTTCCGTTTGAGCATATTGCCAAAAGAGATGACCTTGCGAAGCGGCTCCTGCAAATCATGAGAAGCAATGGAGGCAAAATCCTGCAGGGCCTGGTTGCTTTCCTCCAGTCTTTTCATGTAGAGCCTGATTTCTTCTTCCGCTCTTTTTCGGTTCGTAACGTCCTCGATGAATCCCTCGAGATAACGCACAGCGCCGTCCCCATCCCGAACGGCCCAAATGGTGAGGTTGGCGGTGATAACGCTTCCATCTTTTCTAAAATACTGATTCTCGAAGCTCACCGGCCCCTTCGCTTCGATCGCCGCATCGACTATGACCTCACGCCTGGATGGATCGACATAGAGCTGGGCTCCAATATCCTCGATCGCGGACAAAAGCTCGGAGGGAGACCCATAGCCGATCATCTGCGCTACAGCAAGGTTGAGATTCAAGTATTTCCCCTCGGGAAGGCTTTGAAATATGCCAACGGGAGCATTCTCGAAAATCCCCCTGTACCTTTCTTCACTCCGCCGGAGCGCTTCATTGGCCTCGACAAGCTCCGCCGTACGCTCTCGGACCCGCTGCTCCAATTCATCATGCGATTCCCGGAGCTTTCCGATCAGGTTCATCCGGTCCATAGCCGTAGCAACCTGGTCGGTTACTGTCTTCATGAGCGAAATGTCGCCGGGAGAAAAGCGGGCTCTCGACTTCGTTCCAAACGAAAGCGTACCGATGACTTTGCCCTGCACCCTGAGAGGATGACATGCGTAGGCCTGGATGCCATATGATTTGACAAGCTCAGTCCGGATATCCGGAGTATGGAAAATATCTTCAGCTATGATTCGCTCACCATCCCTCGCCGCGCATCCGCATACGGCCACTCCGAAGTCCAGCCATTCTATTCTGCGGGCTTCTTCGTCAGGAATGCCGGCGCATGCGTTGAGATGAAGCCTGCCCACCCTTTCGTCCACCAGGAAATTGAAGAAAGCATGGCAATCCAGATGCTCCATGACTTTTCGGCACAGTTCATTGACGATCCCTTGTGGATCCATTGTCGTCAACAGTCTTCCGGCCACATCAGAAAGCAACCTGAAGCGCAGCTCGCTCTTTCTAAGCGCCTCGTCAGCCAGCTTTCTCTCGGTCGTCTCTTCGATGACAATATTGATGCCCAGGATCTCACCGGAAGAGCTTTTCAGCGGGAACCAATGGCAAACCCAGTGACGCTCCGCGCCCGGCGTCCTCCCTGTGACGCCGGAAATTTCGACATTCAGCGCCGGTTCTCCTGTCTGCAGCACGCGAGCAGCAATTTCTTCGATGTGACCGGCCAGCTCGGGAAGAACATCACGCACGCTTCTGCCCATATGCTCCTCCGGCGAAAGTCCATTCATCTCCGCGAGCCGATCGTTGACGCGCAAGTAGCGAAGATTGCCGTCGAGCACGCACATGCCTACCGGCGCCGATTTGTAGATGGCTTCGATTTCCCCCAACTGCCTTCGGATTTCATCCTGGCTTCGCTTCAGCGCCTCCGAGGCCTCCTTTTGCCTGGTTACGTCCCGAAACAGAATAGCAAAACGGCCGTGAGTCGGACTATAGCAATAGACATCGAAATGTTTTGCAAGATCAGCGTTATAACTCTCGAATCTACTGGGATTCCCGGTAAGCGCAACTTCACAGTAAGTATCGATCCATTGTTTTTCTAGATTGGGCAGCACCTCGGTCATCGGCCTCCCGAGTATCTCCCGCGTTAGTCCCGTCTGTTTCTCAAAGGCAGAGTTAACCTGGATAAAGCGGAAATCAGAAGGGGCGTTATCGGAAGCCATGACGGGCTCACCCAGGGCAAAGCCTTCGGTCATGTTCTCAAAAAGCTGTCTATACCTTTCCTCGCTAATTCGTAGAGCATCCTCAGCCAATTTCCGAGCGGTGATATCAGTTCCTACGGCCAGTATTTCGGCCACCGCGCCGTTTTCATCGAAGACCGGCCTGTTTGCCCAGGCCATCCATACGCGGGAGCCATCTCGACGGATGTTCTCATTGATGTTTTGAACATAGCGCTCCGGATTCTTAACAATATCTTGCACCAGCCTGCTCAAGTCCTCTCCGGTGGACTCTTTTTCCGGGAGGATAATGCCGATATGCCTGCCTAAGACCTCATTCGCATCGTAGCCAAAAAACGACTGGGCGTATTCATTGAAAAAAGCGATGGCTCCATCGCTTTTCCAGCGCATGATTGCGCTGTTGGCATTCTGAACCAGATCGCGATACCTATGTTCACTCTCGCGCAACGCCAACTCCGCCTGCTTTTGCTGAGTGACGTCCACAAAGACGTTGATTGCCCCCGATCTCGCGCCAGTCTTCGAATAGAGCGGATCAATGTTGACCGAGACGATTATCCTCGAGCCATCCGGCCGCTCCATAACCACTTCTTCGTTCCTGGCGGGCCTTCCCGTTCTGAGGGCTTCGGCCATGGGCGTCTCATGGTGAAGAAGGGGCTTTCCATTGCGGTATAACCTGAATGAGCCACAGAATTTCTCTTCCGGATCGCCCGGCGCCGGCGCCCTCCCCCACAGCTCGGCCGCATGTTGATTGTAAAAGGTGATGACTCCCCCGGCATCGCATGCGTAAACAGCCGCAGGCATGATGGCGACAAGGTTCCGGTAGCGTTCCTCGCTTTCCTGAAGAGCCGCCTCGGCATTCTTTCTCTCGGTCGTATCGCTTGCCGTCAGGAGGATGCTGGAGACTTCTCCACGGCCATCCCTGATGAGAGAGGAGCTCAGGAGCAGCCAGCAGACTCCGTTTTCCCCTTCGCTACAGATCTGAAGATCTCTTTGATCGCAGTCAAGAAGCCTGCGCTCAAGCTCGCGCTTATCCAGATTCACCGGTGAAAGGAGATCTACGATTGATCTTCCAACCAGCTCATCCTCTGAAACATTCAGCGTCCCGGTTATCTGCCGGTTTCCATAAATGGCTTTCCCCTGCCGATTGGCTATCAAAATGCCATCTGTAGCCGAATCCAAAATCGCTTTATATTCGAGCTCAAGGAGTCGGAAAGACGCCCCGATGCCCCAGTCTACCGACGAGATCGATACGCTTGAGCTTCTAACAGCCACTATGAGGCTAAGGAGGATATATACCTGCCCGAAAGACTGGGACAATCTTCCCGTCCAACTCATCGGAGACCCAACGCGTCCCAGGGCTACGCCGGCGATGCCAATGCCGATCAACACCAGCCCGAGCCAATACCAACGTAGAAACAGCATGCCCATTTTGCGTTCATGAAGGTTGAAGAGAAAAGCTGCAAAGAGGTATTCCACAATAACCAGCGTAAGAATCGAAACCCGCAAAGATGTAGTAGCGCCTTCCTGAGTGATGAAGGATGGGAAAATGCCCTTCACGGCCAGGATTACGACGAGCCCGAAAGAAATCAAGCATAATGCGTAAAAGAGAAGGAGCTTCCTCCATCTCAGCTTATCGGAAAGCGTTGAAGCGCTGGCGAAAAAGAGGCATGATGCGCTTATGAGGTGGATGGCGCCGGCGATGAGCGCTCCGATGTTGTGTGAGGTCACGCCCGCATTCACGTCACCCGAAGATAAGAGAAGCGATCCCGAAAGAGTCGCCAAACCAAAGGCAAGCATACCGCAACCGAGCATGAGCAGTGTCTGAGCGCCGCCGGAAAGAAAGCCGCGCGCAGCCAGATAAGCAGCGACAGTCGAAGCGCCAATAAAGGCGACGCCGTTCAGAGCCGGCAACAGGAGCGGCGGTTCATAGACGGTCTGAATGTTGAGAAAAAGAAGAATTAATATCGCGAAGATAAAGCAGGGTATCGGAAGGAGGGCCGGATCTCGAAGCATGCTTCGCGATCCAAAGCCGCTAGCGCCCCCGGCTGTTTCAATTCCAGAGATATTGGGCCGAGCGCTGTTTGAGCTCATATTGTCCTTTCGTCATGATTACCTTTATGCAATTTGGCTGAGCCCTCAAGGAATACGATCCGGGCAAAAGGGATGAGCGTCAATCGAGTCTTCTGTCGCAGACTTGCATCAAAAAGTCTCTAGTGGACCGTCAACATCGTTTCTTCCGGTGGAAGCGGGCCCCCTCTCCCTCAGGGAGAGGGTCGGGG
>CAZOEL010000074.1:0-33828 GCA_964578835.1 uncultured Syntrophobacteraceae bacterium | reverse complement strand
CTCCCCCACCCGTCCGTGAGCCGCCCCTCGGTTTGCAGCAGCCGAAAGTCTTCCTTTTCGTCAAAGTGCTCTCCAAGCTCGGAAGACGGGTCGTAGTCGCCGTCCTCCCATGTTTCGCGACCTGCGTGAGGACCCGATGTATGCCATGCGGGCTCGAGAACGGCGTACTCGCCGTCGTTTTGAGCATAATGAATGCTGTCGTCGGGTTCCCCATCGGTTGGAGGAATCAGGTAGGGTCCCTTCCAGCGATCGTCGAGAGTATAGCCCGGCGCAATGTGCGTAGCGGGCAGGCCCGTCTCCGGGTCCTCATACGTAACGTCGAACGGAAGATCCTCCGGATATCTGGTCCAAAGCTCCCTCGGCTGTCCTTCGTTCTCCGTTTCAGGACCTCCTATGTGATCGTGATGAAACTCGTCTTCATGCACGCGCCTGTAGGGACGCTTCCAGCGCCAACGTTTGCTTTCGAAGCCCCCATCCGGACGAAAGAGCACAAACCCGGGATTCAGGGGATAAAGAGGATTGCCGTTGGAATCGACTCCCGCATACTGGCCAAGTCCCGCAGGCATTGAGGACGGATTATCCCAGGCCGCTCCACCGTAGCTGCTCCGCAACTGAGTCCTCGGCTCCCAGAGATACGGCCACCGGTGCATGTCTCCCACAAAGCCGCCGATGATCCGGTTTCCCCCCTCATCCGCCCGGTGGGGAGGCCCGAGGATGGCCACACGGATTTCCTCCATGCGCTGGAGCGTTATCTTCTCGCGCTCCGCGTCGTCCAGTATTCCCCAAGCGGGCCACACCATCGCAGTGAGCATAGCCATGATCGTCAGCGCGATCAGGATTTCAAGCAGCGTGAAGCCGCGCTCGCAGGAATGCTTACATAACATCGCCGTCTCCATTGAAGTCGATCCCCCATGCCCGCTCTTCGCTTTCAGGCAGAGTATCGCCCCTTGCGCACATGATTCCGAAAAAAGCTTTGGGATGGGAGGCGTACAGGTCGAAAGCAGCCCGCCTGACCGTCGTCAACTGCGCGGAAACTTTGCCTCCGGACGCCGCGTACATGTTGAATTCCGCGGAAGCGCCCAGAGGCATGTCCGCTTTCAGCCGATTGCTCGTGGCCTTGAGCCGCGGAAGAACGAGGCTGTACCATTTCCACACGTAGTTGATGGGATCCGTGAGGCTTTCCGGACACGTCGAAGCATTGTGGAGAACCCCGTCCTTAATGAGCTGCGTTTCTGTTCCCAGCCCGAAAAGGATGCGGAAATCCAGGTCCGGCTCCCCCCAGTCGGTTTCTGTAGCATCCACCTCCCCAGCCTCGATAACCCCGTTTCTGTTAGTGTCCCCGCCACCGATCATGAGCACCGCCACCCCTGCCGTTACCGGCTGCATGGTCGGCGATGGAACAGGAACGTTGCGGTCGTAAGGAGAGTTGAGGTTATATACGCGCACGACCCCCATCTCCCGCAACTCGGCCGCTTCGGCCGCATCGAGATAGTGAATGCGCAGCTTGTGCTTCCGGTCCATCTCGAAGCTCAGAACCTCCACTCCCGTCTCCGGGTCCTGGTCCGATGTTTGGGGCTTGTAATAGACGCCCGTATTCCGGTCCACGGAGACAATGTTCACCATCCCCGCCGGATATCGACCGGTGTGCTGCAGGTGAACCGTTATGAACTCCAGAAGGAGCTTCCGGTTCATGCGCGTGACGTCGTCGATGCCCTCGGCGGCAATCCCTCCCATGCGCGTCGCCACCATGGCCATCATGAACCCGAGAATCGTGAGGGAGACCAGGATTTCGACAAGAGTGAAGCCGGATTGTCGTTTGCATCCGGCCATTACAGGCCGCCCCATCGATCGCCCTCGCTCCGTCCCGCATCGGAACGTTCTTAAAGCCCCCTCACTATTCTGATCTGTCATCATCCCTCAACGCTCATCCGATCACACCTTCTGGAGCTGTCTTAAAACAGTCTAATAATTCCCATTAGCTCAAAAGCTGCCCTTACGCTTTTCCCGCGGAAGGCGATTTTGTCCCCTTTCCCTGAGGGACAATGCTGTTGAATTAAGGAGTCGATGCAGGCGCAGGTTGGGTTGAGCGATAGCGAAATCCAACGGTTTTTCCGATCAATGTTGGTTTCGCTGTTGCTCAACCCATCCTACAGATCTTATTTCTTTTCGACTCCCTAACCAAAGCAGGCTCCTGTTTGAGATATGCTTTTCCTTGTGGGAACCGCTTACAACCTCGATTCGGCCGACAAACGTCATGAAATCCAGGCTGCAAGCCATTCCCACACACTTGGTTCAGTTGCTGAAGCGTCGTTCAAGCTTTACTGTGCAGGACCGGACGCTTCATGGGAAAGGCGGGGTGGCTTGCCACCCCGCCGGGAGGAGTAATGGCTCAGAAGTAAGGGTTAGTCGTTGATCTCTGCGACACCATTGAAGTCAATGCCCCAGAATTCTTCATCGTCAGCTGGGAACATATGGCCTTCGGGGCACTGAGTGGCATACTGCCATTTTTGTTGAGCATCGGTAATGGTGAAAGTACGGACTTTCAATGTGTTGCCGGCATCGGTGTAATCATAGTCAGCACCAGGATCCTCATCATAAGCAACAGCGATAACCTGGTGACCATCATCACCGCTTTTGTCTGTGAAACCTGTAAGAGCGGCGGTGGTCATACGTTCAACCGTGGCTTCCAGTCTGGGCAGCACAAGGTTATAGTCGTTATAGACAACGTTATCGGCATTCTGGATTCCACCAGGGCAATGAGCCGCATTGGCTACGATGCCGGAGGTCACAATGCTATTCTCAGGACCGAAACCGATTACGATGCGTCCCCACCAATCGGGCTCGCCCCATGCTCGCTCTGTCGGAGGCACCTCAAATACCGTACCGGTAGGTGTATCAATTCCAATTCCCACCATCGCTACCCCAAGACCGGCAGCCACCGTAACCGCTTCCATCTTGGGCGACTTGGTTATTGCAGGAGCTGCAAGATCTGCATCGTTTGGATTCTCTACGCCAAGAGTCGTAGCAATAGCGTCGGTTGCAGGATAGTTGGCTTTATACGCCGTTCCATCCTCGTTATAAGCATCATAGGCATTCATGTTCAGCACCTGAACGATGCCCATGTTCTTCAGTTCCGCCGCCTCATCAGCGGTTAAATAATGGATCACGAAATGATTCCTGCTCATGAACTCACTAGCCAAGGTTTCAGGTCCATTATCGGGATCATCATCGGAAACCGCTGGAATCTGGTAGACACCGTCCGCAGTTTCTTCAACAATATTGGTCATCTTATTCGGATAACGGTTGGTTTTCTCAAAGAAGCCCGACATCATAGAAGTCATCCGGTTCTGGTTCGAATCACAAACCGTATCGACCGCACTGCTGGAGATGCCGGCAAGGCGCGGGGCCACCATGGCGATGAGGAAGCCCATGATGGTGAGGACTACGAGGATTTCGAGGAGGGTAAAACCTTTTTGGCCGCCAATGAAGCTTTTCTTTTCCATTTTTTGCTTACTCCCTTTGAATAGGACTGATTTCCGGGAGCAGCAACTCACCCGCAGAGTCTGCCGCCGGTCCACAAATGGTCTGATTCGATTTCTTTGATCTGCGGATTCGGCAACCTGACGGTCCCTCTTGGACTCAAGGCTTTCCGACCCCACGATCGTTTTATCGACCTTTGCGCCCGAACCGTTGGAAGGGCGAATTGTGAGAGATTCTTGAAAGAAGGGAGAAGGCGTCAGGCAACGGCGGCTCCCGAGCCGCTTTGGGGTTGCTGCCTATTCATACCGTTTGACTTCCGACGCTTTCTCGCCTTCATTCACGCATGAACCTTCTTCATAACCCTATCCCCGATCGGACCGCAAAGCCGTAACCCGGCGCTTAGGGGTCGGCTTTTCGTCCGCGCTCCCCTTCAGTCTTCTTGACTCAAAGGGGGCATGGCAAACATCTGCCGATAGGCGTCACCTCCTTTCATTCCAGGCCTTCCCGGGCCATCTCACTTTCCGGGAACCGGTGCATGTTGAATATTCCTGATATCCAGGTCAGGGGCGTTAAACCGACCTCGCACTCGAGGTCCGACCGCTCCCCGCCGCGCATGCCCCGCTCCCGGGCCAGTCAACCACATACCGATAATCTTTTCCGCTGCGCACAATGACCTCTTTCTGTCCTCTTTTGAGAAAGCGCATCTCGATACTGATGCTTCCAAACCCGTCATGCAGAAAAAGGTCCCTGTAGAGCTCGGCTATCTTGCTTTCGATAGGCTCATGCTCATTTGAAAGTCCTGAGGCCATCCACCATCCCTTTCCGTCCCTCACCCCGCGGACGGGGAATAAAAAAAGGCGCGACCGCGCCTTGATGAGGCTACGAGCCGCGCCTTCACTCACTTCGCGCCAATAGGCCGAAGCGCGTAAGACCTTACAAATCATGTTAGCTACTGCTAATTAATTTCGCCTTCCCTATACCGCGGAGCTTTTGGCTTGTCAAGAGTTTTTTTTGCTCCGGATCGCAGCCTCCACGGAATTCGTTTCGACATTGATCACGCTTCTTTCGACCATCCCGTCACAATGCGCGCAACCTTCATCCCCACAACAGGCGCGACGCTCGTTGGAAGAGGCGTCCAGCCTTGCTGAATCGACATCTTCCATCAGCACCTGGGTGAGTTTCTTGCGCAGGATTTCTAGTTTCTTGGATTTAAAGGACTTTCTGCTTTCATCAAGGATCATGATCGTCTCGACGATGGATTCCCTGAAACGGCTCTCATGCTGTGTGGGGCTTGAAAGGGTCTGAGGCGCATGAGAAAAATGACAGTCCGCATAACGGCCGATCAGCTTATAGATCAGAGAATAGCACTGGCCGAGCTCACGTTTCAAGACAACCACGTTCCTGTTGAGCGTCTCGAGCAGCTCCCGACTTTCTTCATCCAACATTTTATATGCTCCTGTTTTCGTTTGCGCAGGCTAAGCACAGGTCCGCAGAAGAAAGGGGATAAACAGGCCATCGCTCCCTGAGGGAAAAGGTTCGTGTGAGTGGAAATCCTCTTTCTAGAGAATACTTCCCTCACCCTGCCCTCTCCCTCGGGGAAATGAAGAAAGACATCGCCCGTTCGTTTTGTTCCCCTGTTTATATGGTGCTGTACTAAAGCATGATTCTACTCAGATCGATTCCGCTTTACCGGTTTTGAGCATTCATAGATGGATGCGATTCATGGCTGGTCGTGTTGAGTGTTACCGCTCAACTCAAACTGCAAAGGCCGCAACGAGAATCGAGAAAGCCCAAACTGCAAAGCGTGCTTGAACTGTAGCAAAGGCCTTGGCGCATTTGGAAAAAGGGGTAATGCGTCCTCAACGCCCGCCGCCACGCGCAAGAGTGACGAGAGGGCTTTGAGAAAGGCCTTTGTCCTCGGCTTGCAGCAGGACAAGGAGGAGCGCGTACGGAAAGAGGAGAAGCCAGCCACTCGGGTTGATAATGATAATTGCCAACAGGTCCGGAAAGCTCCTTTTGGGAAATCGAGGCCGATTCCGTATAGACGCTCGAGGCTCGAACCGAGCTGAGCGTGCGCAAAAGGCGGCAGGCCGCGCAATCGGGATCGGGAGAGCTTTCCTCGTGATGGTTGTAGGGTCCCCGGATGCGCGGACCGGGGTCGCGCAGGTCCACGCCCGAATCGTAGGGGCAAAGACAAGTATGCGCAAAATGGGCGAAGGAGGTAATAAAGACAAGGATGGCCATGCAAAGGCATCGATTCGCCATCGTCCGATGCTTTCGGTTTGCTGCGCTTCCCCCTCCCTGGCTAAACGCCGTTGCGGCAGCTTCGATCATCCTTTCGACCTCTCTATTCCGGCTTCGATGGGAGACGACGGCCGAGCCCAATACCAGGCAACGGCCGTCGCGCTTTCCTTTCCACCGAGGCTAGCATACGGAGGTGGTCGCCAGGACTCTCTCACTCACGACCGGGATCGACATCCGAATCGCTTCGTGAAGGATCATCCCTTCCCTGAAATCGTCGGAATCCAGCACCGAATCTTCACAAACGACCATATTGGCGAAGGGCACGAGAGAAATGAACGGAACCCGGACGCCTTCCGGCGCATTGGTGTTGTAGAAATAGATGTGCGAGACATCCATCGCGCCAAGTCTTTCCAGAATCGATTGAAGCTTCCCTTTAGAGCAGACAACCATGACACACATAGATAGACCTCCATGTTGATCAGCAATCTGTTCGCGGATACTGCGGACTCCTTGCAGGGAGACGCAGAGATCTCGAAAGAAAAATTCTCGAGATCGATCATCATCAAGTTTCGGGCTACTGTCGTTTTGCGCCCGTCGCCCCGGTTTCGGCGCGACGAACAAGAATCCGCCTCCCGTCCGTCGCCTCGAGAAAGAGGCGAAGTCCTTCGCGGCTCGATATCACCACCGGATTGCGAATGTCGGGCTGCAGGGTCTGCGCCCTTGCGACCGTTTCCAGAGTGATGATCTTACCGGGCTCGATTCCACGGCTTCGAAGCATTTGACGCGCATTGCTCCCGCCGAGGATGTCCATGACGTGAAACAACCGGCCGACCCTGGCCGAAACGAACTGCTGCATCCGATCCGCCATCCGACCCCAGATCTTGGCCGCCATGCCCTCGGTCAGCAAAACCCGCCCCCCCGATTCCACCAGTGTTATGTATTCCATGGGAGGCAGTTTTCGGGTGACTTCGATCCGGTCATCTGATTTCAGCCCGAGGATTCCCAAGGATCTCGAAAAAGCGGGGCCTCCGGCAAGGCCTTCAATGTGCCCGCCTTCGCCCGGCTCCGCTTCGGTCAGGGGCAGCCTGCGCCCATCGTCGAGATGGACGATGGTCTTCATCGCCATGCCTCCGCCAAGAACAGCTTCGCCTCGAGGCCCCCGGATGCGGACGGGCTGCACGAGCACCTCTCCATCCAACCGAACGATTTCACTGCCTTCAGACAACCCGATGCGCCGCAGGCGCAGGGCAAGCTCCGGATCCAACACCCCGGCAAGAACAAGAGGCTCGCCAAGGGGAGCGTCGATCAGCTGCAGGCTCATAGCCTCCCTTTCTCTCGGAGATAACGATAGAATGCATTCATCACAACGACTGAAAAGACGACAAGCTCCGGAGCTGGGTCTCATCACGGCTCCTTTCCACGCCCTTCGGGGCGGCTCAGTCCGGAGGCGGCCGCATAGCCCAGAACGGCGACGGTGTTGGCGTTGTGCAGCAAGGCTGCCGTCGCCGGCGCTATGGCTCCCCCGCAGGCAAGGAGGAGAAAAAGCGAATTGAGGCCCACGGAGCATCGGAAGCAGTTCTCGATGGTCTGCTGCATCTTTCGGGCGATTCTGCGCGCGGTTACGAGCTCGCTCAAATCATCGCGCAAGAGAATGACCTGCGCGGACTCCCGCGCCAATTCGGAGCCGCCCGGCATGCAGATCCCCAGCTCCGCAGTCACCAGCGCGGGAGCGTCGTTGACCCCATCGCCCGCGAAAGCTATGGAATGACCCTGTTCCTGCAGCTTTTTCACGATCGAAGCCTTATCCTCCGGCTTGAGATCCCAGTGGATCTCGTCCAGCCCTTCCAGCTGCCCGGCGACGGCTCTCGCCGTATCCGGGTGGTCCCCGGTCAGCGCCACGATTTTGCGGACGCCTTCGGCTTTGAGCTCCCGCAGGACGCGGGCCGCTTCGGGCCACAGAGCGTCCCGGAGAGCTATCAGCCCTTGCAGGACGTTTTCCCTGGCCACATAAAGGAGACTTTTACCCTGCCTGCGAAGATCGAGTGCGAGAAGATCGGCCGCAGAACAGTCGATTCCCTCGTCTTCGCCGATGAAATGACGACTGCCCACGAGAACCCGGCTTCCATCCACGTAGGCCGAAACTCCATGGGCCACGATGAAGTCGACCTGACCGGTCGGCGGCAGCCCCAGGCCGCGCCTCCGAGCTTCCTTCAGCACCGCGCGCGCCACGGGATGCGCGTAGTGCTCCTCGGCCCCGGCCGCAAGGGTGAGCAACTCCTCGGGAGTCATATCCCCCACGGGAAGAATGTCGGTGACCTCCAGGACCCCACGGGTAAGCGTCCCGGTCTTGTCGAAGACGACCGTATCGACGCGGGCGAGCGAATCCAGCGCCTGAGCGCCCTTGAGAAGGACCCCGCAATGCGCTGCCGTATACATCGCCGTCTGCATCGCCACCGGATTTGCAAGCCGGATGGCGCAGGAATAGTCCACGGTGAGCACCGCCGCGGCCCGGCGCGGATCGCCTGTCAGCAGAAAGAGTCCGAGCCCCAGGCCGAAAATCGTCGGCACTAACCGGTCCGCAAGCTCGTCGGCCTGCTGCTGAGATTTGGATTTGAAGCGCAACGAGCTCTCGAGAAAGCGGCTTATGCGCGCCATGCCGGTCTCTGCGCCAACGCGCCGGGCATCGATCTTGACGCGCCCTTCTTCGATGACGGAACCGGAATGAACCTCACTTCCCGGATACACATGCACGGGAACCGACTCCCCCGAAATGGAGCTCTGATTGACGGAAGCCTCGCCGTCGATCACCACGCCATCGACCGAAATCATCTCGCCCGGACCGCAGATGACCGTGTCTCCTATCATCAATTCGTTGAAAGCAATGCTGACTTCTCTGCCCTCGCGCTCCACCCACGCCGTTTCGACGCGGGGACGGAGCAAAGTCCTGAGCAGTCCGGCGGCCTTGTCCCGGGAAAGCTGCTCGAGGTGCTCTCCAAGGGCCAACAAGGCCACAATGGAATTGGCGGTGAAGTAGTCTCCGCGCCAGAGCGAAAACCCGACGGCCGAAGCGTCGAGGAGATCGACTGTGATGCCGCGCGACAGAACCGCTTCCGTTCCCTTCAGGAGAACGGGCAGGGAGAGACTCCAGCTGACCAAAGCGCGCAGCTTGCGAGGAAGGGCCGGAGTGAGAAGAGCCACTACTCCCCTGGCTGCGACTCCGACCGGGTCGGGGACCGATCCTCGCTCGGCGGAAGGGTGATACGCTTCGAGAGGGATCAGCTCGATACAGTTCACGATCCGCTCCCGTACGCTCTTCTCTCCGTCATAAGCCACCACAACCGTGGCGGCCTTGAGGTTGAACCGGACGCGCTCCACTCCCGGAATATTGGAGAGCAGAGCCTCGAGATAGACGGCATCGAAGGCCGGATCGTGGAAAGCAGCGCTGCGGACTCTGATCCGGCGTGGCAACTCATGGACGATGCTGCATTGATGACGATCCTGAGCAACGAGACGCATGGCTAAGCTTCATTCTCCCGGGTCGCAGACCGATAGAGGTTGTGATGCCAGAAAGAAAAGCCGATCAGCGCCACGCCGGAAAGAAGGTGCAACGTTCTGGCTCTGCCCCCCTTCATGAATCCCGTTGCGACCAGTCCGCCCAAAGAAAGCGTCATGCCAAGCTTGGCCGCCGATCGTTTCTGCTCAACCTCGCTTCTACCCTCGCGGGAGCGGCGCCGCACAGGAGAACGCCCGGCCGGATCAGGGCGGCTCATTTCCATTGGTTCTCGTTGATTCATGTCACTCCTCTTCTTGTTTTTGGAAAAGGTCTCCACAACTCAAAGGAGATTCTGCAAGCGCCCCCGGGCCCGGCCATGGTTGACAAGACCCGGAGGATTATCCTTGAAGATCTACTTGAGAATACGCCAGCCCTCGATCGGCTGATAGGCATACTCCATGGAGACCATTCCATTGCCTGAAGTAAAGACTCGCATCTTCGCGTAACGATTGTCGTTGGTTTTGATGATGTAAACGTTGTCGGTCATCACCAGCATCTTGTCGTCGAGCTTCTCGCCATGCCAGTTGTCATCGATCGGATAGGCCGAGACGAGCTCCTGGGAATGGAGCGCCATCCAGTCCGCAAAGAGATCGGACGTCGAGTCGAGGGAGAGCGTGGCGAGCTCGGCGGCGCTCAAGGTAGGGAACGAGCTGAAGGGAGGAACGGAGAGAGTGTAGCTATCCTGGGATTCATACGCGAGAAGAGTCTTCTGATTGTAGAGATAATGGACGTTGGGCCTGATTGCCGGCCATCCGACAACGTAGGGCATCGCCATCGAAAGAGAACCGGGAGCGATCATATGAAGGAGGAGAGCCGACTGTCCTTGCCCGTAAGTCGCAACATGCTCCTTTACAGACGCTGAGACTTCTTCCATGAACGCGGTCTTCATAGCTGCGAAGCCCATTTCGGAATCGAGAGCGTCGAGGACCTTGTCGCCCATTTCGTACCAGGCATCTTCACAGCAGGTCATATCGGCTCCATGGACGCCGAGCGTCACGCC
Organism: uncultured Syntrophobacteraceae bacterium; assembly: GCA_964578835.1. Classification (GTDB taxonomy): domain Bacteria; phylum Desulfobacterota; class Syntrophobacteria; order Syntrophobacterales; family Syntrophobacteraceae; genus CAZOEL01. The sequence continues at coordinate 23,551 of CAZOEL010000074.1, read as the reverse complement.
CATCGTAGAGGCATCGCGGTCGCCGAGAAGCTCGGCGGCTCTTGCTTTCTGGATTTCCAGCATGAGGGGATGGCTTTCAATGGCGCTTCCAAGGAATACCTGGAGACCCGTAAGGTCCGGCTTTCCCTCTTCCGTTTTGGCGAGACTCCAATCGCCGGACAGGGCGCCCTCGCCCACCGTCACCCAGGCGCCGCCGACTTTCTGCTTCTTCACCCAGGCGCCGCTGAACGCGCCGCCCAGTCCGCCATCAGAAAGAATAGCGCCCTGAACCTCCCCGAGGGTAAGCTCGCACAAGTAGGCGCCATCCTCGGAATAACCTGAAAACGAGCCTTCGAGATCGACATTTCCGGCCTCATCGACCGTGCCGCTCAAAGAGCCTTCCATTTTGGCCACATCGGCGTCGAAGCCCCCTACCGCAACTTCTCCGCTGAGCGCCCCTTCCTTGGCGGCCATGAAACCTTCAAAATTCATGGTCTGGCCGTCCGAAGCCGTCAACCGGCCGCTCCAGTCCGAGGTAAGCCGCCCGACCGATTGGCCCATAAGCCACCGGATTTCTTCCATATGCCCCGTGCAGTTGTTGACCATGAGCGGGATGACGCCCACCCAGGCGACGCCCTTGTCCCGAAGGCGGCTCAAAGCGTCGGCAATGCTTTTTCCCGTGAGTCCGAGCTCCGCGTTGCGCGAGTCTTCCTCGATCATTTCCTCTTCCAGGTACGCCAGTTCCACGGGCCAGTCGCTATTCTCCGGATGGAGCTCGGCCATGCGCTTCACGGCGAGATCCACGGCCAGGTTCCATTCAGGCGCGCCCTCTCCGTGGGCGATGATGAGTATGCCCGGACGATTGGGCCCGTGGAAATAGCCTTTCACAGGGGCGCGAACCACGCTCTCCCAGTCGACCGGTCCCAGGTTTATCGCCTCGGTCCCGCTGAAGTAATTCAGACGAATGTAGGGCCACCCGTCCCGCAAATGCCGCACACAAAGATCCCAGTCCTGGTCTTCGGGAACAGCGTTTTCAGGAACGATCCGGCTCAAACCGGTATCGAGGTCGATGAAGACATCCGTGTGCTCATGCGCCGCACGTTCCCGAAGACGCGCATGGAAAGGGCTTTCGAGAGCTCTGCCTTTTCCGAGGGCCGAATCCGCCATGAAGCGGCTCAACCCACCGGGGACAAGCCCGGCCTGAGAAGTGGCGATGCCGAAAGTATTGGGCGAAAGTTCACAGCCGGCCACAACGACCTTCTTTCCGGTCTCGAAATCCGGAATGGAGAGCTTCAAGTCTTTCGACGCTGCATTTGCATCCAGATAGGCGTCGACATCATTGGGGAGCGAGCCGGAAATGATGTTTCGGCTCACAAGGGCAGCGGCAAGCACCGCCTTGACCCCGCGCACATCCACCGAAGCAGTTCTCCCCGCTCCCGTCCGTTTCACGGCGTCCTCGAGCGTTTCTTTCCAGTAGCTGTACTGGATGACTTTGCCTCCGGAAGCGATGACCGCCGCCGTCGAGACCGCGTCCATCTTCAACGCCTGTTGGCCTTTGACTATAAGGCATTTCTCGAACACTCCCCCGCCGGCGAGCTTCACGCTGACGATGGCGGTAAGCCAGATGCGAGGGAATGAATCGAATACGATCTGGTACTTTGAATTCACATGCCCCGCAACGACCGCGCCTCCAATGAGCTTGGCCGACGCTTCGAGACTTTCCGGGCTCCTTGAGGCGGCCTGCAGCAGGGCGATGGTTTCCGCGCTCAATTGGATCACCGGGGTCGACGCCTTCAGTGAAGATCCTCCGCGGGAGTCGGCGCCGGAAGGAACCGCAGCCAGGACGAGCATAGCAAGGGTAATCGGAATCGAGAGAAGCCGGATTTTCGCTTTCTTCATGGTGATCGTTCCTCCTTGGAAAGATTTGCAGCAGTCAAGGCTTCATCCAGCCGTCCCCGCGCATGCCCGGACCTTTCGAAAACCGGCCGCGGAAGATTTCGAACTGAATGAGAGTCTCATTCCCATGAGAGTTACAGCCTTCACTCGCCCCGCCTTGTATCGGGGCTCGTAAGACCACCAGCAAATCCAAGGGATCGTCACTTTTCGGCTCCACGCCTAGTCGCCGCCATGGACGATGCCGAGCATCGCTGCTTGCCGTCCTTTCGGGTACGAAAGGCCGCTGAAACTCGAGAACCAAGAGTCCCCCTCTCCTCGAGGGAGAGGGAGAAAAGCTATTGGCGCAAACGGTCTGTTATTGCTTATCCATGCTCATTTCCGCTTTGACGTCATGGAAGGTCTCTTTCACCTCTTCCACGCCGCCCTGAACGGCTGACCAGATTGTGACCACCCCCTTGACCAGGGCTCTCTGGATGGTGGAATTGGTAAGAAGCAGCGTCGCTACGGCGCCGACCGCAAACCCCTTCAAATAGCAACCGTTGGAAAAATCGAGCCAGCCCCCGGCAAAAGCGGGAGAGGCCTGCTGGTAGGGCGCCATCTCGGATGGATACCCGTATTCGGCGGCGCCGTACCGATAGTAACTCCCCTCGGTATGTTGGGGATATTTCGCGGGATGAGCTTCGGACGGCATGCCGCGCTCCATTCCCGAAGACATCCCGGGATGCGTTGCGGCCGACGGGCCGTGCTTGCTCGATCCGGAGCAGGAATGCTCTTGCGGAGGCCGATCATTCGGCCACATGTTGGGATTCGATCCATAGGCATAGGCTTGCTGCATTTTTCCCTCCCTTTTCATATGTTTTATTTTTCAGGCTTCGGACCGCCATCATTCTTTTTAACCGCCTTTTCCGGCTTGGCCTCGACTCGCGAGGACTTTGCCTGAACGGGCGCGGTCCCCGCATCCCAAAGGTATTTGGCTCCCGTGGCGACAACCACGATCCCCGCCAGGGCCATGAAGCCCGAAGCGCCGACGGCTCCGACCACCGCGGTGGCCGCGGCTGCGGCCAATCCCGTTCCGGCGGCATCTTTCAAAGTGCTCCTTACAGCTTCTTCACGGCTGACTTCCGATTCCCTGACCCTTCGGATGTTTCGGGCCGCCGCGCTCACTCCTCCTATCACAGCCCCGACGCCTCCCATGACCAGGCTTGCGCGAGGCGCGAACCGCGTCACTCTTGAAGCCGTAGTGTAGGAAGCCGGATATCGTGCATAGGGCATCGCTCTCTCCTTTTCGTTTTATGATTCCTTTTCGCGCGCTTGCTCCGACTGGAAGGCGCCGAAAACTCCGGACAAAGCCCCTGCAAGGGCGCTCTTCACAGTCTCGTTCGTGAACAACAGGGTGGCTGCCGCTCCCACCAGAGCCCCCTTCCAGAATTGTCCGTCCAGGCTCTCCAAACAGGCCATCAACCTGGACGGGTTCGCATTCCCGTTGGCCAGATCGTTGACCAGATCCATCCAGGGGGCTCCGCCTCCGTACGCCCCAACGGGAGACGCGACGCCGGGATCGTGGATATGGTGGCTGCAATGATGGGATTGCGGCGGAGCGCCATACATCTGGGGACGTTGAAATCCCGCAGGCGATGGACCATACCCTGGATGCTCCCTGGGCCACATCGGCTGAGGTCCATATCCGGGGGGCTCGTAATAGACGTGGGAGAACGATCCAGCCGTCCCGCGAGGGTCGCCCATGGACGGCCGCGCTCCGGCATGAGCGCCCATTCCGGGAGGGGCGTCGCCGAATGCGGCCGCGCCTGAAGCCGGGTGCATTCCTCCCCCCGTCGCTTCATGCTCGATCATCGATCCGTAGGCTCCCTGGCCTGGCGCGGGAGCTTCCCCACGCTCTCCGGAGCCATATTCCCCCCGCTTGCCGCCATTGCCCGAGGCCGTCTCACTCATGTTCGCCCGCTCCGAGCCACCGTCGCGCGCGCACGATTCTCCGGATGTCGAAGGCCCCCCGACAACAGTCCATCCCGTGATTTCCTCGGTTGCTCGCCCTTGCGCCCCGGCTTCAGCCGTTCGCCCCTGAACGCCCCGGGAGCGTCCGGACTCCTCCCAATCGCCCCCACCTCCGCCGGCGGCATAGGACGGGCGACTCCGGACCGCACCTTCCTCCCATCCGTCCATGCTTTCAGAGCAACTCTCAGATGCGCGCTGCCGCCCAACTGTCGCCCCGCCATGTTCTGCATAATCGAATCCTCCTCCTGTCTTGAATTCATGCCCTCTCCATCACATCGATAAGCTCCCGAATACGATCTTCGCTCACGGTAGTGAAAAGCTCCTGAACCCATTCGGGCCGAATGAGCTTCCGGTCGTATTCAAGGATGATTGAACGCGCCAGAACATTGATCCTGACATTTCGGACTCCCCTGAGCTTCTTACCTTCCTCGAGGATTTCTCCCGCCCGAGGATGATCCGCCAGAGCTGCTTTGAATTTGAGCCGTATCCGTCCCGGCGTATGGTGCGCCACACTGAAATGCTTCCGCACGCCTTCCACAATTTCCCAGTCCATTCGATGACTCCCCTACGCATCCATTCAAACAGGTGATCGTAAACCTCGAATCGGAGCCGCCAATCCCTGAATCAGCCGCTGAATCTCTTGAAACAACGTCCGGCGCCTCGAAGAAAAGGAGCCGGCTCGAATTAGCCAGTATTCCAAAGGTATGAGCGATATGCGTCAGGCCGGCCGTTACGGGCGAGAGCAGTCCCAGAGCGCCTAGAACGACACCGAGAACATTGGTTCCGGTAGCGATCCAGAAATTCTGATGGACCACCCCGATAGTCTTTCTGCTCAAAGCGCGGACATAGACCACGCCCTTCAAGTCGTCTTCCACGAGAGCGATATCGGCCGCTTCGATGGCTACCTCCGAGCCTCCTGCGCCCATGGCTACTCCAATGTCGGCTTCGGCCAGGGCCAGAGCATCGTTGATCCCGTCGCCTACCATGAGCACCTTTTCGCCGTCGCGCTTCAAACCTGCGACCACTTCCGCCTTTTCTTCCGGAAGCGCGGAATACCAGCAGTCATCGAGGTCGAGCCGCAATGCCATGGGCAGTGCCGCGCGCCTCGAGTCCCCCGTCACCATGGCCGTTCTTTTGACCCCGTCGCCTCTGAGATAACGGATCACTTCTTCCACATGCGGCCGGTCCTGGTTGGCGAAGCCAATCACCCCCATTAAACGCCTCTTCCTCGCAACGAACACCAGAGTCAAACCCTCTTCCTTGAGCTTTTCCAGCTGAGCTTTCACCTCTTCCGGGCTCACGCCGAACTGTTCCATGAGCTTGTGACTGCCCACCAGGACTTCCTCGCCGCGTATTTCAGAACGGACCCCTTTGCCCAGGAAGTACTCACAAACATCGTGGGCGATGGGCTCTATGCCGCGTTTTGTCGCCTCGGCCTTTATGGCCAGCGCCACGGGATGGCTGTTGTGGATTTCAGTGGAATAGACGAACTGCAGCAGCCCATCTTCCGGCAAACCGTCCAAAACGATCAACTGTTTGATTTGAGGCTGGTTTGTGGTGAGGGTTCCGGTTTTGTCGAAGCAGATGACATCGGCGCGTCCTACCTCTTCCAGGTAGCGGCCGCCCTTGATGAGAATGCGACGGCGCGCCGCGGCGCTGAGCGCCGCGCTGATCGCAGTGCTCGCAGCAAGGATCGTCGCGCACGGGCACGCCATGACCAGCATGACGGTGAAAGCTCGCCAGAAGCTGCCGGTCACGGCCAAAGTAGCGAGAGTGGCGGCGAAGCCGGCCGTGACGAGTTTTTTAGCGAGCCGGTCCGCTACGCCTTCTATGGGGGCCTTGTTCTCCAGCGACTCTTCCACCATGCGAAGAATCCGGGCAAGATAAGTTCGATCCCCAACCCGCCTGGCTTCAACGAAAATCACTCCCTCACGAACGAAAGAACCGGCGAGCACATGCTCGTCTTTGCGCCTCAATACGGGCTCGGACCGACCATTGATGGGAGATTCATCCACCAGGGCTTCGCCCTTGACTATCACGCCATCCACGGCGATCTTTTCGCCCGTGTGCAGGACCACCGTATCGCCCGGCTTGATTTCTTGAACGGGAAGACTCACTTCCACGCCGTCGGCAAGAATGTAGGCGCTCTTTTCCGTCACCTGGAGGATGTCGCGAACAGCTCTTCGCGAGCGCTCCGTGATCCAGCTCTGCAGCAGGTCGCCTGCGCTGGTGATCCACAGCACTTCCAGAGCCGCCATGGCTTCGCCGGCCGCTACCGCAGCGATAATGCTTCCCCCCAATAAGCTCTCCAAGGTAATGCGCCCTTGCCCCAAGCTGCTGACGCCCTTTTTCACCAGGGGCATCGCCGCAACAATGGTAATCAAGCCGAGTGGGCTCAGCAGGCTCCCGGCTGGAGCTATCTTGAGCGCGATCTGGCGAAACAGAACGATCCCTCCCAGCACCGACATGCCGATGAAGCGCAGCAGCGCCGATTGAATCAGATTCTCTCGAAGCTCGCCCCCGCCACGCTTCCAGACGGGAATGGAGTCGCTCCTCAAACCAATCGCTTCACGAATCCGCGCAATGATCTCTTCGGCTTGAAGGGCTTCCTGCTCGTAGCGGACAATCACGCTCATGCTCGGGCGATTGATTCGAACCCAACGAATGCCTCCCGATTCCCGCAAAGCGCCCTCAAGTGAGCGCGATGCGTTCCCGTCGGTTTTCACAGCGGGAATCTTCAATCGCATCCTGCCAGGAATTGCATGTTGAATCCTCAAAGCTTTCTTTTCGGCTGTCATCATTCCCTATCCTGCGCCAAGCGCCTGAAGCGCCGGCTTTTGCGATCCAATACAAAGTAAGGACAGTCTAACTTCAACAACAAAAAAACACTTTGGAGACCTTCGGACGCTGCATGCAAATCGTTTGTCCAGAACGGTCCGGCATTTCTGCAACGAGAGGATGAGAGGCTAGACCAGCCCCACACTTTCAAAACCCTCAATCGGAAAGGATTTCAAAAAGCGCCGTTTCCGTCAGGACCGGCACGCGCATGCGCTCGGCTTCAAGAAGAAGCTCCCCGCACTCCCGGCGCGAGAGGTTTTGCCGCGAAGCTTCGCATACGACCAGATCCGTGAAGGGCGTAAGGAAAGCGGGAAGCGCCCCGAAATACGCTTCCGACTCGAAGTTGCAGAAATAGATTTCCGCGACATCGATCTCGTTGAGCTCATTCACTATTTCGCTGAACATTTTCATAGAGCCGAGCACCATAATGCGCATACGTCCGTCACCCATTGGAAGATCCATGTCGTCTTGAACGCTCCATTCGACACACCACACATGATAAGTGATACCGTAATAAATTAGTTCCATCTAACTTGTCAACTGATTTTTCACTCTCGGGCGCGGCTGATTTGTTCCGGATGGGTTTTCTTTAGCCAGTAGATGATCAGATCATTTCTCGAGGTGAGCGCAAGCCGGGAGGAGCATTGGCTGAACGGGAGGAAAAGGATAGCCGCAACGCCTCGCAGGCGCTGCAAAATCACTGAAAGCCACTCCTACGAAGAAAGCCCCCCTCTGGCGGGCGTGTTCTCGGGAGTCGTCTGAACAAAGGCCTCGCTCAAAAAGTAGTTGACAGGCAATAAAGTTAGTGGTACCCAACTTTTCACCTCAAGACTTTTTAAATCTTCTACTTTTGTGAGGGCGGCTCGATTAAGGCCATTTTTTTTGCGTATGGAAAGTTTGTTTTCTCTAACGTTATTAAGGAGTCCAAATTATGGGTTGCACGCTCTTGCGGCTTATGAAGCATGGTGAAAGAGGCGTGATTTGCAGAGTGAAAAGCAGGGGGGAGCTCGGTCGGCGCATTCGGGACATGGGGCTGGTTCCGGGAACTCACATTCAGATGGAAGGAAGAGCGCCGCTCAACGATCCGGTAGCCGTTCGAGTCCGGGATTTCAAACTCACCCTTAGAAACAACGAGGCGGATGCCATCGAAGTCAACGTGGAGGACTGAAAAATGAGCGATCATCTCATCGCCCTGGCGGGAAATCCAAACTCGGGAAAGACATCTCTTTTTAACGTCATAACGGGCGCCCGCCAGCATGTGGCGAACTATCCGGGAGTCACCGTCGAAAGAAAGGAAGGCTTCTACAGGCAAAACGGCCGCGAGCTCCGCCTTGTGGACCTTCCCGGAACGTATTCCCTGACGGCCTACTCCCTAGAGGAACTGGTCGCCAGAAACGTCCTCATCACGGAGCATCCCGGGGCAATCATAAACATTGTCGACGCCTCCAACCTCGAAAGGAACCTTTACCTCACCGTGCAGCTCTTCGAGCTCGGAATTCCCGTCGTCATAGCGCTCAACATGATCGATGTGGCTGAAGGGAGAGGGATCGAGATCGATGCGGAAGAGCTTTCAAAAAAACTCAATGTCCCCGTCATTCCAACCGTCGGGAGAAGCGGCAAAGGAAAAGAGGAGCTCCTCAAGGCTGCCGCTAAGATTTCAGCAAAGGACGGTGCGTGGACTCCCCTGCAAATATCCTATGGTCCGGACGTTGACCCGGCGCTCTCCAAAATGGAAGCAAAAATCGCTGCCTCAAAATTTCTCACAGATCTCTACCCTGCCCGTTGGACAGCTTTGAAGCATCTCGAATCAGACGAAGAGGTGATGAATAAGGGACGCGAAGTGAACCCGACGCTTTCCGCCGATCTCGAGAAGATGGTCAACCGGGTTACAGAGCATCTTCAAAAGACCCTTGATACTTATCCGGAAGCCATCATAGCAGATCATCGCTACGGGTTTATCGCTGCGCTCCTCAAATCAGGAGTGGTCAAGCGAAAGCATGAGGCCGACCGGCTCTACCTCTCGGATAAGATCGATCGTGTAGTCACAAACCGCTTCTTTGGCCCTATCATCATGGGGCTTATCCTGTATGCGCTCTACTCTTTCGCCTTCACTGGAAGTGAAATCCCCGTAGCATGGCTCGAGGAGGGTTTTGCCGCCTTGAGCGGACTCACGGAATCCCTGCTGCCTTCAGGCCTCTTGCGCTCTCTCATCACCAAGGGCGTCATCGAAGGCGTGGGAGGAGTCCTGGGGTTTGTGCCCATCATTGTTTTCATGTTCTTTGGAATCGCCTTCCTCGAAGATTCGGGCTACCTCGCGCGGGCAGCCTTCATGCTGGACCGTATCTTCCGCGTCTTCGGGCTTCATGGCAATTCTCTTATGGCCTTCATAGTCGGAGGTGGAATCGCCGGCGGGTGCGCCGTTCCCGGGGTTATGGCGACAAGGACCCTCAGGAGCTCAAAAGAGCGGCTGGCTACGATCCTCACGGTTCCCCTCATGAACTGCGGAGCGAAGCTTCCCGTCTTCGCCCTTCTAATCGGGGCCTTCTTCTCGGAGAACGAAGCTGGGATGATGCTCCTCCTAACGATCATATCCTGGTCAATGGCATTCCTTGTATCGAAATTCCTTCGCTCGACCATTCTCAAAGGACCCAGCACGCCGTTCCTCCTCGAGCTTCCGCCCTACAGGCTTCCCACCCTTCAGGGGCTTCTCATCCACACCTGGGAGAGGGCATGGCTCTATGTGAAAAAGGCAGGAACCATTCTTCTGGCTGTTTCCATTCTCTTCTGGGCGCTCATGAACTTTCCGGGGCTTTCCGAATCGGAACAGGCGGCCTTCGAGGCGAACAGGGAGAAGATAGTGACCGGCCTTCCCGAAGATCTTCGCACAGCCGCTCTGGCCGACGAGATCCCCAAGGAGGAGCTTTCCGAAGAAATGACGGATATACGCGAGAAGCTCCTGGCCGTTGACCAGGCGGAAGCGCAGGCGGCCTTGAAGAATTCGGTCGCGGGAAGGATCGGAACCGCTCTCGAGCATATCACCCGGTTTTGCGGGTTTGACTGGCGCACCAACGTGGCCCTCGTAGGAGGCTTTGCCGCGAAGGAGATGGTCGTCTCGGTTCTTGGCACAGCGTATTCCATGGGTGAAGTCGATCCCGAAGAGGATGCTCCGCTTCGTGAGCTCCTTGCAAGAGATCCTGCCTGGAACCCGCTTGTTGCCTTCACCCTGATCATTTTCAGCATGCTCTATGTCCCTTGTGTGGTGAGCGTCGTATGTCTTGCAAAGGAGGCCGGGAGCTGGAAATGGGGCGTATTCTCCGCGACGTTCAACACCATCATGGCGTTTATCGTGGCGGTTCTCGTCTACCAGGGCGGGCGGTTGCTCGGAATCGGCATCTAAAGGGAGATCGACTATGTGGCAGACAATTCTGACGGTAATTTTCCTTATGGGAGCGGCTGCGTATGTGGCCCGTCAAGTCTTGAGGATCTTCCGAAGCGGGAACGATTGCGCGTGCTCGGGATGCTCATCTTCAGGATGCTGCGGCGGAAAGTCTCATGATGAGCGCAAAACGCTCATCGCGGAGCGCCCCTTTTCTCCCGGGACGGATAAGAATCGGCGCATCGCTTTGTGATCCGGCCTCTCCGTCCCATGCGCAAGCAGAGTATGTTTCCGTAATATCTTTAGTAGCCAGGCAGTGGAGTATTGGTTGAATCAAAAACAAGAAGTGAAAAGAGGGAGGAAGAAAATGTTCAAAAGAGGTATGGGATCCGTGTTGCTCGTGCTGTTTTTTTCCGGAATATGCTTCGCAGCGCATCCGCTCGTTACCGACGACACCGGAACCCAGGGGAAGGGTAAGTTCCAGGTTGAGCTAAATTACGAATTCGATCGTGAGCACACAGACGGCGTGAGGGAAAACCTCCACGACATTTCAACTGTTGTCTCATTCGGCATAATCGATAGCCTGGATTTCGTTGTCGGCCTGCCTTATCAGTTCATCAGCACAAAGGAAAGGGGAGTAAAAACAGATGAGGACGGCATAGCCGATATGAGCCTCGAACTGAAGTGGCGCTTTTTCGAGTGTGAAGGGCTGAGCCTGGCTCTCAAGCCCGGCCTGTCCATTCCTACGGGAGATGACGACAAGGCGCTGGGAGCAGGAAAGGTCGGGGGCGGCATTCAGTTCATCGCGACACAGGAGATCGACCCCTTCGCCATCCATTTCAACGCCGGCTACGGAAGAAACGAAACAACGGTAGAGGAGGAAACAGACATATGGAACGTTTCTCTCGCCGCTGAAGTCGAGGCTGCCAAATGGCTCAGAGTAGTTGGAAACGTGGGAGCGGAGCGCAACACGGACACGGAAGACGACACGCCGGCGGTATTCATTCTGGGCGGGGTGATCATTCCCATCACGGAGAATTTGGATATCGACTTCGGCGTTAAAGGGGGACTTACGGAACCTGAAGCCGACTATGCCCTGCTTGCAGGATTGGCGTTCCGGTTCTAAGGCGACTCAAAGAGATTAACCCACCAGAAACACCCACCCTCATTCCGGCTATTGCCAGAATCCAACTTTTGAAGTTCTTCCGGACCCCGGCGATGGCCGGGGTGACGGCGGAGGGAATCAATTCTCCTTAATTCAGAAGCATTGGATCCCACATCCATGCGAGCCATACACTGCTGCCTACATAAGCAGGAAGAACGCAATAATTTGGCAGCATCTGACTTATCAACTTCTTCCCTCTTTTGAACCCTCGATCGGCAGCTCGGCAAGCTTCATCATCCAAGGACCCCGGCGCTCTTCAACGCCCGAATGCGCGATCATACCTCTTTGACCATACTCTCCTTTCATGCGATAAATAACCGTGTAAGCTTGCATGGGAATCGGAACGAAAACAGCGTTGAAGAAGAACTGAGGCAACTCACAACAAATAACCTACCAGGAAGAGGGGTTCTGTCATTCCGGCATGGTTTTGGCCGGAATCCAGCCCCGCGAAAAAACGGGATTCCGGCTTGAAGACTGCCGGAATGACGGTGGGTGTTTCTGAACCAATTTTGGTAGGTTATTTGTTGTGAGCTGCCTGATCCCGACGAGGAGATGCAAAATGACGACGTCCGATAAGAATATCAGATACCTTTTCGTGGATGTGGGCGCGGGAACGATGGATGTGCTCTATTACGAAAGCGGCTCGAAATTGCAGTACAAAGCCGTCGTGCGCTCCCCGGTGCGCTTCGTGAGCGAGCATGCGGCGAAGCTTCCCGGAGATCTCCTCATCAGCGGTTACGAGATGGGCGGAGGCGCGCTTGCCGGAGTGCTGCGCGAGCGGGCGCAGACTTCGAAAGTCATCATGACCGCCTCCGCCGCCATGACCATCAGCCACAGCGCGGATCGGACGCGCTCCTGGGGAATTGAGATAGAAAGCGATGAAAAGGTGAAAGAGCTTTCCAAAACGGGCGCTTATAGCGAGCTTTTCCTTACCGATCTCCCGATCCGGCTCCTCGAGCAGATCGCCACGGGCTTCGGAGCTCCTTTCGACTTCGATGTGATGGCCGTTTGCGCTCAGGACCACGGAATGCCGCCGGAAAATGTTTCTCACCTCGACTACCGCCACAACTTATCCAAAAGCGTTCTCGACAGACACCCCACCCCGGATGCGCTGCTCTACGAAGCCTCCGAGACTCCGGCAACCTTCAACCGACTGAAGTCCATGGCTAAAGCGGCGGAAGAGCTTCCCGCGCGCGAGACTTATATCATGGACAGCGGATTTGCCGCCATTCTCGGAGCATCCATGGATTCGGAGGCGCTGAAGAGGGACAATATCCTCGTCCTCGACATCGCAACTTCCCACACTGTTGGAGCGGCCCTCTCGGGCGGCGAACTGGCGGGCTTCTTCGAATATCACACCCAGGATGTCGATGCCGAAAAGATTGAGCGTTTGCTGCGCGAGCTTGCCGACGGAAAGCTGGATCATGACCGGATTCTCCGGGAAGGAGGCCACGGGGCTTATATGCGGAAAGGGATCGGATTCGAAAACGTTCAGGCCATCATCGCAACCGGCCCGAAGCGGAGACTGCTGGAGTCGTCCAAGCTGCCGATCACCTATGGCGCCCCTTTCGGAGACAACATGATGACGGGAAATGTCGGCCTTCTGGAAGCAATTCGAAGGCGTAAGAATCTGCCTTCCATTGCCTATCTTTAGAGTGTTGGCAATAGAAGAATATAATCTCATGGAAAACTGAAACACGAGGTAGAAAGCAACAGCCTATGAACACCCTGGAAATCTATAAGTTGTTGGAACAATCGAATTGCGGAAAATGTGGGGAAAGGACATGCCTCGCCTTTGCGGCAGCGGTTTTCAAAAGCCAGCGAAGCGCCGGCGAATGCCCCCAGCTGAGCCTTGACGCAATCGCGCAGATCACTGGAACCGATGCCGGTAAAAACGGCAATGAACTGGACCTCAACGAATACATGAAGAAGCTTCAGTCCGAAATCTCCCACCTCGATCTCGCCCTTGCGGCGGAAAGAACCGGCGGCTGGACGGATGGAAACCGGCTGACCTTGAAGGTCATGGGCAAGGACTTCACCGTCGAATCGAACGGGGACCTTGCTGCGAGCATCCACATCAATCATTGGGTGACGGTCCCGTTTCTCAATTATGTCCTCCACAGCGCCGGCAAGGAAATTTCAGGCAAGTGGATGTCCTACCGGGAGCTAAGAGACGGGAGAGAGCGATATCCGCTTTTTCAGAAGCGATGCGAAGAGCCCATGAAACGGGTTGCCGACAGTTACGCCTCTCTTTTTGACAACATGGTTCATATCCTGGGCGGAGAGCAAGTGGAGAAGCAGTTCGAGTCGGATATTTCCGTAGTTCTTCGCCCGTTGCCCAAAGTCCCGGTCATGATATGCTACTGGATGCCGGACGATGGACTCGAATCCGGTCTGAATGTCTTTTTTGATGAAAGCGCCAATGATAACCTCGACATAGGCTCGGTGTTCATGCTGGGAGTCGGCCTCTCGCAGATGTTCGGAAAGATAGCCCAGACGCACGGCTTCTCCGGAGTCCAGTCTTGATGGCTAAGCCTCCCGAGGTTCGCTCGGCCCGTTCGTAATGAATCGCCGCAAGACCTGTACAATATTCCCGAAAATATGACCGGGGATATTGTTAACGGGAAGTCAATCGTCACTCGCGACCATCGAGAAGACATAGTACAGTAAGTTCACGGTTGGGATACGAAATCGGTCCTCATGACGATTTCGTCCGGTAGATCAGGCTTGAACAGCGAGCGCTCAGAAATTGAGAGGACTCTTGATCCTCTGGACGCCCTGCTCCCTCAGAACATGTGTGTAGATCATGGTAGTGGAGACATCCTCATGACCTAGGAGCTCCTGAATGGATCGGATGTCAACTCCATCCATCAGGAGATGCGTTGCAAAACTGTGGCGAAAACTATGGCAAGTGGCTCTCTTGGAGATCCTGGCTCTACTTACGGCTTGCCTTACCGCCTTTTGCAGACTGTCCTCATGAACGTGATGGCGACGCACTTTGCCGGATCGAGGATCTTCCGACAAACTGTCGGAGGGAAAGACATACTGCCATCCCCATTCTTGGTTCGCATTCAAGTACTTTCTCTCGAGCGCATGGGGAAGAAAGACGCCGCCATAACCCGCAGCCAAATCCTGCTCGTGTAAAAGCCTGACGCGTTCCAGATGTTCCTGCAGCGCTGGTTTTATCGATTCCGGAAGCAAAGTGAGACGATCCTTTCCACCCTTGCCATCGCGAACCGTAATTTCATTCATCTCAAAGTCCAGATCCTTCACCCGAAGTCGAATACATTCCATAAGCCGCAAACCGCCGCCATACATAATCTTGGCCATCAACCGATACTTGCCCGGAACGAGCTCAATGACTCGTTTGACCTCGCCTTTCGTGAGGACGACCGGCAGGCTCCTCTTCTTTCGAGCGCGCAGAGCATTGATGGACTCCCCTTCCAGAGAGATGTCCAGAACATGTCTATATAGAAAAAGTATGGCATGGAACGCCTGGTTCTGCGTCGAAGCCGCTACATTGGCCTCAGCAGCCAGGTGGGTAAGGAACGTTTCGATCTCGGGCGCTCCCATATCATTAGGATGGCGCTTGTTATGAAAGAGAATAAACCTGACAATCCAGTCGACGTAGGCCTCTTCCGTACGGATGCTATAGTGCTTGAGCCGCATGGTTTCTCGGACTCTATCGAGAAGTTTCTTGGGCTTCGGGGCGTTTGCTTCGTTGACTTTTTCTTGCCGCTTCTCCATAATGGGCTCCATTCAAGAGGGGGGAACCGATTGTTTTTTATGCTGTTACCACGACTTTCACCTTTTGTCCACCAAAGATAATATACACAGCCTTGAAGACCTCCCACTTGAGCAGATGGACGCCCAAAGCCCATTGGGCAAGATTTTCGGCGTGATATATCCTCCTCACACTTTTGCAGCGGGAGAGGTTCCGTTCGTGGAATAGCCACAGCAGAAGAGAGAAAGTGAAAGAGCTTCTGCCTAATCCGGCAATTATCGGAAATAGCAGAAAGGTGAAAAGCAGAAGATTTTCTGGATAAGTCGGAGATAAGCGGGTTAGGCAGAAGATTTTCTGTCTAATTACATTGTTGTGCAATCAAGATAAGGGACAGGAAACCATTAGGTGAGCACACGAAAGCTATTCAGCACTCGCTCGAAAGAGCACACAGATCTTTGCACCCGGATCAGCGAGAAGCCTCTGCTGAGGCCTTCGGAAATCCCGCCTACTGATCCTAGGGTTGAGGTAATAGGAGTCTTTAATCCTGCTTTCATTAACATTGGAGGCATACCTTATCTGATCGCTAGAGTTGATGAGAGACCATCGCAACCCGCAACTCATGAATGTACTTCATTCGTTGAGACACGATACATACAAGTCGCTAGAGTCGAAGTGGAGAATGGAAGGCGGGTGCAGATTTTTGATGTAGAGGTTCCTGAGTCGTACGATCCCGATAAGGAGCCTCTATTGCCTGAATCTGCAAGACAATCAGATCCATCTACAAACAGACCAGAACTTCTTCTCACGTACATTTCTCATCTTAGAATGGTCAAGTTGGTCGACACTAATAAGCCAATGGTTTGTGAGACGCCGCTTGCTTTTCCTGCTGACGAATTTAGCCAATATGGGTGCGAAGACCCACGGGCAACGCAACTGAACGGACAACCTATCATGACCTACACCGCTGTTGGCCGTTTTGGGGCAACCGCCTGGTTAGCAGGTATCAAAGACTGGAGCACATCCCAAGTCAAAACCCTACTTTTTGGACCAGACCACAAGCACTCGATATTGTTCCCCGAAAGAATTGGTGACTATTATTATATTCTGACTCGCCCGTTATCACGCACTTACATTAGCCCTAATGGTGTCTGGCTTTTCCGTTCCCCGGACTTAATACACTGGGGGGCTCCAATGCCCCTTCTTCTGCCACGCCCTGGAATGTGGGATTCAGTTCGAGTTGGCCCTGGGGCAACTCCACTTCTGACTCCGATGGGCTGGCTCGTGTTCTATTATGGTGTTGATCATCAGGATTCTTACCAAGTTGGTGCTGCATTGCTTCACCACACCAATCCTGGCAAGGTCTTATCTCGCTGCACGGTTCCGATCTTAAGTCCAATCCATGATTGGGAGAGAATAGGGCGCCGTGCAGACACCGTCTTTGTCTGTGGGCAAGAATACATCCCACACAGAAACACAATTCGTCTCTACTACGGAGCGGCAGATACTTATGTAGGGGCAGCCGATGTTAACATAGATATATTATTTAGAGCTTTAAGAAAATGCAACTAATGTGATTACGTTAGGAGGGGCTATTAATATGAATATCGACATGAATACATTGGGAACATGGTTTAGTGGCGTTGCCACGCTTTTTGCTGTTGTTGTTGCGCTTCGTCTACAACGATTTTATGAGCGTCGTGATCGTCCAAAACTTATACTCAAGTTCCAGTTTGATGACGGTGACTGTGTTCCCTATATCCCACCGCACTTTGCAGGCGGAAATACGCTTGCACAACGCAGTCAATCTCCAGAAAGAGAAGAGCTGTGGGTAAGACTTTGCGTCGAGAACACAAGCGAAACCGCAGCGAAGGATGTAGAAATCAGGTTAATCTCCCTTTGTCGGAATGGCGAAGAAACGCCAGAGAAACGACCACGCTGGTGGTTCAAGGCATCCAATTTAGATGCAACATCAGTGGCGCTACTGCCGCGAGGCCTACCGGCATACTTTGATATTGCGTATATCGCGAATATCAAAGGATCATCAGAAGATCTTTCGTTTTATTTAATGATTGTAAGGCCTGATCTTAAGGTATGGGACGAAGAGAAGCAACGGATTGAAAGTGACGACGAGAACAACAAGCTCGATATAGGTTGGACTTATACATTGCGCCTTGCATTAATTAGCAGTAATGGCGACGCCAAAGAATACTCAATGCGCTTGAGAGTGGATGCCCGACGGAATACTGATCCACCGGCACAAGACCTTTTAGGATCGGATCTTCTAAGAAGAAGACTTGTGGTCAACGCTCCAACTGAGTGAGGGTCATATGAACCGCTATCGATCTGGAGACTGTGGACACAGAAATAAAATACCGATTCCCTTAATTGGATTATGCACAACGATTTCATCAACCGGACGCCGATAAAGCCTGGCGCCGGTTATGATTTTGTTGGGCATCAAGGCAGAAGCTGAGGACCATTCACAAATACTGCATGCAACATCACTGAGAGTATCAGTATGGGAGGACACTGTGAAAGTGCAGATTAAAGAGGTAGCACCCGGTAAATGGGCCATTTGGGTAGTGGGTTCGATGGGTACTGTCGCTGATCCACTACATACTCTTCTGCTGAAGAAGCGGAGAGGGTGGCTCGATCACGGCATCCAGAAAAAGAAATCGAAATCATTAGATAAGCAAAGCAGTAACGAGCATTTAGGGGAGCGGTAGCTCTGGAGCAGCGTCCTGACTCGGTGCCTTCTTGCGAGTGCAATGCCGCACCAAAAACTTCGAACATGACGAAGAAGGAGGGATCACAGATGACGGGAACAAATAATTCAGATGCTCCAAGGTGGCTTCTTAGCCGCAAAAATGCATTCCTGGCGGCACTTCATGTGCTGATTCTTGCAGTATCATTGGCTGCACATCCGCCAATTGAATTCGGCGCCGTCGGGGCGCTGCCCTAAGTGCTTGTAGGTTTATTGCCCAACGAGTGGCTCAAGCGGACGGCGCGGCCACGTGGTGTCATCACATTTGTCGGCATCATCCGGTACTCAGTACCATTTTCGCGCCGCCGCTTAGCCTCAATGTTAGGGCTAAGAGGAGTCGTTGAATGTCATTGCTCAGAGAAATTCAAAATGCGGCAATCGACTCGACTATCGGATTGGCCGTACTCCTTAGAAAGTGCAAGGTATTGGCCGCTCGCCTCGGGAATCCGGAGTTTAAGGAATGGGTAGAACGAGAACTGAGTGGATATGACGATATTGGCAGTCTGCCCGATTACCGGATTATTCATGTCAACTCAAAAGGGCATTTTTCAGGTCCGTTTCAGTCTGGATTGCGGAATGCAGATATTCCAATGTCCTGTATCCCTAAGGAGTTGCGTAACAAACTTTCTCATTCATACCTGACTCAACCCGTAGCCTCAATGGAGGCTCTCGTCAATAGTGCAAATGGTGGAACGCTTCAGGAACCATGGAATCCCGACATAGTGGCTTACGTAGGCCAGAAAATATACGAGGGCATGAATTGCATACAGGCATGGAAGGTCATTCCGGTTACAGCAATAGTTGCTGCACTTGATGCTGTACGGAATAGAATATTGAGTTTCGTCCTGGAAATTGAAGCGGAATCGCCAGACGCGGGTGAGGCACCAGTCAACTCAAACCCTGTGCCACAAGAAAAAGTCCATCAGATTTTTAACACCTACATTACCGGTAATGTGCAAAATGTCGCCGCAGGTAGTACGGACGTCGAACAAAAGGCTGTTTACACCAAAGCAAACGATGAGCTATTCAGTAGTTTATTGGACGCTTTAATCAATACCCATGAAGATCCAAGAGTCGTTTCAGAGATCACCGCAACAGTAGAAGAAATGAGGGATAGCCAGGGTACCGGCCGGTTCAAAGACCATTACTACAAGTTCATGTCGGTCTTGGCGGATCACATGCAGGTATTTGGCCCAGTGGTCGCACCTTTTCTTCCATCCCTCGCGTCGCTGTTGCCCTAACCCTGCGTCAAGGGACCCGGCGATCCGTGGCGCATTCATAGTCGATGGTTTTACCCGAAAGTCCGTGCCAATTCGGCCGGGCCGCTTACGCTAAAGTTAGTAACCGAGATAATTCATAAAAATGCTGCCAGACATTGATTTTCAAAAAATTCGACCGTTAGAAGACACACGGCATAAGGGTTTTGAGGAACTCTGTGTTCAGCTATTCCGGTCCTCATTCTCATCCACGACCAGGTTCTATAGGGTTGATGATGCTGGCGGTGATGGCGGTGTTGAAGATATTGCCCTTGGAGAAGATGGTAAGAAAATAGGATTGCAGGCGAAGTTCTTCGAAAAGTTGGGGCAGTCCCAATGGAGTCAAATAGACAAGTCTGTGAGAACCGCATTGCAGAGTCATTCCCCGGACCTTCTTGAATACCGTATTGCGTGTCCCTGTAATCGCTCAAAGGATTCAAAGAGTTGGGATAATTACTGTGCAAAATGGCAAGGATTCGCGAAAGAGCTGGGCTACACCAAAGAGGTAGACTTCGTCTGGTGGGGAGCCACGGAACTCCGGAATGTCCTTATAAAGAAAGAACACCATGACAAGGTCTACTACTGGTTCGGGTGCAGGAAGTTCTCAACGGAATGGTTGATAGAGAATTTTCAAAGCACCGAAAGGTTGCTCGACATTCGGTACACGCCGATCCATCATGTGAGAACCGAATCTGAAAAGTTACTGGATGCATTTTCTCTTACCGATGGATTTGAAAGCTTTTTCTGGAAATTAATCCGTGAGGTCCTTTCGCTGGCCTTGGAAGCCATCGAGACAATCAAGGGAAATACAATCGGCCAAGAGGCAAACGAACTTGCCGAAGAGGTCGAACGATTTCGCAGTACATTTTCCGAAGATTGCAGGGTTCCCTCAATTTCGATATGTCAGTACTGCTTTCGACAGCTCAGGGATCGTACGCTCGATGTCTATCGAAAATACGAGTGCCTTCGCGAGGGAGAGGAAAAAGAACCGGGTGGCAGTGAGAAGGTCTATACGCCTCGACCATATTCATATCAACTTGCGAGGCTGGAAAAACTTCTCACCTCCCTTCACAGGGCAGACGATTTCATTGCGCGGTTCAAGAGTTATGATGTGCAGAAGGTCATTGTTCTCGGAAACGCCGGCACCGGAAAGAGCCACTTATTAGCAAGCTCGGTAGCAAATGCGATAAGTAGGAATCAACCTGCTATCCTAGTGTTGGGAGAGCAGTTTCTGGCAAGTGAAGTTCCGCTTGCACAATTATGCCGCATCCTCGGGTGGGAGGAAGGAATCGAGTCCCTGCTTGGCGCATTGAATGCAGCCGCTTCGGTGCGAGGTAAACCCGCTATTATCGCCGTAGATGCGCTAAATGAAAGTGGAGAGAGAAAACTTTGGAAGAGCCACTTGCTTCAGACAGCTGCTCAAATTACACAGTATCGCAATCTCCGCATTATGGTCAGTTGCAGAAGTGATTTTGCTCCATTTATTCTTCCCAAACTCCTGTCGGAAGGAGAGGATCGTGAGTGGTCAAGCATAGAACATCAAGGCTTCGGAGATGACGTCTTTCAAGCCGTAGCAACTTACTTTAAGGGTTACAAGGTGACCTGTGATCATTTTCCGCCGGTTCTCGAAGAGTTCCGAAATCCACTTTTCCTAAAGACCTTCTGTGAGGCGTATACCAACAGCCGTGTTCCATCCGGACCATTGAGTTTCGACCAAATCCTAAGGAAACGCGTCAAGAAATGCCAAGAATTAATCCGCGAGGCAACTGATTGCCCGGAATACAAAGTAAAGAATGCTATTGACCTCCTTGCTTCAAGAATCGCTGAAAATCGCGGACAGCCTGTTCCCTATGATGAAATCCGTTCGGAGATAGATCGGCTCTTTGATGGTGGAGGCGAAAGTCGGTCGCTTTATACCCACCTCCGATCAAACGGGATGATTGTTGAAACATTACGCTTCAGAGCTGATAGTCAAGGAGAGCCTGAAACGGTCGTTCGGTTTCCTTATGAACGTTTCTCGGATTATTTCATCGCATCAAGACTGCTCGACAATTACAGTTCGATAGATGACCTGGAGGTTGGCTGGCGGAATAATGGCCTTCCTGATGAATGGATAAAGGACTACCGTACTTTTTATGACAACCGGGGACTGTTGAGGATGCTTGCTATTCTGGTACCCGAGCGGTTTGGTCGCGAGCTCATAGACCTCTTTGTTGCCAAAACTCTCCCGCCCACCCTTTGCCAGGATTTCCTTATGTCCCTACCCTGGCGAACCGCAGCAACTATCACTCGGCGTACCGATGATCTGCTTGCCTGGTGCGCTCGTCACTTGGATTATCAGGAATACTTGGAGGAGCGTCTAAGGCTGATTACCATTCCCGAGCATCCGCTGAATGCACGGCGCCTGCATGAGCGGCTTAGTCAGGCTAGGCTTTGGGAACGGGAATTGAATTGGACCGTTGTCGTGAGTAAGATGGTCAATTGGAGTGACCGCTCGGTTGTCGATGATATCCTACGTTGGTCATTCCATGTCCCGCCAAACCTAATTTCCGATGAACAGGCATGGCTCGCTGCCCTCTTTTTGGCGTGGGTGCTAACAAGCAACTATCGTTTTTTGCGGCAACGTGCGAGTCTGGCGTTAACCCGTATACTAATTGGACGAACCCAGCTCGCAGCTGCACTTATCAAAGAGTTTCATGACTGCAACGATCCCTACGTGGTCGAGAGGGTTTACGCAGCAGCCTGCGGGGTGGCGCTTCGGGTGAGAGACAAGAAGGCATTAGGTAGCTTGGCTTTGGTGGTCTACCAGCACATGTTCGCCGGCGAACATGTGCCGCCTCACATTCTACAGCGCGACTTCGCACAGCTTATCATGGAGTATGCAAATTACTGCGGAGCGCTTCCGGAAGGAATAGAAATAGAACGCTTCAGACCCAGGTATTGCTCAAAGTGGCCAAGAATCATGGCAGAAACAAAGGCCAAGGAGACTGAAGGACAGGAAGGATGGGGCTGGATAAAGCATTCCCTGCAACCTGAGGAAAGCGGTTTCTACGGCGACTTTGGGCGGTATGTAATGGACGCGGAAATTCATCATTTTTCCAGAAGAACCCTTAAGCAGCACCCTCAGGCAGGCAAGGACCGGGCAAGATTTAGTGGTATCGTTGCGCGACGTTATATTCTGCAAAAGATAAGGCAGTTTGGTTGGACTCCAGAGAGATTTGGTGATTACGAGAAAAGTTTGAGCCACGGTCGCATGCGGGTTGATGAAGAGAGTAATAAAGTCGAACGCATCAGTAAAAAGTATCAGTGGATTGCGCTTCACGAACTCCTTGGTTACTTGTCTGACCACTATCGCATGTCCAGGGACTGGTCAGACAACGAGCTGGTGTTTAAAGGTGCCTGGCAAACCTATGCTCGCGATTTCGACCCTACACAGCCGCTCTTAGATCCGCAAGAGCAATTTGATCTTACCACGGAAAAGGACCTTCCTCCTGAAGAAGACATAAGATGGTGGATCACCTACCCTGATCCCTTTGCTGACCTTGAACTGCGGTTCGACCGTGAGCGTTGGGTCATGGCCGCGCCACCAGGTTTCGAGTCTCTGATTGAGCAACTCAACGTTCCCGACCAACACGGCGAGTGGCTAACGTTGTCATGTCATTACAGCTGGACCGAAACGCTGACAATGACACAGGATGAGAAGAAGGAAGGCCAGCTAAAGATGTGGACAGACCTTCGGTGCTGGCTGGTTTCTAAGAGGGACAGAAAGCGTTTATTGAAAATGCTCAAAGACCACCAATTCTGGGGCAATGGCGTCGATTATCCAGAATTCCATGGACTATGGCTCGGCGAGTATCCGTGGGCACCCTCAATGAAGGAAATTGTCGAGACTACCCGTTCTAAAGACCGTTGGATAGACAGTCTTAATCTCAACGTGAATATGTATCAAACCGTCTGTGGGTATAGCAACGAACGATCAAACATCTCTGCGCGCTTGCCCGGCCCGGTTATTTGCCAACTCCTAAACCTCAGATGGACGGGAAACAATTTTGAGTACGTCAATCCTGCCGGGGAATTATTGGCATTCTGCCATGGAGGCAGGACAGGCAAGCCGGGGTTTGGCTCACCGCTCATAGTGAAAAAGGAACCTTTTCTCGCGGCCATTGATCAAGCCGGACTTGTGGCAGTATGGGCCGTTTTAAGTGAGCGGAGCTGCTACAGTTACAGGAAGCAAGACTCTATTGTGAAGAGATGGCAGATCACACAGAGGCTATATGGGTTCGAAAAAGGACGCATGGAATGTCACAGCGATAAGGGATATGAGATACCACATATCCAGAAGTCGGGAGAGTAAGGGACGCCCGTGAAATTATGCGTTTCATGTCTTGATTAGCGGCTTCACAGTCCCTGACTGTAAAGAAAGCAGCTGCCCAACCAGTCGTTGCACCAGACGCCGAAAAGCGCGGCGCTGGTGAACTTTCAGTTAGCGTGCGACACGAAGTCGCATAGTTGAGTGTGCTCAGATAGTTACGTTACTACCTGG
>CAZOEL010000073.1:8760-34797 GCA_964578835.1 uncultured Syntrophobacteraceae bacterium | reverse complement strand
CCTTGCCACGCCGAAAGCGGGGCTTACTTCGCTCAGGGCGAACGGGACACCCCAATCCTTATGCGCGCCAACAAACTTATTCAGTCGAAGCCCCTGTCGGCCGATATAGTGAGGAAACGGAGTTAGAAATAGCCAAAATCCGAACCTGCTAAAGCTGAAAGGAAAAAGGATGCAGTTGAATTTTAGAAAGGCAATCGCGCCGGCGATACTTTTGATGAGCATGATGATGTGCTCTTTTGCAGTGGCGCAAGGCGACTCCCCACAGCCCGTCCTGATGACTCCCGATGATATCCAATGGAGCGGCGACGGCAACAAGCTGCAGTTGCAAACCGCTCCTCTGGTCGGAAACCCGAGCGCCCCGGAGCCTTATGCCGAAAGGATCAAGCTTCCCGCCAACTTCCGCCTTCCACCGCATTCGCATCCAAACGAGGCCAGAATGGTGGTCGTATTGTCGGGAACCCTTTACTATGCTTTCGGGGATACATTTGACGAAACAAAGCTGAAAGCCTTCCCCCCTGGAAGCTTTTTTACCGAGCCGAAGGATATGCCGCATTACGCATTGACCAAGGAAGAAGTCGTGCTGCAACTGAACGCCATTGGTCCGGCGGCTACAAAGATTGTGGAGGGGGAATCCAAAGGAAAATGAGGTCTGAAGCCTGAAGGCCGTTTTTCTTCAGGAGCAAGCAAGATCGTTTCTGTTTCGATGCAAGGGACAAGGGCCGCGTCTTCGGAGGCGACGTCCTCGAGAGCGATAGCGAGGAATCATGGAGCTTCCGGAGACCAGAGCCAATAGAGTATGGGTCATTCCGAGAGAAGCGGAAATCTCTTCCTTAGACGGTCCAAGGCCTTACGCACCTCTGGGAAACGATCGACAATCCATTTCTCCACCGACGCCAGAACCCGCACATCCTTGGAGAGGACCATTCCGCCCATAGCCAGAAAGACGGTCCCGGGAACAACGGGCAGCGCAACGCCAGCGATTCCTACCAGCAAGAGCAGGCATCCCAGCAAGATTCTTTTCAACCGCTTCATTGACAACCATGAAAACACTATCGCATCTCCTCAACGCCAATAGGGAAAAAGCTCCGTCCAATAAGCCATGGCGGGAGGTCTTAGGCCCCTCTGGAGCTTCGATCTCCCGTCATTGGACATTTGCTACATGCTCATAAGCCTTCTGATACGGTCTTCCATGGGCGGATGCGTGCTGAAGAGCCGCATTACGCCATCGCCTCTGAGAGGGTTCACGATGAACATGTGAGCCGTCGCCGGATTTGCGTTCATCGGAACCCGCTCCACCCCGCGAGCCAGTTTATGGAGCGCATTGGCGAGTGATCTCGGCTCCCCCGCCAATCTTGCCCCGCTCTCATCGGCAAGGTACTCACGGGACCGGGAAATGGCAAGCTGAACGAGCGTCGCCGCAAGAGAGGCTACGATCGAGAAGATGAGCGTGCTGATGATGCCTCCGCCTCCTTCCTCGTCGTTTCTGCCGCCACCCAGTATGGCGCCCCATTGGGCCATCGAGGCCAGCATGCTGATGGCTCCGGCAAAGGTCGCGGCAATCGTCCCGATGAGGATGTCACGGTTCTTGATGTGCGCCATCTCATGAGCGAGCACGCCCCTCAGCTCGTTCCTGTCCAGGATGCGAAGGATTCCGGTCGTAACCGCAACAGCCGCATGCTCCGGGTTTCTTCCCGTTGCAAAAGCATTGGGCGTATCGTTTTCGATGATGTAGACCTTCGGCATGGGAACAGCCGCCCGTGCGGCAAGCTCGCGCACCATCGAAAAAACCTCGGGCGCCTCCATCTCGCTCACCTGTCTTGCGCCGTACATGGAGAGCACCATTTTATCGCTGAACCAGTAGGCTCCAAAGTTCATGACAGTAGCCATGACAAGGGCTATCATCATGCCGCTTTGGCCTCCCACGACGCGTCCCGCAAAGACAAGGAGGAGTGTAAGAACCGTCATGAATAAAGCGGTCTTCATTGTATTCATCATATCTCTTTCACTCCCTGAATCAGTTTAACTTTCCACTTGGTTGATGGCGGAAAGCTGCCATCTGGATGAACCCACATCTCTGCAAAATGTCCAAAATTCCTGGAATTTTACCGGATTCATCTTATCTCCTTCCAGCACTTCCCGCGTTGTCGCATCTACAGTATAATCGAGCAGATTAGCCGTGAAAAGGACCGTGATGTAATCTTTTCCCATTTCCTGCCATGCTTCCGCTAATTCGACCTTGCGGATGGCGATATTTTCGAGACGGTTGATAACGCCTCGCTGCTTCATCGACTCGAATTCCCCCTTGAAGTAGCCGGCCATCTCTCCGGCCAGAATACCTTCGATGCCTTCAAGGCTTCGATTTGTCCATCCCGCCTGGATTCGGAAGAAAAGATCCTGAACGGTTTCCTTGAACCTTTCCTCGTCAAAGCCGGGATCATAACTTCTTATCTGATCGATCCCTCGCTCCGTCGCCCCGTAGCTCGGCGCCGGCTCGTGAGCAGATCCTGAAGAATAGGGGCTTCCCGAATATCCATCCACCCGCTGGCGGCCGCCGTCGCTGTAGTAGCCCGCCGTTGCGGCGCTCTGCTGGGCCCTCCTGCTCTTAAAGAACCTGTATCCCAGATAAAGAAGCAAGCCGAGAAGGATCATATCGAGAAATCCTATTCCTCCTCCCGCAGCCCCGCCGGGTGAAGCGTGCCCGATGCCGCCGAAAAGGAGGCTTCCCAACATGCCGCCCGCAAGTCCTCCAGCCAATCCCTGCATGAAAGGGCTGCGGCCGAAAAACCCGCCGCTCGACGGCTGATTGAGCCCGCCGGGGGCGTTCCTCCCGGGGGAGTTAAGGCCGGGAGAGCTTTGAGACGGCGTCTGCGGCGAAGAAAAGCTTTTGCTTCCACGGCTTCCCATGGAGCGTCCCCCACCTGCTCTGGCCCAGGCGCTCGACTCAATAAGGATCGCCGCGCCAAAGAAAAAAAGGATTGAAAACACAAGCGCTAAAGATATCTTCTTGCTCATCTTTACGGTTCCTCTCATTGCTTGTTGCAGTTTAAAGTTACTACCGCACATCTACAAAGTCGACGCACGAACGATCGACGCTCTATTGACGCGCCCATCGCCTGCCAGCCTGAAATTGATTTTCAGGCATCCTATCTCCCTCCCGGTTTAGCCTCTGCAGAGGCCTGGCCAGGGCTCAAAAGGTAGTTGAAAAAGTCGGCATTGCTGTCCAGCACCAAAACATCCTCCGAGCCCAGGAGCTTTTTATAAGCTTCCAGTCTTCGGGTGAACGTGTAAAACTCCGGGTCCTGTTTCAACGCCTCGGCATATATGGCAATTGCCTGGGCGTCGCCCTCGCCCCGAACGCGCTGCGCCTGCTCCCTCGCGTCAGCCAGAATGACCGCCTTCTCGCGTTCGGCTTCGGCTCGTATGCGGGCGCCGCGCTCTTCACCCTCCGCCCGATACCGCGCGGATTCACGCTTGCGCTCAGCCTCCATGCGCTTGAAAACGCTTTCCTGCACGGCAGGGGGAAGATCCGCCCTTTTGATCCGAACATCCACTATGTGAATCCCGAAATTCTTGGCCTCCTGCCGAGCCGACTCGGCGACGTTGTCCATTATCGGCTCACGCTTTTCGGCAATGACGTCCTCGAGGTTGTGCATGGCAAGCTGGCGGCGAAGCTCGGAAAATACGATATCGTCCAGACGCGCCTGCGCTCCGAGCTGCGTGCGCACCGTAACGAAGAAGCGCAAGGGATCGATAATGCGCCAGCGGGTGACATGATCCACCACGGCCCTTTTCTTGTCCAAAGTGAGATATTCCTGCGATATGGCGTCGGAAGACAGCACACGCCTTTCCAGGTACATCGCTCTCTGAATGAAAGGGAGCTTGAAGTGCAAGCCGGCTTCGTTGATGGTGCGCCTGTATTCGCCGAACTGGGTTATGACCGCTTGTTTAGACTCATCAACTACGACCACGCTCTGGCTGAGGAGAATTCCCAAAACAGCCAGCGCCCCAATAGCCGCGGAAAAGATCCATGACGTTTCGTTCGTCTGATTCATCTGTCTCATTGTTTTCGACCTCACCTATCGAGTCTTGCGGCTGCCGGGTTGCGCCTCGACCTGCCTGTTCAGTCCCGCATCGCGCGCCGCGGAATGCTCCCTCTCCGCTCCGCTCTGCTTTCCTTCCACTTCAACCCGGACGGGCGTCGAAGCCGCCGGCACGCCGCGCAAAGGCAGGAACGGCAGGACGTTGTTATCAGTTCCCCCGCCCATCACCACCTTATTGGCCCGAGCCAGAATCTCCTCCACTGCTTCGATGTGCATCCGCTCTCGCGTAACGTCGGGAGCCCTGCGGTATTCATCGAGCACCTGAGTGAAGCGGCTGGCGTCGCCGCGCGCTCTTCTGACGCGCTCTTCCCTGTAGGCAATCGATTCCTCCTGAATCTGCCGCGACACACCGCGGGCGCGGGGAAGCACATCTTCCATGTACGCCTGCGCTTCATTCACGAGGCGCTCCCGGTCCTCTCTGGCTCGCACCACTTCGTGGAAGGCGTCGCGGACCTGCTGCGGCGCGTCGGCCACCTGCAGGCGCACGTCGGTAACGAGAATGCCCGTCTTATATGCTTCGATCAGCCGCTCCAGGAAAAGCTGCGTTTCCGACTGCACCTCGGCGCGACGCTCGGTGATCACATCGTCGATGCGCATGCGGCCAACCGAGCTTCTCAGGGCCACCTCGGCAGCGCTGGCAAGCACCTCTTCCGGGTTTTGCACCTGGAACAGGAATTCGGCAGGGTCCTTCACGCGATACTGCACCAGCACCTGAACCTCTACGATGTTTTCATCCTTGGTGAGCATCAACGCTTCCTCGAGCATTCCTTGGGGGCGGCCGCCCGTTGTGGTTCTGAAACCGATCTCTGCGCGCCGGATGCTCGAAACGTTCACCACATCGACTGTCTGAATCGGGTAGGGAAGCCTGTAGTTAAGACCCGGGTCGGTTGTTGCGACGTGACGGCCAAACATGCGCACCACCCCCTGCTCTCCCGGTCCAATCCCATAGAACCCGGTAGCCAGCCACAACAATAAAACACCCAAAGCCCCGGCTATATAAGCGTAAGTATTATAACGAGCTATGAGCTCGCGGGCTTTTTCGACCCAAACGGGTCTTTGCTCGCCTGGCGGCGGCCATCTGTATTGATCCATTACTCCTCCTTGTTGTTGCTCCCTATGACCTTGAGGTCAAATAAGCAGTATAAGAAATCAAAAAAATGCTCCCGGGGAGCTGCTGATGAATTGAAATATGATTGCCCGCTTTGTTCGGGAAACATGCTTTCTTTCAATCGAGGCGATTTGATGATGCAACAGGGATGCCAACGGCCTTTCAACGAAAAAACCGCACGGGGCTTAACTTCGGCAGCATGAATATGGGACCCGGCAAAACCGATTGAACATTTTGTTCAATCGAGCAGGCTTTTGAATGGACATTTCTTTCAATTGCTGAATGCTTCGTTCAACGGAGCCTTCCAAAGCCGTTCTTATAATCGGCCGGAAGAGAGAATGGCGCTTACCGATCTAAGGCATGCTCAGCTTGGGAAGGATATCGCCGGATTTTCCAAGGATGCTGAGGTCGAAGACCTCCGAATAGGGGGTCGGCTCCAGATTGATTTCAACCACGAAGGCGCCTCGCCTTTTCGCATAACCGCCCATCGACGCGGCGGGCTCCACCGTTCCCGAGGCGCCGATCACGAACATGATTTGAGAGGATAATATGGCTTCGAATGCGCTCTGGAGGATTTGTTCGTCCAGCATCTCTCCAAACCAGACCACATGAGGCCTCAATAAGGATCGGCACAACGGGCACACGGGGAGGTCGGGAAGCGGAATTCTCTCGTCTCTTTGAACTTGCCCGCATCCGGAGCAGCGCACATGCCAGATGTTGCCGTGCAGTTCGATAATGTTTCTACTCCCGGCCATCTGGTGCAATCCATCGATGTTTTGTGTAACAAGAGTAAATTCTTTTGCCTTCCGCTCCAAATCCACCAGCGCCAGATGACCTGCATTGGGACGAACGGAACCGAGGAGCCCTCGTCTCCAGTTGTAAAACTCCCAGACCAGCTTCGGATCCCTTTCAAACGCTTCCGGCGTCGCAAGATCCATGGCCCTGTATTGACGCCAAAGTCCATCCTTTCCCCTAAAGGTGGGAACGCCCGATTCAGCGGAGACGCCGGCCCCCGTAAGCGCTACAACCTTATGGGAATCAGCCAGCCGTTCACGCACCTTGCGGACTTTGTCGTCTAAGGATGTTCCTTTCATGGAGACCTCCGTCAGCATGAGCGGCATTGTTTGATGCGCGCTCGGGAATGGGATTTCTCAATCCTTCTAAGCTATACTCAGTGATGGAACTGTACTTTCATCCATAAAAAAAAGCCGGGAATTACTCCCCGGCTCACCATTCAGATTATGAAGTCTTACAATTTTCCAGCTATATGATTGCCTGCTCTAGATCTTTTTTACCTTGACCGCCTGCGGCCCCTTGCTGCCTTTTTCTACTTCAAAAGCAACGCGCTCTCCCTCCGCCAAAGACTTGAAGCCGGATGCTTCAATCGAGCTATAGTGTACAAATACATCCTCACCAGAGTTTGTTTCGATGAAACCGTAGCCCTTTTTGTCGTTAAACCACTTCACACGACCTTCCGCCATTTCCTATTCCTTTCTATTAACATCTCCCATTTACTTCGGTACGGTGCTTTAGAGCTACTTTGGAACGGCTGTACTTTGGCGAAAGACCGGTTCCCTACATAACTCAAAAGACTGACCTCCTCCAAGACCCGCTCTTAGAATAAACGGTATACATAAAAAAGCAAGAAGATTATACATAGCGGCAATGATATTTATGGAGTCTCTAAGACTAAGGGATCATTTAGTTTATTAAGTCTTTACAAAGCATTTATATTGCAATCGCACTAGAGCATTGACCTACCGAGCGATCACGGTCAAGACAAGCATTCATCTTCTGCTGCAATGAGCGTCCACCATCCAACAAACCGGGAGGATGCGCCGGATACAAAGCATAAGAGTCGCCCCCTATTCTATCTCTCTAACTTCCGCCGCCCATCTTTTGATGCAACTGTCGAAGCGCCTGCTCAAGCCGCCAACCCGCAAACAGCTCTTCACCAACCAAAGGGAGCAATTCCGCGCACCCGGAGGGTCCGAGATGCCGCTTTAGCTTGGGGCACAAATAATGGATGCAGAAATAATATTTCCCAATCAATCTACAGCCTTTATCTCCGACAAAGAAGCAGCTGTCGTTATATTCCCTTGACTCGGGAACATCGCAACCGAGGAGCAGGTTTATGAGCAGAAGCATGGGATCGTAGTCGGCCTCTATTCCCTGGAAACAGCAACTCCCCATTTCTTCTACGGCGCACGCGGCGCAGTGGGCAGCCACGCCTATCCTTTCCATCTTAGTGGAAGTTTTGAGGATGGCGTTTCGGTATTCGGCGAGCAAAGTCTTTACTTCTCCATCCTGGAGGAAAGCATCTTCAAGCTCCACATGGAGCGCTCTGGCTTTCCTGACGTTCTCTAAAATCTCTTCATCCCGGTCTTTACCCGCAAATAGCGCTTTCCTCACGATATCATCAACCTTTTCGAGCAGTGAAATACTTAACAAATAGCTTTGACAATCAACAAATATGCGCCTATGCCTCAAACACCCGTCAAACTCTCGCTCGCATTATTGTACAAAAGGATTGAAGCGCATCTCGGAGCCTATTGTTGAACGCGGAGAATCCCCATAATTATGGCCCGGCATTACCACGGTTTCTTCCGGCAGGATGAAGAGTTTTGTCTTGATCGAGCGAAGCAGCTCGTCGAAAGAGCCGCCGGGCAGGTCCGTACGCCCTACCGCGCCGACAAAAAGGGTGTCTCCGGTAAAAAGGAAGCCCGGGGCATAAAGGCAGATGCATCCCGGAGTATGCCCAGGCGTATGGATAACCCTGAGGCGCTGCTTGCCGAATTCAATAAAGTCGCCATCTTCGACAGCGATATCCGCCGGCGGAGAAGCTTCGCAGTTAAAGATTTGCAACTTGTAATTCGGCGCATTCGGCAACATCCGTTCATCGCCTTTGTGGATTACTATCTCAGCTCCGGTCAATTCCTTCATCCTGCGGTTGCCGCCGACATGATCCACATGACTATGCGTGCAAACGATGTATTTGATTCGATCGACGCCGTTTCTTTTGGCTGTGTCCAAAATGCGATCGACCTCCGCCGCGGGATCTATAACTATGCCTTCTCCGGTTTCCCGGCAGCCGACCAAGTATGCATAAACAGCAAAGCTTCCGACTTCCAACTGCTCAACGACCATATTTCCTCCGAGAATATTCGCTTCCAACATGACGATGACTGTGTAAGCCAAGGCGCTTTCCGGGCGCCGGCGGACCAGCGGCGATCTGGTTGATTGCGCAGTCCTCATTAATGGCTGAAAACAACGGAATCTACAACTTGAAATAGTAACCGCCCCTACCTTTTATGGGAAGCTATGCTTACATTTACTCTCTCATTACGCGGCTTCAGCTGAATTAGCAGCAAAAACGGACTTTGGGCGCATCAACGCCCACTGGCCATACCGGAGGCATATAATTAAATTGTAGGCGAGTAATATCCCGGCGCAATAGAACAGGCAGAAATTATGCCTTTAATCATCCGATTGACTATGACGTTGAATCGAGACCCATGGATGACGGAATCGATCGAGGAGCGAACCTATGTGGGAATATACTGATAAGGTAAAGGAACACTTTTTGAACCCGCGCAATGTCGGAGAGATAGAGGACCCGGACGGCGTAGCCGAAGTGGGCTCGATAGCTTGCGGAGATGCATTGCGGCTTACTTTCAAGCTGGATGAAAATAAGAAGATAAAAGAGGCTATGTTCAAGACATTTGGCTGCGCCAGCGCTATCGCCACGGCTTCCGCCCTTACAGAGATAATCAAGGGCATGACGGTGGAGGAAGCAGCCAAGGTCACCAACCAGGACATTGCCGAGTTTCTCGGAGGGTTGCCCCAAGAGAAGATGCATTGCTCCATCATGGGCCGAGAGGCTTTGGAGAAGGCGATTTCTCATTACCAAGGCTCGGCGGATAAGACTGTTGAAGGAGAAGTGATCTGCCAGTGCTTCGGAATTACCGACAAGGAGATTGAGCGCGCCATAGAGGAGAACGATCTCCGGAGCGTCGAAGAGATCACCAATTACACAAAGGCGGGAGGAGGCTGCGGGGGCTGCCATGACGCCATACAGGCGATATTGGATCAGGTCCGCGGCGAGATGAAGACGAAGAAGATCGAGCGGCCGAAGCTCTCCAATATCCAGAAGATGAAGATGATTGAGGAAACCATCGAACGGGAGATACGCCCGGCCTTGAAGCAGGATGGCGGAGACATAGAGCTGGTGGATGTCGTCGGAAACCGCGTGCTCGTGGCTACGCGAGGCGCTTGCGCCGCATGCCAGGCGTCGGACAGGACTTTGAAGTTCTTCGTGGAATCCAAGCTTAAAGAGCTGGTCTATCCCGAACTGGTGGTCGAGGAGGTATCGCAGTGAAAACGATCTATCTGGACAACAACGCCACGACCGGGGTAGCGCCGGAAGTTCTGGAGGCGATGCTGCCCTACTTTCGCGAGCTGTACGGCAACCCGTCCAGCATGCATCGTTTCGGCGGTCAGGTCGCTAAAGAGATCCGGGAAGCGAGAGAAAAAGCGGCGGCCTTGATAGGAGCGTCGCCCGAGGAGATCATATTTACAAGCTGCGGGACGGAAAGCGACAACGCCGCTATCCGCTCAGCCTTGATCACTCAGCCGGAAAAGCGCCACATCGTGACGAGCCGAGTGGAGCACCCCGCGATCAAGGCTCTTGCCGCCGATCTCTCCAACCGGGGCTACCGCATAACAGAGCTTCCCGTGGACTCCGAAGGCCATCTGGACATGGAGCAGTACGAGCAAAGCCTCACATCGGACACCGCCATCGTGAGCCTCATGTGGGCCAACAACGAAACCGGCGTGATCTTTCCGGTTGAGCTGGCCGCGGAAATGGCTCGTGAAAAAGGAATCCTCTTTCACACCGACGCCGTACAGGCAGTCGGAAAGATTCCCATCGACATGAGCAAGAGCGCGATAAACATGCTCTCTGTTTCAGGCCACAAGCTCCATGCCCCAAAGGGAATCGGCGTCCTTTACGTGCGCAAGGGAACCAAGTTTTCTCCGTTTCTGATCGGCGGTCATCAAGAGAGGAGTCGACGAGGAGGAACGGAAAACACCCCCAGCATCATCGGGTTTGGGAGAGCTTGCGAGCTTGCCGCCCTGAACATGGAAATAGAAAACACGAAAGTAAAACGCTTGCGGGACAGGCTTGAAAATGCGCTCCTCACGCGCGTGCCCAGCAGCCGCGTGAATGGAGATCGCGCATCGCGTCTTCCTAATACCACCAACATAAGCTTCGAATTCGTGGAAGGAGAAGCGATACTCCTGATGCTCGATGAATTCGGCATCTGCGCCTCTTCGGGCTCCGCCTGCACATCCGGCTCCCTGCAGCCTTCCCATGTTCTTCGAGCCATGGGAGTTCCCTTCACGATGGCGCACGGCTCCATTCGGTTCAGTTTGAGCATCTATAATACGGACGAAGAAATCGACTTTGTCATCGAGAAGCTTCCACCGATAATAGAAACCCTGCGCACTCTGTCTCCGTACTGGAAGGTGGGGGATAAGGCCTGCGCAGCCGTATCATGAAGTCCGTCACAGAGGAAGCATGACGCAAATAGGAAGAGGCGTCGCCACCGCCCCGAAGCCGGGGCGGGACTGCGAAAGCAAAGCTCACGATGTCGTATAAACCGGCCAAATGCAGAGGGGATTTGCCATGGGCGCTTCCATCAACAGGGATCAATGCAGAACAGAAGTTGAAAGCAGTCGTCACTTCCGCGAGGAGATTCCCTCCATCGTCCAAGATCTCGTCTTATCGTGCAGCCGCGAAGAGTGCTTCGACCATGTCGGACCTGAGCCCATTCCGTCAAGACAGGCAATCATCGACATCGTCCATGCCGCAGCCCGTTTGCTCTATCCGGGCTATTTCATACGGACGCGCGTGGACTCGGTCAACTTGGGCTATTACTTCGGTCAGGAGGCCACGGCATTCTTCGAGGCTTTTTCAGAACAGATCACTCTGGCCCTCAGACATGAGTGCCTGCGCCATGAGCTGCCGTGCGTCAAATGCGAAGAGCGGGGGCAAGAGGTAGCCATCAATTTCATGAAGGAGCTCCCCCGACTGCGGCGCATCCTCGCTACCGACGTCCGCGCCGCCTACGACGGAGACCCGGCGGCCAAAAGCTATGACGAAATCATCTTCAGCTATCCGGGGCTTTTCGCAATCACCATTTACCGCATGGCGCACCAGCTCGTCGATCAGGGCGTCTCCCTCATACCGCGCATCATGTCCGAATATGCCCACAGCATGACGGGAATAGACATTCACCCGGGCGCTCACATTGGGGAGAGCTTCTTTATCGACCATGGAACGGGCATCGTTGTAGGAGAGACGACCGAGATTGGAAAGAGGGTCAGGCTCTATCAGGGAGTCACCCTGGGCGCGCTCTCGCTGCCCAAGGACGCCGGCGAATTGTATAGAAACAAGAAACGCCACCCAACCATAGAAGATGACGTCATCATCTATGCGGGGGCAACGATACTGGGAGGCGACACGGTGATTGGGGCTCGCTCGGTCATTGGCGGAAATGTGTGGATAACCGAATCCGTTCCGCCCGACACAAGAGTGTTCATCAAGAAGCCTGAGCTCATCTACAAAGGCGCATCCTAAGACGCCTCTCCGACGCCAAAAGAAAAAAGGCAAGCCATGACTGAAATATTTCCAGACCTTTCAAAGACAATAGGAGGCACGCCTCTGGTCCGGCTTAGCAGAATCGCTCACGGCCTTCATGCCGAAGTGATCGCCAAGCTGGAAATGCGAAATCCGCTCGGGAGCGTGAAAGATCGCATAGGCGTCGCCATGATAGAGGCGGCAGAAAAGCAGGGGCTCATCAAAGAGGGGGCGGTGATCGTCGAGCCCACAAGCGGCAATACCGGAATCGCCCTGGCTTTTGTTTGCGCCGCCAAAAAACTCCGGCTTATTTTGACCATGCCGGAAACGATGAGCGTGGAAAGAAGAAAGCTCCTCAAGCACCTTGGGGCCGAACTAGCGCTCACACCCGGCGCCGAAGGAATGCGGGGAGCAATAAACAGGGCGAAGGAACTAGTTGCGCAGACGCCCAACTCCTATATGCCCGATCAATTCAGCAATCCGGCCAACGCCGAGGTTCATCGCAAAACAACCGCCGAAGAAATCTGGAACGGCACTGGGGGAGGAGTGGACATTCTTGTTTCGGGCGTCGGCACGGGCGGCACCATTACGGGCGTTTCCGAAGTGATCAAAGCTCGCAAGCCGTCTTTCAAAGCGTTTGCGGTCGAGCCCGCCGACTCTCCCGTGCTCTCGGGCGGATCTCCCGGGCCGCACAAAATCCAGGGAATCGGAGCCGGTTTCGTTCCAGCCGTTTTGAACACCAAAATCATCGATGAAATCATCACGGTAACCAACGATCAGGCTTTTGAAACCGCAAGGGCCGTGGCCAAGATGGAGGGAATCTTATGCGGGATTTCTTCCGGGGCAGCGGTATGGGCGGCTTTGGAAGCAGCGAGACGCCCTGAGAGCAAAGGAAAACAAATCGTAGTGATCCTGCCGAGCACCGGCGAGCGTTACTTGAGCACGCCGCTCTTCATGGAGTAGCTTACGCGCCTCTGCCGTCACTCTTCAG
This sequence comes from uncultured Syntrophobacteraceae bacterium, assembly GCA_964578835.1. Taxonomy (GTDB): domain Bacteria; phylum Desulfobacterota; class Syntrophobacteria; order Syntrophobacterales; family Syntrophobacteraceae; genus CAZOEL01. The sequence continues at coordinate 21,958 of CAZOEL010000073.1, read as the reverse complement.
AGCGGAAGGAGATGGAAACAAGCTCCGGCGATCGTCATCTCCTTTCCGCTGACTTTTCCAGCACACTTTCCAACTGCTCTGTCCCAGCCATTCACAATCACATATCGGACAAGTCTTCGCCAGGAGCAATGACCAGGCCCTGACGAGATCGAGAGGAAGAAAAGGACTGTTCCGCATCTTTCCATTCGCCATCAACGCACGTAAAGCATTTTCCATCCTCGCAGATCTTTTCCTCCTCGGAAAATACCCGTCCGGCAAAATCGCAGGTCCCTTTTTTCATGTCCATATCAGACTCCTTTCATCGACAGCATTTTGAAACGCCTGAATCTTCCAGCCTATAATTTTTTATAAGCATTTCAAAATACAGGCGCTATTCTTGTCGATGGCGCAGCCTCTCTCCGGAGGCATTTGCAAGAAGGGGCAAGGCGTCAGCCCTGAAGGGGCTTTATGCCTATCCCGTTAGATTCTTTATGCCGACAAAGCCGCCTTTCTCCAAATGTCAGGAGCCCTCTCGTGGAGCTCTCCGTAAAACTTTCGCCCATTATTCCAAAAGCTCTTTGCCCTTTTCATAGATATGCGGCGGAAATTCGCAAGATTTCCTCAGCTCGCTATTGATATGCACGCCGGTGAGCTCCGTCGAGGCAACCTCTTCGCCCGTTTCGGCATCGATCATGACATGAATGTATTTCAGAGATTTCTTGTTCATTTCCAGCAGCTTCGTCTTTACCACTAGCAAGGATCCGGCCAAAACCTCTCTTTTGTAGAGCGTGCGCTGATCGACCGCAACCATGCCCCTGCGATTGTCTCGAAGATAGGAGGGAGTAAGACCTAAATAAGCAAGAAAATGCCATGTTCCCTCATCGAACTTAGCGGCATAAAACTGGACATTCATATGTCCGATGTGGTCCATTTGCCAAGGATACACAAACCCTCTGTACGTCTCGATCTCGCAGCTCATTCACTCTTCCTCTCGCATACGGTCAGGCTCTCGCTTCAACAGTGCGACAATTCTAAATTTGTAGCTCAGCCCGGCTCATTCTCATCCGAAATCAGGTAGGTTCGTCATTCCGGCAGTCTTCAAGCCGGAATCCAAAGAAGCTTGGGAGCCTGATGCCGGGATGGATTCCGGCCAGAAACATGCCGGAATGACGAAATGAGCTTATTTCCCTATTCACCAGCATGGCCAAATTTAGAATTGCTGTTCAACAGTGCGCCATAATTGACATAGAAGGATTGGGCGCGTCAATCCATTTTCTCCATGCCGCAACCCGGGAGGCGGCCTCCCGGGTTGCGGCGGCGCGCTATCCCAGCGCGAAGCCGTCCTCGGGAACTTCGAGGGGAGATTTGTCGTTGTTCATGATCCCTCTCACCTTCCCCGGAACCGCCGTCAGCGTCTGATTTATGAAAAAGCGCGCCGAAGCGATTTTACCGAAGTAAAAAGCCGCGCTCCGGTTTTTTTTGAGGAGCCTGCTCCGGGATTGCTCATCCTTTGCGTTGTGGTCCTGATAGATCTCCTGAAGCCTGCGGTCTGCAAGGTGCGCCTGCCAAAGCAGCATGAATCCGATAACCACTTCTCCAAAAATATCCAGGTATGGCTTTGCGTATAGAATCGGCACGTGAAATTCGTCGGTAATGCTTTTCAGAGCGAAGAACTTGGTGGCCTGAATAAGGCTTTCCTGCGCCTCCTCATAGATCGGCGTCAAATCCCGCAGGCGGAAATTCTTCTTGATCTTCGTGAGAATTTCCCCGGAAGATTCGAGAGCGTTCTTAAGCAAGCGTCCACGATTCCTCTGGAGCTTTCGCACCACCAGATCGAGCGCTTGAATGCCGTTGGTTCCTTCATAGATGGAAGCGATTTTGCAGTCCCTCAAAAATTGCTCGACAGGATAGTCGCGCACATACCCATAACCGCCGTAGACCTGAATCGCGGTTTCGCAAATTCGAAATCCCAAATCGCTTCCCAACGATTTGCAGATGGGAATCAGCAAATCCACATGCCCCTGAAATCGCTCCCGCTCTTCGTCGCTTTGCGCAATCCGCACTCTGTCTATGCAGTAGGCCACAAAGTAGAGAAGAGCCCGCAGTCCTTCCGAGCCGCTTTTCATAAACATGAGCATGCGCCTCACGTCCGGATGCCGGATGATGGGCGTGCGCTCCGCATCGGGATCTTTCATATGCTCGATGGGCGTCCCCTGGATTCTTTGCCTGGCGTATTGAAGAGCGTGCAAATAAGCGCTGCCTCCAAGACACAGGCCCTGCAGGCCCACAAAGAGCCGGGCGTCATTCATCATATCGAACATGACCTGCATGCCTTTGTTTTCTTCACCCACAAGATAGCCGATGCAGTCTCCGTTTTCGCCGAAGTTGAGCGTACAAGCAGCAGATCCGTGAATGCCCATCTTGCGCTCGATGCCCGCGCAATGGACATTGTTTTCAACGAGCGCTCCGCTCCCGTCATAGCGGAGCCTGGGCGTGAGAAAAATGGATATTCCTTTTGTTCCTTTCGGAGCCCCCTCTATCCGGGCAAGCACCATGTGAACGATGTTTTCCGTAAGATCGTGCATGCCCGATGAAATAAAAATCTTCTGCCCGGTGATTTTGAAGCTCCCGTCTGCAAGCCTTTGGGCTCCGGTCTGAAGATTCCCCACATCGCTTCCCGCGCCGGATTCGGTCAGACACATGGTTCCAGCCCATTCTCCGGAAAACATCTTGTACATATACTGCTCCTGCAGCTCGGGCGTTCCGTAAAGCTGAAGGAGGCGCGCAGCGCCATGGGAAAGCCCCGTGTACATGAGCAAAGACCAGTTGGCGGCTCCGAAAAGCTCCATGCAAGCAGTTGTGGTCACAACGGGAAATCCCTGGCCGCCCACTTCCGCGGGGTCGCTCATCGCCAGCCACCCGCCTTCGCAAAAGAGGCGATAAGGACCATGGAAATCGTCGGGAGCTTTCACCTGGCCGTTTTCATAGCGGCATCCCTGCTCATCCCCTCTTCGGTTGGCCGGATAGTATTCCTTCCAGGCCAGCTTTTCCGCCTGCCCTATGGCCATATCAAACATTTCCTGAGAGAAGTCTCCATATTTCGGAGCCTTGCACAGCTCATCCGCGCGCAGTTGCTCGTAGAGGATAAACTTGACGTCGCGCTCATCCACGAGTAGCTTCATCCTTACTCCTATCCGCCATCTTTCATGCGTTCCTGTGGCTTTCGAATCATAAACGGGATCGGGTCCGATGTCGTTCTATACGCTACTTTTTACTTCCGGGATGCTGGAGTGTCAATGGAGGGCAATTGAGGTTGAACGAAAAGCGGCTCCTTCGGCCTGGAGGGGCATCTACTTGAAGGGAAGCGCGCGGATGCAGAAGAAAGATCGGCTCAGGCCGCGACGAATCGCGGCCGGCCTTATTTCATTCCACACTGAGAAGCTCTACTCCCGCCATATTCAGCTCGAAGGCAATGCCGTCAACTTCTTCCTTGCCTATCCCGAGGCGATCCATGCTGCGAATGACAAGCCTCTTGATGCGCCCCCGTTCAATGTCCATCAGGAGCTGGCCGCGGCGCGTGTAGATCTCGATGGGCTCTTCCACTTTCCCGTCCGTCTTCTCCCGAAGGAATTTCAAACATTCCTCTTTCTGTCGCTCGAGCGGCTCATCGTAGGAGCCTTTGTCTTCAGCCCTTAGCTCATCATTCCTGACCATCAGGTATATAGCAGTGATTTTTTCCTCCATCTCGATTCAGCTCCACCTTGAGTTCTTAGTTTTGGATGCATCTCGTAAAGTTGAGGCAATATAGCGGGAGGAAGCGACAAAGACAATATTCTTCAGCCCCGCAACTCCCCTTTCCTCTTGATTTGTCACAAAACGCGCACTTATATGAATAGTTGACGAGCCCCATGCAGATGAATTCTCGAAACAATGGACGAGCAATAAAGATGTTTCGTGAGGAAAATAATTCGCAAAACTTGAGAGGCAAAGAGAAGATAGCGGCCTGGGCGCCTCTTCGCCACAGCAAGTTCAGGGCACTCTGGATCGCCACTCTGATATCCAATACCGGCACATGGATGCAGACCACGGCCACAGCGTGGCTCATGACGCTGCTCGATCCCTCGACGGTCATGGTATCCCTTGTTCAAACGGCAATTTCGCTGCCCGCTTTCCTTCTGGCCCTTCCGGCAGGCGCTCTCGCCGATGTTTTCGACAGACGGCGGATGATCCTGTTCACGCAGGCATGGATGCTCACTGCCGCCGCCGCCCTGGGCTTTCTCACCATTGCGGATCTGACGACTCCCTGGATGCTGCTGACCCTGACCCTGCTGCTCGGACTCGGCTCGGCTCTTAACGGCCCGGCATGGCAGGCAATTGTGCCGGAGCTTGCGCCGCGCACGGAAATAGCCGCTGCGGTGGCGCTCAACAGCGCTTCCTTCAACGTCGCCCGCTCCATAGGCCCCGCCCTGGGAGGTCTCCTCATTGTCGCCACCGGCCCCGGCGTGGTCTTTCTCCTCAACGCGGCATCCTATCTTGCGGTCATGCTGGTTTTGTTCTTTTGGCGAAGGATTCCCGAGCAAAGCGATCTGCCCCCCGAACGCATAGCGGGAGCCATGAAGAAGGGCGTTCGCTACGTGCGCTACGAACCCTTTCTGCGCGCCATTCTCGTTCGCGCCACAAGTTTCATGACTGGAGGAATCGTCTTGATTGCCGTTCTTCCCCTCTTTGCGCGAAATGAGCTCGGCGTCGATTCCGTAGGATATGGAATCCTGCTCGGAACCTTTGGAGTGGGAGCCGTAGCCGGAGCCGCCGTTCTCCCGGAAGTGAGGCGGAGGATGGAGATAGACGCGTTGATCGTCGCTTCAACGCTGCTGTTCGCAGCCGTGCTGATCGGCCTGGCCGTCTTCCACCACTTCATTTTCGCCTGCGCGTTGCTGGTCCTTGGAGGCGCCATCTGGCTCGCGCTCATAGCCACTTTCAACAGCACCATTCAGACCATGGTCCCTTCCTGGGTGAGGGGGAGAGTTATGGCCGTTTATATTCTGACAATCTTTGGCAGCATGGCTTTCGGCAGCCTCCTATGGGGCTCGATCGCCGCCTTCGTGGGCATCCCCGCGACTTTCGCCATCGCGGCCCTCTCCATGATCGCCGGTCTTGCCCCAATAGCTCGATTTCGTCTCCCCGCCATGGAAGAACAGGACCATACTCCTTCCAATCACTGGCCTGCGCCGACTCTTGCAGCAAAGGCGGATAACGGCCCCGTGCTCGTCAGCATCGAATATCGGATCGAGCCCGACCGCTGGAGCGAATTTCGAACCGCTCTGCTCAAGCTGCGAGACATACGATTTCGAGGAGGAGCAATTCGATGGAATCTCTATGTCGACGCTGCAGACCCAACGCGCTACGTCGAGTCCTTTCTCGTTGAATCCTGGATCGATCACTTGAGGCAGCACCAGAGGGTGACCGTCTCGGATCGGGAAATTGAAAGAAATGTTCACTCCTTTCACACCGGCAGCACACGCCCGCGCGTGACCCACTTTTTTGTCAAATCACTCAAAGAATCCTAGATCCGCTGCCCTTAAAGCCCAATCCCTTCTTTGAAAAGGGATTGGGATTACTTGAAAAAAGAGTGGCGTTTTTCCCTCTCGATGCCGATAAGTAAGGAGTAATCTTCTCGTGGAAAGAGCGAGCGGCAAGTGCGCCGCAATCCGCCATAAAGGTAAATATACCGGAATATTGATGCTTGATTGTCCGGGATCAGAAAATCATTTTAAGGGAGAGGGCTCAAAATGATCAAATCCCGTTTATCGCTCAAGGTAAAACTATTCCTCAGCTCCTTAACGCTCATAGTCATCCCCGTTGCGATCGTCGGATTCCTTAGCTCCTATCACTTCAGCTCCTTTTCGGAGGAGACGATTCGCCTTTCTCGATCCGGAATGGAGGAGGAAGCTATCAAATCCTTGTCGAGCGGAGTCTCGGCCGACAAAGCGACAGTGCAAGCTTTCATCGACAAGGCTCAAAGCCATGTGAGAGACATCGCCGGCTCGTCTCGCCTTGTGGACTACCTGAATACATTGGACGGAAAAAACCAGGAGATCAACTCACTGGTGGAAAAAGAGATAAGCCGCATCGTCGAGGGCATTGCCAAGATGTGCGGAGTGCAGCAGGAGCAGCTGCAGAATAAATTACAGAGCAATCTGGCCGTGACCGGGCATATCCTCAATGGCTACGGCTCCCCCCTGCTCGCTCCCGCCAATTCTCAGTGGAAAGCAGTCAACCAGTTTACTAATGAAGAGCAGAGCGTCTCCTTGCCTGTTCTGCAAATTGGCGCCGTAAAGCTGAGCTCGGAGTCTTCCCAGAACGATTTCATTCCCATCGTGGACGAGTCCGCCAAGATCCTCGGCGGAAGCTGCACGATCTTTCAGAAGATGAATGACGCCGGGGATATGCTGAGAGTGGCGACAAATGTTCGAACCGGGGAAGGAAAGCGGGGAACCGGAACTTACATCCCCTATCTTGGATCAGAGGACAAGCCAAGCGCCATCCTGTCGAAAATACTGAATGGCGAGACTTTCCTTGGAAGGGCCTTCGTTGTAGACGCTTGGTGGATGGCGATCTACAAGCCTTTGTACGATGAGGGAGGCCGGCTGATCGGCATGATTTACAACGGGATCAAGGAGCAGGAAGGTCAGATGCTCCGCAAAGAGATCACGCAAGTAAAGATCGGGCGCTCGGGCATTACTTTCGTCATGGATTCCAAAGGAAACGTAATCGTTCATCCAAAGGCGGACATGGTGGGCAAAGACGCTTCCATGGATCTCAAGATCCCCGACATGAAAGCAGTTCTCGATCACAAGAACGATGGAAAGACAACAACGCTCCAGTATACGGTGGAAGGACGGCGCAGGTTGTTGACCTATCTATATTACGAGCCATGGGACCAATTTATCTGTGGAACAGGCTTCCTCGACGAGCTGACGGAGGCAAACCTCCAATCCTCAATGGACTCCTTCAAGAATGAAAATCTCGACCTCTACAAGACAAGCTACACCCTTTCCGAGCCGACATACAACCAGATGAGATTCATCAATGCAAAGGGGATGGAGATCGTCAACTTGAAGGGAGGCAGTTTTACGGACAATCTTCTCTCTAAGGCCAATGAAGCATGGTTCAAGGAGTGTCTAAAACTCAAAAAGGGCGAGACTCACAATTCGGGCGTGGTCATCGCGGCGAACACGGGAAAGCCCGAGATGCGCATAGCCGCGCCGGTCTTCATCGGGGAGGAGCTCAAAGGGATTGCGGTTCTGAGCGTCGATTGGCAGCTTGCCTGGAAAATGGTCAAGGGACATGTATACGGAAAGACTGGCTATCCATACATCATAAATGATAAAGGCGTTCTCGTCTCTCACCCCAAATACGATCTTGGCAAGGGTTTTGATCTCACCGACCCTAAAAACGGAGTAGAGCTCTCGCAGATCGTCAAGGAGCACATGTTGCGAGGCGAAGAAGGCTTTGGGAAATATATGTTTGAGAATATTCAAAAATACGTCTGTTTTGCTCCTCTTCAGTTCAATGGAAAAACATACACCATTGCGGCGACATCGCCGGTTGAGGAATTTCTTGCACTTTCAAACGATATCAAAAGCAATGCCGATGCAAAGGCGTCCCGATCCGCGACCGTCATCTTGTCCGCGATGGGCGTAATGGTCATACTTGGAGGACTGGGAGGCCTTTTATTCAGCCGAACCATCAGCCGGCCTCTTATTAGAATCATCCGAGGACTTGCCGCCGGAGCGGAGCACGTAGCATCCGCCTCCAGTCAAATTTCCTCGTCCACTCAGGAGCTTTCCGAAGGAGCCTCGCAGCAGGCCGCAGCCATTGAGGAGACCGCTTCATCTTTGGAAGAGATGGCCTCAATGACCAGCCGAAATGCGCAAAACGCTTACGAAGCCAACGACCTCATGGTCGAGGCTAAAGCAATAGTCGAGCGGACACACCGGTCAATGACGGATCTCACCTCTTCGATGGAACAGATATCGACGGCAAGCGGCGAAACCCAGAAGATTGTGAAAACAATTGATGAAATAGCCTTCAGGACCAATCTTCTCGCTCTCAACGCCGCAGTCGAAGCCGCCAGGGCGGGAGAAGCCGGAGCCGGATTCGCCGTTGTAGCCGACGAAGTGCGAAGCTTGGCCATCAGATCGGCCGAAGCCGCAAAAAATACCGCAGAGCTCATTGAGGGGACCGTTTCAAAGGTCTCTGACGGCGCCAGGATGGTAAAGAAAAGCAACGACGAATTCAACGAACTGGCGTCTAAGGTCTCGAAGTCCGGACAACTCCTGGAGCAAATAGCCAATGCCTCAGATGAGCAGGCCAAAGGAATTAGCCAGATAAACAAAGCCATAGCCGAAATGGAGGATGTGACCCAGCGCAATGCGGCCGGAGCCGAAGAATCCGCCTCAGCCTGCGAAGAACTGAGCGCTCAAGCCGACAATATGAGTGATTTCGTCGAAGGCCTTGTTGCTCTTGTAGAAGGAGATAGCAGCAAAACGAAGAAGAACAGCGCAGGAATGCTGGAAGGAAACGAAAGACCCAAGCTCGAAGGCGGCCTGAGGCAAAGATTGGCCCTCTCGCTAAGATCCAGGAAAGCGTTGCCGGGAAAGGCTCAAAGCGATGAGGATATAATCGACTGAGTGCAAATGCTCGAAGGGCGTTACTGAAGAGTTGAGGAACACCTCAGGTTCATAGGCGCAGCGGCCCCTAACCACCTTTGAGCGGCGGTTCTGGGCAGGTGAAGCTCTTATTTAGCCCTCCGCGCCCGCATGGTGCGAGGGGCGGTTGAACGAGGTCCACTTGGGCTGCGCCTTTCTTTCCACTCTTTAGAAATCTGGCTTGCCTTTGAGCGCATTTGACTTTGATCAACATAATTGGTTGTTTGGTCTCTTTTTATCAGTGTGAACAGCTCACTAATACTAATGTGCCACAACGTCGGCTCAGCTCGTCATACCGGCATGTCTTTAGCCGGTATCCAGCCCAGCGCAAAACCTGGATTCCGGCTTAAAACCTGCCGGAATGACGAGCTGAGCGATTATCCTGGTAAAGACTACCCACGTCTCTATGGACCACCATCTTGTGACACAGTGGTGCTGACCGTCTGCAGCAAATGTCTTCTTACCGCCTTTTACCATTTGGAAATAGCCGAAATCGCATGTATTATCTCTAGCGCCGCAAGGCTCCAATGAATCTTGTGCGCTGCTCATCAAGCCCATGAAGCTAGGGCGAAAGCGCTCTATGGCCTTTGAACGAAAGCCTGCCGATAGCGAGGAGACTCAGCCATGCCCGAGAAAGATCGGGATTCCGGAGTTGTAAGTTGGAATGTCTTTGATGCGGTTTGCGAGCATCAGACCAGTTTATACCGCAAATTACGATTTTCTATAAAAGCCGGGGATGCTCTCGATGAGGAAAGAACCGCCCTGGATATCATCTCGGATCTACTCGATCAAAACGAAGAAGAGTTGCAAGAGTTGAGAAAGAAAGGTCTGGCCGAACGTGGAGGCGGCGGACTTCCTCAGATGGAGCCGGAAGCTCAGGAGCAAGAGGTCGCATTCGAATACGATCACCTCAATGGAGAAGATCGAGCGGTTCTGGACAGACTGCTGACTATACGCAGGCAAGGAGGCGAATCGTGGGAGAATTTGAAAGCCATGATTGAAGGCGTGCATGCGACTCTCCATAGAAGAGAGAGAAGCGGCGCCGAGCCGGCCGCCAATACAGAGTCCTCTCAGGAACCCGGCAGCCGGGTTGACGAGACGAGACCTCCGTCCTTATGGAAAGGCAAGCTTCTTGGGTTGCTTGCCCTGGTTATTTCTGCAGTCGCGCTTTCCGGCATTTTCTATCATCAGATGGCGCCCCCCTCTCCCAAAAGCCATTTACCTCAAGCAATCTCTCCCGTAGAGCCCGGTTCGCCGAATGGCAACGCTCTCTCTCCGGAATCAAGATGTCCGGCCATTTCGCAACCTGAGCGCCTTCCTCCACCGCCCCCACCAGAAAGTCCAGGCGGCGCGGATTCTCTTTCGAGAGCAGATGAGGGGCTCATGCCAGAGAAAGCTCCGCTGCCTGATAGTCCATCGTCTGAGACGGTAGAGAGTCGTAATCATCACGGTGAGCAAGATCTTCCTGAAATTCTGAAAGATAGGCGGGAAAATGCCGGTCTTCAGGAAGAAACGGCCGAAGAGTCAGGAAATGGCTCTGCAAGTGAGACGGCTGCGGAGAACAAGTCTACGGCATTCTTACCGAATCCCGCTCGTGGGCATCTCTTTGAGGTGACAGCCAGCGAAGAGAGCTGGATCAAAGTTGCCATTGACGATGGAAAGCCAGAGAGTCACCTTCTAAAACCAGGAGAGAAGAAAGAGTGGGAAGTCTCGAGAAGAGCAAAAGTGACACTGGGAAATGCGGGAGGAGCCCAGTTGAAATGGAACGGAAAAGTGATTGAAATGGGAAGCAAGCCAGGACGAGTGCTCCGCTTCCAACTTCCGGATGTTCTTTCGACGCAAAAATCTTGATCTGTTTTCTCCCGGTCAGGATGCCCTCCCCTCCATTCAAAATCCTTTAGCAGACTTTCAATACTTCACGCCACTGCCCATCGCCTCTCCCATTTACATATCCACTACAGGCGGAAAGCAAAAGAAAAATGCCTGATGGCTCTTGCCAAAATGCAGAAAGACACCCGCTCGCAATATCCTCAACACAATTAGATTCTGCAAATTAATAGTATTGACATAAGAATTACTCTTTTCTTGCAACTCATTATGTCATTTGCTATACAATCGCTGATGCTCTGAAGTGGACGAAAGCAGTAGTAAGAAATAAATCGCTTTAAATATATCTTCTTTAGACCGCGATAGCAAGAAGTCTCATATTTCAATACGTTACAGCACAACCAATCTCCGAAGCGCATTTCTCTTCAAAGGTGCGGAAATGAGACGTTTACTCGCGAACGTTATGGAAGCAGATCCTTACCGGGGCTTTCATCGTTTGTTTCCCTCCCAAGCGTATAATCCACAATTAATAAATATTATCAACATGTTATCTTGTTTCACATAAAGATAACAAGGATACACATTCGATCTGGATGATATTGATCTAATAGAAAAAGATATTTGTAGCATTTAATGAAATAGCTGGAGAAGGGGGAAGTATATGAGAAAGCAACACTGGTCAATCACGCTTCTTTGCTTCATTTTGTGCTTTGCATTCTTCAATAGTAGAATCGCAAATGCGCAGCCAACCGGTGATGTCGTCATCACATCCGATGAATCCTGGCTCAAATATGACGATCCGATAAGGATAAACAGCTTGAGCGTGAGCAACGGCGCCACGCTCACCATTGCAGGAGGATCGATTGTAGAAGTTGCCACATCCATCACCGTCACGGGCGCCTCCACTATTCTGCTGCAGGGCATGAACACGGCGGAGCAAATTGAGGGCGCGTGGGCGGGAAAGGGCGTGACAATAAACGCCAATGACATAGTGGTCGATGCCGACTCGAAAATCTCGGCCGACGGACAGGGCTATGAAGGCGGGTACGGTGGAGCAGGCAAAGGGCCCGGAGGCGGCGGAGCGACATACGGTGTGAGCGCCGGAGGCGGCTACGGCGGAGTGGGCGGATCGTATGCGGGCGTTGCCGGCGGCCCGAGCTACGGCTCTTCGCTAGAGCCGATGGATTTGGGGTCTGGAGGGGGAGGCAATAGCGACACATCTCCCCCGGGGAAGGGCGGAAACGGCGGCGGAGCCGTCCGGCTCATCGTTTCGGGATCTCTCGCGCTTGACGGCTTCATTTCGGCCAACGGAGGCGCTGGGAATCTTGCCGAGCAAGGGGGCGGCTCGGGCGGCTCGATCTTCGTTGCCGCCGACACTCTCACGGGAGAGGGCGTTTTCACAGCCGACGGAGGGGCTGGAAACGGCAGCGGAGCGGGTGGCGGAGGCGGTCGCATCATGCTCCATTACGGTCATGGAGACTCCTTCACGGGCTTCGCTTCTTCCACTGTGAACGGCGCCGACGGCTCTGCCTCAGGCCAGAACGGTACGATTGCCTTTCTCGAAACATCCACGAATCATTTCAAGGTCAATGCGCACAAATTCATATTCGACGCCGAATCTTCGGTTGTCTACGATGCTCTCACGGTCGAAAATGGAGGGACGCTCACCATCGGTGGCGGATCTACGGTCAACATATCGGGAACATTGTCCATCACGGGCGCATCCTCTATCCTCCTCAAGGGCATGCACACGGCGGAGCAGGTGGACGGCGCGTGGGTAGGCGAAGGGATGACCATCAACGCGGGCAATGTCTTCGTGGAGACGGGCTCCAGACTTTCAGCCGACGGACAGGGCTATGAAGGCGGGTACGGTGGAGCAGGCAAAGGGCCCGGAGGCGGCGGAGCGACATACGGTGTGAGCGCCGGAGGCGGCTACGGCGGAGTGGGCGGATCGTATGCGGGCGTTGCCGGCGGCCCGAGCTACGGCTCTTCGCTAGAGCCAACCGATCTGGGCTCGGGAGGAGGAGGCAATAGCGACACATCTCCCCCGGGAAAGGGCGGCAACGGCGGCGGGGCCATCCACCTCAAAGTCTTGGGATCCCTCACATTAGAGGGCGTCATCTCGGCTAACGGAGATGCGGGGGCTCTCTCCGAGCAAGGGGGTGGCTCGGGAGGCTCGATCTTTGTCGAAGTGGATGCGCTTTTAGGAGAGGGCGTCTTCACAGCCGACGGAGGGACTGGAAACGGCAGCGGAGCGGGTGGCGCAGGCGGGCGCATCATGGTCCGTTACGGTCATGGAGACTCTTTCTCGGACTTTGCCGCATCGACGGTGAGCGGAGCCAGCGGATCGGCTTCGGGAGAAGACGGCACGATCGCTTTTCTCGACACTTCAACAAATCACTTCATAGTCAATAAGCACAAGTTCGTATTCGACTCCGGTTCCACTATTTCTTACAGTGATCTCACAGTTGAAAACGGCGGATCGATCATCATAGGAGGCGGCTCGACGGTCGACATATTAGGAGAGATCTCCATCACGGGCGCATCCTCTATTCTCCTCAAGGGCATGAACACGGCGGAGCAGGTGGACGGCGCTTGGAAAGGGGTCGGCTCGACCATCAACGCCAACGCTATCGAGATCGATGCCTCATCGAAGATCTCGGCCGATGAACAGGGCTATG
>CAZOEL010000073.1:0-8660 GCA_964578835.1 uncultured Syntrophobacteraceae bacterium | reverse complement strand
AACGCTATCGAGATCGATGCCTCATCGAAGATCTCGGCCGATGAACAGGGCTATGCGGGCGGTAGCGGAGGATCGGCCGGCAAGGGACCCGGAGGCGGCGGGGCAACAAGCTGGAGTGGGGCCGGAGGCAGCTATGGCGGATTGGGCGGGGCGGCATACGGCTCTCCAGCTGAGCTCATTTACGGCTCTCTTCTCGAGCCGCTCGATTTAGGCTCCGGAGGCGGGTGCAACAGCGACAATTCACCCGCAGGACAAGGTGGAAACGGCGGAGGCGCCATCCGCATCGACGTATCGGAAACGCTGACACTATACGGCGTGATCACAGCCAACGGCGGAGCAGGAATCTATAGCGAGCAGGGAGGCGGCTCGGGCGGCTCGATCTATGTCACCGTGGGCAAGTTGACCGGAGCCGGGTATTTCAGCGCCATCGGAGGCGCAGGCAACGGCAGCGGAACGGGTGGAGGCGGCGGACGCATCATGGTGTATTACGCCGCTCACCAAAGCTTCGGAGGATTTTCCACCACTACCGCCGATGGAGGAAGCGGCAACGTAGCGGGAAGCGCCGGTACGGCGGCGTTTGTCAATACTGCTTCGAACCGTCTCGAAATTTTTGCGCAGCAACTGGTCTTCGATGAAGGATCTTCAATTTCCTATTCTTCGCTGACCATAGGAGACGGAGGCTCCCTCACGATCGGAGGCGGCTCGACTCTCGATATATCGGATACGCTCACCCTCGAGTCGGGCTCGTCCATCATCCTCGAGAGCAAGAACACGACTGCGCAGGTCGACGGCGAGTGGGCAGGAGTCGGGTCCACCATCATCGCGGGAGACCTGTCGGTGGATTCCACGTCTAAAATCACGGCCGACGCCCAGGGCTATATAGGCGGCGTCGCAGGGACGGGCATGGGGCCCGGAGGTAGCGGCGCGAATTCCTACTCCGGAAGTGGAGGCAGCTACGGCGGACTGGGCGGCACACGTGGGGGATCCGTCGGTCCCACCTACGGCGCGGCATCCACCCCCACGGATCTCGGCTCGGGTGGAGGGGGCAATACGGACAATTCTCCTGCCGGGCGGGGAGGCTCCGGTGGAGGCGCGCTTCGCCTGATCGTTCGCAACACGCTCACCCTTGACGGACTCATCAGCGCTAACGGCGGCGGCGGAACGGTCGGCGAGCAGGGCGGAGGCTCCGGAGGCTCACTTTACGTCACAACCGGTATACTGAAAGGCTCAGGGGTTTTCACCGCCGATGGTGGCTACGGCAACGGCAGCGGATGCGGCGGAGCAGGTGGAAGGGTTGCTGTCTACTACGAAGACGGCCAGGAATACGCCGGCTTCACCACATCGAGCGCGGGAGGCGCTACGGGAAGCGTTTCTGGAGCAGACGGGACTTTCGCCTTCTTCGATACTTCCCTCGTGAATTTACACCTCTTCATCTACCAGAACTTTGCCTTCGAAGATGATGCCTCGGCGCGCTACGGAGCCCTCTCGGTAAAAAGCAGCGGGACGCTCACGATCGGAGGCGGAGCGGATATCGATATCGACAACGATCTGAGCATTTTGGAAAGCTCCACAGTCTTCATAAAGAACAAAACGGAGAATGTGGGAGAAGAGTGGTCCGGATTCGGAATGTCGATCCATATGAAGAATCTGATCATAGAAGCCGGATCATTGATGAGCGTCGACGGTGAAGGATACGCGGGCGCTGCTGTGGGAACGGGGGGTGGTCCCGGAGGCGGGGGCGCAACCGCCAGCATGGCGGGCGGCGGCGGCTACGGCGGCGCTGGCGCCGGCAGCGGCTCAGCCTTTGGAGGAGAAGCTTACGGCTCGGAGACTGTACCGACCGATCCCGGCTCCGGGGGAGGCGGCGACACCGATAACTCACCCGGTGGAGTCGGAGGCGCAGGCGGAGGCATCCTTCATTTGCTTTTGGATGGTGACCTCACTTTGGGCGGCATCATAAGCTCGAACGGCAATCCCGGAAGCGCAAACGAGAAGGGAGGCGGATCGGGAGGCTCGATTCTTCTGAACGCTCAAAATGTAACCATTAACGACGGCGGCGCAATAACCGCCAACGGAGGAGCGGGCGGCGGCATCAGAACAGGAGGCGGCGGAGGAGGGCGCATCGCTCTTTACCACCGTGGGACGCTGGCCGCTCCGGAGGGCGCAATCGCCGCTGCGGGGGGAAGTGGAGGTCTCGGGACCGGCTCGGATGGCAGTGTTTACCTTTCAAACACTCTCCTTCTCATGTGGCTGGAGCCCAAAAGCGATCTCTTTCATGACAGCGAGCGTCTTCGCTGGATCGGCATGGCTATCGATGTTTCCACCTCCACCGTCGATGTCGTCGCATCGAGCGCCGGGGCCTCGTTTACGCTTGGAACGGGCTCGAGCGCCATGGGAAGCCTGGATTGGGACACTCTGACGGTTCCGGACGGAGTGTATGAGCTCCGAGCAGTTTTCAAGAACTCCTCCGGCTCGGTCATCGGAGAAGCGGTAAGGAGCGTTCTGATAAACAATTCGGTCATGTGGCATTCGGGCCGCATCGGAGCCGATGAAACGTGGACGGCTAACGTTGTCCATATCGTGGAAGGCGACGTCGTCATAGCCTCGGGAATCACGGTGACAATCGAGCCCGGAGCCGTCGTGAAATTCGCTAACGGGACACAAATCATCATAGAAAACGGCGCAATTCTCGACGCCTCGGGCGCCGATGAAGAACCGATCGTCTTCACCGCCCTCGAAGACGACTCGGCGGGGGGCGATACGAATCTCGACGAAGACGGCTCGAGACCGCTTCCCGGCTCCTGGAACAGCTTGCACCCTCAAGGGACGGGACAGCTCAACATCAACGAGAATGTCCTTTTGCGCTACCACAAGACCACCCATTCAGGTTCTCTTGCCGGAGGTGAAACATGGATCGGAACATCCCTGCACCGCATCACGAGCGATGTCTATGTTCCGAGCGGCGCGACCTTGACCATTAAAAAGGGCTCACTGGTGAAGTTCGACTCCCTCGCCGGAATCGTCGTTCAATCCGGCGGGAATCTGGTCGTGGAGGGAACGGTTGCCGAGCCTGTCTATTTCACATCGATAAAGGACGATTCCGTAGGGGGGGACACAAACGGAGACGGTAACGCCACCACGCCCGCAGCGGGGGATTGGAAGTGGATCAACATAGAGAACGGAACGGCGACGTTCGATCACGCCATCTTGAGCTACGGGGCGGGGACTTCGAGCGGAAATTGGGATCAGACGGGCATGATCAAGACCACGGGAAGCTCTACGCTTGCCATCTCGAGCTCCGTTCTGAAGGAGGCCTTCTTCGACGGCGTGCTCGCCTGGGGCGGGAGCGCAACGATCAAAAGCTCCATCCTGACCGGAATAGATCGAGCGATATGCGCT
Organism: uncultured Syntrophobacteraceae bacterium; assembly: GCA_964578835.1. Lineage (GTDB taxonomy): Bacteria > Desulfobacterota > Syntrophobacteria > Syntrophobacterales > Syntrophobacteraceae > CAZOEL01. Next base: position 5,261 of record CAZOEL010000073.1, on the reverse strand, counting down.
CATCCGGGAGCGGCCGTTCAGGTCGTGAACTGTACGCTCGACGACAACCGCATCGCCCTTCTGGTCCATGGCGGCGTTCTGGATGTGGCGAACTCCATCGCCACAAACAGCCTCGAATCTGGCGTTCAGTTCGATTTCGGGACCCTGGGCTCGGTGCGCTACACCAACATCTGGTCCAATGAGGGCGTAAACTACAGAAGTACGACGGATCTCACCGGACAAAACGGCAACATCTCGACCGACCCTCTCTACAAGAATCGCGAGCAGTCCAATTACCGGCTGACCTACCAATCCCCCTGCATTGATGCCGCCGACTCTACGGTCGCCCCAGAAAGCGACTACATGGGCGCTCCCCGCTACGACGATCCGCGCACTGCCAATACGGGCATTCCGCTCGATGACGTTTACGCGGACATGGGGGCTTTCGAGTTTGTCGAGGATATGGATTCAGACATCGACCTGGTGGTCGACTGGGTGGAAGGTCCATCGGAAGCGCAAGCGGGTCGGGATGCAAAGATCAGGTGGCGGATTTCCAACATCGGAAGCGCCCTCGCCTCGGGATCTTGGCATGACCGGATCATCCTCGCTGCGGATGTTCCGACTCGGGGAGTAAAGGAGATCGTTGCGGGCGAGAGCGTTTCGAGCGCGACGCTCGGTCCCGGGGAATCGGCCATTTTCGAAGCTTCAGTGAGAATCCCGGGAGGAACGGAGGGAACGTGGCGATGGAAAGTCCGAGCTAATGTGAAGGGCGAGATCTTCGAAGGCAGAAGATCGAAAAATAACCTGAGCCCTCTCGCTTCTCCAACAAAGCTCAAAGTCGCTCTTCTGAGCAAGGAAGAAGCCCGGATGGGGACATTCTCGGGAGTGGGCGCAACGGAATGGCTCAAGATCGAGCAGGCGGCGGGAGAGCAATTGCTCATAAGCCTCGTCTCCGATCCCAAGGAAGGTCGTTTGCGGCTCTACTGCGGCTACGGCTCCGGTCCGACCACGCTGGATTACGATTTGAGGAGCCTCGATTCCGGGAATCTCGACGCAAGGCTCTCCATCCAGGCCCCGTCAAGCGACAGAACAGTCTATTTAATGATCGATCCGGAAGCTCTTTCCGCTTCCGGCATCGCTTACTCCGTCACACTTTCCGAAGCCTCCTTCAAGCTTGATTCGATCGGCTTGAGCAAGGCTTCCAATGCGGGCAATGCAACGATTCCTCTCCTTGGGAGCAAGTTCGGTTCGACGCTTAAGGCGAAGCTGCGCCTCGGGAATGTGACGATCGAAGCGAACCCGACTCTGATCGAGGACACGACCTATGCCCTGGCGACCTTCGCCCTCTCGGGCGCGGGGGTGGGCAACTACGATGTGGTCGTCTCTCAGGATGGCTTGGAGAGCGTCCTCCCCGGAGCATTCCAAGTGACGACGGGAACCGGAGGCAGGCTCGAGGCGCAGTTGCTCCTCCCGCAGAAGGTGCGGGTGAACAGGGCTTTCAAGGGAATCGTTCAGGTGATGAACACGGGCGATGCGGACCTTCCGATGCCTTTGTTGATCGTCAAGGGAGGCTCCGATCACCCGGTGTGGGCTGACGGCAAGAGCCAGGGCGATGCAAATGAAACGCTTCAACTGATCCCGGTCGTTTCGGGACGAGCGAGCGCGGGCGTATTGAGGCCGGGAGAGCAGCAGAGCATCGCTTTCCATTCCGTCGTCACCGTAACCTACATTGTAAATTACGAGCTTCTGGTCAAGGAAGGCGACTCGACCGATGCGGTGGACTGGGCGGCGATGGAGGAAGCCGTGCGTCCCGATCCTCTCCATCCGCTTTGGGAAAAGACTTGGGCCAGTCTTTTAACTTCAGTTGGACCTTCTTACGGCGACTATATCCGCTCGCTCGTCGAGGCGGCCAACGAAACCCTGAAGTATGGAATGCATACCAATGTAGTTCAGGACCTGCTCATGTATCTCGTGAGAAGGGAGATGGCGCTGCTTTCGGATCGGAACGTGACGGGAACGCTGGTGGTGGAAGGATTGGAGGGCTATAGTCGAGCTCCTCTCGTTTTGCACAACACCACCACCGGCGAGTATTTCTTCACTCAATCCTGGTATGACGGCTCGTTCGCCTTCATGGACGTCACGCCGGGCGAGTACATCATCTATATAGACGGCCGCACCGCAGCGACAGGGGGGACCTTCACCGTGCCTGAAAGCGGCCAGCTTTCGAACTTGAAGGTTATCCTCAATTATGGCGGGAATCTGGCCGGAAGGCTGATCCGCTCGGATACCGAAGAAGGAATCGAAGGAACGGTCGTCACGGTAACCCATCAGGGTACGGAGCAGGTGGTTACGGTTAAAACCGATCAAGAGGGTTACTTCTCCGTAGAAGGAATCGATGCGGGACTCGTTTCCGTGACCGTCGAAAGCTCCGATTTCGTTCCTCCCGATCCTCAGATAGCTGCAATCGTGGAAGGAGAGACTACCAACCTGCTCATTTCCCTCTCTGCGGGAGGCGCCGTGAGCGGGCGCGTTGTCACTCCCGATGGAGATCCGGTGGAAGGCGCCGAGGTAAGAGCGATCTCGACGAGGGCCGGCGTGGGAAAAAGCGCGCTGAGCGATGCGGATGGAGCCTATATCGTCTGGGGGCTCAGTCCCGATACGTACAAGATTGTTGCGGATTCCGACGGGTACGGAGCCGGAAAGGTCGATGACGTGAAGGTCCGGCTCGGCTCCGAGACTAGCGGCGTGGAAGTCGTTTTGGTGGTTGGAGAAACTCTTGCGGGAACCGTGACGGAAGGCAGTACGGGACTTCCCGTTGCGAATGCGTTCCTTTCATCCGATGAGCATGACCTCGTCTCTTTCCCGATGACGGGTTCCGACGGAAAGTTCGCTTTCACGGGCTTGAGCGCCGGTTTGCATACTTTTTGGGTGCAGGCGTACGGCTATCTTCCAACAAAAGTCGAGGAGACGGTTCCGGGCTCCGGTGTGGAAATCACGCTTAACCGGGGTGGAACAATCTCGGGTAAGATTCAAAAGAGCAATGGCGCGTCTCTGTCGGGCATGGAGGTGACCCTGCTCAAAGACGATGGGCAGGTGGAATCGATCGCCGCATCGGATTCGGGCGCGTTCAGCTTCTCGGTGCTGCCCGATGGAGCCTATGTGTTCGCACTGTCCGAAGGAGGCATGTCGCTCGGTCGTCAGGAATTCACGATCGACGAAAGCCATGCGACTCACGATGCGACGATCGCGCTCGACGCCTCAGAGCTCGTTGGACGAGTGCTTCTCTCGGACGGCGTCACACCGGCCAAGGGACAAGGCGTCACGATCCTCAAGGATGGAAAGGCAGTACAGAAGACGTTCACGGACGATTCGGGAAGGTTCCGATTCCTGATTCTTGCGGAGGAGACGGTCGATCTGCTCATCATGAGCGGGGATGTCGGCTTCATCGTTGCATCCGATCTTGCCGTGACGCCCAACGTCGACATGGATTTGGGGGACCTCGCGGCGGGAAGCGCCACCCTTACGGTCAAGGTGGCCTCGGCTGCGTCGGGGCTCGATGCCGTTTCGGGCGCAACGGTACTTGTCCGGCCGTCCGGAATCGAGATCCCCGGAGCGGAGCTTGCCAGCGGGAGCGATGAAACCGGAGTCTGCAGCCTGGGGAGTCTTTCTCCGGGGGATTACGAGATCACCGTCTTTGCCGACGGCCTGGGCGCGGTTCAGCAGACTGTTACGATCGCCGGCTCGGAATCGGAGATAAGCGTCGACTTGCCCGTCGGCAGAACGATACGGGGAAAGGTTCTCGATGAAAAAGGAAATCCCCTGGTGGGCTTGATCCGGGTTGTCGACCAGACCGGCGAGCTGTCCCAGGCGCTCTATTCCGGTACGGACGGGAAATATGCTATCAACTCGTTGCCCCAAGGGCTCTTCGATGTGTGGGTGACGGAAACGACCAGGGCCCCGTTCGTTGCGAGGCGCATCAATACCAGCCTTGCAACGAGTCAGACGGTCGACGCAGTCCTCACGACAACAGGCGGAAGCGTGGCCGGAAAGACGACGGCGGAGCTCAGCGGCAAGCCTCTGGCGAATATGGAAGTTGCGCTCCTGGATGAGGCGGGAAATCCGCTCGCAAGAACCTACACGAGGCATGACGGCTCCTTTGAGCTGGGTCCGCTTCCTTCCGGGGCGCAACGAATCACCGTGCAGGGGCAGGGCTTTGAACCCGTAGAAGCGGAAATCGACATTCCCGAGAGCAGCGTGGCGGCGCGGGACTTTGTGCTGGGCTCAGCCCTGGCGCTTCCGGCGGAGCCGCAGGAATTGCAGCCCGAGACGCTCCTTGCGGCGTCTTCCTCCGACAGCCCCTCTCACGTGACGATCAATCTGATTTGGGACGCCGGAACGATCGGCATTCCCCCACCGACCTATCCGTTCAACAGGGAAAGGCTCTACCGCTTCAATGAAGTGCCGGACAAGTATTGCGAAGCGTGGGCGAAGGCCTTCGACAAGTGCTGGAAGAGCCTGAACAATGTGAACAGCGCCTTCAGCGCGTGGCAATTCTCCTGGGACGCTCTGAGTCAGTTCACCAACGCGGAAATAGGCTATGCGCTTTCCAAAGGCGCATTGATCGGCGCCAAGGCGACCCTGACTCTATCGAGCTTGACCAAGCAGGGGCTCCAGCTGCCGAGCAAGATGCTTTCGGCGCAGGCAGAGCTGGCCTACAAGTATGGGAACGGAAGCGCTGATTATGTGGCCGCGGTAAAAGAGCTGACGAACCTCATGAATTTGATGAAAGGGGTGCTCACTTCCGTGTCGGAAAGTGGGCTCAAGGCTGAAAAGTACGCCAATGATGGAAACTTCAATTCTCTGGGCTACACTCTGGACTTGAGCAAAGGCACGATACTGCAGCTCACAGACAACGCCCTAAAGGCGAAGTTCCCGATGCTGAGCAAATTCCCCGGCATTTTGAAGCTGCCTGTGGACATCTACGATACGTTCATGAACTTTTACAATTACGCAAAGGAGATAAACGACACGGTAGACAAGACCTTGGCGGACAGGATATCCGCCTATGAGTCCAGCCACGATCTTTTTCTTGCCGCCGTGCTGGCCCACGAGCGTAATACCAACGCATGCCTTGCCGCAATGGGCTACAGCGAGGATGGTCCCGATACGAAGCCGGATCCTCCGCCCACCCCGCCCGACCCGGACAAGGAAGATGATGAGGATGTCGATCCCGAAGGGAGCATCGATCCGAACCTCAAGGTGACTTTGGGCTATGGCGATAA
>CAZOEL010000072.1:0-36909 GCA_964578835.1 uncultured Syntrophobacteraceae bacterium | reverse complement strand
TCAGTTGGTTAGTCATTGTGCTTGGTGTTTTTCCTTAATTCAACAGCATTGCCCCGGAGCCCTGAAGGGGCGAAATATCCGGAAAGTGGTTATCTCGCCCTTACAGGGCTTGGAGAAGAGTATGGCGGGATCTCTACCCGGGGCGATGCCCTGGGCTATGGTATTTCGCCCCTTCAGGGCTGATTCCAACAGCAGAAGTGACTGGAATAGAGGCTAACCGGGGGTTACGATTGTTCAATCATCACAGAACAAGATAGCGCTGGCCACGAGTCACTATTTCCTTGACATGTGTAATCCGCGGCTTCTATTGTTAGCGCTGATTAAAAAGAAAGGATCGATTGGCAATGAAACATGCTCGGCGCTTTTTTGGTTATTATTTTTATTTTACAGGAGAGAGGCGAAAGGCGCTGACCTGCATGTGATTTTCCATCTTACTCTTGAGATTTGAAAGCCGCGGGTTCAGCCCGCGGCTTTTTTTTTGCGTGGTCAGAAGCTGCAGAACAGGCGTTCTTGCTTCCGAATCCATTCGGTGCGGGAACAAGGTGGCCGGGGCGCATTTGTAAAAAAGGGGGTAGAACGTAAGCCCCGAAGGGGCGCAACATCATAGCCCGGGGCAACACCCTGGGTAAAAGAGACCCTCCATATTTTCCAAGCCCTGAAGGGGCGGAATATCCAGAGAGTGGTTATCCCGCCCTTACAGGGCTTGTGTTGCGGGGCATTGTCCCACACCCAGGGTGTTGCCCCGGGCTATGATGTTGCGCCCCCTCGGGCTGAGGCATTGCGGCTTTTTTGCGATGCCTTGCCCCCTTTTTTACAATTGCGCCCAGTGGCCGGGAGGACCCCGTTTTGCTCCGCAAGGCGGAAGAGAGTTGGCAAATAATGCGTTGGAAGATAGGGAAAGCAAATGAGCATTGAAGAGGATCTGAAACCCGTAAGAGAAGAAATTGACGCAATCGACTCGAAGCTCATCGAGCTTCTTAATAAAAGAATGGAGTGCGCGCAACAGGTAGGGAGGATCAAAGCCGCCAGGGGGCACGCCCTTTTTGACGCGGGCCGGGAAGAGCTCATTTACAGGAAGCTCGCTGCAGCCTCCGCCGGTCCTCTCACCGAGGATTCGCTTCGCTCGATCTATCGAGAGATATTCGCCGCATCGAGAATGCTCCAATATGTCCTTCGGGTGGCTTTTCCCGGGCCCGAATGGACATGCTCCTATCTCGCCTCGCTCTCGATGTTCGGCCATTCCGCCCATTATCTGCCACTCGATGAGCCCGAAGAAGTCTTCGATTCCCTCCTGAAAGGAACTGCCCACGTTGCAGTCGTGCCAATCGAGAACTCGTTGCTGGGAAGCGTCGGAAGCACCATGGATCTACTCTTTGAACGAGAGGTGCGAGTCGTGCGGGAATGTTATCTCGAAGTCGCTCACTACTGTTTCAGCAAGGCGGATTCTTTGGAGAAAGTAAAGCATCTCTACGTGCATCCCCGGGCCAAGGAGCAATGCCGCAGATGGATTCTGGAAAACCTTCGCCATGTGGAGTTCCACGAGTGCCCATCAACGGCCGGAGCAGCTCGTCTGGCGCAGGAGGACCCTTCGGGGGCAGCCATCTGCGATCTTTACGCGGGGAGTCATTTCGGGCTAAATATCCTGGCTGAGCGCATCGAAGATCATGCGGGCAACACCACCCGGTTTTTTGCCCTTGGCAATCATCCGAGTTCACCGACCGGCTCCGACAAGACTTCCCTTCTGTTTTCCATTTCTCATAAGCCTGGAACGATGCATGCCGCCATGGAAGCCTTCGCCCGGTCGAACGTGAATATGACCCGGATTGAATCCCGCCCCAACAGGCTTTTCCCCTGGCAGTATCTTTTCTATGTGGACATCGAGGGCCATGAGGAAGAAGCTCGGGTTCAAAAGGCGCTGGCAGATCTCAAAAACCAGGCTGTATTCCTCAAGGTTTTGGGATCTTACCCAAAGTGCGACCCGATGCGGCCCGTTCGACCGGAAAAAGAAAAGCTTCGCTCTATGGACAAAGTTGAGCAGGGGCGCCTAAATGAGCTTATTGGAGCAACGGTGTCCAGACCGGTTAGCGAATCAAGAATCAAGAGGTGAAACGTCATGTCGACTAAAAGGGAAAAATTGTGCGGCTGCCTTGCCGATCTTGCTCATCCGGAGCATATCCGCCTGTATATCCGGTTCCCGGAAATAGACATTCTCGAATGGCGGCTCGATTCGACTATTTGCAGGCATTCTCTCGAGACTACTCTCGACGCCTTCCAATTTTTGTCTCTCAGTCCCCGGCTTCCCGTCCTCGCCACGAACCGCCCGAAGCGTGAAGGAGGAGCCTTTGAAGGCGCTGAATCGCAGAGGCTCGAAGTTCTTCACAAGGCTGTGAAGGCCGGGGCCGAGTGGGTGGACCTCGAAGACGACACATCGCGGGAGGCGATAGAATCCTTTCGATCCGAGAAGGCGCGCGTGCTCGTCTCTCACCACGATTTTGCCGGAACGCCCGACAAACCGACTTTGCAGAGGCTTGTGGAAAATATGGCGAAGAAGAATCCGGACATCATAAAGATCACGACCTACGCCCAAAGCCCTGAGGACAATCTTGCCGTGCTCGATCTGATACCCTTTGGGAGGCGGGAATTTGGAAAGGACGTCATCGCCTTCTGCATGGGCGCACTGGGAAGGTGGAGCAGAGTGGCCTGTCTGCTGATGGGAAGCCCGTGGAGTTACGTTCAACTTCCCGGCCAAACGACAACGGCCCCGGGGCAGCTAGCCGTAAACAAGATGAGAACTTTGCTCAATATCATGCTGAAAGGATAGAACCAATCCGTTCAATATGTTAATAGATTAAGGAAAAAAGGCATGAGCTGAAAATTGAGAAATCATTCGATATTGTAGGAACAAGATCAAGGGACGTCCAATTTGAAAAGAGGCTCTTTCCGTTTTCTAACAACTCGTCGCCTTCTCCTTTTCGCCGCGCTTTTGCTCACGCCTGTTTCGCAAGCGGGAGCAACCCAGGTGCATCTGGCGCCGGAAGGCCTCTATATCCACCAGATGGGCCACATTCTCCTGTCGTTTTCCATGGGCATTCTCATCTACTGGCTTCGCGAGAGGCGTCTGGTGCAAGCCGCGGGTTGGCGCTACATTCAGTACGCCGCCGTATTTTTTATTCTCTGGAACATCGACTCCATGGTCGCCCATTATTTCGATGAGCGCAATGATATCTTCGAGCGGATAGACGCCGGAACCTGGCATGGCTACGTGCATCTCACTCATGAGGACTGGGAGCTTGCCTTGATGTATTATCTGGCAAAGATGGATCATTTGTTGGCTTTGCCCGCCATGGTCTTTCTGTATGCGGGATTGCGCCGACTGCTCGAGCAGGCCAGAACCGAGAAGGCTGGGAGCGAGACTTTATGAGTCTTCCTCTCTATCCCATCTGGTTAGTCGATCTTGTTGGATCGGGCCTGATGATCGTTTTTTCCTTTCTGTGCATAAGAGAGGCGAGGCGTCTAAGAGACCTGGATCAGACCAATATCGTTTGGACTTATCTGCTATGGGTCAGCTACTGCCTGGCTGTGTTTTCGGTCTCCCGCTCGGCCGGACATATTGTCAAACGTGTTTTTTTGAGCCTTGGCTACAACGATCTGTGGGTTTCCCTCCAGCCGATGAGCGGCGCCATGAACACCCTCATGTTTCTGGTGCTGGCGTCAATCACTCTTTTTTTCGAGCGCATATGGAAAATCTATCAGCAGATTGTGAAAGACAAACTGACGCTGCAGGAGACCCATGACAAGATCCTTTTCATGAATAAGAATCTTGAAAACCTCGTGGCGGAGCGCTCGCAGGATCTGATTCGCTCAGAGCAGAACTACCGGAAAATCTTCGAGGTTTCGCCCGATATGATCGTCGTTACGGCGGGAAGCGGGAAAATCCTGGAGATGAATCCAGCCGGCCGGAAGATGTTGAATCTGTCTCTTGCCGACAAGATATCGGGACTGAGCCCGTTTTACGACTTCTTCGATTCCCTCAATGACTGGAAGTCCATCGAAGAAGCTCTACGCGCCGAAGATCAGGTATCGGATATGGAAATCCAGATGAAGCGATGCGACGGGCTTCCCCTCAGGGCTCTGGTGAGCGCTTCCGCTGAGAGAAGACCTGATGGAGCGATCAAGCGCATCCTTTTTCTCATCAAAGACATATCCCAGCGAAAGTCCATGGAGAGACAGCTCCTTCAGGCGGACAAGATGGCTTCCATCGGTCAGCTCGCAGCTGGAATCGCCCATGAGATCAACAATCCTCTCAGCATGATCCTCGGGTATACGCAACTCCTCCTGCGCGAAGAAGAACAGGGCACGGAGAAAAGCGCCGATCTCAAGATCATTGAAAAGCACGCCCGCAACTGCAAGACCATAGTAGGAGATCTACTGAGCTTCTCGCGAAGCACCCGAACGAAGAAAGAAGTCTCTCAGCTGAATACGGCGCTGGAGGAGGTTCTCAGCGTGGTTCGGCACCAATGCGAGCTTGATAAGATCGAAATTCAAAAGGAGCTCGATCCGGGCATTCCCGCCATGGTCTTCGATGAGGCGAAGATAAAGCAGGTTTTCATGAACCTCATCATGAACGCAAAACAGGCCATTGGGTCAAAGGGGGCCATACGGCTGAAGACCCTGTGCGAGCAGCCAAACGGAATGGTGTTGATTCAGGTTGCGGACACCGGATGCGGCATAGAGCCGGAGGATCTGTCGCGAATCTTCGATCCCTTCTTCACCACCAAAGCCACTGGAGAAGGGACGGGGCTCGGACTGTCCGTAAGCTACGGGATTGTCAAAAACCATGGAGGCGAAATCCTTGTAGAGAGCGAGCCGGGCAAGGGGTCTACCTTTACCGTCGTTTTGCCCGTCTCCCTGGAGCAGGCTGGGAAGAAATGACCAAAGAGATCATACTGATCGTCGATGACGAAGAAGACATGCTGCATCTTTTGAAGCGAAGCCTGGAGCCCGATCTTGGCTGTGAGGTCCGAACGGCCTCCTCAGGGGAGGAAGCCCTGCAGCTGCTGGAAAGAGACTCCGTCGATCTGGCCCTGATCGATATGAAGATGCACGGGATGGACGGTCTGGAGCTCATCGAGCATATGCGCAGCCGTCATCCCTGGCTCACTGTCGTGATGATGACCGCCTACGGCTGCATCGAGCTCGCGGTGCTCGCCATAAGGCACGGAGCGTATGATTTCATCACCAAGCCTTTCGATCATGAAACGCTTTGCCTGAGCCTCAGCAAAGCTCTGGAGCGAAGTCGCCTTTTGCGGGAAAACCTCAAGCTCCAAAAGCGGGTGAAATCGAGCGAAGCTTTTCAGGACCTTGTCGGGAAGAGCGCCAAAATGCAGCGCGTGTACGAATCCATTCAGATGGTGGCAAAAACCGATTTTACGGTCCTCATCACTGGAGAGTCGGGAACCGGCAAGGATCTTACGGCAAGAGCCATACACGCGTTGAGCGAGAGAAGCGACCGGGCGCTCGTGACCGTCAATTGCCCCACTGTTCCGGAAAATATCCTCGAGAGCGAGCTGTTCGGGTATAAGAAAGGCGCCTTCACCCATGCGACTCAGAATAAAACGGGGTTGTTTCAGGAGGCGCATCGGGGCACGATGTTCCTGGACGAAATAGGAGACATCAGCACGGTCATTCAGACAAAGCTCCTTCGCGTTCTGCAGCAGAAAGAAATCAAGCCTCTCGGAGACACCAAGTCGATACATGTCGACGTTAGAATGATTGCGTCGACCAACCGCAACCTGCCTGAAAAGATTAAGGACGGATCGTTTCGCGAAGACCTTTTCTACCGGCTGAACGTCCTTTCCATCGTTTTGCCTCCCTTGAGGGAGCGTCCCGAGGATATCCCGCTTTTGGTCAACCATCTCATAGAAAAGAAATGCTCCGAGCTCAACCGGCCCCTCAAGACGCTCTCGGCCGATCTCATGGAGCTCTTTTTGCGCGCTCCCTGGGAAGGCAACGTTCGCGAGCTGGAAAACGTCATCGTACGTGGAGTGCTTTTTTCCCCGGACCGCGAGATACGGCCGGAGCACGTCGGCCTCCAGAGCGCCGCCGGAGGCAGGGCCTGTCCGGCGCCGAAGGCCATGGAGAATCTGACATACCGCGACGCCAAAGAAGAGGCGCTCAAACAATTCCACGACGGATACCTGAAGAGCGTTCTTTCCGCCACCAACGGCAATGTGACGCAGGCCGCAAAGCTGTGCGGCCTCGAGCGCCAGGCGCTGCAGCAGCTCATGCGCCGCTATAAAATCCGCAGCGATATGTTCCGGCCCGATAAAGACTGACCCTGGCCCGAGCGCGAGAATGGCCCGGGGATATAATCACGGTAAATCTGTTCTCATTCAGAAATGACCATGTGGACGGGATCTTATGCCCTGCGCCTCGCTCCCAAATGCTTCCCGTGAAAGCCCTGAAGGGGCGAAATACCATAGCCCAGGGCAACGCCCTGGGTATACGGGAGCCGCGCAACCTCCCCGGAGCCCTGAAGGGGCGAAATATCCAGAGAGTGGTTATCTCGCCCTTACAGGGCTTGGAGAATATGGCGGAATCTCTCTACCCAGGGCGATGCCCTGGGCTATGGTATTCCGCCCCTTCAGGGCTGATTCCAACGCAAAAGTAACTGGAATAGAGGCTAACCCGGAGTTGCAATTGTTCGATCATCGCAGAACAAGTCAGCCCCGGGCTCGGGGGGGGATATAATCGTTGAAACACTCTCCCTGCTGGTATATATCTGATCATCCTGGAGAGAAGCTAATTGGACCTTACCACATGCAGAATATGGATTTCCCGTCGCAGGAGAGTCTTGGAATGAAAGAGCGCCTCAAAGAGCTGATACTGGAATATGCCTTTCAATATTCTGAAACGCCTACTTTCAAATTGGCTCACGGTGGTGTGAGTCAGTTTTATTTCAATTGCAAAAGAATAACCCTGGATCCGGAAGGCCAATACCTCATTGGCAATCTGGCCTTCGAAGCGATACGAGAGCTCGACATGCAGGCTATAGGCGGCCTCACTTTGGGCGCGGACCCCATCTCGGGCGCGGTAGCCTACACCTCCTGGCTCAAAGGCAAGCCGATCCAGGCCTTCGTTGTTCGCAAGAAACAAAAAGATCACGGCATCGTGAGCCTTATCGAAGGAAAAGTGAAGGCCGGCGACCGCGTGGTGGTGGTCGATGACGTAATCACGACCGGAGGCTCCACTTTACAGGCCATAGCCGCATGCCGCCAGGCAGGCCTGGAGGTCGTCAAGGTAGTCGTTCTGATAGATCGCCAGGAAATGAATGGCAAAGAGAATATACTCAAGGAAGTTCCTTACCTGGAAGCGCTGGTGACAAAAGACGAGATCATGGAGCTGTACAGGAAGAAGGCCCATTGATATTCGCCGACGCCGGGGCGAAAGTCGAAGAACCCTAGAATTTTCAGGGAGAGTATATGGATACGCCTGCTAAGGAGTCCGTGCGCAATCAAGGCTCTGTCGTCGCCGATCCCGAACGGGAAGATCTGGCGAACGACTTTTATTGCAGAACATGCTCGGAAATTGGGCTCAAAGTCGCCTCTTGGGAGGAATTTGTCGCCTGGCAGAAGTTTGTCGACGGCCATATCGGCGAAGCCCAGCTTGCCGACGAAGCCAAACAAGATATCGAGAAGCTTGCAAAGAGCTTCGGGAAATATGTTGTAATCAAGAAGAAAGAAACTTCCGAGGAATCTCAAGAGGAAGCGGCCAAAAAAGAACGTGTCAAGCATGCGAACAAAATATACCGGAAGGCCTGTAACGATGCGGGCGTGACCGTTTGTTTTTTTCACGACTTCTCATCCTGGAGCGAATACGTAAACGGAAAGATCAGCGATTCCGAATTTTACGAAAGGGCGAAAGCCGAAATAGAGCAGATAGCCGCCAAGAACAGCGATTAGGTCCTGGAAGGGCCGGACAGCGATCCTTCGACAAAGATTTTGCTTCCGGCGCATTTGTAAAAAGGGGACTTCCCTTTTTACAAATGCGCCCAATTGATCCATCATTTGCCTCCTGCGCTTTGCGCCGCTATTGAGCATTCAATTCCCGCCTTTCTGGAATCCTTATCCTTCCGCCTGCTGAAGCCGTCAATTGATCCATATCGGAAAGTGCTTATCGTAACAATCAAAGCCTGAACCGCTTTCGCGTGCGCAGAAACGGTTCTTTTTATATCGAAAGAGAAAGTTATTCTGCGGAATCGTTCCCCGGGCTCTCTTTGACGCGTTTGAGCTCAAGCCCGCTGTTTTTCGAAAGGACAATCATGAAATCTATAGATAATCTTTGTGGATGGGAGCTTAACAATCCGGATGCGGAGTATTTTGAAAGCCAAATACTCGAGGAATTCGGAGGAATGGACAAGGGCCGTGAATCCCCGGAAGGATGCCATGGGGATTGCGCCAGCTGCGTGTTTATGAATGAATGCCTTTCATCGATTCAGCTTCGCTGCCTCACCCCTAAAAATGGCAAATTGGTCGAGCTTGGCGTTGACGAATTAAGAGAAAGGGGCAACGTCAAATACTTTGCCTTGATCTCCGAAGACAGGCTCAGCTTCATGAGATTCGTCCAGCCGAGCGGTTATTGGGCCAGTTTGAGCTATGTCGACAGGGAAGACGTTCCGGATTGGATGCTATCGGAGCTGAAAATAGAGTCTTTCAGCCAGCTTGAGTGATGTAGCGGCGAAACTGCCGGGCGGGAGCTGCGGCATGGTGCGGCAGAGCTTCCCACCCGGACCCGTCGGAAGCCATTGGGTATCCGGATATAGCTTTCCGGTCAGGAGGCCGCCTGCCACGGCTCGGTGATTATTTTGCTCTTCTTTGCGCTCATTATCTCTTCCGTCAAGCCCCAATGCGACAGGAAGGCGTTGTAGATACCCGTCATGCGATCGTCGATCTTGAGAACTTTGTCCGGGCATATGTACACGCAATGCATGCACTCGATGCACGCCCCGGGATCGGACAAACCCGTGTCTGCGTCGAATGCCCGCGCTGGGCACTCCGCCTCGCAATCGCGGCACATGCTGCATTCCCCTGAAGCCCGAAACGGATTTCTCAGATCTCGCTCTCTCTTTTTTTCTTTATCCCGCAGCAACCCCAAAACTTGATCGTAGCCGGAAGGCCTCTGCAGCCTCAAAGGCTCCGGCGCCGCCTGTAAGAAGCGGTCCTGGGCCAATTTCGCATATTCCCGCGCCACTGCAAAATCCTGCTCGTCGGGTCGTTCCGGCAAGATTCGCCATCCACATACATTGAAGGTATGCCGCCCGAGAAATTCCGCTGAAAACAGAACTTGAAAGCCTGCCCGCTCCAAAAGCAGCTTGGTGTGAAAATGAGCGTACCCGGTCGATCTGGCGCCGTAGGTGAAAAACATCGCGCATTTCTTCCCCTGCCCCTCGAGCGTCGGCAGCCACTCATTGATTACCGATGGCGCAAAATCGGCAAATACCGGAAACCCAAAAATGAAGTAATCAAAATTGTCGATCGGGAGCGGCTTCTGCCGGGAAGCGTAAGCAGTAACGTTGAATAACTGCGCGGCGCAGCCAAGGCCGATCAGATGATCGCAAATGACCCGGGCGTAGCTATCCGTAACGTTTGTGGCTGAAAAATAGACAAGAGCAATTTTGGGAGCACTCATGATCAAGCTCTGCTTTCTGGTGACGGAGCCCCCCCGCCATCGCTAATTTAGTAGGGCCGGGGGAGACTACTCTATATTGGGAATCTTTCAGCAGGGAAGCATGCTATCCAGGTTCAGGGTTATCTTGTTCTGTGATGATTGAGCAATTGTAACACCGGGTTAGCCTCTATTCCAGTCACTTCTGCATTGGGGTCAGCCCTGAAAGGGCGAAATAGCGTAGCCCGGGGCATCGCCCCGGGTAGAGATTCCGCCATATTCTCCAAGCCCTGTAAGGGCGAGATAACCACTTTCCGGATATTTCGCCCCTTCAGGGCTCCGGGGAGGTTGTGCGGCTCCCGAACCCAGGGCGATGCCCCGGGCTATGGTATTTCGCCCTTTCAGGGCTTTCACGGGAAGCATTCGGGAGCGAAGTGCAGGGTATAAGATCCCGTACACATGGCCATTTCTGAATGAGAACAAATTTATCGTGTATCCAGGTTATAAAAAACTTTACAAATGCCGTCGACGAAAAGAAAGAAAAGGAGGAGACCCAAATTTCATCCGGTTTCTCAGCGTCTTTTCCCTGCATAGCCCAAGAATTCAGGATTTTAAAAAGAACGATCCGGTAGTCAGGGAGATTCCCAGCAACATCGACACAACTCCCAGCACCAGCAGCGTCGTGTTGCGGCTCGAAGCCGCCTTCACCGGCGGCATGACGTAAGCGATCACCCTGCGGTTCCCTTCCCATTTGAAATCTCGCGCTTCGGGAGGCATGACAAGCTTGCTTGAGCCCCTGATGGTAGCAAGCGAACCGGCTTCGCCGGTCTCATTGAAATAGAAGGTCCTCTTGGCCTCGTCGAGGTTTATGAACTCCATATCCTTAGGAAGCTCGAGCTCCCAGTGGTTTCCAAGGTTTCGACTCGCGCCGAGCATCTTCATGGAAAAGTTCATGGCCCGGTTAGGGTCGTCCCAATCCGCCTTTTTGTCCACCACTTCGGTGTCGGCGCGCGACGCGGACAGCTCGCGGAGGACCAGATAAAGGTTGGACACATTTTCGCGCAGCCCTTGGTAAAGTATCATGGACGCCGTGAGCTTCACGTTTATCGAGACATCACCGTTAGGGGAAAGCTCGTAAGCGCCGTCAAGGCGAATTTCCTCGGCAGCGGCTGCAAACGGCGTCACAAGCGCTGATACTAAAAGAAACAACGGTATCAAAATCTGCCTTACATATCGTTGCGAGTCTTTCATGGTCGCTCTCCTCATCAAAATGCTGCGAGCCGACTGCGAAAGCCGACGTCTGCTGCGTTTCCGATTACTGCTTCTGCATGTAAATGGGTACGGCCATGCCCATGCTGTTGGCGACCTGTCCCTGCATGGAGCGTCCGTCAGGGCCCACCGCAAGGTTCAGCATCAGGGGCAGGCCCTGCGGAGGAACCTGCTGCCCGTCCATGGTGTACACCGCGCGGTCGCAACGGCCCGTCAGGTTCTGCCCATCGAAGGCGCCAACAAAGTCGTTCTTCTCTGAAAACTTGTGCATTATGCCGTCTTGCCCCATCATTTGATACGTGGAGGTGGCGACCATCTTCAGCTGCCCGCCTTTGGAGGAAACTTCCAACTGCCCGCTGATGTTTCTCCCATCGAGAGCCCTGAGGGTGTAAGTCCAGCGGCCGACTACGATCGTTGGCGCAGGGGCTGCCCCACCCGGCTGCTGCGGCTGCTGGCGCACCACCGCAGGGATTGTTTCTACGGCGGGAGCTTCCACCAAGGCGGTGATGCCCCATTTCTCGAGGATATCCGGGGGCAAAGTCTCCAATTCAGGATTGGCCACTCCGTCCATCCATGTCTGCCGTACGTCCACCAGCACAAAGCGACCTGACTGCGTGGCTTTTTGCCAGGTTTCGACCGCGCTCTTAACGGCCTGCTCGAAATCCATGCCCTTCTGATATCCATCCCCCACCCCCGTTGCTTCCACGGGGATGAGCTTGCCGCTTGGGGTTTTCGCCATAGGAAAACAGTGGCCGTCGATGACCACCAGGTACGGCTCGATGTTGATGGAGTTCAGCATGGCTGCATAGAGGATTGCCAGATCGATGCAGGTCCCGCTACGCTTTTGCAGAGTATCGCGCGGGTATTGAAGACTTTGCACCAGCTTGAGATCATAAGAGAGCTTCTTATCGACGAGTGCGGGGGGGTGCTGATAACTGATGTGAATGATCCGCATGATCTCGTAAAGCGCCTCCATCACTTTGATGCAGTCCTCATCATTGGAGGAAGCGCCCACGCCGCCCGCCATTTTGTTGGCCATTGACGCCAGTCTCGCGACGGCGTCATCACTGCGTGAAACCCATGCGGCCAGGAGCTCCGCATAAGTGACCATGTCCTGAAACGACGCGGTCCGCTCTTCTGCGGTAAGATCGGAAAAGATGAACTCATGGCGGCCCAGCATGGTAAGAGGACGGGTCTCTGAAGTCTGGCGCTTCTGACCGGCGGGGTCGGTGTATTCGCATTCCATCTGAACCTCCGTCGGAGCTCGGCTCGTGAGCTTGGCGCAAGCGCTCGTCAGGATGGGATAATATACGTCCACTACGGTCTGTTTCGGATCAACGGCGACATAATTGCGCCACGAGCACCAGTCGGAGTATTCCGTAACCTTGTAGCGCACTTTGAGGTTGGTGATGCGGCCGTTCATGTTGTTGTGAAATACGGACTTGGCCAGCCACATGGGCACAGGCGCGTCTTTGACCCCGTAGGTCTTATAGACGCCGGTGATGACCTTCTCCTTGACATATAACCTGTGAGTGAGGTCCCCCTGAGGAGCCTCCGGTCCGGAAACAAAAGAGATCACGGCTAGAACGACGCCCGCCACGATCAAGCCAATTCCGCCAAAGCGTAGAGCCAGCTTCATCTTATTGCCTCCCCATGATGTTCCTCAACGAGGTGATAATGTGATAAAAATCGCTTCCTGACGGTTTTCGTGTAACAGGTGTGGCGGGGAAGTGTCAACGAGATTTTGTCCCTGATTTGTCGCGATTTCCTGGCGGGAGATGTACAGAGAGCGCCGCCTCCGATGCAGGTTGGCGCAAGTCTGGCTTCTGGCGCTAAGGAACTGTCCACTTCGTTATTTCGAATAGAGCGGACTCCCTTTCCTTGAGGAAAAATGTCGAGGAAGGAAGCATCCGCTCCTTAATTCAACAGCATTGCGTCCCTTTCCCTCAGGGAGAACGTTCCTGTTCAACTCGAAAAAATGAAGCGGACAGTCGACTAGAGCTTCAGCGCAGCAATGGATTTTTGGACGGGATGCATAACTATTGGTAATTTATGGTCAATTAGCGGTTGCATTTTGCAACTGAAGTAAGATTATAATATTGCAGGGAAATCGCGCTTTATCGTTTTCAGCTGTCCGGAATGTCCCGCTCAAGACCTTTCATGCGGCCGCGCCCTTTGCTCGATGCCGGTTCCCGCCTTCCGGCGCCCGTTCGCCGTCTCCTTTCGGTTTACTCACAATCGGGTGGATACTTCCTTCGGAGGCTCTCAGAAGGTCGGAAAACTCCAACCCCAGAGTGCGCGTATTCTTTCCGCTGCCGCAGTAGATCATTCCGGCGCCTGCAAGGGAGCTATCGAAGATGGCGATCGCATCGCTTCTAACCGGTATGGGACCGATGCCTCCCACCTCGTAGCCCAGCTCCTCCTGAATCGCTTCCGGGGACATGCTGCGCAGCTGGCGCCGATTAACGCCCAGCGCCGCTGAAAGCTTGCTGTAGTCGATTCTCTCCCGGCATCTGACGGCGGCCAGCACCCAGAACGAATCTTTGATCTTAAAGACAACCGTCTTCAGAAGATTTTCTACGAGCTCCGGAGCCAGGCGCTCAGCATCTTCGATTGTCCTTACCGCCCCGTGCTCATGGATTTGGAAGCTTACGCCCTCCTTTGTCAATCGATCGATAATATGGTCATACGCCTTCATATCTATCCGTCTGCTTTCTCCCGCGTCTATACTCCCCATCGAGACGCGCTCAAAGGGCTTTGGAAATGGAAAACGAAAATGTTGCGCCTCGTTTACTTCCGGGCTTCGTCCAGACTTTTCCCCGGTGACGCTCGGCTATCTCTCGCACTATGGCCAAGCCAAGTCCGGTCCCCTGAATGTCTTTGGCTTTTGCGCTCCTTTGGAAGGGCTTGAAGACATCTTCAGGGTTCTCCGCTTTGATTCCCATTCCGTCATCGGATACGGAAAAGATGTGAAACTGCTCCGTCTCCTCGTATTCAACGGCAATCCTGGTGAGACAAGCTCCACTATACTTTAGAGCGTTGTCCACGAAATTTCTAAAAATCCGAAGAATCGCCATCCTGTCGGCCTTCACTTTAGGAGGGCTATCGGGCTCCTCCCACTTTATGCCGCGTGATTCCATCACGGGCGCAAACTCCGCCTGGATCTCCCGAAGAATCTCCTCCGAATCGACCACCTCTATCGTCAAAGGCAATTCCTTGGCGCTCATGTAAATATTGATCTCTTCAACGAGCGTGGCAAGATGCTCGGCGGCTCTCGAGATCAGCTCGCAGTAGCGCCTGCCCTTTTCGTCAAGCTGGCTTCCATGCTGTTTTTGCAGGAGCTTGGTGAGGCCTACGACGCCAACCGTGGGGCTCTTGAGGTCGTGGACTACCGAATAGGCAAAAAGCTTGAGCTTTTCGGAGCTTTCCTGAAGATCCTTCTCCACCCGCTCCCGCTCGGCTATTTCGGATCGAAGCTCCCGGTTGGCCTCGGTCAGCTGAGCCGTCCTCTTTTCGACCAAGGTCTCCAGATCGTCATTCGTGTGCTTGAGCGCCTTTTCAGCTCTCTTTCTATCCGTTATATCGACGGTAACGCCAACCAATCCGGCGAGTCTGCCGTCGACGTCGGAAAACGTCGCCTTCTTTATTATCACATCGTGCAGCCGCCCGTCCGCATAGAGAAGAATATCTTCATAGGACTGCTCTCCAGGGTTTTCCAGCAGTTCTTGATCCATTCGATGGTACTTCTCGGCCAGGTCCCGAGGAAACAGGTCAAAGGCGTATTTCCCGAGTATCTTCTCCTTCGTCAGGCCGAGTCGTTTTTCAAAAGCGCGGTTGCACCCCAGATACCTGTTGCTCAGATCCTTATAAAAGACGGGATTGGGGATCGTGTCGATAAGGGTTTGAAAGAAATGCGACTGCTCGCGAAGAGCCTTGCACGCGAGCTCGAGATCGGCGACGGTTTCCCTCAAAGCGGCATCGCGCTGGCTCCTCTTGCATGGCTTGACTGGAAGAGGCGCTCTCATTCTCCGAACATATTTCACATCTTGGGTTTTCATGCTGCTCAACCTCACGGAATGAGAATGCAGCCGTTAGCGCGTGTTAGAAGCTATTGCCATTGGAATGGAAAAGGCTGCTGACGGATCGGGTCTTGTTCAATTGACGCGGTTGCCCATGTGTTTTAATGCGCAAATGAAATCACATGAAATTCTTGTGCCAATAAGGAATAGACATGGGAATATGCGCTGCCGGACAGAGTTCAACGAACGGGGAAGTGGCGGCGCATCCCTGCGCCGAGGCGAATCTTGTCCTCATATTTGAAACGCGAGTGTGAGAATTGTGACAATTTTGTCTAATATGATCCGATTGTTCGGAATAAAGGAACAACATTGTCATTCGCGGAAGAAGGCGGGAGACTAGTTGACGGCCAACAAACTGATTTCATCCCTGCTTCTTCCAGCTCAATGAGTTCATGTTATGAAAGGAAAAGCGCGCGAAAAAGACAACCGTTTCAAAAGGGCGCAAATCAGCTGTGACCCGTAGCGGGGTCTTTTCGAAAAGCGCTTTGTTCCGAAATAAATCCACGATGGGGGTCGAGAGCCCGGCCTGCCGGTGCGATAAGGGCTTTGAGAGGGGGAGTAGCGGCAGACCCGAGAACCATGCCTCTCGCCTTGAGCGAATAAAATGGCGAAAGACTCTCAGGTCTCATGGTTAGTATGGACAATTTCGTGAAAGAAGAGAAGCGGTTGAGCACCGTTTATCGTGTGGGTGAAAGAAGCAAACCGGTGTAGGTGATGAACCTACAGGTCAGGGCAGATATGCAGGAATATCCTACGCATTCAACTATTGCTTTACAAAAAAAGCTGCTTCTGACAAAATACTATACGGATGTATAGCATGAAAGAATTAACACCACGACAGAACCAAATTCTGGAATACCTTCAAGATCACTGTGACGTGGTCGGGTATTCGCCCACGTATAGAGAGATAGCCGTCTACTTTGGATTCAAGAGTCCGAAGGCAGCGGCAGATCATATATCCGCTCTGGAGAAGAAGGGATATGTGCGTCGCCGTGGTGGCAGAGCACGCGGCATCGAGGTGATCTCTTCCGGAAGGGGTCCGAATAATACGGCGATTCACGTCCCGCTGCTGGGGCATGTTTCGGCTGGACCGGCAGGGCTGGAAACGGAGTGCTATCAGCGATCAATTTCAGTAGACAGAGAAATGCTGGGACGCTCAGTCGGTCACAGATTATTTGCGGTTCAGGTCTCTGGAGAATCCATGAAGGAGCGTGGCATCCATGACGGGGATTGGGTTATCGCAGATATAGATGCCTCCCCTAGCTCGGGGGATGTAGTAGTGGCGTTAATCGATGGAGAGAGCACACTGAAGACCTTGGCCGTCGCAGAAGGAGCTTATATTCTGAAAGCGGAAAACTCGGATTACCCAGATCAGATCCCTCTTGATGAAATGTTGGTACAAGGGGTTGTAAGGGTCGTCCTAAGACGGATGGGTTAAAGACATGGACATCGCGAGAGAGATGACGGAACTTGTCGCGGCGCACAGGTCGCCCCCGAAGGGTATGGAATTCCATGAATGCCTTGATTCGGTCCTAAGCGATGCGAATCTATCGGGATATATTTCTGTCATTGAGCGTGCATGGCAAGAAATGAAACTCGATGGCATCCTCTGCCTGGATGGTCGTCCCATTCTGTATCTTAAAGAATTCGATCTACCTTGCTCTTTCCCGGAGCGGCGCGCCCTTCAAAAGCTTTTCTGGAACCAGGGAGTCGCCAATGTGCTCGTGTTGGCGGATCCCACCACTGTTTACATCTACTCCGGCCTCGCAAAACCGTCTGATGCGCCCCAGGATGAAAAAGCGGACGAGCCCGTACTTATAGAAACACTAAGCTATACCGGGTACATCAATCGAATTCAATCTCTGTGCCATGGCTTGTGGACCGGCCGCTATTACGAGATGAACTCAACAAGCTTCGATCCGAGCCAGTCTGTCGATTCATGCCTTCTGGAGAATCTTCGCGCTTTGCGTCACGCGCTCACCAGGGAAAGCGAAGCGCTTGATACAAAGACTGCGCATGCAATCATCGGCCGCGTCCTCTTCCTCTGTTATCTCCTTGACCGGGGTATCATTTCCGTAGGGCAGACGGATCGCAAGCGTACAGGCACGATGCTGTTCTCGGAGAATCTTGAAAGAAAACCCCATGACGAGGGAATCGACTATCTCTATGAGTTCTTTGCCAATCTGAAAGAAGAGTTCAACGGCAACATGTTCGACCAAGATCTCGATGCTGAAAAACTTTGCATCAAGCCTTCCCACCTCAAAACGTTGACTCTTTTTCTTGGCGGTCACGAAGTCGGGACCGGCCAGCGCACCATGGGTTTTTGGCCATACGATTTCAAGATGATTCCCGTCGAAACGATCAGCGCTATCTACCAGGACTTTCTGGCGGCTGAAGACCCAAAACAGCAGGAGGAAAGCGGGGCATACTATACTCCCAGGTTCCTTGCTGAGATGGTTGTTGATGTGGCTATAAGGAACAATCCAGCCGCGCTTGATTGGTCTTATCTGGATCCTGCATGTGGATCCGGGGTTTTTCTGGTTATTTTGTTCAATCGCCTGGCTAATCGTTGGATCCACAGTCAAAACGCCCCGGTGGACTACCTTGCCAAGGCTGAAGGACTTCAGAGAATACTCAGTGAGCAGATATGGGGCGTAGATATCCAGGAGACTGCCTGCCGCATCGCATGTTTCAGCCTCTATCTGGCCTACCTGGATTACTTCGATCCACCCGACATCCAAGCCTATCGAGAGAAGACGGGAAAACCACTGCCAAAGCTCCTCGAATATGGAGATGGATCGGACGGGCCGCAGGCTGACATTCCGGTCATTCACAAGGGGAACTTTCTGTCTGGTGAGATACTCTTGGGCAGAACCTTCGACTGCATTGTGGGCAACCCACCATGGGAGGGCCGACAAAGCAAGCAGCTTGCCCAGAAGTTCATGCAAAAGGCGCCTCTATTTCTCCGAAGCGGCGGAACCGGATGTCTACTCCTTCCGTCCAAAATTCTACAGAATCAAACGGACGCCTTCCAGGCGGAATGGCTTCAGGAGGTGAGCCTCAAACGGGTTTTTCAACTGGCGGATTATAGTTTCGTACTTTTCCAGAATGCTTTATGTCCGGCATTTATCGCACTTTTCACGAAGACGCCTCCACAGCCGGCTCGACATCTGATTGAATTTGTCGCCCCCAAGTTCGACCGCGCAGGTCTCCGGCAGGGCGTCATCACGGTCAATCCCGCCGCTAGAACGTGGATACCGTTAAGTGATATTCTTGCGGCAACCAGATCGAGAAGTGCTCCAGTAGTGTGGAAAAGGCGTCTCTGGGGAACACCGCGCGATCAAAAGTTGCTCGATCTTCTTCAGGCAATGCCTTCATTGCTGGCTATTGTGAATGTTTACAGTCAACTGGAGAAAGGGCGTTTGCTGCAAACAAAGAGATGGATCACAGGACAAGGAATTAAGCCGTGGCTTGAAAAGAATGCGGTGTCCAAATCGGATCGTACCCTTAAGGCGAATATTTGGCCCCTCGCCACACCGTTTGTTCAGACCTCTCCTTGGAACTCTGATCTGCTCTTATTACCTGGAGATACAATCTCCTTTGGAGAGAGGCTGGAGAAAAAGAAATATCGTGCAGATGTACTGTATAGCCAACCACCGTCAGACCTGTTTCTTGCCCCGATGGTTCTCGTCAGTCAAGGATTCGGCAAGGTGGCGTTTTGTGGCTTCGACGCACTTTTTCAGCATTCCTTGCAGTCGATTTCGGGTCCTAGAGAGGACACCGACCTTCTGATGTTCCTCGCAGCTTATCTGAGATCTAACCTGGCAAGGTATTTCTTGTTTCACACTTCTGCCAATTGGGGGACAGAGAGAGACAAAGTCCATCTTTTTGAGCTCTTACGTATTCCTTTCCCCTTGCCGGATGACGAATTTGTTCCCATTGACGCTGCTCAAATCGTTTCTGAAGTTGCGGGAAGAATGAAGGCGCTTCAACGGAGTCTACAGGAAAGAATTGGGAGTTATGAACAGGCGCCCAATGGCCAAGCATCTTTCGACAAACACAGGTGGAACAACGATAGAAAATGGCGTGACGAGCGAAGAATCCTGATCGATGGGCTCCAGGCAGAGCTTGAACCCTTAATCTTCAGGTACTTCGGTCTGACGGAGCAAGAGGTAACCTTGATTGAAGATACGATTCGGGTTTTCGAGCCAAGCTCGACCCCAACGACCCGAAGATCTGACAGAACCGTAACGCTCGATCCTGTTGAGAAATCCGACGTTGCTCCCTATGCTTCTCAAGGTCTGGCTGCATACGCGGTCACTTTGACAAAAACGCTGAATTCATGGGCCGAGGCGGAAGGATCGATATATCGTGTCCAGGCTGAGGGCGGAACGGATGAGCAGACCGGCCTCGCAATGGTCACGCTGAAGATCTCGAAGGCACAGGCTCCATATCGTATGAAAACTTTATCCAAGTCTCTGAGTGAAGCACTGAATGAAGTGTATGCCCGTAGCTCGTTAACAAGTGGAACCGTGTCCTATGAGCGCGACGTGATTGCATTCCATGGGGAAGAAATACATATCGTTCGCCCGAACATCCTCCTGAACTGGACTCGTACTGCGGCCCTTAACGATGCGGCGAGAATTTACGGTGAAGTGGCTCTGGCCCGAGGTGAGCGATAATGAGCGCTACAGAGGCCGCAGCCTATGTTAAGCTTTTTCCCACGAGGCATATTCCCATCATACTCCTTTCCATAGTACAAGCCGCCGGCGCGCTTAGAAAGGAAACACATCGAGACAAAGAAGATTGGATTACAAGACGACTGCATGCACGCCTCATTAGAATCCCTCAGTTCCGCGATGGCCCACTCGACATCAGGCTTCAGCCCGAGATACCTTCACTTGACCTCGATGCCAACACCCCGGCTGGTAGAATCGATTTGCTTGTTTCTTGCGGGCTCGGACATGAGGTGTACTTTGCAATAGAAGCCAAAAGGCTGCGTGTGTGCAAACCCGATGGTCGAGTAATTTTCTATGGAAGCAGGGAGTATGTTACCGATGGGATGATGCGCTTCGTCAGTGGCCAGTATGCTCCTCACATGAGAGCGGGCGCCATGCTCGGATATGTCTTTGACGGGAAGCAGGACAAAGCCCGTTCCAGTGTTGAAGGATCAATGAGAACGAACGCTGGTAAGCTCAAGCTTGTGCCTCCCCATCAACTCGCGCAATCTTCTGTACTACCCGGGAAGGATGTCGCAGAGACATATCATGCCTTGGAGAAACGTCCTTTCACGATTTACCATCTTTTCCTCAGCGTCTAGCCCATTCCATTCCCGGCATGCTTTCTAATAAGTTCAATCTTAATGATTATAATTACTTAACATGACAACCTTTTCCTGCTGAATGAGCTCGCGAAGTCCCAACCGGAAGACGGGATGATCGTCAACGAGCATGATTCTGACTTGCTTCCCCGGTTCGGTTTCACTCTTCGACTTCGCCATGGACAGTCTCCTTTCTTACAGGCTCCTTGACTCGGCATTGGACAACGGCGCCTCCCTCGGGATGTCGATAGACCTCGAAAGAAGCCCCGATCATCTCGGCGCGATGGTTCATGATGCGCAGTCCCATGCCCTTGGCGGGGGGCTCTTCGGGCATTCACCGGCCGTTATCGGTGATTGTTAGCGTGACGAGGCCGTCCCGGGACGACAGCTCGATGGCGATGCGCTCAGGCATGCCGTGCTTCACCGCGTTTTGCGCGGCTTCGCGGGCGATGTAGAATAGATGGGTCGCCACGGTATTGTCATGGATGAGGACGCTCTCCTTGCAGAGACGCCGACACGGTATTTGGAGGAGTTCGCTGACGTTCGCGCACAGCTCCTCAAGGGCGGACTCCAACCCATAGGCCACCAAGTGAACGGGACACAAGCCTCTTGCAAGTTCCCTCGCCTTTTCGATGGCTTCGCTTATGAGCGCCCGGATCTTGCCCGCGTACTCGGCTTCTTCCGAGGAATCCTGCTGCAGCTTTCGCTTGAGGACTTCGCTCAGGACCTCGATCACGATCAAATGCGAGCAAAGATCGTCGCGCAGATCCTGGTCTACCTCTGGCGCTCCCGATCCGTGATCTCCATGATCTCTCGCTCCAGTTCATCAACTCCTTGAGCGGCTTGGTTTATGGCCGAGCTGATTCGTCCCGTCAAAGGAACGACCAGGAGAAGCGGCACGGCCGCTATAGCGATGAAGAGATTCCTCGCGGTGTAGAGCGGCGCATAGAATTGGTCGAGGCGGAATCTCTCAGCCTAATCCTAGCCAAAAAGCCAATGAGCGGTTGACTCGAATCATCGTGTCTTCGTCAAGTCGTCCAATTACCTGCCGCACTCTGCCTCTTCGAACCATAGTGATCTTGTCAACCATGATCTGGCAAGCCTTCTCCAGGCTGTTCTCCCGAGTGGGCGTCACTTCGAGTCGAAACAAAGGCGCATTCTCAAGATGACTCGTGATGGGGCAAAGCACCAAGCTGCTGTGCGTCGGATTAGCCAAATCCGTTTGAACCACTACGGCAGGTCTGGGTTTGCCGTAGTCTCCTGAGAAGACTGCAATAACGACATCTCCTCGCTTCACCATGTCCAGTCCTCGGTTTGGGCCGCGGCGATATCGAGCTCATCCATTAAATCTGAATCATCTTTCCGGCTGACCCTCAAAGACTGTCGTCTGACCTCTTCCGCCAGAGCCTCAGACCGAGTATCCGGCACCCAAATCTGAACAGGTCTAAGACCATGCGCACGCAATCTCTCCCGGTATTTTGCCGTCTTCTCCGATGTGCTCATTGCCATTGCTCATCCTCTCCAGCAAGTAACATGTCACCATTGAGATAACTCTTCCGCACAGCCAATGCAACAGGGTTTCAGCCGCTCGCGGTAAGAGTCGATGTTTTTTACGATCAAGTTCAGTTTGCAGGCGATTTCGTTCGTGCCGAGGCCCATGCCGATGAGGCGGTAGACTTCTAGCTCCCAAGGCTGAAAGTAGGTCATGTAGTGGGCTTTGGGCCTGGAGTCCACTTATGTCGTGTTATTTTGTACCGGGAGAATACCATTGAACTGGATTTCTGAAAAGATGCCGTATGTTCGATGGACATGCAAAAGGAAGGCGGCTCATCGATCGATGGAAAAGCCTGGATTTCTAGAAGCTCCCTGCGCTCAAAGAGAGATCTCGTCTCCAGGCTCTGGCATGATCGCGTTAACACCTTCTATCTCTTTGATAAATTCCACGATCTCCTGATAGCGCTCTCTTCGCTCATCGCGCTGCACGTGCACGAGAGCGAGCGCAGGCGCGCCGGCTTCGCGGGCGAAATCGACAGAGCGCCGGATTGTGCCGTGGCCCGGGGTCGTATCTTCGAGCCGAAAGGATTCGTGGATGATAAGATCGCATCCTCGAGCGAGGTCAAGGGTTTGCTGGGTAGGCGCGCCATCGCCGCTGTAGAAGACGCGATGCCTGCCGTCTTCGATCCGCACGGCAAGATCGGGCTGAGGGTGGCCATTTTCGGCAAACAGCCAGGTGAGCCCTGCCGCGCCTTCGGGCTTGCCGGCTTTGGCCGTGATGAATTGCACCTCGTAGCCAAGCTTTTGCGGGAATCCCGGATAAGCCAGATCCAAAGCGCCCCATATGCGATCTTCGATGCCGGCTTGCCCGAGGATCAGTAAGGGCTTCTTTCTTTTTAGCTCCCAGAAGCGCAGGAGCAGGGCGGGCGTCCCAAAGAAATGGTCGCCATGGAAATGGGAGATCCAGAGCGCATCGAGATCTTCCGGGTCCGAGGTTTGCCGCCAATAAAGAGGCGGAGCTGTGAAGCCGCAGTCCAGCAAAATCGATTTTCGTTCATGGCCTGCCTCCGTCTGTATCCAGATGGAGGTGTTCGGCAATCTCTCATCGCATGCTTCCCCTACTCCCAGAAAAACCACCTTCATAACGGCGCTCCTTAAGTTGTTGGTTGTCGTGGCGGCGTCAGGCTGCAAGCCTGCCGATACTCTATAGTATAAGCTAAACAGCAATGAAGTTCGCGCGCCATATCTCAGCAATTCTAAATTTGGAGCCCGGCCCGACCTATTCTCATCCGAATTCAAAAAAACCCGTTATTCCGGCCAGAAACATGCCGGAATGACGAGCTGAGCTTATTTCCCCAAGTCACCAGCATGGCCAAATTTAGAATTGCCAGCAGTTCTCATTTTGGCTGGCGTAGGGTGGGCAGAGTATTTTCCCGCCCACCAAAAACCGGCTCTATGCGCAAAATGGCGGGCGCGATAAAGCTTCACCCACCCTACGTTATGCAACTATCAGGTTCAAAATGAAAACTGCTGTAGAATTGCTGTCTTGATTGCCAATTCGCCAATTGGTATTTTCCAATTTCCAGGCTTCCGCAAGGAATAACGCAGTCAGCAAGCTCAGTTGGGATTCTTGACAGAACGAGGTCGAGTATGGATATATCTATGGCCAGGAAGAACCTGCATGAAATTTTCAGAACTGTTCTCGATAGCTGCAGCGTTGGCTCGGCGCTCGATCGGATTTCATCAAATCATATTGCTGGTGTTTTGCGGGACGTGCGGGGAAAAATACTGGTTATCGCAATGGGCAAAAGCGCCGTGCCGATGACGGAAGAGGCTCTCGGGCGATTTGACATTTCCCCTGCCGGCGGAGTCGTAGTCAGCCCGGCTTTGGGGAGCTGGTCGCACCCTCGGCTGCCGAGCTTCGAGGGTGGGCATCCGATGCCGAACGAAGCAAGCCTCGAGGCTGCGAAGAGCGCGCTGACCGTGCTTGGCAAGACAACCGAGAATGATCTGGCGCTCTTTCTTATTTCCGGCGGAGCTTCGGCATGCTTCGAGCTGCCGCTCACGGACGAAATTAGCCTCAAAGATCTGATCGAGATGAATCGTCTCCTGATCACTGGAGAGCTCACTATTGTGGAAACCAATATCGTGAGGAAACACCTGTCTCGGGTCAAAGGAGGACGGCTCGCGGTCGCCGCTGCGCCAGCCCGGCAGTTGACTCTGTATGTTTCCGATGTCCCCCGGGGATGCGATTCGTTTGTGGCGTCAGGACCTTCGATGCCCGATGACTCAACGGCTGAGGATGCGTATGAGGTTATCGAGAGGCACAATCTGACGTCGTCGCTCCCGAAATCCATTGGAAGCCTTTTCTCCGCCCGTTCTGTGCCCGAGACGCCAAAGAAGGGAAACCCGGCATTCCGAGCGGCAAGCTGGATCAAGCTTCTTGATAACGATGATGCGATACAAGCGGCGAAGCGCTGTGCTGAGAACGACGGGTGGAAGGTTGTCGTGGTTGATGTTCCGGATAGTCTTTCCGCGCGGGAGGCGGCCGGGAATCTCGTAGAAAGGGCAGAGCGCGAGCTTGCGTCTCAACTCGGAAAGCCGGTTGCGGTGATATCCGGAGGCGAGCTTACATCGCCTGTTCTGGGTCGGGGGAAGGGAGGCCGCAACCAGGCTTTTGTTTTGGAGTGCGTGGAGCTCATAGCCGGAAAGCAAATGGCCGTTTTGAGCGGGGGAACCGACGGGATCGATGGGAACTCGAGCGCTGCGGGAGCGATTGCCGACGGAGCGACGCTCGGCAGATCCTTGGAAGCCGATCTGAGCGTTGAGGCGAGCCGGAATCGGTCCGACTCCAACGGCTTTTTTCGCGCAATCGGGGATGAGATCGTTACGGGTCCAACCGGCGTAAACGTGCGCGATATTCGGGTCGTACTTGCATGGTGAGCGGGACCTGCCGCCCGCGGCTGACTCCGCTCGACCAAACCGGCGACATTCTTACCCCCAACGAAAGGAGTCTGCAGCGCTCAACACTCCGCTTTCTCCGCGCCGCTCCCTTTCTCTTCTCTGCCGGTGAGCCATTGTGTGAGAAAGGAGATTCCCCCTGCAAAGAATCCATTGCCGCTGGATGAGAATGTCTCATAAGCGGTTTCTTCAAAGAGCGGCTTTGAGGGATCCAGGTCCAAACCCTCCGGAACCACTGCTTTGAACGCCGGATTCTGCTCCAGTGAAGTGTCCATCGGATGGAATCTCAACCGATGGGATTCGCTCGACGCGATAGGATCTAGGAAGTCGACCAGTCCTTCTATTCTTTCGAGAGCTTTGAAAGCTTCCTCGCTCTCAATGCCGGCATGTTCAAAAAGGAGGCTCACCCGAGCCCGCCGTATGGAATCCACGAGATCCGCATCATCCGGCGATGCGGCTTCAAACGAGACATTGAGCTCGCTGTCGAGCCCCATGCTACGGTTCGAAGCATTGGCGGACCCGACGCTCAGGAAGCGATCGTCCACGATGAGGAGCTTCGAGTGGATGTAGGTTGGGATGTCCTCCCCACTGGCCGACTTCGAGGCCGGGTAGTAGATCCCCAGAGAATGCCCGGTTTGCTGCGCCGTCTCTTTCAGGCTGCTCAGGATCTTCGACTGAGCGATTCCCAAGGCGATCTCCTCCATCAAAGAATTTGGCCGCCGTTGCAGGACGATGACGATTTGAAGCTTCTCGCGCCCCGGTTCTTCCATGCGACGGATGAGAGCATCGTGGATATTCCGCGAGCTAAGATACTGGTTTTCCATGTAGATTAGCTTCTCAGCCGAAGCGATGGCGTCGAGATAGAGTTGTCGAATCTCCTTGATGGAATCCTCGGGCGAAGCGAGGGTGGATCCCTGGGTTCGGCTGATGGCGGCCTGAGAAGCCGGGATTCCGATCGTGGGCTCTATATCGGCCTCTTCGCTTTCCAAGGCTGGCCCGGAAAGGCTCAGCTCTTCATTGAACGCCGCTAGCCATCTGGCTCGGAAAAGATCGGTGAGCTTCTCGGCGACTGGGCCGACAAGGCAGGACTGGATGTCATGGAAGGGCTCATAGGACTTACCGTCTGAATTCACCCGGTCAGGATCGTGCGGTCTGTGAGCGCTGTCATCCCAACGACTGCAGCACAGATCGAGCCCGCCAACGAAAGCGATTCGCCCGTCGATTACGACGAACTTCTGATGATGGCTTCCGCCCACGGGATGTTGACCGTCGAAGCGAAATCGAAGCCGCTCGTTCGTCTTCCAGTTGACCAGCAATTCCTGAAACCATTCGCGGTCCAAAACATAGATTGGGCTGTAATCCCAGGCGAGCATATAGACCTGCAGTTGCTCGTTCTTCGCACAGAGCGAATCAAGGAACGGCAGGAGGCGGACATCCCCTGCAACGCCATCGGCATCTTCTCCGCGCAGCAGGCGCTCATCGCTGTCGAACTGCCATCCCGCCATGAGGATATATTTCTTCGCCTCCGCCGCTGCGCGATAAAATGCGCGATAGTATTCTTTCCCGTCAATCAGCAGACCTGCTCGGCGGACCGCGGCTATATCCCAGCAATTATGACCGGGCTTCAAAATGCGTCTCACGCAACGCTCCTTCCATACCACACCAACCGGCCATCGGGCGCTTCTCCGTCGCCCGACAAGGAGGGCGGCAAAAAGCGGCTCAATTAGATTTTCTTCGTGCAAATCACCATATTCTTATTCTAATTCATCCCAACCCGCCGCGCTAAATCCATTTCTTGGCCCTGAAGCCGATAAGCATGACGATGGCAATGAAAAGCATGAGGAGGAGGGAGGCAGGGTATCCCCATTTCCATTCGAGCTCCGGCATGTAATGGAAGTTCATCCCGTAGATGCCTGCAATAAAGGTGAGGGGTATGAAAACGGTCGCAATGATGGTGAGGACTTTCATGACGGGATTGAGACGGTTGCTCACGCTCGAAAGGTAGAGATCGAGCATTTCTGTGAGGATATCGCGGAGCGTCTCTATGGTGATGATCTTGGACTCGTCATCTCTTCTCTCCCCGGTATACACGAGCGCACCAAGGGGAAGACCGACGCGGTCCAAAATCTTTCTTCTGGTCCGTTTCGGCATGATGATTCCCTTCAGCAATATTCCCGCAATGGTGACCGGGCGTTCAAAACATCTTGCGGTCCAAAGTCCTGTACTGAATGGCTTCGAGCAGATGATTCGGAGCTATGTTCTCCTGATCTTCGAGATCCGCAATGGTTCTGGCGACCTTGAGGATGCGGTGATACGCCCTTGCGCTGAGGCCGAGTCTTTGAACAGCCTGCTCGAGAAGAGCCTGGCCGGCAGAGTCGATAGCGCAGTATTTCTTTATGTGGCGCGGTTTCATGAGAGCATTGGAATAGATGAGATCGTTTGAGAACCTCTCGAGCTGCCTTTTTCTCGCGGCAATAACTCTTTGCCGGATGGCCGAGGAAGGCTCGGGAGAATGAGATGAGCTGAGGTCTTCGTAGCGAACGGCAGGGACTTCGAGGTGCAGGTCGATTCGATCTAAAATGGGGCCCGAGATGCGGCCTCTGTAGCGTTGTGTGGAATGAGGCGAGCAGATGCAAGCTCTCGTGGCGTCGCCTGAAAACCCGCAGGGGCATGGGTTCATGGCGCCAATGAGCATAAACTGGGCGGGGTAAGTCAGGGATATGGTCGCTCGAGCAATGGTGACCTGCCCGTCTTCTAGGGGCTGCCTCAGAAGGTCCAGGATGTTTCTCCTGAATTCCGGGAATTCGTCGAGGAATAGCACGCCGTTGTGGGCAAGGCTCACCTCGCCCGGCCGGGGAACGTGCCCTCCACCAATGAGCCCCGCATCCGATATGGTGTGGTGCGGAGCCCTGAATGGGCGTTTGATCATCAGGGGCTTATCCTGAAGGAGCCCTGCGACGCTGAAAATCTTTGAAGTCTCGAGGGCCTCCTCGAAGCTCAAAAAAGGAAGGATTCCGGGCAAGCGCTGAGCCAACATCGTCTTCCCGGACCCCGGCGGACCGATCATCAAGATATTGTGTCCTCCCGCAGCCGCCACCTCCAGACCCCTCTTGGCGTGCTCCTGACCTTTGACTTCTTCAAAGTCCGGCTCCTCGCCGGATTCAAAAGACCATATGCCGTTGCGATCAAAAGCGGCGGGGAGGATATCGGCTTGAGAGTTCAGATAATTCACGACTTCCGAGAGGTGATTTACGGGAAGAGCGTCGATGCCGTCGGTTACTGCGGCTTCGGGAGCATTCTCCGCGGGGAGGAGCATCCTTCGGTAGCCGCATTTCCTGGCCTGTATCGCCATGGAAAGGCATCCGGCTACAGGCTTGACTCTGCCGTCGAGCGAGAGCTCTCCCACCATGACAGACTCTTCCACGCTCGCTCTGCTCACAAGCCCCATGGCGGCAAGGATCCCCACGGCTATGGGAAGATCGAAGCCCGCTCCTTCCTTCTTTATGTGTGCCGGGGCCAGGTTTACCGTTATCCTCTCGGTTGGAAACGGATACCCGCTATTTTGCACGGCTGTCTTGACCCGATCCTTGCTTTCTCTAACGATGCTGTCCGGCAAGCCGACGGTCGCAAAATAAGGCAAGCCCGGTGAGAGATCCACCTCGACTTCCACCAGAAGCGCATCGATGCCCAGAAGACTGCAGGTGTAGGATTTTGAAATCATCTCGTTTGTTGGCCTTCTCCTTGGATCCCGGCTCTGAAGCTTTCCTTGCCGCCGAAACGGCCATGAGAGATGATGCTTCAGGGTTGGATCGATCTCACCGAGTGAGAATGTGCTGATGAAATGACGCATAGTCGGTAAAGAAGTTGAAAGATCCTAGGCGTATAAGCCCTGGCAAGTCAAGAGGAAATCTTCGGTGCGAGGGCAAATGTGGAGCAAGAGATGCATGGATGCCATAGCGGATGGAAAAAAGAAGACCTATAATGAACTGGCTACATGCGGCAGTCATTCGCGCTCTTTGGCTTCTCACCGCAACCGGATGCCCGGCCAGCAAATGGGAGAGCCTGTGCAGCTGTCCCCACGAAGGGTAGGAACGTTTAATTGCAACGGAGTTTTGAGGAAGAAGGTCAATCAGAAATAGAAAAAGCTCTCAACGATGAGGTGTCATCCGCATGAGGAACTCACGACAAAGAGAATCAAGAGGCGCAGCATGGTAATAACAACAAAGAGCGGAAGATCGTTTGATACCGACAGAGACCTTACTGCTCCGGAACGACACATCCTTCAAAAGCTCTTCATGTGGGAGTCCATGGTTTCAAGCATCGATCAGTTTAGAGAGAAGAAAAGAGATGCTATCTTGGCGGGATGGAATAATTCGGGTCCTGTGCGGGAGAGTGAGACATTGAAAACCATTGTCGATGATCTTGAAGAGAAGGTGCATGCTCGATTGCGGTCACTGAAGAAATCCTGAATCTCGCTTTCGATACGACAAGCAGGTCGGGGCTCTTCGCCTCCTGGATATGACGATGGTCAAGTTCATGCTTTCCACCATCCTTGTGAGCATGGTCAGAGTGTATCTATTGGCCGATCTGGGAATGGCAAAGCTCTCGATCAAGCCCACGGTTCTTGGGGCAAATATGATCGAGGGACTCATCTTTGGGGCCGGCTGGGGAGCTTTTTGGCTATTGC
Organism: uncultured Syntrophobacteraceae bacterium; assembly: GCA_964578835.1. GTDB lineage: Bacteria > Desulfobacterota > Syntrophobacteria > Syntrophobacterales > Syntrophobacteraceae > CAZOEL01. Next base: position 7,436 of record CAZOEL010000072.1, on the reverse strand, counting down.
CCCGGCAGCGAAGAGGGGCCGGTTACGGGAGCTATTCGGAGAAGAGGTCGTTCGCTTTTAGCTCAAGTGAGACGGCGTCGATGCGAAACGTGGCATCTCCGGCGTAAATCCCTACTCTTCCGTATTTTCCATCAATCGACATATATTTTTCGATAAACCCGGCGTCAGGATCGACAATGAAATATTCCGCCACCCCAGAATGTTCGTATAGTTCCATCTTTTCCCGACGATCCTTGAGAGACGTTGAAGGGGAAGCAGTCTCGAAGACCACGTCCGGGGCGCCGGATATATGGGTCCTTTCTATCTTTTGCCGGTCACACACGATAAACACATCGGGCTGAACGACATGGTCTTCGGCGATAACGACGTCAAGAGGGGCGACGAACGCTTGGCAGGTATGTGCTTGCTCCCTCAGATGGCTCCATATTAGCCCATAGATTTGCCCGGTTACACGCTGGTGCCCGGGCGTTGGCGAAGGGGTCATATCATAGATTTGCCCGTTGATGATTTCGCATCGAAAATCATCCGGAAAAGTCAGGTAATCCTTATAGGTGTAGTGTAGCGCTTCTTTGGCCGTTTGAGCCGACATTTCTTCAGCCTTCCTATAAAAGTTTGGTGAGCAGAGCGGGAAGAATTCTCAGGAATGATCGTCTCGGAGCTTCCCCGAAGCTTGATCTTTTTCTGCTATTGAGCACCCGCGCTTTCATTCATACTACACAGCGGGCGGCAGAGGGTCAATATAAGATAATCCTCCAGAATCCCGATACCAGCATGCAGCGCTTTTGGGGACTGCAGCGCTACTCCGAGGATACTCCATAGTCGAGACCACTACACCCGCAGGACCGGGCGGCAGGGCGCCGATAGCATGGATTTGACCATTTACCCACTATTTCAAAGAACTGCCCTGGTCTGCGCCGGAGTCCTTCAACAATGGCTCGGATTGGACAACACTTCCCCTCAACCAATATGTTTGCAATGCAAGGCTGCAAGCTTCACGCAATAAGGCGAGCGCTTCTCAACTCCTCCTGTAAGGCGCGCAGGCTCCTGTTGCTCTCGCTTACTTTTTGGATGTAGCGGTCCCACTCTTCAGGCCGCTTCTGCACATCGAAGTAGATCATTCGCACCTTTTTGAGATATTCGACAGCTTGCCGATAGTTTCCTCTGCCGCGCCCGGCTATCAGTCGCTCCGCTCTGCCACGATATTCCTCCAAATAGTGTGACGGATGGAGAGGAAGGAGCCTGTCTTCGTATTCGCCCAGCAACGCATGATTGCCTTTGACTGTTTTGAACAGCCGGCTCAGGTCCTCTTTGTACGCGTAGATTTCCGCGAGCGTCTCCAGCGCCCGGCTCGCCCCTGGAGACCAGTTCGACGTTTCATGCTTCTGCTCTTCCTCGAGACGAGCGATCAGCTCTAGCTCAAATGCTGTCCAGTCTCTCTTTTCCAGCGTCTCTTCCGCCTCGCGATAGAGGCTCAGGTCAATCTCCTTTCTCTTCAATCTCATATCGAGGAGCTTCTCGCGGCTTTTGTAATCGCCCTGCGACTCATAATGGCTCTTCAAGCTCAGGTAGATCGGATCGTTTCCAATGCCGCCTCGAGATAGATCATTGCGCTGCGCTTTTTCTTCAAGCAAATTGGCGAGTCCCTCATAATCGGCTCTTCTTTCATAATCCTGCAGGAGAAAATCGTAGAGCTCCTGCTTCCGCCCCTCGCCCTTTTCGATGCCCTCCTCAACGACCTTCATCGCCTTCTCTCGATCGCCTTTGCGGAGCCAGTACTCGGCCAGCCTCCAGTAGTCCATGCCGTATTGGAGCTCTCTTTCCAGGACTGCAAGCTCAGCATCCTCATCGCCTATCGAGCGGTACAAAGAGGCCAGCAGATCGCGTATATAGGAACTGCCGCCACTTCTGGATTCGAGCTTTTCAATGACTGCCTGAAAATCCTTTTTCTCCAAGCACAGATCCATCACCGTGTCGTAGATGGCATCGCCCATCCCGCAGTTGCCCCAATTGAAGTAATGCATGAGATTGTCGATGATCTCCCGCCTTCTGGGCGCCAAGCCTTCTTTTTCGGCAAGTATATTCTTGATTGCCTCCAGTGCGCTCAATAGAACGTCTTCCAACGCGTCGTCGTCCATGCCGTATTCATTGAGCTCACGGAGAATGGAGTCGGCAGCCGCCCAATGGACCTCCAGACGGATTTCCTCCTTGGCGTTTTCCACGGATTGCAGGATGCGATTCAGCTCGCGCGCTATCTTATCGGTCGAATAGGAGCTCGATTCGATGGAGGGAAACGCCCGCGAGACTTGCTTGAGGAGGGTTTCGAGAGTCTGCTTCTGGTCAGGTTCGAAGCGAACCATCAATTCACGATGAAAATCGGGATATTTGCTAGCGCAGGTCATGACCATCGCCACAAGCTCTTCCCTGGAAAGCTTTCTGATCCGCTCTTCAATTCTGGCCTTCTGAGACTTGTCCTCTTCGGCTTTCTCGGAATACGCACGGCGATGATTGATGAAGCTCAAAAGCACTGCAACAATATGTTTGCAGGGGTAGCCGTCGTAAGGACAATTGCAGGAAGCTCGAATCTCTCCGTCTACCTGTTCGATATCCACCTCATAATCCCCATAGTTGCCAGCCACCTCAGCGCTGATGGATTGGCTATCCGGATCATAGGAAAGCTCAGAGACATTTCCCGACAGGAAGTAGTCGTGTCCTCTCGCGTAAATCGTCTTTCCGGCGAATTGTTGAATCCCATTCTGCGTTAGATCGACAAGCTTCATAAGCTATTTCTCCTCTCGGTCACACCACCTGGGTCCGGCCTTATCTGAATTGAGGGAAGAGCACGCTCTCTTCAGGTTCCCCAAACAAGCCGAAGTTTCGCATATCGGGAAAGGAGAGTGAAGGGCAATCATTTGGAAATCTACGCCTTTTTGCGAAGGTGCAGAAAGTCTTGTCCCGCAGCGCCGGACCTGCCCTTTTTGCCGGAGGATGGGCTCTTGCCCAGCTATGGATCTTCCGGGTCGCTCCGATCATTGGAGCCGCTCTTGCAGACGGTCTCTACGGAGTCATTGCCGGAGAGAAAGAGGCAAAGCCGACGTAACGGTCAAGGCCGCCGTTGGTGGAGCGTAGGCGTCGAGGTCGGTCGATGAGCTGCGGAAAAGCAATGCGACCCGTGAGCATTCCCCATGGCTGGCGGAGGAGAAGCGTATTCGGAGCATTATTATGCATTCCCCATATATACATGGTATACACAGCTTGCGATGAGGCTTGAGAGTTTGGCGGACATGTCGAATATTATCGCTGAATGCAAGGGGCTCGATTCAGCAGAGGTCCGTTGAAGTTCAGACGCCGTGGGCTTGGCATGGCGCCGCGGTTATTCTTATCTTGCCTATTCAATGGTCGCGAGCCCCCTTTTTAATGGCGACTAGCCCAGCCCACCCGCCTCTTTTGGCCGGGAATGTCGGAAACCGGCCTTTCTTTTCATTCCTTTTTCTCCTGCCGCAGTCGGTCTGAATAGCAAAACCCTGAAGATAGAGCAATCGGGCCGCCAGGTTTTCAATAAGCCGTTCGTGTATTGTAAATATACATATCGCCAACATTTAGCTCTTTTTGCGAAAGACGAATGTACCCGCTCGTTCGCCTCAACGCTCCGCTCTTGCTCCGACTCCTGAGGCAAAGAGATCTGCCATATGCGTCCTTAGCGCGGCAAGGCTCTTGTCTAAGCGCGTTTCCAGCTTCGCATAGGCGGCTTGTAATCTCCTGTAGGACTCTAAACGACGAGCGCTGAGCGCACGCCAAAGTCGTCCGCTCAGTCTGCATCGTTTCCGCGAGATGACTTTCTCATGGCGTCTCACTCCCTGGCCCATTCCAATAGTGTATCTTTAGTATACTATCGCGCAGCCATGATTCATGCCATTGAATTAATAGCTAAATTTCTGCAGATAGCGCTGAATCTCTTTATTTGAAATTTCTCCATTGAAGGGCTTCCAGAGGTGATGTATACAAATAATACTAGAGGCTTGACTTATTGCAGCTCATTACAACGTGCGAGTGGGCTGCCGGCAGGCTCAATGGATCGATTATTTTCGGCAGAAGTTGTTTAACTCTTCGCAAGACCATTTTCTAGAGGCTTATGGCCGAACCCGCCATTCCACCAATAAACGGCTTTCACTGTCTGAAAGCTTTAGCGCTCCAGCGCGGGTGCAGGATGCTGCTTTGCGCCACATCTCAACTCCTTCCACAATCGCTCATAGCCATATTGGCAGGCTTCTTTCCTGAATAAGAGAAATAAGAAAGGGACTTTGAGGAAAATAACAGGGCAAGCATGCTCGGTCGATTGGCTGAAAAGGGGTGTTGGCCGCTCTAATCCTGAGGATTGGAATGCGTGGCATGCCCTTTGCTCAAGGAATCTGGCCGGAAGGCGAAAGCAGGCTTTCAGTGTCCGTTCATTACATTTCAAATTCTATGTGAGGTGAAATTATGGAATATAAGCAAGTCGAGCTTGAGCTTAGAGATAAAATTGCCATTCTCACCCTGAACAGACCGGACATACGGAACGCCATAACCGATCAGGAGATCATCGATGAAATTGTAGACGTCTGCGAAAGAATTCAGCAGGATGATACGTTCCGTGTTCTTATCCTTACGGGCGCCGGCTCATCGTTTTCCGCCGGAGGAAACGTCAAGGACATGTATCATAAGGAAGTCATGTTCTCGGGAGACCCGGTCCAAATCCGCGAAAACTACCGTAGAGGCATCCAGAGGATACCTCGAGCCATTTGTAACCTTGATATTCCCACTATCGCCGCCGTCAATGGCCCCGCCATCGGGGCCGGCTGCGATCTTGCCTGTATGTGCGATATTCGCATTGCTAACGAGAATGCCCGGTTTGGTGAGACTTTTGTATCGGTTGGAATAATTCCTGGCGACGGAGGAGCTTTCTTTCTCCCTCGAGTCGTTGGCTTCGCCAAGGCGTGTGAACTGGCTTTCACCTGCCGGATCATCGATGCGCAGGAAGCTCTGAGGATTGGGCTTGTGAACGAGGTGGCCCCTCCGGGCAAGCTCATGGATCGCTGCGTTGAAGTGGCGCTGGAAATTGCGCGGCATCCCGCGCGAATTCTACGCCTGGCCAAACGGCTTTTCACTCTCGCACAAGGTAAATCGATGGAAGAAACGCTGGAGCTTTCTGCTGCCTATCAGGCATTATGTCATAGCACTCAAGAGCATATGGCTGCTCTGGAGGATTTTTTCGCCCAGCAGGAGAAAAGAAAACACTTCGAGGAAAGAGAGCAAAGATGATCGATGGTATAGGATAAACACTTGGATTCTGATGTGCGCGAAGCGCATGCGGGAGTGTGCGGAGATTTGTTCGCTAAACTAAAACAATATCTTTAGGCAACCCACAACAGAGCACCGGCCAGGCTGAGAATCAGAGTAGAAGGGGGCTTCCAGCCGCGACCAGCATGCATATCGCGGCTGGAAGCCCCCTTCTACTCTAGAAAGCCCCGCTCTGGCAGGAATATTCTTGGGAGTAGTCTTAAGGCTGACAATATTCCCAGGTCGGGACGGCCTGCTCGATGGTGTAAGAGGCTTTTGGAGAAAGGATAAACTCGCTCAAGCCCTGTTCTTTGAGCGGATGACGCCAGTCATACGTGTAGCCAAGGCCGGTCCAGGGCGCCCCTGGCGAGGCTCGGAAGCTTTTGTAGTATATGTTTTCATAAAAGGCTTTATAGTTTTGTATGTTCTTGACGACTGGGACCTCGCTGCCGAAATTCAGATCGCAGCTCGTATCAACAGGGCTGGGATCGACGCAGGGACGAAACACATCTTCGGGCGCCACCCACAGTTCAACGAACACATCATATTGCCAATCGGGATGCAAGCCGAGTCGCTGTTTCAAGCGAGTTTCAAGCATCTTTGGAGTCGCATGCGGATGGGAGCGGAAATAATCCCTGCAAAACTCATGGACTTTGGGAGCCAAGGTTATCCAAACAACATATGCCTCATTTGATGAAGTCTCTGAATATGGCAGCAGATTATGCTCGTAAGATTCTCTTGATTTCCAAGTCACCACCTTGAGCAGCGTTTTGTCCTCGTTCCAGACCAGCGCGTCATTATCAGGACTGAGCGCATCGAGATTATTGACGATTTCTGCCTGCTCCGGCGTCATAGCGTCACGCACGGCTTTTGTGTAGTTAGAAGGCTGTGCGGCGCGCGCGTTTTGGGCAAACAAGAGCGCAGCCAGGAAAAGAACAACTGTAAAAAGATTTCTTCGAACGGGCCTCGCTTCCCCTTGCAACATCTTTCCCCCTCCTTAATCTTCAGCAATTCCCCGATTTCCACCGACAATGGCTGCCGAACCAGCTCGGCGGCTTCAGCCTCGATTTCCTTTGATACTGTTTGAAAGGAGGCGTGCGGCGCGTTCAGCACTTTGCTTTCGTCTTTTTTCCGATCCGGGAGCATCGCAGAGTAGAGAGGCAGGCGGCATACAATCCGCCATTTCGCAAAGCGCTGTCGGAGCGGCCGGCCGGCCAATTGCTCCAAGCCGGAGCTGAGAAGGCGCAGGCCGACGAAGAAAGTCCCATTCATCCGATGAGATTGCCGACGGCTTCCATGGCTGGATCGGACGATCATCCTTTCTTTACATACATGCTCAGTTTGTCTTTTCCGTCGATTCTTCGATAATTGATCTTTTCAACTTTATTCCTGATTATGATTACGCCTAGGTCATCCTGCTCGGCTCTCTCGAGCATATTTCCTTCTCCCTCGGCGCTTTCGAAAATAATTTCGATGTTGTTATGCTTTTCGGAGTAAGCGATCCTCAAATCCACATCGGTCGAGTCCGAATGAGAGTTATGCAAAGTCAACAGCTCTTCAACGATCAACAGGATGTCGTTGATCTGTTTGCGCGGGAAGGCGTGTTTTTCGCCGAAATGCTCGATCTCAGCGTTCATTTTGTACAAATCGAAGTCCGGACTATCGATATGATAATTGAAGCTCCTCACCCTGTTTATGAACGCTCTGGTTTTTTCTCGCCGTGGGTTTTCGAAAATCTGTGCGGGCGGACCGTCCTCATAAATCACCCCCTCGTCCATGTAAAAGACTCGGTTGGATACATCCCGAGCGAAGTCCATCTCATGGGTGACGATCGCCAATGTCATTCCTTCTCTCGCAAGGCGTCGGATAACTGCGAGCACTTCGCTCACCATCGTGGGATCCAACGCAGACGTCGGCTCATCGAATAGAATGATCTCCGGCTCCATCGAAAGGCACCTTGCGATTGCCACCCGTTGCTTCTGGCCTCCGGAGAGCTCATCGGAAAAATTGTCGGCTTTTTCCGCGAGCCCGACCATCTTCAAGAGCTCGATCGCTCTCCTGTCAGCTTCTTCTTTCCTCTTGCCGAGCAGCTTGATCGGCCCGATTGTCAAGTTCTCTTGCAC
>CAZOEL010000071.1:0-37082 GCA_964578835.1 uncultured Syntrophobacteraceae bacterium | reverse complement strand
GCAGCGGACCGCGCACAAACTCGTACATCATCCAGCCTCCCTTCCCGACAGCGCTAAACGATTATGGGGCAGCGCAGGCGCATCCTTCCCTAAGTACGCGCCAAACGTACGCAACCCTTTCAATGCGCCGGCAACTCTATTATGTGAAATAACGTTCACAACCCAACGCTTCCAACCGTATCTAATCAACCGACCTCTGAGCCCCGGCGCGAAACAGCATGCGCCTCCATCTCAGAGACCAGCGTCAGGACCAAGCCGACAGACATAGGCGTAAAGCCCTCTAGCTATCGTTTTCCTTATTTTCGAAACAGACTTGAACCAGCAACAACTTTATAATTGGTAACATATTCTAAATAGAGGCTCAAGGATTAAGTCAGCGTTTATTTTATGAAGAGTTTCACAAAGCAACCTCTACTACCGATGTATTATACAAGATCCATACAGATCCTCCTGTTAGTGAAGAAGAGGATTTCAATCGCGGAACCGGTCGACGAAGGAGCGGCTCAGCTTGGACCTCCCGCCCGAAGTGTGCTAAGCGATCAACCAGAAGTTTTTGTTGGCGCTCTATAAGGGTTGGGATAAGATATTCCCCCTGTTTGCTTTGACACTCCCCACATTCGCCTTGAGCTTGTCGAAGGACGGATGCCCCGCTCATGCTTCGACAGGCTCAGCACGAACGGATGGTTGGAATGTAAAGAACTTCCGGTCGGATTTTTAGGAAGAGACGCTCGACGCCTCATGGCGCTCCTGGATGGCGCGAATCAGTAAGTTGACGGAGCGCTCCAGCAAAACGGACCCGTAAGAAATGATCGAGACAACAAGGATCGAGCAGACCATAAAAGCCGGGAAGCCGAGCTCGCCCATGCGATTTCCGACGTAGATCACGTAAGGCTGATGAAGGAGATAGATGCCGTAGGAATATGCTCCCACACGGCTGAACAGGTCCCCTGTGCGAGTCGGACGCCACGCGATCCACTGAGCGATGTGAGCGATGATGACAAAAAGTCCGACGCCCACGAGCGCATCTGTAAAGACATAGGTAAAGCCGGGTTGGTAGGAGAGGAGACCGAGGTTATAGACCACGATCCCACCGAGGAGCGACAAGCCTGAAAACAGGCGTTTCTCGACAGCTTCCGGATAGTGGCTATAGAGGTGGGCCAAGGTCATGCCCGCAGCAAATTCAGAAAGACGGGCTGCGAAAAATGCGCCCTGGATGTAGCCGGCGTTCGCCTCGAGCACAGCGAAAAGCATGTAGCGGCTGACAATGGTGATAAATCCGCACAGGATCGTGAACCGCAAGGGGCCGAACTTTCTGAGCAGATAAAAAAGCAGAGGGAAAGCCAGGTAGAGCTCTATGAGAAGCCCGAAAAACCACCAGGAAGGAACCAGATAGTAGAAGATCTTATCGATAGGAAAAACGCGGTTTCCCAAAAAGCTTAGGAGAAAACGGTAATCAAGCGGGTCTTGCCTGTGGACAAAGGGGGAAACGAGATAAACCAGATGAGCGAGCCAATACATGGGGAAAAGGCGTATGAGGCGTCTTCTGTACCATAGCTTCCAGCCGCCTGCGGGGGTTCCTTTCCTGGCGATCGAGTAGGTGAGCCCGAATCCGCTGAGCAGAATAAATACCCCCACAGCCTGCGGACCCATCTGGAAAAGCGCTGCGGCAAGAGCGCCAACGGAGCAGCCAATCGCATCCCACAAGGAAAGAGAAGGAGCGCATTCCGATACGATGGCTGGAAGCCTGTGAAGCCTCACGGGCCAAGGATAGCCGGCGCCGCCATAGGCGCCGAAAAAATGGAAGAAGACTATCAGCAGCATCGAAATCCCTTTGGTGGCGTCAAGCCACGCCAATCTGGGCAGATACGTCGATCCCGGCCCGGATCGAGGAATATCGACGGCCTTATCTGTGCGAGCATCTACAGGCCTGTCCCTTTTCGCTTTCCCGGCGGCCTGCAGTCCGTCTTCAGCTTTCTTTCCCCCTCCTTTTCCGTTTTTTCGCATCTATCCTTCTTCTATAGTCCCGCCCTCTCCATGAGGCTTCCAAGGACTTTCTCGGCTGCAAAATATTCGGCTGCAATCTCTCTGGCCGCCCGGCAGCTGCCTTCATAGTCGCTTTCGATTGCATCGACCGCAGCCAGTATATCGTCCATGGTTAGAAAGCCGAAGAGGCCTTTTCCCGTGGGCAGAAACTTGCTGAATCCGGTTTCATGAGTGATTACAGGTCTTCCCGCCGCGAGATAGCTGGCGCTCCGGTCGCTGAACCAGCCCGTGCGAGGTTTTACGACCTGTTCCTTCGCAACGGTGAACTCGCCCCGCGAACGCTGAATATAGTCCCGATAGAGATTGACGTCCCGCGATATGGGTAGCGAATGCGTTGTGCGCCATCCGTTTTCATGCAGCAGCTTTTCGGTCTGCTCGTCCAGAACCACCGCAAGCTCGAAAGGCGTGGAGCGGCGCCGGGGAAGATCCAGAAACCGCAAAAACTCTCGGTCCTTGGTCCAGTAATAGGTTTCTCCGCGAAAGACGATGTTCTTTCCCTTGTTATGCCAGGTGGTGATGGTGGTGAAGGCGCTGTCGGAAGCGGGCTTGTGCGGGTTGTCCCAGAGGTCCAGAACCACGGGCTGCCGGGTCGGAAGCCACTGAACCCGCTCGACCGGCAGATCGCAGTCCGGCGCGCCCAAATTCTCGCCAAAACTAAAATGAATATCGTGCGCCGCAAGAGCGGCGATTGTCGGTTCGTCTCCGTCCGCAAGCTTCACCTGCACGGCGAAGGGGTCCGATTCGACGTAGATGCGGCGAGGACACGCCATGTGCTCTTCGCGAAGCTCTTGAGAGGCGGTTACGTTCAAAAAGGCATCCGCTTCGCGATAAAGCTCGAGAATTTTCTCCTCCGTCATTCCGTAGCATTTGCCATCGGGATAGTTGCCCCTGAATGCCCATTTACCGGCGAAGCCATGGGCGTCCAATATGGGGGAGACCGCAGCCACGTTTCCCGTGGCATCTGGTGAAAATTCAAACTTTATGGGGTCGTAGATCCAACGCCCGGAATCCTCTACATAGTAAACATCGTAGCCTAGCCGTCGAAGCCCTATCAGGTAGTGCAGAAACTGGTAGGTGACTCCCGCCAGCGGATACCAAAAGATGATGCCGAAAACTATTACTTTTCCCTTACCATGCTTTTGACGAGTCATGTAAGATCCTTCTCCCTCTTCTATCCGGCCAAAAACAGCTACTCGCCGGCAGCATCCTCAATGAGTCTGGAGAGTACTAAGCCGGAATCGAAGTGCTCTTTGGCGTATTCGAGCGCCCCGGAAGCGTGCCTGGCGTAATTTCTTTCGACTTCCTGAATGGCCTCGACTGCTTCTTCGGTGGTATTGAACGGAAGAAGCCCGTCGCCCGGCGGCAGCGACGAAGTAAAGCCCGTGTCCTGGATGACGACGGGACGCGCCGCTGCAAGATAGCAGGCCGACCGACAGCTGAACCATCCAGTGCGCATCGCAACGTAGACATTTTTTGCCGTCGAAAGTTCTCCTTTCGATTCCACAATGAAATCCTTGTACATCTCAGGCGTGACCGTCGCTTCGGGTCCGTCCACAACCCGCCAGCCGCGATCGGCAAGACGGTCAAGCGGAGCGCTCACTCCGCCGACGGCAATCTTGAGGGGAGCGCTCACAACGAGAGGCAGATCCATGAGCTTCTCGAACTCCGCCCCTTTGCTTCCATATTCCACGCCGTTATAGATCAGTTTTCCCTTGAAGGCGTTCCAGGTCATTATAGTAGTCCAAGGGGCGCCGAGCGGCGCCGGCTTTGCGGCGTAGCGCTCCCAAAGGTCGATGACCACCGGCATCCGGGTCGTCTTCCACTTGAAGTCCATTCGGGGGACGATGCAGTCCTTTCCATAGATATTTTCCGCATACGTGAAATGACGGTCGTGCTCAGCCACGCTCGCGCACCATCTTTCCACGTTCTCCGACCATTCGAAGCGCTCTTTGAGCATGATCTGATTGTATCCAGGGTCAGTGTCGAGAAAAATCTTCACGCATCGAGGAGAGAGATTTTCAGGAATCATGCAGGCCCCGCTCACATTGAGGAGCAGATCGGCGCTCTTCGCGACCTCGTCGAAGGCCGCCCCGCTCATCCCGTAGCTTTTTTCGTGCAAATGGAGGTAATGCCACCGGTTGGCGAGATCAGGAGCATAGGATTTGAAAAAGCCATCGATGTACCCGGCCGAATAGTCCCCTTCCGACGTGTAGGTTCTCTCGATCGGGTGATACGGCCAACTCCAGGTGTCTTCATGGTAGTAGACATCATGGCCGAGCCGCGCAAACCCCACCACATACTGAAGATAATCCCATGCTACTCCCCCTACCGGATAGAGACCAACAAGCCCCGTAACAATTATACGAAGCCGCGAACCAGGCATAGAAACCTCCCGTTATGATCAACCGACAGATGACGCGCTCAAAGGCGAAAAGCTATATGCAATTTGAAGCCGCATCCATATTAAACCCAATGTATATCAAAAGCCACAGCCATGATGTCAAACCTAATCAGGGAACATGAATAGAGCACTTCTTCGAGGCCATGGCTGCTTCATGAACGGCTTCGGCGAAAGTCGGATGCCCATGGACGGTCCGGGCGATGTCTTCCGAGGTGGCGGAAAGCTCCAGAGCCAACGCGCATTCGGCTATCAGCTCCGAAGCTCTTGGCCCTATGATGTGCGCTCCAAGGAGGCGGTCCGACAGGGCATGGGTGATGATTTTGACAAAGCCGTCCGTTTCTCCCATGCAGCGCGCTCGCCCCGCCCCGGAAAAAGGGTAAGAGCCGACGCAGTATTTTACTCCGCGCTCCTTCGCCTGCTCTTCGGTCATGCCGACGCTCGCCACTTCCGGTGAAGTATAAACAACGGAAGGAATGGCGTCGTAGTTGACTTCGCCGGGCAGGCCCGCTATGCATTCCACTGCGGCTATTCCTTCGGCCGAAGCTTTATGCGCGAGCATCGGCCCCGCTATAAGATCTCCTATGGCGTAGACGCCCGCCGCACTGGTGCGGTAGCGGGCATCGACCAGGACTTGGCCCGTTTTGGGGTCAGTCTTCACCCCCGCCTTCTCGAGGCCGAGATCCCGGGTGAGCGGCCTTCTGCCCACTGCTACCAAAAGCTTGTCGAAATCAAACTTTTCCTCCCGCCCCCCAGATTCGACAATTACGCTTACGCCGTCCGGGCTTTTATCGGCGCTCAGAACTTTAGTATTGAGCCTGAAATCCATACCCTGCTTCGCGAGAATCCTCTCGAGGGCGCGCCCCAACTGCCCATCGAGCGAAGCGGCAATCTTGGGCATCATTTCTATGACCGTTACCTTCGATCCTAGCCTGCGCCACACGGAGCCCAGTTCGAGACCGATATACCCGCCGCCCACTATGCCCAGACGCTCGGGAACCTCGTCAAAAGAGAGAGCTTCCGTCGAGCTCACGATTCGGGCGCCATCGAAGGGGAGGGTCGAAACCGAAACAGGCTCGCTTCCAGAAGCAAGCAACACCGTTCTCGTCTTGATGGCGCGTCGCCCGCCGCCCTCGCTCTCGGTCACCTCAACCAAACCCTCTCCCGCAAGCCGGGCTCGTCCCTGAACGATTTCGACCTTATTTCCTTCCAGAAGCCTTTGCACATTTTGGCAAAGGTCCTTCACCACCTTCTCTTTTCTCGCCATCATGACGGCGAGATCGAGCCCGATCTCGCCCGTGCGGACTCCATGCTCGGCCATCCGCTCCCTGGCAAAATAATAGTGCTCGCTCGAATCGAGCAGAGCCTTGCTCGGAATGCAGCCAACATTGAGACAAACCCCGCCAAGCCTCGGCTCTTTTTCCACGCAGACCGTTTTGAGGCCCAACTGAGCGGCTCGCACGCACGCCACATAACCGCCGGGACCAGCGCCGATAACCGTGAGATCGTACTCCTCCGCACCAGCCATGTCATATCTCCATCATAATCCGTTCGGGATTCTCAACACACTCCTTGATGCGCTTCAAGAAGCCGACAGCCTCTCGTCCATCCACAATTCGATGATCGTAGCTCAGCGCCACATACATCATCGGCCGAATAACGATCTCACCGGAGACCACCACCGGGCGTTGCTCGATTTTGTGCATGCCGAGAATCGCGCTTTGAGGAGGATTCAAGATGGGAGTGCTGAGCAGGGAGCCATACACCCCGCCATTGCTTATCGTGAAAGTACCGCCCTCGAGGTCGGAAATTCCCAGTCGATTGTCTTTGATCTTGTCGACAAAGTCGATTATCGCTCGCTCGAGATTGGCGAAGCTCAACCGGTCCGCATGCCTTATGACCGGAACAACAAGGCCGCGCTCAGCGCCGATAGCCACGCCAATGTGGTAGTAATGGTGATAGACGATATCCTTCTCATCGATGTAGGCGTTGATCTCGGGGAATTCCTTGAGCGCCGCGACGGCGGCTTTTATAAAAAAAGACATGATTCCAAGCGGCGCGCCATGCTTTTCCCGAAAGGCATCTTTGAAACGAGACCTCAAAGCTTGAACCCGGCTCATGTCGACTTCATTGAAAGTAGTGAGCATGGCGGTATTCTGTTTCGCCTCGAGGAGACGCTCCGCAATGCGCTGGCGAATCTTGCTCATGGGCTTGCGGGTGACATCCTCTTCAACCGCGCCTTGATGTGCTTCGGGCGCGCCGGTCCGCACAGGCGCCTTTTCCTCGGGCGTACGCCGACGAGGCGGCTCCGTTTCCTTTCTCTCCGATTCCTCTTCGAGATAGAGGAGCACATCCCCTCTTGTGATCCGTCCACCCGGTCCGCCGGCAGTAATCACAGAGGCATCCACCCCCTTTTCGTCCATGAGGCGGCGCACCGAAGGCGCAAGGGCCTCCTCCAGCGCAGGAGCCCCCGTTTCCGTCTTCGCTTCGGCAGGAGCAGGCCGACTGACGACGGGGCTTTCAGTCGGTTGTCTTTCAGCAGCCCCTGGAGGCGCTTCGGGCTCCAAAGCCTTTTCCTCCTTAGTCATCGGTTCCTTTGGCGTTTCTTTTTCCCTCGGCTTCACCTCGGTTTCAATGAAGCCAACGACAGAACCCACCTTCACGGTCTCTCCTTCGGGCGTCAGGATCTTCAAATACCCGTCCTCTGGAGCTACAATCTCTAAAGTGACCTTGTCGGTCTCAATGAGAAAAAGAATTTCATCTTTTTTGACAAAATCGCCTTCCCGCTTATACCATTGGGCCAGCAAGGCCTCCTCAACCGATTCTCCGACTTCCGGAGCCTTTATTTCAATTCTCATGCTTCCCTCCAAGGGTAAGGGTCGTGGATTGAGGCTCGAATCCTGTTTTCTCCACCAAGTCCTCAATCAAAATGCTCTCCGCCCCCTGATCCTAGCCACTCTAGCCACCAATGGCTCTCTCAACCAACGCAGCCTGCTCCTTTTTGAAAATGGAGTGATAGCCGGTAGCAGGACTGGCGGCAGCCGGTCTCCCGACGTACCTGATCTCCTTTCCCAAAAGCGACTCGAGTCTAGGGCGAACGAATTCCCATCCTCCCATATTTTGAGGCTCTTCTTGAACCCAGAACCACTCTTCAGCATTGCTAAATTTGGATGCAATTTCCTCTATGCGTTCTCCGGGGAAAGGATAGAACTGCTCGAGCCGCACAATGGCTATATCGGATCTTTGTTGCCCTTCACGTCTATCGACAAGATCATAGTAGATCTTGCCGCTGCAAAGAAGAATGCGCTTCGCTTGTCCAGCCGCCTCATCCTCGATCACCTCTTTGAAAGAACCGGAAGCCATCTCTGCAAGCTTTGAGACCGCCATCGAATGGCGCAAAAGACTCTTCGGAGTCAGAACCACCAGAGGCTTCCTCGTGTTGCGCTTCATCTGACGATGCAGCAGGTGAAAGTATTGGGCGGGCGTGGACGGGTAGCACACCTGCATATTGTCCTGGGCGCACAGCTGAAGGAAACGCTCGAAGCGGGCGCTCGAGTGCTCGGGTCCCTGCCCTTCGTAGCCGTGAGGCAGGAGAAGCACAAGGCCGCTCAGGCGATGCCATTTGGACTCGGCGCTCGATATGAATTGATCGATTATGACTTGGCCGTTGTTCACAAAATCGCCAAATTGCGCTTCCCATAAAACAAGCTTTTCCGGGCTCACAAGAGAATAGCCATATTCGAAGCCAAGTACGGCATATTCCGAAAGCATGCTGTCGTAGACCTCAAAACGCCCCTGCTTCTCGCTTAGTTGATTCAAGGGCGTAAGCTCCTCACCCGTATGGATGTCTACAAGAACGCTATGCCTCTGGCTGAAGGTGCCTCGACGCGTGTCCTCGCCGGTAAAGCGAACGGTAGTTCCTTCAACCAGTAGAGATGCCAAGGAAAGGGCTTCGGCGGTAGCCCAGTCTATCCCCTCGCCTTTCTCGACGGTCTCCAGGCGTCTGGCGAGAATGCGCTGCAGTCTCTGATGGACGGCAAACCCATCCGGAGCCTGGTTGAGCTTGCGCGCAAGCTCAATAAGAGCGTCTTCAGCCACGCCTGTTTCAATCGGCTTGTGGGAATAGTCCGAGCTTACCCCGTCCCAACCTTCGAAAAAGGATATCGAAGGCGCCTCGCAGGTTTCCTTCCGAGCTTCTTCATATTCTCTCTGGAGGCATTGGCTGATTTCCTCAATAGTTTTGTCCACATCCTCCTGAGTAAGCACACCTTCGCCGATCAGCTTTTGAGAATAGAGACGATGAAGGGGGGGGCGATCCTTGATGCGATCGTACATTTTAGGTTGAGTGTAATAGGGCTCATCGGCTTCATTGTGTCCGAAGCGCCTGTAGCAAACGATATCGATCACCACATCCTTATGAAACCGGAAGCGATAATCGCACGCGAGGCTGATCACATGCGCCGCCGCTTCGGGGTCCTCCCCATGCACATGAAAGATGGGAACCATGAGCATTTTGGCCACATCGGTCGAATAGCGGGTCGATCGAGCATCCTCGGGGAGCGTCGTAAAACCGATCTGATTGTTGATTATGATGTGTATGGTTCCGCCAGTGCGGAATCCCTTAAGTTGCGAAAGATTGAGGGTTTCGCAGACAACGCCTTGCCCCGCGAAAGCCGCATCGCCATGGATCAGGAGGGGCAAAACGAGATTGCGCTCCTCATCTCCCAACGCATCCTGCCGCGCCCTCGCAATGCCTTCCACAACGGGGTTTACCGCCTCGAGGTGGCTCGGGTTCGTGGCGAGCAGAACGCGCACCTGGTGTCCATCGTCCGTTTCGATATCTGCAAAATATCCTTTGTGGTATTTCACATCGCCGCTTCCAACCAGCGAATCAGGGTCATAGCTTTCTTCAAATTCGCAAAAAAGCGCTCGGTAGGGCTTCTGCAAATTGTTCACCTGCACGCTCAACCGGCCCCGATGGGCCATGCCCAGAATCACCTCTCGAGCGCCTTTCGCCCCCCCGCACTCAATCAACGTATCGAGCATGGAGACGACCGCCTCGGCGCCCTCTGCAGAAAACCTCTTCTGGCCGACATATCGCGTGTGAAGAAACTGCTCGAAAAGAGAGGCCTCACAAATCTTGTTGAATATGCGAAGCTTTGTCGTCCGATCCAGGGCCGGCCGGTTTCGCACGGATTCCATGCGCTCCTGCAGCCACCCACGCTCTTCAGGATCTTGAAGATGCATGTACTCCACCCCGATGGTGCGACAATAAGTCTCCCGGAGCATTCGGATGATATCGCGCAGGGGCTCTTCCCCCATGTGACCGATACGCGGCGTATAGAATATTCTGTCAAGATCTTCGTCCTGAAGATTGAAGGCTTCGAGATCCAGGAGGGGATGACTGGTCGGACAGCTCACCAGAGGGTCCAGGCACGCCAGAAGGTGACCGAGATCACGATAGCGATATACGAGCTCTTCCACATGCATTTGCCTCAAAACCTGGGTTTTCTCGCAGACGCCGGCAGCTTCGCGCTCGGGAAAAGCCGCGAGATTAAAACCCTCAAAAAAAATCCTCCAGTCGCGAGAAACAGAGTTTGGGTCCTTCTTCCATTGTCGGTATTGCGAATCGATAAAATCCGCATTCCAGGTAAGCGACAATTCCATAGCTTGGCAACCTTTCACTGTATGGCTTCATCGATTGAGATCCGGGAGAGGCATCCAGAGGTTGTCCACGATGCCCATGAAAAAATCTAGAGCGCCGTCTGACAAAGAAAGAATACGAAATTCCGAAGACGCCATCGAACAATATATGTTCTATAGAGGCAAATAGCAGCAAAGCATTTTGTAATTGCCGTCAAGTTGCGGGCTCACAGGCGAAATAATTTTTCTGAAATAGGATTCTTGCGGCGATTGTCGAGCGACCCCGGGAAGGACATGGACCGAGCAAGCTTTGATGGAGAGCATCGCCCCAAGTATTGGGGGTCGATGCTCTCCATCATTTTGAAAAGCGCCTTATTTCGATTTCTTCTCGCTACTGAGAGGATTGAACACTCTGATCGCTGAAGACATGGCGGAAGCACACTCTTTGAGGATCTGCATCATGAAGAGAAAAGCTATGACATTGAGTATGCCGAAAGTGACCCAGGCCTGGCCGAGAGCGGCGAAAGCCGAGAGCGCAGCGAACGACAGGGCCAGCACGACGCCGGCTGGCGCGCACCTTGGCCACGTTCTAAACCGAACGAACTGCTTCCCTCCACCATGTTCCTCCACAACCATGAGCACACGCACGCTGCCAAGCAATCCGCCCCGGAGATCGAGATCCCAACGATCGTAATCCCCTCCTCGCGATACAACAGTGCGAAGAGACTTGATGCTCGTCTCAAGCGATTCGAGCCAGCTGAGAGGCGACCGCCATTCTTCGCTCCAGACGGTAAACGTCCTTGGCATGGGCAAGGGAAGCGAGATGCCGTGAACGGCGCAGCCGCGCCAGGGCGTGAGCCCCAGGCGAAAACGGCCGACAAGCCTGGCCAGAGGCTGGAGCATGTGCAGAGCAGCCGTGAGCGCATGCAGCTTGAAAGCTTCCTTGCGAGTTCTTTCCCTTTTGGGGAAAGAGGCGCGAACGCCGCAAAGACAAGCGTGGATAAAAGGAATGGCGGCCGCCACAACGAGCGCGGGAGCAGACAGGAGCAGAGGAGTCCACTCGAGCCCCAACAGCGAAAGGCCTGCGAGAACCGCAACCACCACATACCACTCGGGCATCATGGGAAGAGACCAAAGCAGGGTCGGCCCCGGCTGATAGATGGACTGAAAGAGCGCGCTCCCCCATGTGCCCTGGTATATGCGGCCGCGAAATGAACCGAGCAACTGCTCGAAGCCATTGAAATAGAGCCTGCCCGCCCAAGGCACATGGCCGGCGGCGTTGTATTTTTCAGGCCATTTCTTTTCGAGATCCGCCTCGGCTTTGCCGTAGTTCATCTGCTGCTTCAAGTATGTTTTCACCGAATTGCGGCGGTGGTGCCACACCATCGCCGCGGGATTGAATCCCAGGGTCCAGCCGCGCTGCTGAAGCCTCCAGCAAAGATCCACGTCGTCACCGGCTATGCGGAAACGATGATCGAAGCCGTCTATGGCTTCGAGGGCGGCCTTCCTGAAGGCCATGTTGCATCCAGGGATGTGCTCCGCTTCTTGATCGGTCAGCAGAACATGAATCGGGCCGCCAGGCGAATTGGCCACGCAATCCGCAACAGTCCCGTCGTCCGGAGGAGGCAGGTTCGGTCCGCCGACTCCCGCATGATCCGTTTTGAGAAAGGTCGCCGCGAGATAGGTCAGCCAATGGGGATCTGGGAGCGCATCGTCGTCGATATAGGCCACGATCTCGCCCTTAGCCGCCCGCATTCCCGTATTGCGAGCACTGCTGAGGCCCCTGTTCTCGGTCGTTATGACCTTGAAGCCGTATTCCTTTGCAATATCTCCCGTGCCGTCGGTCGATCCGTCATTGACGACGATGACTTCATAGTTGGGATACTCGAGCTTACGCAATCCTTCCAGGCAATCGCGTATAGTGCGCTTTCCATTATAGGTGCATACCACAACCGATACGCTCGGCCAGGGCAGATCAGGGGGAAAGGGCACTTCAGCGAAAGCTTTTCGAATGGTCTCCGCTGCAACTTTGGGATTTCGTTCTCTGTCTGTAACGCCGAAGCCCCAGTCATCAATATCGAAGCCGCCCCGGAACCATTCATCTGTCCAGGAAAAAACGAACACGCCCGCGCACCCTGATGCGAAGGTGGAGCGTATCTGCCAGTCCAGAACACCCGCCTGATTTTCCTCGCCATTCCTCATGCTGTCCAAACCCACTTCCGCCATGAGGAGAGGCTTATCTCCTGCAATGTTTTGGAGCTTGGCCAGATAGCCTTCCAGCTTTTCCTGCGTCTCGAGGTACACGTTGAATGAAACAAAATCCACGAAGGGCAGCTGTAAGTATTCAGTAGTCGGGAAATTAACGTACGTTACGAGTGCTTGCGGATCTTCTTCCTTCGCCGCGTTGTAGAGCTTCTCCAGGAAAGCTTCGATGCGATGCGCCCCGTACCAGCGCACAATCGAAGCCGGAATTTCATTCCCGATAGTGAAGCAGAGAAGAGCCGAGTGTCCCGCGCATGCCCGCACTCCATCGCGGACCCGCGCTTCGATGTCTTTCGCCAGCTTTTTGTCTTCGAGAAAAGCTATATGCTCTTCCCAGGGGAGTCCCACCATAACGCGCAGGCCATGCTTCTGTGCAATATCGAGAAGCCAGCGGGGTGGAACTGTATAAGTCCGCACGGCGTTGACCCCAAATGAAGCCATCTTTTCGAAATCACGCTCAACCGTCTCGGGATCATGGTATTCGCAGCCATTTTCATCGGGATGAAACGGGCCGTAGGTCACTCCTCGAATGTAGAACTTCTCGTCCCCGACAAAGATGAATTTTCCAGCCACGCGCGGCCGCACATCCTCTACGATGGGAATGGATTTGGGCGGATTGAGAAAGAATTGGGCCACCTCTTTCTTCCTGGAGGCTCCATTTCTGGGAACAGCCTTGAGGGCGGGAAAATCGTTTGCGCGAAGCTTCATTTGCTCGGCCTCTCTAGAGCCAAGCTCAAGCGCGTGAGGAGCCGCCTCAGAGGATTGCTCGACCCGGTTGAAAACCGGCCTCCTCAATAAGCCCGCTTCCTCGCCAAGAACATTGAGTGGATCATCCTCGGGAGCACTTCCGATTCCTTCATCATTGGAAAATCCTCCCCTTTCCCGATTCGATATTTTGTTCAGCACCGGTCTTGCCATGATTGCCTCGTCTGATGAACCTGTTATGATTTATGCCATTTACCCAATGTAATAATCAAATTAAGTCGTCATGAGCCGAGCGAAGCAAATAGCGCGCCAACCCCTTCAGCGCAACAATGACAGTGTTCTCGACAAAAATATCCGGGGAGAGCGGAATGATTCGGTTACGTTTCTTGCGCACTAGGTTACTATTATTGCGCAGTGTCGAAAGCCGGAATGTTCAAGGCGAGAAATATATGGTTATATTGGAGTGAGCAAAGCAGTTGAAGGCCGGCGCAGGCGTCACGAACCGCGCTGCAGTGCAGAATGATTGGATGCAGATCAAGGAAAAAGGATTCCTTCATGCGGACCGCATTTTTCTGGGCGAAATGCACCCCATCCGTTGATCGACGCTGGCTGAGGATTTTAGCGGGTCTTGTTTGGTTTGTTACCGGACTTTCTCTTTGCTCCGTGGCCTGCTATTGGTTTTATTCAATCGAGGCGACCACGAGTCTGACGGGCGTGCTTTTGGGATTTGGATCGGGGACCCTGATCTATCGCTACGGGTTCTCCAGGCTTGTGATGAAGAACTTGGAGCGCATCGCCCGGCTGCCTCAGTCGGCGTGCCTCTTCGCCTTCCAGGCGTGGCGGAGTTACTTTCTCATTATTTTTATGATGTTCTTGGGCTATGCGCTCCGTCATTCTCCAGTCCCCAGGATCGTCACGGCCATCATCTACAGCGCGATAGGCTCGGGCCTCACCCTGAGCAGTTCCCTCTACTACTGGCATTCGATGAAGTAGGACTTCAACTCTCCTAGGGATTGTGCCTCTCGACGCTGTACTTGAGCTTTTGCAGCTTCTGCAGGAATTCGCGCGTCGGGGCGGTCTCCCTGTGATCGACGACATGGGGAGTGATGGCGATGATAAGCTCCGTCCTTTCTCGATTCTTACCCGAAGTGGAAAAGAGAGGATGAATGATCGGCATGTCCTGCAGGAATGGTATGCCGGTTTTGCCCTTGGTCGATCTTTCCTGAATTATTCCTCCAATGACGACCGTACTGCCGTTTTGGGCAAGAAGCGTCGTTCTGATATTGCGCTCATCAAACCTCGGTGAAGTCGTTACTACGGCCTGACTACTCGATACATTGCGAATGGTCTGCTCTACTTCGAGCCGTACGAGACCGCCGGCGTTGATGTGTGGGATCACGTTGAGGATGATGCCCGTCTCTTCATATTGAATCGAGTTGATGATGTTGTCGCCCGCAGAGGTAAGGGCCTGTCCCGTCTGGATCGGCTCGCGACCGCCAACGGTTATGGAGGCTTCCTTGTTGTCCGTGGCCAAAAGGGTCGGAGTGGATAGGACGTTGACATCTGTCTTGGTGCCCAGGAAGGTCACAAAGGCCTTAAAATTCCCGATGTTCCCGGAAAAGAGAGAAAGGCCTCCGGTCGTGACAAACCGATTCAAATTCGTGAAATCGATGACGGTCGAGTCGTCGTTGCCGCTGTCATCAGTCGAGGTCCTCGCAGCAATCGTGGTGCCGGCATTCAAGGCAGCCTGGAAATTGGAGTCCCTGAAAAACCATTCGACTCCATACTGAAGATTCTTATTGAGCGTGACCTCGGCGATCATGACTTCAATAAGGACGGCTCTCGGAAGAATATCCAATGTTTCGATCGTCTGTTTGATCTTTGCATAGTCAGACGCATTGGCCCTGATCACGAGGGCGTTATTGGTCTCATCAGGAATGATGATGACCTCGCCGCTCAAGACGTTGCCTATGCCGCCCGCCTGGCCGGCTCCGCCCAAGCCGCCCGCGCCGGCGCGACCAGTCCCGAAACCGCCCGATATCCCTCCGGTAGCGCCTGTTGTCGATGCGGTGGTCCCGGTCCTTCCCGTGGAACCGGCTCCGAAGGCGCGGTTCGAACTGCTCCCGAAGCCGCTCGAACTGCCCATCCCGCCAGAGCTCGAGCTTCCAAGACCGCTCGAGGAGCTTCGACTGCCAAAACCGCTCGAAGAGCCGCTTAGACCGCTGCCGCTACTCGTTCCGAAGCCACGGCCAAAACCGGTATACCCTCTGGCGCCGGTAGCTCCTACAATCTGTTGTTCGGGTCTCCTGCCGCCTCCGCCTCCGCCGAGCCCAAAGATCGAATTGAGAATATCGCCAATCTCGAGAGCTAAGCCATTCTGAATGAAATACACATGGATCTGCTCGCCGACCCCTTCACCCTGGATGTCAAAGGCTTTGAGCCATTGCTTCGCCGTCTTGAGCATTTCCGGGTTTTGCGCCAGTATCAGCACGCCTCCGAAGTTCTGCAGAGGGATATAAGCCAAATTGGTTTTCAAGGCGCTTTCTTTGAAGATATCCAATTTGCCCATCAGCGCTTCCATGCTTTGCACCGCATCCTGAGGCGAGATGGACTGGAGTTGAACGATTTCCATGCTGACTTCCTGAAGGACATTCACATCAAGAGCCTTCAGAACTTCGAGGATAGCCCGAGCGTTATCGGAATCCTCGACAAAGATCAGGGTGTTGGAGGTATTGTCGGAAGCGATTGGCCTGCCGGGAGTCAGGAAGAACTTGACGGTGTTTATCGCCTGTTTGGCGTCCATGTAACGCAGTCGGTACAGGATGATGACGGGCTTTACGGCGCCCTCCTCTCGCAGTATGAAGGAACTGGCGATGGGAAGACTGCTGCTCGAGCTCTTCTGAATGGGCTGAATGTAGTAAAGCCCGGATCTCGGTACGATGGAGATGCTATTCGCAGCATATATTTTCGTCACCATTTGCAGAAGTTCTTCTTTGGTGAACTCACCTTCGAGATAGACGCTGATCCGCCCCTGCAGCGTAGGATCGAGGACATAATTGAGCTTCAGGTAATCTCCGAAAATCTGATTTGAAACTTCCGCGACATCTGCTTTCTCGAAGTTAAGGACGATCCTTTGCCTGTCCTTATCAGGCAAGACCTCTCTGTCAGGTCTGCCGCCATGGGGTGGGGAGATTAGCCCTGTCGCAGATTTACCTATGATATTAGGCAGATCCTTGAGCGCAGTTCTATCGGCCTCTCGTTTGGGGGGAGTGATATCCACTGAAAGCTCTTGCTTAGACGCATCAAGTAGCGCCTCCTCTGCCGGCGCACTGGAAAAAGGGGGAACGATTTGCCTTTTTACGGCCACCGTCGAAGGGCTCGCACATGCCCCAAGGGCGGCAACCAGCGCAAAAAACAGGATAGCCTGCCGTAACTTCATAAGGTTATCTCTTTCATCCGCCTGTGCCGATTCGGCATTTTAGGTCATCGAAAAGGTGAATGATGAACGACATAAAGGTGGTTGATTAGAACGACAGTCGATCGCCAAAAGGTAAGCTCAGCATGAAATCCCTCCGTCACTGGCTAAAAATGTGAGCAAAAGCATTCCCATACTATGCCGGCATCCGCAACCCATCTTCTCTCCCGCCTGCGCTGAGAGCCATCCGGGAAAGACCTTCATCAGGCTGGCCAGTGTAAACCAAAATCCCGCCGTTTTTAAGATTTTTCTTTTTTTTCCATTAAGGCCGCAAGAATAACGTTGATCACCAGATCCGGCCCACCTTTTCTTTGTATCTTTTGAACATTGATTTCCTGGACGAGAATAGACGTGCGAAAATTCTCGACTCGCTCCAGAAAATAGTGAAACCCTTCGATGTTGGTCATGAAGTTGAACCTCAAATGCACTTCCTGGTATAGGCCGTACTCTTTACTCGCCAGGACCTGGTAAGTCTTGATTTCAAGCTTCTGACCCTCTTTTGCCGAAAGCTGCTCGCTCAAAGAGGCCGCCAGTTGATATGGGTCATTACCTTTAAACAGACTTTTCTGGAGCTCCTTAAGGTCTGCCTCCTGTTTGGCCAAATTCTCTTTAATGCTTTGCGCCTGCTTAAGCTTCTCCTGATATTTGACCACAAGCTCGTTTTGCTGATCGACCTTGGTCTTCAATTCTTCCGTTTGGATCAATACGGGCCCCATCCAAAAGGTGTGGAAAGCTAAAACAGCCAGTAAAGCCAGACCGACCAGCATGATTGAGATCCGATTCTTCTTCAGATCGGCCACGGATATTTGAGGGCGGTTCATAAGCTAATCACCTCTCTTCTTCTTCAGACTCTTCGTCATCTTCAGACTCTTCATCATCTTCGGAGTCTTCCGGCTCTTCGGCTACTTCCGATTCTTCGGGTCCGACAGGCGCAGGCTCAACTGGCTTTTCGGCGACATTCCCTGCAGGCGCTTCCGCGGGAGGAAGCGCAACATCCTCAGGCATATCCGTAGGAGCCTTTTCCTCCTCCTTGTCCAAAGCCATCGCGCTTATCGTCTTCTTGAACTTTTCGGGATCATACTGGAGCTGCACATTGAAGCGCTCCTGATCCGAAGCGGGATTGCGCGTTACGGGAGAGGCGAATTTCACATCCGCAAAGCCTTCCACCTTGGAAAGCTCGGGAAGATACTTGATGGCGGATTTGCTCTCTCCACGGAGAATCACCTGTCCTTTTCTGATGGAAAAGTAGTTGAGCCAGGTATCGTCGGGCGTAATCTGCGTGAGCAAAGTAAGGATCTCAAAGAGAGGATAGCCCTCGAGGCTGAACTGCGAGAGAGTCTTTTGATCCTCCTGGAATTTGGCGATTCTCGTTTGCAGTTGCTCTATGGGCTTCCACTGCGTCTCGAGATTTGCCGTTTGCTTCTTGAGCCTCTGGTACTGCTCCATAAGTTGATCGTAGCCGCGCACCTGGCTCCAGGCAAACGCGGAATAGAGCGCAAAGATTGTCAGAATCAGATAGGCGACTTTCGGCACCTGCCAAGGCTTCAAAAGCAAAGGTTCGGTGAAGGTCTTTACCTCGTCCTTCGCAAGGAGCGCCTTGAGCCAATGGGAGATCAGCAAATCGGGGAGAGGGCGGCTTTGCACCAGAAAGTTATCTTCCACCCACCCATCATCTCTCCTCCACTCGCATTCGGTCTGAGAGCAAATAAGGTTGATAGCGGCGGACGATCCGTCCTCTTCGCCAAAACACAGCAGACTCTCTCGAAAGAGGTTATAGCCCACCTGGTTTCTGCCTATGAGCACCGAATCGAGAAGCGCGCCCTTGTAGAAACGGTGGATTTCCAAGTGAAGCGGATCAATTACGCGCCCCAGAAATTCAACGGTTGACGCATCTTCCTCCTGAGGAGGGTACGGCGATAGAAACGGCTCATACATGAGAGCGCTCGGAAGAATGACAAAGCTTTGAAACGACTCGGCCCCCAGCGCCTGTTCAAACTTATCGTAAATCTCCCTTTGAAGCGTAAAAACGGGAACCGATAAATTGCTGTTCACAGGAACGGCAGGCCCGATAAAGTTGAAAGTTCGCTCATGCTCGTAGAATACATTCTCCTGCCAATCAAAAGCCAGCGCTTCGTCAAGCTGTTCTCCGAAGATCGCCGGGTAGAGCTCCCGGTTGAAAAGATAGTAGCTGAGAGGCAAAAACAGAATCAAAGCCGTTCCTTTGCCTCGAGACCTGAAATAGGAGCGTTGAAGGAGATCATGATGAAGGAAGTCGTAGACATTCTCGCCCTCCGGGATGGCAAAATGCTCCGGCGCCTCAACCCGCCACTTTCTCCATTTTCTGTGGGCCAGAACCGCCTCCACGCGGCCCGGCTCAACGTATATTGCCAAGGCGTGCTTGGCGCGATGCCTGATAATATTCTTCAGCATCCTTTCATTCCTCTCGGTTGGTATTTTTCCATGTCACAGTATTTTTCTATATAAGACCACGTAAGGCGGATCGGATTCAGGCTCGTAACGAAAGGTAAGCCACACGACCACCGGCGATGCGCCGTGCGCCGCTCGCCCGCAGGAAAGGACCCGATAGATTCCGCCGCTTTCCCAGGTAATAATCGGCTCCCCGAGCCGGTCGAGCGTATCGCGTCGCCTGAATCTGTTAGACCGCTCAAATTCGCCGGCGATTTCATCCTCCTCTGGAAGAGCTTGATTTTCGCCATAAACCGTAAGGAGCCGAAACAGAGAATTCTTGCCGGGTATCGCTGGATCTATTGGAACGGCGTCCGGATTTTCCAGCTCTTCCGAGGGCTGCCCATATCCATAGAACAACTGAGGCGATATTCCCGGCAAAAGAAGCAACTGGTCCAGGCTCGTGAGAGCCCCATTGAATGGAATATAGCGTCTGCCCGATTCTTCATAATACTCCTTTTCGGCGCCGTGGAGCCTGGGGATATCGTCCGGGTCTATAAAATCTGCAATCATATCGGCGAGCCCTTCTGCAAAATCGGAGTCCAGACCGGATCTTTCCAAGGCAGCTTTAAGCGGGTCGTGCTGAGCGATGTTTACATTTACTTTGCGGTTCTCGGATTCGATGATCACGATTGCCCGACCCGTTTCATAATCAACAAGGTGCGGCTCCCCATTCGGCTGCCAGCTGCCGTCCTGCGGCTCGTCAATCCCCGTGCCCAGAGGTTGCCCCATACGGCCAAGCGCTTCGTAACAGCCGCCTATAGCAAGATGCAAGGCCTGAGATTTCCTCAGCAAATGCACCTGCTCTTCTCCAAGCATCCGAGTTTCCGCTGCGATTTGAAGCGCAAACCACATAATCAAGGCGCAAATCCAGAGGACCGCAACAATCACTACTCCCTCTTCTCGCCTCATCATCTTCCAGGTCTCCTCTGAAGCGGGCTTGCGTCTTCCTCCGCCTCCTCCCTCGGAAAGAAGAAGTTTGGGATGATCAGATCGACAAAAACCGGAGCATCGCTCATGGGGCTCCATTTAACCATAACGAGCATAGGCGGCTCTTCCTCATCCTGCCATGCCTCTTCGAAGCCGTTGTCGTCTTCGCCTCCATAGCTCAGGGAGAATTGCTCAGCATCAGTCGGGTAAAAACGGGGCCAGGATTTTTCATCATCGGAAGGCTTCATCTCCAGGAACTCGACAATCCTGTCCGGATGGTAGGGATCGAAAGGCATCTCAGCATAATAAAGCTTTTTATCCTTTTCCGAATAAACATATCTCGCGACCACCGGCGCTCCTCTGGAAATGGCCTTGACCGAGTGGTCCGTCGCAATTGCCAGAGAATGTTGATTTCCTTGAAAAAGAGGCCTGGTTTCGCCTTCAAATCGGATAGGCGCTGGATCGAAGCAAGCCATCTGCCATTTCAAAAGATCGATCAGAGCAGGCATATCGCTCGGCTTCTGCTGCTGCTGACGCTCCCAAACACGTAGCGCAAAGCCGATCGATACAGAGAAAATAGCCAGCACCAAGGCCGAGATCAAGGTGGCCAGAACCAGCTCCAGGAGCGTAAACCCCGATGATCCCAGGAGCTTGTTTTTCCACATGACCGAGCTCATGATATTCAGCCTCATCGAAGTCCCCGATCCTCGAGCGTTGACTGGGGTATTATTACGCTGAATTCCAGCGCCTGTCCCATGCAGTTGAGCATCACACGATAAAGAGGGCCGGCTGCTTGTCTCTCTCCGAACCCGCCATCAGCGCCCGTCTCTTCTCTCGAAAAGACTTGAACGGGCGGCGAATTAGGAAAGGCCGCCATTTGAAGGCTTCCTTCCAGGACCTTTTCAGGGTTCGCAATAATCTCCTGAGCGGCGGCCTCCAGGAGCGGCTGGATTTGGCTCTTTTCCTTGAGGCGCTGAGTATACTGCAAAGAAGACGAGATAAGCCCCATAACACCACCCACCACGAGTGTTCCAACGATCAGGGCGACCATTACTTCGAGAAGCGTAAAACCATGCTCCGAGCTTTTATGGGAGGATTGCGCTCGAATCTTCATCGCGGTTGCGCCATTGAGGTCTGGACAGTGCCGAAAAGAGGGTGAATGGCGATACGAAAGGTGCGCCCCTTGTCGAAAACCATCTCAAGATCGTTGCCAACGAGGCTTCCATCCGGATAGAAGATGATAAGATGATCGCCCGTTTCCGGATCCTGCTCGAGGTTATCCGCGTAGATGTCCACATTCTCGGGAATAGGCAGCTGAGGCGGATTGACAATATCATAGAGCCGCTCGGAGCTCCGGATGCGGAACGCGACAATTTCGCCCGAGTTCATGGCGATCAGGCGCGCCCTTTTGATGGTCTGCACGAACAACTGCAGGAACTCCCGGTCTTCCATATTCCTCAAGCCGGACCCCACGCGCGGTAGAATTACTCCTGCGGAAACCGCCATGATTATGAGGACGACCATGAGCTCCATGAGCGTAAAGCCATAAGACTTGGCGTCCTCAAAGGATGCTTTCATACAGGCTCACCCTCTAAAACTGTATCTCGTTGATGCCAAAAATAGCCGTAAACATGCTGATGACCATGGTCCCGATAACGAGCCCGGTGCCAAGAATGACAACGGGCTCGAGAAGACTCATGAGCCGCTGCACACTCCGCTGAAGATCTCTCTCGAAATGGTCCCCGAGACCTAGAAGGCCATCGCCCAAGCTGCCCTGCTCTTCCGAGATCCTGAGCATCGTCCCCATTCGAGAGGGAAAGGTCTGATTCGAACGAAAAAAATTGCTCATGGAGTGTCCGACCTTGATCTCCCTGTGCAACGGCGCAATGGCCTCTCGCAGAACGGTGTTCATGAGAACCTCCTGAGCCAGATTGAGCGCCCGGAGCAGGGGAACTCCCGACTGGAGCATTGTGCCCAGAGTGCGACAAAAACGAGTGAGCTCGCTGTTCAGAATCATGAAACGCGCGATGGGCATCTTGAAGAAGACTTTGTCCATCTTCTTCTTTACGTTCGGTTGCCTGTAAAGATATCGTCCTCCCCAAAACCCGACAGCCAGGAGCATGGGGAAAACCCATCCATACTCCTTGAGCAAAACTCCGGCGTTGAGGAGAATTTGAGTCAGGAGCGGGACTTCCTGATTCAAGTCCTTGAAGATTTGCGCAAACTTCGGGATCACGTATACAAGCAGGATGATCATCGACAGCGCGCTGGTGAAAAGCAGAATGACGGGATAGATCATTGACGAAATGAGAGTTTGCCTGAAGGCCTTCCGCTGCTCGAGATATTGCGCCAGGCGCTTGAGGATCGGCCCGAGAGTGCCTCCGGCCTCCCCCGCTCTCACCATGTGGTCCGACAAATCTCCAAAGATGTCCCGGTATTTGCCCAAAGCGCCCGAAAGATCGCTTCCTCCCTGAACATCCTCGAGGAGATCCTGAACCACGCGCTGAAAGACCTTATGGGTCTGGTTCGTGCTTATCAGAGCCAAGGCCCTGTCAACCGGCAGTCCCGCGGAAAGAAGATCCGAAAGATCGAAAAAGAAGCGGATTATATGATCATCCGGAACCCGTCTCGGCCGTCTGCTCTTTACAGCCTTTACCTTGACGGGAAAGAGCTTGCTGGTTTTGAGCTTTCGCGCGGCATCGACCTCGGATAAAGCCTCCAGCACGCCTCGATGCGTCTGTCCCTGTCCATCACGAGCCTGATACTGAAAATAGGCCATAGCAGGAATATCGTCTCCCTAACCTCGCCTCATCCCGCAAGAGACAGGCTGGTTACTCTGAGCACTTCTGAAAGAGTTGTCATCCCTTCGAGAGCTTTTTTATAACCGTGGTGAATGAGCGGGCGATAATTTTCCTGGTAGGCCAGTTGAGAGATGGCTCCCGCATCCTTTCCCGCGACAATGGCGGAGCGAACCAACTCGTTTATGGGAAGAATCTCAAAGATGGCCTCCCGTCCGCGATAGCCGGTATTGCCGCATTTTTCACACCCTTTGTTTTGGTATAAAACGACGGAGTCTGGAAGATCGCTGAAAACGTCTCTCAATCTGGCTTTATCCACATCGCGAGCCTCGTAGGGCTCCTTGCAGACGGGGCACAGGAGCCGGACCAGGCGCTGGGCCAGAACAGCCAGCAAGGAGTCGGCCATGAGAAAGGATTCTATGCCGATATCGCGAAGCCTTGTGATGGCTCCCGGAGCGTCGTTGGTGTGCAATGTGGACAGCACCAAATGGCCTGTTAGAGCGGATTCGATGGCTATATCCGCTGTTTCCTTATCGCGTATCTCCCCGATGAGAAGAACATCCGGGTCCTGACGCACCAGGTTGCGCAGAGTATTGGCGAAAGTCAAGTCGATCTGCGGCTTCACCTGGATCTGATTTATTCCATCCACTTGATATTCTACGGGATCTTCTACCGTGATTATTTTTCTTGTTACCGAATTGAGCCTTTTCAATACCCCGTAAAGGGTTGTCGTCTTCCCGGAGCCCGTCGGCCCCGTCACCAAGATCATTCCATAGGGGCGCTCGATGAGCGTTTCAATGAAGGAGAGCTGCTGTGGGCTCATTCCCACGCTGGCCAGATCGTAATCCACATTCTCAGTGGCGAGAAGCCGCAATACCACGCTCTCTCCGTAAATGGTGGGGACGGTGGATACGCGTATATCCACTTCTCGATTCCCGAATCTCAACTTGATCTTACCGTCTTGGGGCAGGCGCCTTTCAGCAATATTTAGGTTAGCCATCAACTTGAGACGGCTGATGATGGCTGCTTGCATGTTCTTGGCCGGATGGTCGAGATCGAAAAGTACGCCGTCAACACGCGCTCGAACCTGAAATTCCCGCTCAAAAGGCTCGAAATGGATATCCGAAGCGCGCATATCCAGAGCGCGGGAAATCAGCACATTCACCAACCTCACGATAGGCGCTTCCTGAGCCAGTCCTTTCAACCGCTCCAGGTCATCTTCGAACATATCTGTGCTGAGGACAGCGGCGTCGCCGCTTCTGGAGAGCGCTTCCGCTTCTCGGGCGGCCGCTCCGTAAAGGCGGTCTATCGCCGTTCGGATCTCTTCTCTCTGTCCGAGGCACAGGCTCACGTCCATATCGGCGAAATAGCTGCTCAAAATGTTGAGCAACGGCATGTCCAGAGGATTATTGACGACTACGCGCACTCCGCCGCTATCGACCTGGATGGGCAGCATCGCATGTTTGCGAAGAAAAAACATGGAAACGCCCTCGAGCAGCACCGGCTTTTCCGGGTAATCGCCACGCTGGAGAAGAGGCAGATCGAGGTGAGAAGCCAAAACGCGCAAGACCCTGCCCTCATCGGTCACCCCAAGTTGTTCGAAGGTTTCCATAAGAGGCAGACCTTCGATAAAATATGCCGCCTGCAATTGCTTTACATGCTCTTCAGGCAGCTTGAATTCTTGCTGAAACGCTTGCAACAATGAAGAAGGCCGTGTCATATGTAATCTCCCGAAGCAGGTGCGAATCTTCTGAACAAACAGCTTATTTCATAACATATTGATAATAAATTGTGAACTTCAACCCTTCATTCCTTATTTGGGAGCCGGGCAAGACCCGACCGGGCGTGACAGGCAGACGCGCCGGCGCAGGGCCATCCGGTTTTGTGGATGCTCAATAGACAAGATAATCGAGTGCGAGCAATCCGCCACATGCCAAGCAAAAAAGATCCGGATCTGGCGGGAGCGTTATCGATCGCAATCAAAGTCATTTTTATTAGCCATGCAACGCGCGATCATCCGCGCGTCAATCTTGGCAAGAGCATGGAAATGAGTATAATCTAATCTTTAGAGGCTATGCTTTTTCGTAACCCATTTAGGAGAAGGTAATGAGAAGAGCGGGAAGATCCTTTTTTATATCAATGATTTTATTTTTTGTCGCTGCGATTCCAGGCATTTGCAGCGCCGCCCCTTTGATGGTGGAAAAGAATATCTTCGCTCAGGACAGAAAACCGCCCACAGCCGATAGCGCCGGGGCGTCGAATCAGCCAAATGCGCAGGCAGTACCTCCAAAGGCGATTCAGCTTGATGGAATCATGATTAGAGGGAATGTCAGAAAAGCCCTCCTGCGCATAAAAGGCGCCACTGGCAGGCAGAAGGAAAAGGACAAACCGGAATCCCCTTTTATTACTGTCCAGGAAGGCGAAAAGATCAGCGACTACGAGGTGAAGAAGATTGGAATTCGTAGCGTGTCGCTTGAAAAGGCGGGGCAGATCTACGATGTCGCTCTCTATGCGGAAGGCAAAGTGCTTCCGCCCATGGCCAAGCCTCCGTCGCCTCCTCCACCAGTCGCCGCGCCCGAGGCGGCAGCTGGCGCGCAACCCCCCGGAAGCGCCAGAAGAAATGCGCCGCCGAGACCGGGAGCGCCCCCTGGCCGAGGCCAAATCAATGCGCCGCCTGAAGAGATCAATGCAAACGTTGCCGGCGCCCAGCCTCAAGAAGCTCAGTCGCCTCCCCCTGCTGTAGAGCCTCCAGCCGGCGTCATGCCGACCGACGAAGAACTGGACGCAGAAGACGGAGAGGGCGACGAAGGATAGAGAAGCGGGAGACATCTACTACAAAGTAAAACAGCGATAAGACTACATGCCTTCCGATGAGGAGACCTGCTCTATCCTGGATATAAGGCTTGAGAAGTCAGATGGAATCTCTGCTGTAAATCGAAGAGATTCGTGAGTTAGAGGATGCGCGAAGCCAAGTTTCCAGGAATGAAGCATCTGCCGATCCGCTTGAGCGAGAAGCCCCTGCAAGGCGTGGGATCTTATCGTTTTGGCTTTTCGGCTCCCACCGCCGTAAACGGCATCGCCCACGATGGGGTGTTGGATGTAACTCAGGTGCGCCCTTATCTGGTGGGTCCGCCCTGTTTCGATCCGCACTCGCAGCAGGGAAACTTCTCCCCACTCTTTTTCCACGCTCCAGCGCGTAATCGCTTCACGCCCCTTGCGCTCCGCCACCGCCATCTTCTTTCGATCCACGGGATGCCTGTCCAGAGCGGCGTTGATTTCGCCGGATTCTCTTGGAAACCTTCCGTAGGCAAGAGCGAGGTACTCCTTTTCCACCGCATGCTCTTTGAACTGATTAACGAGATCCAGATAAGCCCGGTCGCTCTTAGCCACCACCATAGCTCCGGAAGTATCCCGGTCGAGTCGATGCACGATGCCCGGCCTTAATGGAGCGCCTTGACTGGCGAGTCTCGAGCAATGCGCAAGCAGGCCGTGCACGAGCGTCCCGTCATAATGACCGGCCCCGGGGTGAACCACCACTCCGGGAGCTTTGTTGACGACAAGGATATCTTCATCTTCATAGAGGATTTCCAAAGGCATCGGTTGGGGCGAGAGGCTATCATGAAGATCAGGCGGAGGAAGCCAAACCGTTACGCGATCCCCCGCCCGAACTTCATAACCGGGCTTGGCGGGTCTGTCATTTATCAGCACCAAAGCATCCCGGATGAGCTTCTGGAAACGGCTTCGAGAAACATCACGCCGCTGCCTCCTCAGGAACGTATCCAGACGCCGATCTCCCTCTTCAGCTTCTACTATGAACATAAAATCTGGGGATCTATCTTCTTCGCCAAAATCCTCCACGATTGCCTCGACTTCCCAATGAATAATCCTTTGAACCTCCGATCGGCGATTCGCGCTACGACCCCAGAATCTTCCAAAAAGTCATCCGTAATGCAAATTCTAATGCTGCTGGCGACTATGGTCGGCATCCTTAAGCGTTGTGAATATCAGACGTCCGGCCGTAGTCTGCAAAATACTCGTAACCGAAACCTCGACTTCCTTACCCAGGTGCCTGCTCGCATTCTCCACGACAACCATCGTGCCGTCTTCCAGGTAAGCGATGCCCTGCCCCTGCTCCTTTCCTTCCTTAAGGATCTGAAGCCGCAATATCTCTCCTGGAAGAACCACCGGCTTCAGAGCGTTCGCTAGCTGATTGATGTTCAAGACCCGAAGGCCCTGCACTTCAGCCACTTTGGCAAGATTGTAGTCGTTTGTCACGATCTTGGAATTGAGCCTCAAAGCCAAAGCAACGAGCTTTGCATCAACATCGTATAGATTCTCAAAGTCCTGTCGATCTATGCGTACTTCCACCAGCTTTTCTTGCTGAAGCCGTTTGATGACATCCAGTCCGCGGCGCCCGCGAACCCGTCGCGTCGGGTCGGAGCTGTCCGCAATGTGTTGGAGCTCCTGCAAAACAAACTCCGGTATAATCAGAACTCCTCCCAAAAAGCCGGTTTCAACGATATCGGCAATACGACCATCAATGATGACGCTGGTATCGAGGATCTTCATTACGGGACTGCCGCGATGCATGCCCCGCATCAGCCAAGACCAGTTGGGGAGTCGAAGCTCCTCGACCTTGATGCTGCCCAACACCATCCCTATGTATCCGAAAATACAAGATAAAATTATAAATATTGCAACACGGATGGTGGTGTTCTCCAGCAGAGTAAAACCGAAGGCAATCAATTTAGCGATGGAAAGTCCCAAAACCAAGCCGATAGTGCCGCCAAAGATAACCTTGAGCGGAATCCTTTTTATGAGCTTTTCAACTGATAAGGCTAGTATTGCGAAAAGGATCCCCGACATCAATCCCGCCCAGGGAGCCCATGAATAATGATTGATGTTTTCGATTTGCGTTGCAATAAAATAACCGCCTACACTGCACACTCCGAACAAGCCGACTTTAAGCACAAACCATGCCCATCTCACTCCGCCCTCACCTCCTTTCTCTTCATATTTCGCAGAGCTCTTCGCTACCACCTCCTCTCCCAGTCTACCAGGCGCACGCCTTCCACTCCTGTTCTTGTGCTATAATACGTCTTGAGAGGCTCCTTTTCCACATCGCCTACTTCAAAATATCGCGGATCTCCTCATCTATCTCCTCTTCACTAATCTCTCTGACGATGGAAAGCTCCTTGAGAAGCAAGCCCCTGGCAGTATCCAGCATTTTTCTTTCGCCAAACGAGAGCTCTTTGTCGCCTTTGAGCACGGTCAGATCACGAAGCACCTCTGCAAGCTCAAAAATGGAGCCTGTTTTTATCTTCTCCATGTATTCCCTATAGCGGCGATTCCAGGTGCCTCCATTCACTGAGACTTCCCGAGACTTGAGGATACCGTAGACCCTGGGCACATCGTCCGAACCGATAAGCTGTCGCAGTCCCACTGCACCGGCATTGTTGATGGGGATCAGAATCTTCATGTCATTTTCCAAGATACGCATGATATAAAAATCCTGCTTCTTTCCCCCGATGGTTTTTGTCTCCATAGATTCGATTTTACCTACCCCATGAGCAGGATAAACAGCCAAGTCACCGATTCTGAACATATGTCATGTCCTCCATGCTCCCTGGTCATTTCAAGATTTTTCAATTACTTGTGGAAATATTTCTAATTCTATCATTCCTGAGTACCCATGCAAAGCTCAAACAAAGCCCACGATCATAATAGCAGATATCGGGCAACATCTCGACATGAGATCAACGGACGCAGACTCATAAATTGATCGCAAAAAGGGATGATAAAATTGCGCATTGAGTTACATTACCAGCAGACATAGGAGATGTGAAAGCAAATCTTTTTGTAGATTCTCTCGAAAGGTGTCAGCTGCGATAAAGCAAAAACGCCGACCCCCGTTTTCAGAGATCGGCGCAGACTGCAAATAATGCTTAGTCCTCTCAGAATCCTCACTTAACGCAAAAGAGCTTTTTTCGGCTACTTGGTCTCTGGAGCTCCATCCAGCTTCGTCTCACGCTTATTGAAGCGGTTCATCGCTGCGCCCAAGCCCTCCGCGAGAACCGCTCTTGCAGCCTTGCTCCCCTGCTCGATCATGGCCTCAAAGCCTTCCGCCTCCTCAGGATAAGGGCTCTTGAGCACATAGGCTTCAACCGGCTCTCCATGAAGAGGTCGTCCGATGCCAAGTTTGAGTCGTGGAAAATCCTGGCCGCCAACGTGCTGAATTATGGACTGGACTCCGCGATGTCCACCCGCCCCGCCTTTCCGCGCCAGGCGGATGCGCCCGCAGGGCAAGTCCAGATCGTCATGCACGACAAGCATTTGGGAGGCGGGAATATTGAAGTATCTAAGCATTTCACCTACCGCCTCCCCACTTCGATTCATGAAAGTGAGAGGCTTAAAAAGGTGAATTCTCTCACCCTCAATCACGCCCGTTCCCCAAAGCGCCCGAAATTTCCTTTCCTGCAAAACAGCCGGAGCGGCATTCGCCAACAAGTCCACAACTCGAAAGCCGACATTGTGCCGCGTGGCTTCGTACTGCCTTCCAGGATTTCCCAATCCTACGACAACAGCAATCTTCTCGGCCCGTTCATCTTGTTTGCTCATATTCTTATCAAGCGAAAAACCAACCGCAGCATATCTTCGCTACCGTAGAAACGGAAAGCTGAGGTCTTGCGCATGAGTTGCGGACTGCAGCAGCACAAACTGGAATTATTCGCCCTCGCCCTCGGCTCCCTTTTTCCCTTCAGGAGAGACAATATTGACGATGGCGGCGTTTGATTCGCCGACTAAATCAAAAGGAACCTTCCCCTGAAGATCACGAACATAAATTGTCGAGCCCAAATCCATCGACTGAACATCGATCTGAACCTTCTCAGGAATTTCCGCGGGGAGGCAGCGCACGGAAAGCAGACGGCGAATGAGATTCAAAGTTCCGCCTTTTTTCACTCCAATGGATTCACCCTGCAACTCCACCGGCACATCGACCACAATGGGCCGATCCAGAGGCGCCTCATAGAAATCCACATGAAGGAAGCGTCTGCGAACCGGATGGACTTGTATCTCCCTGATCAAGACCTGTTTTGCCGCACTATCGCCGCCATCCTCGATTATCAGGCGAAGCAGTTTGCTTTTCTCCTCACCCATGTCTCGAAGGAGCTTCTCCAACCGATTGGCGGAAATCGATAAAGATACGGACTCCGTCTTAGGTCCGTACAAGACTGCCGGAACCATTTCCTCACTACGCAAACGCCGCGCAGGACCCTTGCCGCTACTGGCTCTCAATTTTGCTTGCAATTCAACGTTCATTCGGTACGCCTCCAAAAAATGAGAAAGCACACGCATCCGGTGTGCCCGAAAGCAATCCGCTAAAGACGCGAAGAGGCATGAAGGATTCGCTTTCATGCTCCTTCGTGTCCTTGGCGGATATTATATTGCTAGGCAAAAAGGGCGCTCACAGACTCCTCAAGATGCACCCGTTTTATCGCTTCAGCCAGCAAAGCCGCAATGCTGACCGTCCTGATTTTTGACGATTCCATGGCCTTGCCCGAGACGGGAACGGTATCGGTAATCGCCAAGCGCCGAAGCGGAGAGACCTCAAGCCTTTCCACTGCATCCAACGAAAAAAGCGCATGTACGCAGCAGGCGTCCACAATGTCCGCGCCTGCGGCAACAGCCGCTTCGGCGGTCCGCACAATCGTTCGACCGGTATCCACCATATCGTCAAGAACGATAACGCGCCGCCCCTTCACCTGCCCGACAATGCGAGAAGCCGGACCGCCATCCGTCCCACGATAATCCATCAACGCCAAGTCGCAGTTAAGCCTTTTGGCAAATTCCCTCGCCCGCGGGACGCCGCCCGCATCCGGCGCCACAACGATCTCATCCCCGCGTAAATTGCCCTTCATATCGTCCAACAGCGCCTGCATCCCGTATAGATGATCCACCGGTATATTGAAAAAGCCCTGGATCTGATCGGCGTGGAATTCGATGGTTATTACCCGGTGAGACCCCGCGATAGCCAACAAGTCGGCAACCACCTTCGAACTGATCGATACGCGAGGCTTGACTTTCTGATCCTGACGACCATATCCGTAGTAGGGAATCACTACGTTGATGCGCTTCGCCGAAGCCCTCTTCAGCGCATCTATCATTACCAGGAGCTCGATAAGGTTCTCATCAACCGGAGGGCATGTGGACTGGATGGCGAAGACATCCAACCCCCTGACGTTTTCATGAATCTCCAGCCGAACTTCCCCGTCGCTGAAGCGTCCGACAAAAGCCTTGCCCAACGGCGCCCCGAGATGAGAGCATACTGCTTGAGCCAACAACGGGTTGGAATTGCAGGAAAAGATTTTAAAATCGCTTTGCATGTCCTACCCGTATTATCCTTCAGGCTATGCAATGACGCTCGGGCTATCCTTGTTCGATTACGCAAAAATTGGCTGGGGTGGGAGGATTCGAACCTCCGGATGCGGGTTCCAAAGACCCGTGCCTTACCGCTTGGCGACACCCCAAAAACCGCATGAAGCTTACAGACCGCCAACCACCTGAGTTACCGCGACCCAGCTGTCCTTCCAGACCTCCCTGGCTTTCACTCCAACTCTTTCGGCATGGCTTCCATCTTCAAAGATTGAAAAGACCGTCGGACCGCTTCCACTCATCAGCGAACCTAGAGCCCCCTGGCCCAACAGCCATTCCTTGATCTCAACCAAAACCGGATACTCTCTCAACGTAACGCTTTCGAGATCGTTTTCCATCACGTCGCAAAGCCGCCAAGGGCAAGTCATTAGCCTGCTAAGTGTAATGCGACTCTTCCCCCTTGTCAACTTCAAACTTTGATACACCCAACCAGTGGAAACCATCAATGGCGGCTTTATGAGCACTAAAGGATAGTTTGGAAGGCCTTCGACCACCTCGAGGCTTTCCCCGATTCCGGTAGCCAGAGCTGGGCGTCTGCGGAGGAAAAACGGCACATCGGCCCCCAGGCTTGCAGCTAAAGCAGTTAGCCTTTCGCTTGAAAGCCTGCCGGGATAGGTCCGGTCCAAAGCCAGTAGAACC
The DNA here is from genome assembly GCA_964578835.1 of uncultured Syntrophobacteraceae bacterium. Classification (GTDB taxonomy): domain Bacteria; phylum Desulfobacterota; class Syntrophobacteria; order Syntrophobacterales; family Syntrophobacteraceae; genus CAZOEL01. The sequence continues at coordinate 5,290 of CAZOEL010000071.1, read as the reverse complement.
GCAGCCGCATCGGAGCTCCCGCCCCCGAGTCCTGCGCCGACTGGAATGTTCTTACGCAGATCGATCCGAACGCCACCCCGCATACCCGCAGCCTCAAAGAAGGAGGCCGCCGCCTTCCATGCCAAGTTCCGGGCGTCTCCCGGCGCATGGGGATGATCGCATGAAATACTCAACTCAGAAGCTGGAGTGATTTCCAGATGATCGTAAATGCCTATTGGAAGCATTAGACTCGACAGATCGTGGTAACCGTCAGGCCGCTTATGAATCACCTCAAGCCACAAATTGATCTTTGCGGGTGTGTCGACTTTCAACCTGATTTCAGCTCTTTTGCATGAAGTAAGAAATTGAAGAGCATCAGGCGTTAAGAATCGAGTGGACCAGCCGGACGACTCCCGCCCCGCTTCGGTCCATCATTCTCAACGCCCGCCACCCCAATCCACAAGCCTATCTTGCCCCGCTCTTCTGCACATAGCGGAGCCGCAAATCATAAAGCAACTGCTTCAGAAGACGATCCTCATCGGGCTCCAGATTGCCCTTTGTCTTCTCCTGAAGCATGCCCAGCGTGTCTATTATTTGCTTCGCCAGCTCCAAATCGACCATGGATTCCTGATTCTCGAGCTCGGGAATCTCTCCAAGGTGCACAAGCGCGGAAGAGCTCAAAGAAAAAACAAAGGTGGCGAAGTTCACTTCAGGCAAAGGTCCACGAGCTTTCTCTTCCCCTCTTCGGGAGGCGTCTTCGAACCGCTTTTCCGCCCGATCCTCCCGGGCCTCCTTTTCTTCACCGGCTTCGCCAGTTTCCGGGACATCCTCCTCCAGGGAAACCTTGCGACGATCTTTCACCACAAATCCTTTTTCTTCTTTCTCTTCCATTCCGGCTCTCCTTGCGATTACAGATCAACCGACTGAACTACGTTGACGTTTTCCATCGAAAGAAGCTCCTGCACCACTTCTTTGGAAACCTGCGTTTCGGTCTTGAGGAAAATGACGTTCTGACCGCGCTCCAGAACCTGACCGACATTCATGCTGGTTATGTTGATCTGGTGCTTGCCGAGGCAAGACCCGATAGCGCCGATGGTGCCGGGAGTGTCGATGTTGTAGATAAGCAGCACATGACCTTCCGTGACCGCTTCCAGGCGGAAGTTATTGATCTTGACGACGCGCGGATCGCCTTTGCCAAAAATGGTGCCGGCAACGGTGTTTTCGCCTTCAGACGTTTTCACCTGCACCGTGATGAGGTTCGTGAAGTCTTCCGCTTCGCTCCTTACCGACTCAGTCACCTTGATATTCCGGTCCTTCACGATAACCGGAACATTCACGAAATTGACTATCTCGCCCAAGATAGGAGTCAACATCCCTTTTAGCAAGGAGAGGGTCAGCGGCCGGTTGTCCATGCAGGTAACTTCGCCTATATACTCGACCGATACCCGCTCGATGGCGCCCGGGGTGATCTGAGAGATGAGACTGCCGAGCTTTTCGCTCAAAATGAGATACGGGCGAAGGTTCGCCAGCACGGCCCCGTCGATGTTGGGGGCATTGACCGCATTGCGTATCGTTCCCCGCACCAGATAATCGATCACCTGATCCGCCACGGCAATCGCCACATTCTCCTGAGCCTCATCCGTAGATGCGCCAAGGTGAGGCGTCATGATCACCTGATCCAACCCCAGCACGGGATTGTCCGTAGGAGGCTCTTTGCTGAATACGTCCAGAGCCGCTCCCGCGACGATTCCCGAATTGATGGCGTCGCAGAGCGCCTGCTCATCGACAATGCCGCCGCGGGCGCAGTTGATGATGAACACGCCCTTTTTCATCTTGCTGAATGCTTCGGCGTTGATGATGCCGCGAGTCTCTTGAGTCATCGGGGTATGAACGCTTATGTAGTCGGCGCGAGCATAAAGCTCATCGAGCGTCACGCCGGTGATGCCGAGCTTTTCTATCACTTCCGCGCTTATATACGGATCATAGGCGATAACGTTCATCTTCAAGCCCATGGCGCGGTCGGCGACAATTCGGCCGATTCTTCCAACGCCGATGAGCCCGAGAACCTTATTGAAGACCTCTTTGCCTCGAAAGCGCTTCTTTTCCCACTTGCCTGATTTCATCGAGTTGGTGGCCTGAGGAATATTTCGGCTCACAGCCAGCATCATGGATATCGCATGCTCGGCGGTGGTAATGACGTTCCCCTCGGGAGTGTTCATAACCACGATTCCGCGCTTGCTGGCCGCATTGATATCCACGTTATCCAGGCCTATGCCCGCACGACCGATGACTTTCAGATTATCGGCCGCCTCAATGATGTCGGCGGTCACTTTGGTCGCGCTTCGGATAATCAAAGCATCATACTCTTTAATGACGTGACGAAGCTCCTCCGGAGTGAGACCGGTATTTACTTCCACCTCAAGCTCAGGCACCTGCCTCAAAGCTTCAACGCCCGATTCAGACAAATTATCGCTAACTAGAACCTTCATTGCCTTCTCCTGACACTTCATTTGGTAATCGGTAAAATGGGAAAACGCGCTCATTACAACCAATCTAATAAACCGCAAATAAACAAGGCGCATAAAGATTTCTCTATGTTCCTCGTTTATTTGCGGTTTAGATCGTTTTCTCTATCACTGCCGCAATGAAGTCGTCAAGTGATAAACTGGCGAATTAAAGGATATGGGATTCATGCGCTTTTCGAAAGCCAGGGGCAAAGCGCGGTATTGAAGACTTGAGATTGACGGCCCGATGCCTCCGGTCCCGGCGCTTATATATGCCGCTCGCCGGTTCGAAGGAGGCATCGCAGCCAACAACCCCTAATCGCTCCTCAGGCAAGGAGGAAATCATGCAAGCGGAAAAGCTCAATCACCCGTTTCAGCAAATTTCAACTCTTTATCGATCATCTCCTTGAAGCGCTCTAAACTGGCGCCTCCGGTGAGAAGCTTGCCATTGATGATGAAGGAGGGCGTTCGATCAATGCCCGATAGTTTCGCGTCCTGCTTTTCCTTGTCAATCGCCCCGAGATATTTTTTGCTGTCGACACATTGCTTGAATTGATCGGCGGACAGACCGAGGTTCTTTGCGTATTGCACAAAAAGGTCCGGCGTGAACTCCTCTTTGGATCCATACAGCAGATCCTGGTATTCCCAAAACTTGCCCTGCTCTGCGGCGCACCTGCCCGCAAGGGCGGCAGGCTCGGCATGCCGGTGCATCTTTAGAGGAAAGTCCTTGAAAACCCACCTTATGCGTCCCGCGTACATTTCCCGCACTTTTTTGACCGTATCATGCACTCCTCGACAAGCGGGACATTCATAATCCGAAAACTCCACCACGATTACAGGCGCATTCTCGGGTCCTGTCGACGGGCTGCCCTCAATGTTGACCTTCGTCCGAGGAAGCTGCGGCTCTTCAAGATAACTGACGACGCCATACTTGGGTCCCAGCGATTTGGCGTATTCCATGGTCTTCGTATAACTCTTCTGCTGCTGAAGGGAGGCCTTCATCCGGCCCTTGAGCTCTTCGGGCGTTCCCTTCCAATCCACCACCCGGCCTTTATTCGCTTCGTAGTAGGCTTCCAGCTCCTGGTCGCTCACATTACTTTCGGGCTTGGATACAACCTCGGCGTTAATAAGCGCCTCAGGCGCAATGCCTCGTTCCGCCGCTTCCTTCCGGAGCACGATATCGGCTATCAACTCTTCAAGCCTGCGGCGTTTCAGTTGATATATCTGCTTTTGCAGCTCTAGTATTTGCGAAGTCAGAGGCGTTTCCAGCTCAGTGCGCGTTATCTGCTCCCCGGCCGCCACAGCAACGACATCGGATGTCTCCTGGCCTTTGGCGGTGGAGGCATGGAGCTCGTTTTCCCGAGGGATCACATAAAAGGAAAACATGAAGAAAAGCAATCCAATGGAGAGCATCTGCCAAAAACGGGCTCTTTCGGCTGTCACGACGGCAAGCGATACGATCACCATAAGGTTCCCTATACAATAGATGCAAAGCGCATTTATGGAGATCATTACCCAGACGAGGGCCATCTCCACCCCTATTCCTCCAGCAACAAGGCAAATAGCCGCCGGTTTGAAGCGTCGCGCGAGCGAAAGCCCCACGAGCAGGGCAAAGTAGCCCACGCCCCAAAGCCACAAAGGCTGCTTCAGCAGAGTAAACCCGATCGTTTCCTTACACCCCCCGGAGAAACTGCCGCAAAAAGACGCCAGCCATACTACATGCTCGGACAAACCGGCCAAAGCAGCCAGAGCCAGGCCCAATAAGCTAAAAGCCAATAAAAGTCTCCATTTTACATCTTCGCGCATCGTCGCTCGCCTATTTCTCTATCCACCTGAATGTAAAAAGAAAGATGACCGCCTTTCACCGCTATTTACTTCTGCCGCCTTCCCAGTCGGCTTTCTTCTTTCTCTTGTCCACTTCCTTTAGCACATGTTCAATTTCTTCCTGCTTCTGCGGAGAATCATTCAACAGAGCTTTTGCTTTCTGGTAGTGAAAAAGCGTGAGCTTCCAGTCCTGTCTTTGCCCGTAGTAACGGCCGAGGTAGTAGTGAGCAAGCCCGACCTGATTCATCCGGCCCAGGAGAATTCCAAGATGAAGATCAATTTCGGGAAAAGTGGGAGCAAGATCTTCGATCTGACGAAGATGATCGAGGGCTTCCTCTCCCCTTCCCATCTCTTGCAACGTCTGCGCCAGGCGAAGATGAGCGATAGTCGACTCCGGGTCGAGAATGAGGGCTGACCGAAGCACTCTTTGGGCCTCATCGAGCTTTCCCTGCCGAAGATACATCGACCCGAGCGAGCTCAGCACCAAGGGGCTTCCAGAGGCCTGCCGGGCAGCATCCTGCAGATAGGAAAGCGCCTCATCATTTTTTCCCAATCGCAGGCAAAGGCGTCCCATACCATAAGCCGCAGCCGCACTCGAGGCAGTTCCCTTCTTGTTCAATTCGCCCATAAAACGTTCCCTGGCTACATCGCTGTCGGAATAGTCGGCAAAAAGAGCCGCCTGCATTATGGGAAAATCATCCAGAGTGTTGGAGCGCGGAGTCTTGACAGTCGCCTTGCCCTTGGCCTCGGCCATATCGGCAAGGTACAGGATACGCTCTCCCAAAGCGGGGTGCGTCAGCAAATACGACGGCACTTTTGAACCGATGCGCCAGGTTCCACGGCTCAGCTTTTCCATGGAGCCGACCATATCTCGCGGCGGATAACCGGCATCGCAGAGATAGCGAAATCCAAGCTGGTCCGCTTCCTTTTCATTTTCACGACTATATTTCAATTCAAGAGTCCTGCTCCCGGCCATGCTTCCC
>CAZOEL010000070.1:0-38151 GCA_964578835.1 uncultured Syntrophobacteraceae bacterium | reverse complement strand
GAAAGTGATGGTCCATTTCAGGGAATTCCTGCCCTGATTTTCATCAGCCCAGGGCGGAGCTGCGACTATACGGTTTGTCCAAGGTAGGTCTGGATCAATTTTGGATCTGAGCGCAATTCATCGGCAGGGCCTTCCAGAACGAGGCTTCCGCTCTCCAGGACATAGGCGTAGGAAGATATGGCGAGCGCCTGACGGGCGTTCTGCTCCACGAGGAGAATGGTTTGTCCCTCGTCGCGCAATTCCCGAACGATGTTGAAAATAGTTGCAACCAGCATTGGCGCTAATCCGAGGGAGGGCTCATCGAGGAGCAGCACCTTCGGCTTCGCCATCAGTCCGCGCGCGATAGCGAGCATTTGCTGTTCGCCTCCCGATAGCGATCCAGCCGGGGCATTGCGCCGATCGCGAAGGATGGGGAAGCGCTCCTCCATTCGCTCTATCTCGCGCGACACTTCGTCTCGGGGCCGCCTGTATCCTCCCAGCTCCAGGTTCTCGCGGACGCTCATGCCCGCAAGCACCTGTCTTCCCTCCGGAACCTGCACTATGCCCGCGGATACGCGCCTGTGAGCGCTCATACCCGTGATGTCGCGCCCATCGAGAAGAATTCTGCCTTCCCTCGGACGGACTACTCCACTCAGAGTGTTGAGAGTGGTCGTTTTCCCTGCCCCGTTCGGACCGATAAGAGTCGCCACGGCCCCGCGCGTTACGTGAACCGAGAGATTGGATACGGCTTCGACTGAGCCGTACGTTACGGTAAGACCCTGGATTTCAAGCATTCTGCGAGTCGGCTCCGAGATAGGCTTCGATCACCTGCGGATGCCGGCCGATTTCGTCCGGAGCGCCCGTAGTGATTACACGGCCGAAGTTGAGAACGGTAATTCTCGAGCATAGCCCCATAACAAAAGTCATGTTGTGCTCGATCAGCAGTATGGTGATTCCTTCCGAGGCAAGGGAGCGGACCAAACCGCCAATCTGTTCGATGCCCCTTCGGCGCATTCCCGCCACCGGCTCGTCGAGGAGTAAAAGTCGAGGCTCCGACGCAAGAGCGCGGGCGATTTCAAGGCGACGCCTCTCGCCGTAGGAGAGATTTCCCGCAAGGATCGAGGCCCGATGCCCGATCCCGACCCGTTTCAAACACTCCATGGCTTTATCACGCTGCTCCCGCTCCTCGCGCTTTGCGGACGGAAGCCCCAACAACAGTGGGAGGAGCGGTCTTTTAGCCATAAGATGCTGTCCGGCGATGACGTTCTCGAGACAGCTCATGGCGGCGAAGAGGCGAATGTTTTGGAAGGTTCGCGCAACTCCCAGCGCCGCTACCCGATAAGGCGGAAGCGCGTGGATAGGAGAGCCGTCAAGCATGATGCGGCCTTCGACCGGTTTGATGATGCCGCTCAGAACATTGATGAGAGTCGTCTTCCCAGCGCCATTTGGACCTATCAGACCATGGATCGATCCCTTTTCTATCGAGAAGGAAACGTCGTCGAGAGCGCGAATCCCGCCGAAGGTCCTGGCGATGCCAACAATATCGAGCAGCATAATTCCTCACTCCCCTACGACTGGGCTTCCGGCCGTGAGACGGCGATGGAGGATCTACGGCGGAGCAGGGAAACAAGACCGGTGGGAAGGAACAATATCACCAGGAGCAGGATGACTCCGTTCACGCACATCCGGATCGGCCCGGCGGCAACCCCGATGCCCCGAAGCACTTCCGGGAGCGCGGTCAGGAGCGCCGCTCCAAGCGGCGGGCCATACCATACGCGAGCCCCGCCGACGATATTGTAGATCAGGAGCTGAACGGCCGCCGAGAAGCCGAATTCGCCCGGAGAGATGATGAAGTTGAGGTGGGCGTACATTGCGCCCGCAAGCCCGGCGACGACCGCTCCCATCGTAAAAGCTACGGTCTTGTAAAAGGTGGTGTTGACTCCGAGCGCCGCCGCTGCGGCTTCATCCTCGCGAATGCTCTCGAAGCTCCAGCCGATTCTGGATTGACGGAGCTTGGCCATAAAGTACCCGGTGAGCGCGAGAACCAGGAAGATCATCCAGGTGGTGGTTTTGTTCGGAATGCCCACAAGCCCCTGAGCGCCTCCGGTAACTTTGAGGTTCACCGCGGCAATGCGCACGACCTCGCCAAAGCTCAGCGTCGCCATCGCGAGAAAGACTCCGCGAAGCCTGAGCACCGGAAGTCCTATGAGCATGGCGACCAGACCCGAAAGAAGAGCCCCGGAGGCGAGGGAGAGAATATAAGGCGCATTGAGCTGCATGGTGAGTATGCCCGCAGTGTAGCCCCCTATGCCGGCGAAAGCCGCATTGCCCAAAGAAAGCTGCCCTGCGGAAAGAGTCACATAAAGACTCAGAGCCAGAAGAGCGTTTATGCCGATAAAGTTCACCAGGTTGCCGTAGACGGCGAAAAAGTGTGTGAGGAAAGCCATAGGCGTTAAACCTCTCGCCCACGGCGACGGCCGAGCAATCCTGCGGGCCGAAGGACAAGCACTGCGAAAAGAACGGTGAACGCCACGGCGTCGCGCAGGTTGGACTTTCCAGTGATGGCTACCGTCAACACTTCGCTCAGGCCGAACGTCAGGCCGCCCAGAATGGCGCCGGGAATGCTGCCCATCCCGCCGAGCACGATCACAGCGAGGCCCTTTAGCTCTATTGACCGGCCCATATCGGGAGAGAGGGCGTCGAAATACAACCCGAAAAGAATCCCCGCCGCGCCCCCCAAAGCAGAAGAGATAAAAAAAGTGGATGCGATGATTCCATCGACGTGGATGCCCAGCAGGCGCGCCGTTCGCTCGCTTTCAGCCACCGCGCGGATCGCCTTCCCGGTGCGCGTGCGGTGGAGAAAAAGCGTCAGAGCGCCCATGAGGAGCAGGGCCACGAGCACGATCTCCACTTGCAGCGACGTGATGGTGACCCCGTGGATGCGCCAGATATCCATCTTGATTGTGTTTGGCGGGAACCGAACGGTGTGGGCGCCGAACAGGCCGAGAGCCGCGCTTTCAAAGATGATCGCCATGGCGATGCTGGATATGAGGCCGGAAAAGTAGGTGTCGGCTCTTTGGCGCAAGGGCGCAAAGGCGACACGGTCCAGCACGAGTCCCAGCAAACCGGAAAAAAGCGTCGCAGCCGGGAAAGCCGTCCAGATGGACATGCCGGCGCTCTCGACCATCCACAGCGCGACCAGACCGCCAAGAGTGAAGACGGTCGCGTGCGCCATGTTGAGAATATCCAGAACGCCGAAGACAAGCGTATACCCAACAGCAAACAGCCCGTACACGCTGCCGATAAAGAGTCCGTTCACCAACTGCTGCAGGAGAAGAGACATCAGCCGACGACGCATCCCTTCTCACCGCCAAGGATCAGCGTTATGTAAAACCGCATGAGATGGATGTCCCTATTCGCCGAAGACCACGAATTTACCGCCTTTCACCGTCTGGACAACGGGAGTATGGTCTGCGTCCCGGCCTGCGGTGAAGGAGAATCTTCCAAGCACGGTATCAAAGTCCTTGATCTGAGCCATGGCGTCGCGAATGGCCTTGCGGTCTTCGGCGCTCCCGGCTTTCATCACGGCTTCCCTCACGATGAAGACTCCGGCGTAAGCCTGAGCTGCAAACTGATCGGGAGGGCTCCCGAACCTGGCCGTATAAGCCTCGACGAACTGCTTGTTCAAAGGATTTGTGGAAGTCATATTCCAGGCTGCGCCCACAATCACCCCTTCAGCGGCTTCGCCCGCATTTTTGATGAGCGCCGGGGAATTGAAGCCGTTGCCGCCGATGATCGGAACCGTCGCAGGGATGCCAAGCTGGCGCGCCTGGCTCACGATCCCGGAGGCCTCTTCGACGAGCGCCGACGCGATAATGGCGTCCGGGTTCATGCCTTTTATCTGGGTCAACTGAGGCGAGAAATTCCTGTCGCCCTTGGCGAAGGTCATCTCGCCAAGGATTTCTATGCCGGCTTCAGCCAGCGCGTTCTTGAACGCATCGTAGCCGCCCTTGGTGAACGCGTCGTCATCGCCGTACAGAACGGCGACTCTCTTGATTCCGAGCTTTTCCTTCGCAATTCGGATGGTATTGGGAATGACTACGGCTTCGGTCAGCGAGTCTCTGAAGATGAAATCGCCAATGTCGGTTATGCCCTTGGCCGTGTTGCTGATGGCGAGAACGGGAACGCCGGACTGCTGCGCAATGCGGTTGGTGACTTGGGCTGTGTTGCTCAGAGTAGGACCGATGATGAGGGAAACACGATCGGAGTTTATGAACTTGTTATAGACGTTGATCCCCTGCTGCGGGGTGCTGGCGTCGTCATCGAAAAGAGGGACGATCTTTACGCCGTCGTTTCCAGCTGCCGCATTGATCTCATCGGAGGCCAGCTGAATGCCGTTCTTCTGCGTAGCCCCGTAGGCGGCCGCCGCCCCGGTCATGCTCAAAGCAACGCCGATCTTCACTTCTTGACCCGCGGCGAAACTAGCGGATGGAACTGACACCGCAAGGATAAGGGCAAGGGTAAACAAGACGGGCGCGCAATAAGATTTAAGAGATCTGACACTCTTCATGGGTGACTCCTGGCAGAACGCAATGGGGTTCTCAGTTAAAATACGAGGAAGCATGTCCGTTCCGTTACAACCATTTATTCTGAAAGCGCTTTCGGGTGCTTTCCCGAAGAAAATGAACCACTTTCGGCGCTGTGTCAAGTTGAAAGGATCTCGCGCAGCCACTCACATTCCGGTTCGGAAACGGCGGTGTGGACATCTCTCAACGCTGTTGGATTAAGGAAGATTGATCCGCCCTCCACCGTCCCCCGGCAGAAGCCGGGGGTCCAGGAAAGCTTTAAAAACTGGACTCCGGCGTGAAGACTTCCGGAATGACGCTCGAGAGGCGCCCTAGCAAAATTCAATGGCTTAGTTCAACGCATTGGGACATCTCTCCGCCCACCGGAATCAGGCCCTCGAATCAAAACAGACTGTTCTTCATAATCTTTGCCAGAGCTTCGGGACGATTGACGATGATCTCGTTTTTGAGCAGCTTCTGGAAATAGAAGTCGTCCGTTCTGTAATGCTGGATTACGTTCTGGCGATTGATAAGGCGCAGGAAGCACCGGAACTCAGGCGTCGTCTTTCCCAGCGGTCCGCTGAAGCAGGAGAAGTTGAAGGTGGAAAACTTCATTTCATGGTAGGCGCGGAGCACCCCGGAAAGTCCTTCAGCAAAAGCTTTCACGTCGCTTTCCGTCCACTCGAGGAAGCTCATTCTATCTTTCCATACGGCGTTCACTTCATTGATGCCGATGGGCGAGAAGGCGGCAAACCACTCGGAATCATGGATAGCGCCGATTACCCGCTCATCCAGCTCCTTTTCCTTTTCGATCAAATCGAGCCAGTAGCAGGAGCCTTCCTTTTCATAGTAGGCGCGGCTCTTTTCGAGCAGCAGGCTATGGTGTGCGCCCGGAAAAGGAGAGCCGATAATCTGGAGGTGAGGATGGATAACGCTGGCGCCGGCAGGGAAAAGGAAATTGCAGTTTATCGTGAAATAAGCGGCTTCGGGGTCGGCCTCATAACACCGCCTGACAAACTCAAAAGAGAGCGTGAGGGCGTCCTCGAGAAGCGATGCCGGAAAATTATCGAGAGTGCGGTGGTGATCGTTTCCGACCATCACTACGGCATGATAACCCGCAAGAGGAAAAAGATTCGGAAAGAGAACGGTCTCGCCCCGGATCAGTCGCCCTCCCGGAATGACGGCGTCATCGTAGCGCGGAGTTGTGGTCTTCCAGCGGCCGTCGCAGAGAAAGCATTGGCCTTTGGTCTCCTCAGCCCGTTGCAAAAGGTAAGCATGATCGGTATCTGGAAAGAGAATGGAAGCCTTGCCTTCCAGGGCCGGGTTGAAGATGCTCTGGTGGGCCGTCAGCGGGTCCAGTCGCACTTCGATGGGCTGGGCGTCCAGTTTGCCTTCTTTTAAAGGATTGTGAAATCGCGCTGTCTGTTTGCGGAGCTCAAAAGAAATACCAGCCATTTCCATACCTCGTCATGTGGTTGATGCGTAGCGACAGTAGCCGCGCTTCGATTTGATTAAAAAGATGAAACGGGATGCAGAGCCGAAACCCAGAACCAAAACCAGCCGGGATTATACAAGCACCCGAACAGAAGTTTCTTAACAAACAAACCGCTCACCCTGAGCTTGTCGAAGGGCGAATGAGCTGTTCATGCTTCGACAAGCTCAGCATGAGCGGACACAATATGGAAGTATCAAAAAAAACTACTGCTCAGGTGCTTAGCGCTATTCATCTACGCGACCCGAAACCGTAAGAATGAATACTATAATTCAAAAGCACTGTACCGACTAAGAAAAATCAAATGCGGCTTCACTTTCAGGAAAATACTTGATGAATCGCGGGAAAAAGTGGAAAAAGGAATTCAGGACGGCCGACTTTTGCATAATGGAGAAGCGAGAGCTTCCGTTTGATATATAACCGCCTCGAGAAGCCCTATGATGAAAAATCTCATTGCCCTACTCAGCCTCGTTCTCGCCGTGGCGCTTTTGGCGCCGCCTTCCAACGCGCGGGATATCGTCCATCATGACCTGGACATCGCCATCCATCCGGAAGAACAAAGGCTCGACGTTATCGACGCTATCACTCTTCCCGAAGGACATCCGAGAGAATTCCGGCTTTTGCTGCACGCTCGCTTCAATCCTTCATCTCCCACGTTCGACGTGAGTATTGCAAAAGAGAGCGAGCTCCCAGGGCCTGTTCCTCTGGAGCTCTTTCGCGTTACTCTTCCTGAGGCCCTCAGGAGCTTCATCGTTGAATACGGTGGAGTCATCCGCTATCCGATCGAGCAAAACGGAGATGCGCCGGCGCGCGGGATCACGAGCACGCCGGGCTTGATCTCGAGCGAAGGAGTCTTTCTTTCCGGGAGCTCCCACTGGTATCCCAAACTGGATGCGGAAATGGCGACATTCTGCCTGGAGGCGAAGCTCCCCGCCGGATGGAGCTCGGTCAGCCAGGGAGCAAGAGTCTTTCGCGAAGAAGCGGGTAAAGCTCCCGTAGCGCGTTGGGTGTCTTCCGAGCCTCAGCCGGAGATATATCTCATTGCGGCGCCTTTTTCGGAGTATATCCGCAAGGAGGGCGGAATCGAAGCCATGGCTTTTCTGCGTTCTCCGGACGAGAAGCTTTCGGCCAAGTATCTTGCCGCTACTATTGGCTATATCACCATGTATGAAAAGCTCATCGGTCCCTATCCATACACCAAATTCGCGCTGGTCGAAAATTTTTGGGAAACCGGTTTCGGGATGCCCTCCTTCACTCTGCTCGGCCCCAAAGTCATCCGGCTGCCCTTTATCATCAATACCTCCTATCCTCATGAAATTCTACATAACTGGTGGGGAAACTCCGTTTTTCCGGAATATGAAAAAGGGAACTGGTCGGAAGGCCTCACTGCGTACCTCGCCGATCATCTCATGAGAGAGCAGAAAGGCGATGCAGCGGAGTATCGGTTCTCGACGCTCCAGAAATACGCCGACTACGTGCGGGATGAAAAAGATTTCCCGCTCGTTGCCTTCCGTTCCCGCCACAGCAGCTCTTCCGAGGCCATTGGGTATGGCAAATCCCTCATGTTCTTTCACATGCTTCGTCTCGAGTTGGGCAACGAGATCTTCACGCGCGGGCTCCGGGACTTCTACGAAAAGAATAAATTTGCTTTTGCATCCTTTGACGAGCTCCAGAAGAGCTTTGAGAGCGCTTCGGGCAAAGATCTCGGCAGGGTTTTCGATCAGTGGACAAAGAAGCCCGGGGCTCCGCAGCTCAAGCTGAGCGAAGTGACGACTGCAGCGGAGGGCGAGGGATACCTTTTGAAGGCTCTCCTGGAACAGGTTCAGCCTGAAGACGCGTTTCTATTGCGCATCCCTCTCGCCGTCACTTTGAAGGACAAGAAAGAAGCCTTCCAGACCGTGGTTGAAATGAAGGAGAGGCGCTTCGAGCTCGAGCTGCATCTTCCGGCAAGGCCCCTGAGGCTTGATGTGGACCCGGAATTCGATCTTTTTAGAAAACTGGACAGGGAAGAGACTCCTCCCGCTTTGACTCAGGCGTTTGGAGCGAAGAAGATGCTCATAGTGCTTCCCGCCGTCGCCGAGAGGGAGATCCTTCAGGGATATAGAAGCCTTTCAGACGCCCTGGCGCGCTCCGGCCCGGATGAAGTGCAGATAAGACTTGACTGCGAAGTAAAAAATCTTCCTCAGGACTGCGCGGTTACTCTTCTGGGAAGGGAAAATCGCTTCCTTGACCAAATGGCGTACGCTCTATCGGATTACAGCTCCAGCATAAGTCCGACCCGGATTCGAATCCGCCAGAACGATGTCAGTCATAAAAACCATTCCTTCGTTATCACGGCAAGGAACCCACACAACAGAGAGGCTTCCATGACCTGGATTTCCTGCGATCCCGCCAGTGCGATTCCAGGTCTGGGGCAGAAGCTGCCGCATTATCACAAATACAGCTATCTGGCGTTTGTCGGAGACGAGCCCGCCAATGCGATCAAAGGCAGATGGCCCGTAATCGACTCGCCCATGACCGTTTTCATCCCTTTGGAAGACGGCGTTACCCACAAAGTCGACATGGGAGAAGCCGCCCCGAGGGAGCCGATTGCAAGCATTCCCGCAATTTTCTGAACGGTCGGAGATTATAGACCTATAAGCCGTTGCGGCTGCTATTCATCATCTTCGTCTTTTTTCGAGCGAAATCGATCCACCTGAATCTCCTTTTCGGGAAGCCGGATCGTGAACCGGGCGCCTTCTCCCGGCGCGGATCGAAGATGGATGACTCCCCCGTGCTCGCGCACGATTTTTTCCGTGATCATCAACCCGAGACCCGTTCCTTTCGATCCTTTGGTGCTGAAAAAGGAGTGGAAAACTTTTTCCTTTTGCTCCTCATCGAGGCCGCAGCCATTGTCGACCACCTGATACTCGACGGCCCAGCCATCGGTTTTTTGCGACCGGATGAGGACCTCCCCCCGAGGCTTCCGCCGTCTTGCATTGAGCGCGCATGCATCTACGGCGTTGGTTACGAGGTTAAGAAGGCAAGTATAGATGCCCTCGGGGTCGAGATAGGCGTTGGGGATCTTGTCAGTCAGATCCAGCTTCAGGTCCACATCGTGCTCTTTCGCTCGCAACAGCATCAAATGATAGACTTCCCGGGCGGGGATATTCGGATCGCAAAAATCATAGTCCGGGTCTCTCGTCTTGGAATAGCTCAGCAAATCCATGGCCAGGTTTTTCACCTTGTCCACATTGCCCTTCACCATTTCCCAGCCCTGGTGAAGATACTTCTTGTTGCTCAGCTCTAGTCCCTTCTCGACGACAAACATCCCCCCCTGCAGTCCGCTGATGATGTTTTTCACCGCGTGGGCCAAAACGGCCACCGTTTGCCCAATGGCGGCAAGCCTCTCGGCCTCGATGAGCTGCCGGGTCTTCTCTGAGACCAGCTTCTCGAGGTCGGTGGTGTATTTGCGAATCTGAGAGCGCATCCAGATCTTTTCCTGAACGCGCTTCAGAGCCACTTCGAGAGCATTGTAATTGACGGGCTTCGTAATGAAGTCGCTAGCCTCAAACTGAAGGCTCTGGACGGCGAGCTCAAGGTCGGCGTGACCGGTCATCATGATGACTTCGGTATCGGGGCTTTCCTCTTTGATCATCTGGAGCAGCTCAATGCCCCCCATACCGGGCATCTTGATATCCGCCAGAACAATAGAGGGATTTTCCTCTCTCAAGAGCTGCAGGGCCGCGGCGCCATTGCCCGCCGTCAGCACGTAATACCCCGCCTCGCTCAAAGAAATCCTCAGCACGCGCCTGATTCCCTCTTCGTCATCCACAATCAGCACTTTATCCGCCATTAACGTTCACCTGAGCTGGAAATTGAACAATAAAAGCCGATCCTTTCTCCTCTTCCGTTTCTACCCGAATGGATCCGCCATAATCCTGCACGATGCCATAGCTGATGGAAAGCCCCAAACCAGTGCCTCTATCCGCAGCCTTCGTTGTAAAAAAGGGCTTGAAGATCCTATCGAGCAGATTCTTTGGAATGCCGACGCCGGTATCTTCGATCCTCACGGCAATGATTCCGTCCCGAAGGCTACTCCTGATTATAATCTTCTGCGGGAGCTGGACTTTCCCAAGCTTCTCCCGCTTCTCTTCAATGGCGTCCCTGGCGTTTATGAGAAGATTTATGAAGACTTGCTCGAGGCGGTTGCTGTCGGCTATGACGGCAGGAAGGTATTCTTCGATTTCTTCAATAACTTCGATATCCTTCAATTTAAGCTGCTGTCTGAAGATTGCCAGCGATCTCAGCAGCGGCGTGTTGACCTGAACGGCTTCCTTCTTTGCCTCGGACTTTCTTCCGAATTCTCGCAGGTGGGTTATGATGGCGCCGGCCCGGTCCACATGGCTGTCTATCTCCTCTATCATCGCCTTCATGATGTCCTCTCGAATCTTTTCGCCTTTTTCGACCCTGTTCAAAAGAAAGCTGCTGGCCGTCTTAATGACCGAAAGGGGCTGATTCAGCTCATGGGCGATTCCCGTGGTCATCTCGCCAAGAGTCGCCATTTTGCTGGTCTGGATCAACTGCTGCTTCACCACGAGGACCCTGATCATATCGTTGGAAGTCACGAGAAGGGCGGGACGTCCCATGAAGACATACGGGGAAACGAGGATGTTGGCGAAAATGCCCCTGCCGTCTTTGGTAATCTGCTTGACATGATTGAGCGTGTCGGAGCTCCTCAGCTCGAGCGCGTAGTTCTGATGCTCTCCTTCTTCGAAAAAATTCAAAAAGGAGGTATTGAGGATTTCTTCCTTCGCGTACCCGTAGATGTCTTTGACGCTGAGATTGCATTCCAGGATCATCAGGTTTTTTCTATCCAGGATGAAGACCGGGTTGGGTAAGTTATTGAAGATCGAGCGATAGTCTTCGTCGAATTGATTATTTTCCGGATCGGATGGTCCCCCGCCGGCAATAGCCAGAGTCATCGCCACACTCCTGTTGCGTAATCCCACAATCTCTCTTAGCTACGGATGAGTCACTATATCATGCGAAGAAGGCTATTGGCTCATCCTATTCAACAGTCTCGTCCAGCTGACGGAAGAAAGCAACGATGCCGATCTGCTCTTCTCCCTGGAAAAGAACCGATGCGGAAAGCATCACCGGGATATTAACCCCGTCGCAACGAGTGAGTCGCGACTTGTAGCGAAAGAGCGCGCGCCCGCCCGTCGGCTGCTCGGAGTAGAGATCGTCCTGAAATTTCCCCACCTCTTCCTGGGCGAAGAGATCCAGCAGGGACATATGCCCGATAACCGCCTCCTTGGAATAGCCAAGCATTCTTTCCAGGCTTGGATTGTAGATGATTATCTTCCCTCTTTTGTTGCACCCGGCTATTCCATCCATGGAGGCTTCTATGAGCATCTTTTGAAATAGAAACGTTCGGCCAAGCTTGTCCGCCGTTTCGATCCATTTCTCCTCCATTAGAGATGTGTAATCGATTGTCTGCATGCGCTGGACATAACGCTCTTTGGCCCTCTGCACGGCGGTGGCGAGAGAATCGAAGTTGACCGGCTTGGTGACGAAGCCGGATGCATCCAGCTGCATGGCTTTTATGGCGAGATCGACCTCCGTAAAGGCAGTGCTGACAATTACTTCCCTGTCGGCGTCCATCTCCTTGATTCTCTTCAAGACCTCCAGTCCATCCATGCCGGGCAGGCCGATATCGGTGATGATGATGTGCGGATGCTCGGAGCGGCACAGATCGAGCCCCGTTTCCCCATCGGGAGCCGTAATCACGGTGTAGCCGCTATTTTTCAATGCGAGGGCCGTGACCTTTAGAATTGAGGGGTCATCATCTATGAGGAGCACCTTCCACTCTTTTACCATGATATTTTCACGTCCTCCAAACCGCGCATCAAAAGCCGACGCACACGCCAACGCCGGAGCGCGCGGGAAATAAAGCTCTCTACCATGCATGATCCACTGATCTTCCCGCCAACGCCGGAGCGCGCGGGAAATAAAATCAAACGGTCTTTTGTTTACCTTCTTCAATCGATTCACATAACCCGAGCTTTGCTCTTTTGCAACAATAGCCTCTCGTTAACGAACAAAGAGCAACAGTTTGGATATAATCAGGTTTTCCTCAACCCGCTTCACAGCTCCCCGGCATTTTATAATAAATCCGACTGAAGCCTGAGAGCCCCCTCTTCTTTGGACCGGGAGATCCTTATCTTGTTGACTATAATGACTGAACAAAGCTTTTCTTTCAAGCCGCCTTCGCGGCGAGCATTTCGCCCTGTGGTTGGCTGGCTTACAAAGGGGAATGATATGAACGATTTAAGAGGAAAGTGCTTCCGATGCACTACATGCGGTTCGAACTTCGATGAATCCCGAGCCGTCGAGGCCTGCCAGGCGTGCGAGCAGCTACAGTGCCATGATTGCGTTGATGAACGAGGCTCGTGCGTCCCTTGCAGCGATCTGAGATAACAAGGGACTAAAGAGCAGGAGAGCGCTCCCACCGCTCTCCTGCTCTTTATCCACTACAGTGTCTTTAACAAAGCTCTTTTCTGAACCACGAAACACACGAAAAGCACGAAATTTCATTAATCCGAAAGGGCGCCTTTCACTTTGTTCGCATTTTTTCGTGCTTTTCGTGTGTTTCGTGGTTCAGAAAGAAGGTGTTTTCCGAGCTTCCGCCCAGGGCCGTACACACCACAATAAATTTATAGATTCACAAACCTTTTGATAGATACTCTCAGACATTAACTTATGAGACGGCTCTGGCGGGAATCCGGTTGTCTCCTCTTTCGGTTTTTGTTCAAAAGGTTGCATAAAGAAAAGAAACTCTTTATGGTGCATGATTCAGCAAATAAAGCCTCGATCTACAAGTCCTGTCGGGATGCAGATCGGGTCAAAGAATAGCCCCAGCGATTGCCGCTCTGGCGGAGCGCAAACGCCATGCAAGGAAAGCGGTTGATATGACCGATCATCTAAAAGTGCTCCTTGTAGAGGATGACGAAGAAGATCATATCCTGATCAAGGATCTGCTCTCGGAAGAGGCTTCCGGGCGATATCATCTGGAGTGGGCTTCGAGTTATGACAAAGCCATAGAAGCCGCCAATAAAGCTCATTTCGATGTTTTCCTGCTGGACTATCGCCTTGGGGACCGGAATGGAATGGAGCTTTTTATCGAACTGACTCGC
Organism: uncultured Syntrophobacteraceae bacterium; assembly: GCA_964578835.1. Taxonomy (GTDB): domain Bacteria; phylum Desulfobacterota; class Syntrophobacteria; order Syntrophobacterales; family Syntrophobacteraceae; genus CAZOEL01. The sequence continues at coordinate 24,937 of CAZOEL010000070.1, read as the reverse complement.
ATGGGGCTTGAAGCGCCGGTGATATTTCTTACGGGCAGGAGCGATTATGATCTCGATGTGGAGGCGATGAAAGCCGGGGCGGCTGATTACCTGCTCAAGAGCGAGTTGAGCGCCCATCTTCTCGAACGTTCCATTCGCTATTCCATTGAAAGAAAACGGTCTCAGGAGGCGCTGCAAAAGTCGCAAAGACAGCTCAAATATCTTTCTTCTCAATTGCTGAAGGTTCAGGAAAAAGAGAGGAAGCGCATTGCCGCGGAGCTGCATGACGATTTGGGCCAGATCCTAACGGCGGTCAAATATGGCGTGGAGCATACTATCGGGTTGCTGAAGCGGGGGGTAGCCTCCCCAGAGCCGCTTGAGGCTCTGATTCCAACGATCCAGCACGCCATTGAAGAAGTCCGTAGAATTTACACATACCTGCGTCCCACGCTTCTGGACGACCTGGGCATCGTGGCCACCATTGGATGGCACTGCCGGGAGTTCAGCGAGATTCACCCCCGCATGCGCATCCAGAAGCATATCAGCGTTGAGGAAGAAGACGTGCCCGAGCGATTGAGAGTCGTAATCTACAGGGTAATGCAAGACGCCATGAACAACATCGCTCAGCATAGCGAAGCAGACACTGTAGACGTTTCTCTTGTGAAGAACGGCAATCTTATAGAATTGATGGTGGGAGACAACGGCCGGGGCTTCAGCATAAGCGATATCCCTTCGGAAAAAGGCGGCTCGTACGGATTGGGCCTGGTCAGCATGAAAGAAAGGGTAGAGCTGGCGGGTGGCCGCTTTGAGGTCCAATCCATCCCGGGAGGCGGCTCGACGATCCGAGCTTCCTGGGCTGACGAATAATTGAGGATCGATAGCGAGGTGATGGATGCTCGACCCGGCTCATTTGCTCATTGAACACATGAGTCTTTTTACCGAAAGGGTTTTACCCGGTCCGATCCTGGACTTGGCCTGCGGCGACGGGCGGAATGGAATTTTCCTGGCGCAGCAGGGCCTTTCTGTGATCTGCTGCGATAATTCATCGGAAAGGTTGCAGCGCGCCCAGGAGCTTGCGCTCGAAAACGGCGCCGGCATTATACTGTGGCAAGTCGATCTGGAGGCGCCAAGCGCGAGCCCGCTTCCCCCGGATTCCTATGGCGCCTTGCTTGTGTTCCGCTACCTGCATCGTCCCCTCATCTCCTGCATCAGAAAGGCTCTTCGCCCAACGGGCATCCTCATGTATGAGACTTATACAGTCGAACAGGCTAAGTTCGGCAAGCCGCGCAATCCCGATTTTCTTCTCAAGCCCGGCGAATTGAAAGGATGGTTTGAAGACTGGAATATCCTTCATTATTGGGAGGGAATAGAGGAAGAAAAAGAACGTGCAATAGCTCAGCTCGTCTGCACAAAGCCTCCGGCAGGCCAGTAGATCATCCTACCGCTCTCATCACAGCTCTTTACTCGCGAGACCCTGTCCGCGTAAGGTCAGAAGCGAGGGCGATTCCTTATCATGCCTTCGGTAATTTTCCCTCGCCCGCTCGAAGCTGGTGGTCGCATAGCAATATACGCATCCGAATAGGCAGGAATCGTACATTCCAATATCTTTGCTCGCTGCGCAATTACACTTTTTTCTCTGGCAGGCGTCTTTTGCAACCTCGAGGCGAAGCCCGAATTCATTGGAGAGGAGCTCCTCATTGACGCATTTCCCGGGACTGATTCCGTAACGCTGCAAATCAAGTTCGTCGGCGCAGCTCTGAATCTCCATGCCGTTATCCGCTGCGATCTGTGCAAGAGATCCCATCAGCAAAGACAACATTCTCTCGTCATACGGAAGGATCTCGATCCCCTGTTCGGCCAGCCTGCTCATACGCTTGCGAGTCTTCCGATACATCTGAGCGATGCTAACGATTGACCGCGTTGCGCGCCCTTTCAAAGATCTCGCGATATGCCGATAGGCTCCCTCATGAAAATCGGGACCTGTAATGCTGGTAAAAAGGATGGGATCGTAGCGCCAGATCACCCTTTTGGGGCCGATTAGAAAGGAGAGATCGCGAAAGGTCTCGATAGAGTCTTCAACCCGAGGCGAGCCGGGATCGATGAGCCCGGGATTGGCCATGAGGGTGTAAAGGAAGTAGTACCGATAGCCTCGCTCATCCAGCTCGGTCAAATAAGGAAAGAGCGGACGCGGATTCCTTGTCCAGAAAACGATGGCGTCGACATCCTCGGGCTTCAAGGAAATGTGGGAGATTTGCCTGGCGTTGAACGGATTGGGGACAATACAGAAGCCGGAGCGAATACGGTTCATGAACCATTCGGTGTAAAAAGCTGGAATATCCGTTCGACGACTCGCACTGATTATCACCATAATCTCCAAAAACCGTTAAATTCACCCATTCACCCACCAAGAGATATTTTGCTTGACAAAGCCTCTGCCAACTTCATATTTGTACCAATTCTTCACATGAATAAGTAGTCAAAAGAAGACGCAAAAAGGGCATACCGAACGAGGGCCTGCCATTTTTGATGTCATCGGGAAAGTCTTTTCGAAAAGGTCTGCTGTGGCCAAACCGAGACAATGAGTAATTTTTTACGGCTCCTGAGCGCTTTGGGAGATAGCATGAGAAAGCCTGCAGCATCCATTGGAATAGTTCTTTTTGTGCTCGTTGTCACACTCCTTCCCGTTGCATACGGCAATCTGACCGCCAAAAGAGGCGGGATCCTGGACGATTCTCTTCTCAACAAGGAAGACCCCTGCTACATCATGGACAAAAGGGCTGAAGCGCTTATGGCGCAAGGGCTCAAAACCTCCGATGTCATCACTTTTGTTATCACTTTCAACCCGCAGATTTCTTTGCAGGACATGAAATTCATCGCGGAGCTTACCGATGAGCTCGAGGCCGCCTTTCCAGAGCTCGGGATTTTGAGCCTCTCGGTTGTTCCCAGGTATCGAGATGACGGAGAGCAGCTATTGAACAGTCCGTACATCAATGAGGAGGCTCTGCTCGAAATTTCCTCCAACGCCTCCGCGCTCGAAGCCTGGAAGGCCGAAGTAGCCCGAGACGCCTCTGTTTATGGAATGCTGATCGGAAGAAAATTCGATTACGCCACGGTGAACGTCCTGTTGCCGAGAGGCTTTGACGAAATCGCCATATTCAGACGAATTGCCGAGCTTTTGGAGCAAAGGAAGATTTCCCGGCTCGAATGGCTCTTCAAGACGGACATAAACCCGACAGGAAAATACAAGGAGGTGACGGTAGCCGGGTGGGCTACGGCGTGCGGCCTCATGGACGCCGCCCTGACTTCGGACATGCTCAAGCTCACGTCCATAGGATTAGTGATAGCCGGCATGGCTCTCTATCTCAGCTTGAAAAGCAAGCGGCAGACCAGCATCGCAATTCTTGTCATCGTACTTTGCCTCCTTTGGACCAGAGGCTCTATCGGACTACTGCAACAGCTCGGATTTCAAGTCTATGAGCGCATCTATACGCTGCTGGTCTATACAGCCATCATAATCTCCGGCATATCCTTTGTGGAGCGCAAGTTCGAATGCTACAACGAAGAGCGTCTGATTGCCGGCGGGCGCTCTCCAGCGGAACTCTGGATCAAGACCGGAGCCATTGTAGACGGAGTCATTCTTGTCACGGCTCTCAACGCTCTGGCGAATTTTGGAACTCTCTATCAGATCGGCATACGGGGAATACTGGAAGTCGGGATTTTTTCGGCGCTTGGAATCGTCTATCTACTCTTTCTTGTTCTCGTCTTTCTACCTGCATTCCACACGCTCATTGGCGGAGAGGCGGCGGAGGGACAATCGCTGCGCTCAAAACAGGCAGGCGAGATCTGGGACCGATCCCTGAGCAAAGTCACGAAGCTCTGCCACACCGTTCTGGACCCAGACGAAAGCAAAGAATTTTCGTATCGCAAGAATGCGATATCGTCTCTGTGGGTAATCGGCGTTTTGACCCTGGCGGTTCTTCTGATGGTCGCATCCGACTATGTTCCCTTCACGAAAAAAGACTTCCAGTTCCTTCACGTAAGGACCAGACCGCTCGATTATTTGCCAAACACCATAGTGTATCGAGCGAGCGAGATATTGAACGAGGAAGGAAGCTACGGGTTCGATCGCATATCGGTGCTGGTGTTGCCGAGGAATGGGAGAGGAATCTATGATCCTGCTTTTTGGGCGCGAGTCGATGGGCTCAAGCGCAGAATCGCAACGTTGGACGGCATTCGCGAAGTGAATGCCGTAACGGACATCACGAGCGTTATCGCTAGAGAGACGTATGGAGCGCATCTGCCACGCAACGAGAGCGAAATACATGATGCGCTGCAGATGATCGAATGGGACTTGGGACCCGCAATCAAAGACCAGCTCTGGGACGATAAAGGATTGATCCTTTTCGCCTCTTTTTCGGCGGATGATTCCAATAAAACCGGAGACATAGTCGCTGGCATCATCCGGCTTGCCCACGACCGCTTTCCTGAGCTCGAGGTCTTGCCTTTCGGCAAGTTTCTCACTTACCCCCAAAACGACAGGTACATCCGTGAAGGAAAACCATGGAATGCGGTGAGCTCGATGTGGATCGTAGCGCTCATCTGCGCGATTTGGATCATGTGGCGCCATCGATCCTTGTCCCGAGGCACGCACCCGGCGCTGCGACTCTGCCCCTGGCGCACAGGGGCCGCGATCGGCGCTCCTTTCGTATTCGGCTTTTCGGTGATCGTTCTGGTGATGATCCTGTTTCGCATACCTCTCGATCAGGCAACCGCATGCATAACCGCCCTGGCGATCAATGCGGCAATCGATTTCAGCCTTTACATGGTTGCCGATTACCAGGCGGCCCTGCTTTCTGGCAAGGACGCCAGGCAGTCGCTGCGGTACGCCTTGCCCGTCAGAGGAAAAATCATCGTCATCGACATCCTGCTCAATTCCTTGTGCTTCGCTCCGCTCATGGCGTCCCGCTTTATTCCCGTGGAGCGCATAGGATGGATAATGATCGTCATGCTGTTGGCCTGCGGTTTCGGATCGCTGGTGCTCCTGCCCGCTTTGCTGCCCTGGTGCGTCAGGGCGGAGGCCGCTCATGAGGTCGTGAGTTCTGCGGAAGAAGCTCCATACAATGTCCGTTGAAAGAAAAGAAAGGGGATTCATGAAGAAGACGTTTTTCATACTGGCTTCGGCAGCGCTCATTGCTTTTAGCTCTTCAACCTCTTGCCCGGCTGAAGATCTGTCGGCGGAAGGAATCATTTCGAAAAGCTGGGAGCTTTTTCGTCAGGCGAATTATGAAAAGGAATCGATTGGAATTGTCATCGTCTATTCCGACGGCAGAAAAGAAGAGAAGAAACTGCTGCGCTGGACAAAGCTCGATCCCGCCCGCGAAGATTGCATTACGATCAAATTCCTCGAACCGCCGCTGGACCGCGGCCTGGGGCTCCTTACTCTGCGGCATGCGGGAAAGGATGACGAACAATATCTCAAACTGCCCTCTTTGAAAAAAGTCAGGAAAATTGCTCCGGGAGAACAGGGGAAGTATTTCGCCGGCACAGATATGACAAATGAAGATATCCGGCAATTGATCGGAGAGCGCATGCGGGATTTCACCTATTCTTTTTCCGGGAAGGACGGAAATGCCTCAGTGATCGAGGCCGTTCCCGGAGCGGGAGTCGAAACGGGCTACGGTCGTCGTCTCCTCTGGGTGGACGAGAAGCTCGTTATCACAAAGGTGGAGTATTACGGAAAGAAGGGGGAACTAATCAAGGTTCAGACCAATTCCGGGATAACCTTTTCCGATAGGGGATTGTGGCGCGCCAATCATATCGAGATGGACAACCTGCTCCTTAAGCGAAAGACGAGAATCGATGTCATGGAGCGTGAAATCGACAAAGAGCCCCCGGGAGGCGTTTTCTCGAAAGATTTCCTGGAAAGTGAAAGAATGTAGCCATGCGGCTGGGTTGTCTGCTAACTAAAGCGTTCGTTTTTGCTTATCTGGTTCTACAGTCGGCTTCCCTCGCTTTGGCTGGAGAAATCAAGGTCGGAGGAACGGTTGAGTCCTTCGGGTGCGCGTATATTCAGGAAAAGGAAGGAGCCGAAGACCAATATGGCGAAATCCGGTTTAGGCCGACGCTCTCTTATTCGATTTCCGAGCCGCTCCTCATATACCTGGAAGGAGACATGCGCATCGATTCGGAAGGCTTTGCCCAAGGCGCCCTCGATGGCCCGGCGGAAAGAAGCGGTGAGCGCATCATCGCCAATCTGCGTGAAGCTTATGTCGATTACAAGCGCAACCGACTCACTCTGCGCATCGGAAAACAGATCTTCGACTGGTCCGTAACCGACACGATATCTCCTTCAGACAACCTCAGTCCGAGAGACTGGACCGATATCCTGGAATCGGAGAGAGTGGGGATACCCGCCGCCTATCTTCGATTCGGGTATGGAGCCTACGCCGAGTTGGCGTACATCCCGTGGTTTACGCCTTCGAAACTGCCCGTGATCGGGGGGAGATGGGAAAGAGATCTTCCGCCGGGCCTGGTAAACGAGGAACAGGAGATCATCGGGCGAAATCACGGGCAGGCGTCGCTCCGCATTGGAGCCGCCTTGGAAGGATTCGACCTGAACGCGGTCTACTACAGAGGCTACAGCTTCAGTCCATCCTTCAAGCTTATGCCGGCCTCGGGAGGGTTATTCGGTCTTGTTCCCATGGCTCGATTTGAAGAAGTGTACGCTGTTTCCGCAGTCAGAGCGGTGGGCGGCTACAGCCTTCGCGGAGAAGCAGGATATTTCAGACAGCGCAATGAGGATGATTTTGCGCAGTTTGTTTTGGGAATAGATCGCGAATGGAGCGGAATCCTGAAGCCAGTGGACAGCCTCTATATCCTTTTGCAATATGCGGACGAAATAGTCACTCAGCATGACAACCCCGTAGGGTTTGCAACCATCGACTTCCGCCGCATTCTGAATAAGGCGTGCATGGCCAAAGCAACGTACAGCTTCGATGCCGAAAGGAGATGGACGCTCAAGCTGGAAGGATCTTACAACCTCGGAGATAAAGACGGTTTCTTCGAGCCCGCCTTGATTTATCGCAAAAGGAGCATTGAACTGGAGGCGGGCGTCGACATTCTTTCCGGTGGAGAACAGACCTTTTTCGGCGGGTACGGGGGAAACGACAGGTTTTACACGAAAATCACCTATAAGTTTTGATCGTTCACACCATACCGAATCCCTACCCTCAAAAATACTGAGTTCACCCCATTGAGAGCCAGTCTGAATTCTCCTAGATTTGATAGAACCAAACATTGAGCAGGATGATGGCGGAAGGCCATCCTTTTCAGCGACGCCATGGAGCTTCAACAAGAGAAAGAGCCTCAAAGAGTTATCTATCCGCTTGATAAGTAAGAATTCGTAAAGAGGCGCACCGGGTTGTTCATAGAAAGTTCTTTCCACTCAGCGCCCGAAGCGCCGACTCTTCTTTCCCGCCCGATAGAGACAAGGAGACACTAAGATGGATCAGGCAAGAGCAACAAAACAGCTAATCGATTTCCAAAAAGCCGCTTTCGACAATATGCTTGGAAACATGATCCTCTACTGGGACCAAGCGGAAAGAGCCTCCAAGACGATGATGGACCAGGCATCGTGGCTTCCCGAAGAAGGGAAGAGATTCTTCCTTGACTGGGTCAAAAGCAATAAGAAGGGAGTCGAGCAATTCAAGCAAGCTGTGAGCGATGGGTATAATCGAGTGGAAACATGCTTCGTGAGGTCGGGGAATTCCGATCAAAGCCCTGGCCAATAGCGCAGCTCTCCCGGGTCAGAACGACAATCTTCGGCTCGAGGCCTGGAGCTGCCTAATTCCATAGTTATTTCCATTGTCTTGGGACGGCCCCGGGACAATGGAAATAAAGACCTTTTGCCTGTCGCCTGTAAGAAGACAGCATGCCGGAATAGTCGAAGAGGACGGCCTATGGACAGCGATCTGTTGGAATCATGGGGAAAGCTGCTGATCGGACTCGCCAAAGCTCAGAAACAGTGCGAACAGTCTTTGAAGCTGATGAGTCAATGGTCTGCCGATGTAAGCAAGTTAGCGAATCTATTCGTGGGGGAGCAAGAAGCAAAACCGGCGAAAGACAACCATCTTGCGCCATGGATGCAACTGGACAAAAGTTTCCTGCCTGCCTTTAACTTTTATTTTAAGTTGCTTGGCTTTGTTCCCGCTGGCGAGCATCAAAAAGCGCTCGAAAAACATGAAGAGCTTAAGAATAAGTGTGCTGCCTTGGAAGCTGAGCTGGCCTCCTACCGGATGCTCAAGGGAGATCCGGGCGCAGCCGGCGTGATCACGAGGCAGTTCCAGGAGTTCGCGGTAAAGCAGGCCAAGCAGAACATGAACATGATCGATAGCTTCTCGAAGCTGCTGCGAGGGGCGGAATAACTCTCTTTTCATCTCCTTTAAAATCTAATTGTACTTAAACTTAATGTTGTCCACACCGTTATTCCGGCACGTTTTCGGCCGGAACCCAGCCACATGATGGATCAGCTCGACTGGATTCCGGCTTGCAGGCTACCGGAATAACGTAGAGCTGGACCATGCATAATCGCTCCATTATTTAAAGCTTCCATAACTTTACGCCAATGCGCGAAGGCGGGAATCCAGGTTTGAGTCATTTTTCTGGATTCCCGCCTTCGCAGTGACGTTCTATGGGGTTTCTCCGACGGGACTGCCATACGGAGCCTCACGGATAACCAGGCCTGAAGCCTGAAGCTTACACGAGCGAAACGCTGCTCTGCTCTTCTCTCTTGAAGATGGGATGAGTCGGGATCTCTTTTGTTTTGGTCCTGGCGGGCTTTCTTCTCCGCTCGACCCTCTTCTGCTCGATCTCTCGCTCCTTGAGCCACTTGGCGATCCTGGGGACAAGCTCCCTCTGGCACTTGGAGCTCACATAGATGCCGATATGGCCCGTGTCGAGGCAGATATCCTCAACATCCTTGCTCCCGACCTTCTTTGTGAAGAGATCGCACGCGCTCGGGGGTACGAGGTGGTCGTACTTGCCGTAGATATTGAGCACGGGCATCGTGATCTTCTTTAAATCCACCCTCTTTCCCCCCAGCTCCTTTTTGTTCTCGATGAGGAGGTTTTTCTGGTAGAAGTCTTTGATGAATTCTTTGAAGGTGGCTCCTGGCACATCGGGGCTATCGAAGATCCACTTCTCCATCCGAACGAAGTTCTCGACAAAGTCCTTATCGTCCATCTTCTCGATGAACCCGAGGTACTTGTCCACCACGAGGCGGGCCGGGTTGAGGAGAAGAAAGACGACGTTGAGGAGATCTCCCGGCATATTGCCATGAGCCTCGAGCACCTTGTCGACATCGAGCCCTTTGCCCCAAAGGTGCAGAAGCCCCTTGTCGGTTTCAAAGTTGGTGGGCGTAACCGTCGTGATGAGGGTATTGACCTTCTCGGGGTGCAGGGCGGAGTACATGGTCGAGAAGGTGCCCCCCATGCACACGCCCATGAGGTTCACCTTCTGCGTGGCGTGCCTTTTCCTTATGAAATCCACCACATTGTCCATATAGCCGTTGACATGGTCATCTATGTCCAGGAAGCGATCCTTCCTTGTGGGATAGCCCCAGTCGATCACGTAGAGATCGACGCCTTCCTTTAAGAAGTTTCGGACCACGCTCCTGTCTGGCTGCAGGTCGAGCATGGTCTCCCTGTTTATGAGGGCGTAGGTGATGAGAAGAGGCGTCCTCACCTTCTTTGACTTATCCGAGGAGTAATATTTGACCCTCATTCGGTCCTCTTCATAGACTACCTCGTAGGGGGTCGTGGCTATATCGGTTTCGAGAGGATTGAGGAGCACGTCTTTGGCTCTCCTCACCCTCTCATGAATCTTCTCGGGATCCTTTGCAAGCTTCGATAGAATGATCTCTACGGGTATTCCGGTCTGAAACATGCTTCCTCACTCTCCTTATCCGGCTCATAAGTCGGGACATGTTCGACGAGCGCTCGACGCCGCGCCATGCCGACATCGAGCGCTCAGTGGCTCTGTCCTTCAATCTCCATGGCTTCTTGTCTGCTTTGTATCTCTTCCTGAGCTTCCAGACGTTTTCTCAAGTCCTTCAAAGTTTTCTTCAGGTGGTAGATTTCCTTCGAGAGCTCATCAAAATCCTTGTTGGAAGGGAAGGGAAAAAACTTCAAAGTATCGCTCAACACTTCTTCTTTAGCTATGGAGTATTCGCTCAAGCCGCTGACCGTTCTGTGGAGGAGCTCGATGTATTCGGGAGATCTCAGCAAATCCATGTAGCATCTCTCAAGCGTCGAGATCCACGCATTGTAGGATTCCCTGCTCTCGCCACTGAGCTTTCCCTGCCTCGCCATCTCTTCGAGATGCTCGCCTATGGCCTTCGAAGCTTTCTCTATGGGCTTGTAGAGCTGTTGGACAAGCTCCGTGAGATCCGACGACATATGGGTGAATCTTTCCACCGCTTGATTCATCCTCTCCTGATAGGACCTGGTGAGCCCCAGGGCCGGGATATTGAGAAGAGGACCGGAAATCTTCCGAAACAGCTCCATCCATATGGCGGGAGCCTTCTTGAGATCCTCGCCCGATGCGCCGGGGCCGCCTTCCATCATAATGGCTTGAAGCCACTGCTTTTCAAAATCGAGATATCCTTCGAGGCCCATCTGAGCAAAGCCCAGAAGCATTTCAGGCGCATTGCTCATTTTCCGTCCAAGCTCTTCTCCCTGGGGCCAGCTTTTGGCAAGGAAAGGCGCATAGATTGCCTGAGTGGTTTTGAAAGCGTCCTTCCACCACTGCTCCATCGCGCTCTCCGAGCTCTTGCCTTCCCCCTGACCAAAGTTCATGCCCGGCCCCGCCCACATACCGGCCATGGACTGGCTCCAAAAATCACCCACCGATTTCATCCAGGTATACGTAAGATTCTCAAAGCCTTCCTTCGCCTGCTGCTCTTTTTCCATAGTTCCTCCGGCCCCTTGCATTGGGATTGCGATCGACTCATCGAACTTGGAGGCTAACGCCTGTAATCTCTCTAGTAGAGGGTCAAAGTTCATTGATTCAACAGAAAATTAAACGCTGGTGCGGCTCCTGATACTCACCTGGAGTCATTCACACTAGCAAAAGGAAACGCCAAAGTTTGTTGACTCCTAAACTAGTTAATTCCCTGCCGAAGTAAAATGGGGTGAACATTGTATTTTTCCCATGCATAAGGCGGTAGGCTGGAGTACGAGCACTGTAGGCGCCTTACATATTAAAATGCGAACAGCCGCTCAGGGATAATCCGGACTTGATCCAACAGATTGTCGCTCTCGGTGTTATTATGGACGTAACAGTGAAGGCGAAGGCGAGGAAGCTGAAAAGACTCTTCAAATTTTGCGTCGCTGTAAAAAAGGCTGCTAGATCCCGTTCTTACGCGATCCTTTATTCGGCGCCTACGTCATTTTCGGCGGCGTGAGCCGCCGGCACATAGAGGTAGCCGGCGCCGCGCACGGTCTTGATTCTTTCGATGCCCGTCGGAAGAGGACCAAGCTTCTTTCGAAGGCTGCTAATATGCACATCTATGCTTCGGTCGAAAAGTCCAAGGCTGCGGCCCAAAGCCCCCTGAGCCAGATCTTCCCTTCTGACGACGCGGCCCGCATTGCGCAAGAGCATTTCGAGCAGGTTGAACTCAACATAGGTGAGGTCGACCCCCTTTCCATTACAGTGTACAGTGCGCACCCCCACGTTCATTTCCACATCGCCCGCGACAATCTTCTCGGATGCCTCATGGTTGGGCGGTTCATCGGGATTGACGGACGCTCTGCGCAGAATGGCGCGAATCCGCGCGACAAGCTCACGAGGATTGAAAGGTTTGGGCAGATAATCATCGGCGCCCATCTCGAGCCCCACTATGCGGTCTACGTCCTCTCCCCGCGCAGTAAGCATTAAAACCGGCACATCGCTCGACTTTGAGCGCATGCCCTGCAAGACCTGGAAACCGTTCAAGGAAGGCAGCATAATGTCGAGCACGATGAGCGCATAATCTCCCGCGAGAGCCTTATCGAGCCCTTCTTTGCCGTCATGAGCGGAATCGATCGCAAATCCCTCCCTGCCCAAGTATTCCTCGAGGAGCTCACACAGCTCCATGTCATCGTCAATTACCAGGATGTGCTTCATAAGCCACCATGTTCCAAATCTTTCGCGGACCGCCACACGGCGCTCCATATGGCCAGCCCGCGACAAGCCATGAAATTCAGTCACATTTGTAAAGAAATCTTAAGACGCTCATAAAGCCGGTTTACACTACTTTACCCTGGTTAACCGACTCTTTACGCCCCGCATCGAAAAACCTGTTTATTATTTATCACAACAAAACAATTTAACCCATGGGTGTTGTGAGGCGCCCATCCTAAGATGGGCTGGAAGCAAACAGGAGCATGTCAACCAATCGAGCTTCGGGCTGGATGAAAAAGCCGGGCTCAAAAAGGAGAAAAGAATGAAAGAGATTATCGCTACCACGTTTCGCGTTTCCGTTATCGCCTTGTCGCTTCTTGCATTCGGCTTGAGTGTTTCCAATGCGCAGGATGGCGCCCCAAACGCCAAAAAGGCGGCTGAGGAACAAACGTTCGAACGTGGGCACAAAAGGCATGGAGGCGGGCATGGAATAAAATTTGCCCACAGGATACTCCGCCAACTCGACCTCACAGAGGCGCAGGACGCAGAGATCAAGTCAATTTTTGCCGAGCAGAAGACCAAAGTAGCTCCTCACATCGCCGAGCTCAAGAAGAACCGGGAAGCTCTGCGCGAGCTATCAAAAGACGGCGTATTCGATGAGGATCAGGTGCGAAACATTGCGACTCAGCAGGCGACAACAATGACCGAACTGATCGTTGCGAAGGAACAAGGCAAAGCCAAAATCTTCGCCGTGTTGACCGAGGAACAGCGGGCGGAAGCGCAAAAGCTGCTCGATTCGCGGGGTCCTCGTCGCGGAAAATGCGCCCACTGATAATGCTCATTAGTTGAAGAGAAGATCGGAGCAAGAACAAGATTGTTTGCTCCGATCTTCTCCCATAACAGCGCCCTTTTCAGCCCTTTCCTTGTATCCCACCGGCGTTTGCCAGTTCGTGTATGCGCTCCTGGAGATTTGCTGCGGAGAAGTTCTCAGGGGGAATCGGGGCTCCAATTCTTAGGGAAACTCGAGACCAGAATCTTCTAAAAGGCTTGCTCATGGGCCGTCCATACTTCCTGCTAAAAAAGCTGCCCCAGAGGCCGTCAAGATACATTGGAATTACCGGGACGGGCGTTGTTTGAACGATCCTCTCGACGCCCGGCCTAAGCTTCCTTACAGCGCCATCTCTCGTGAGCCGGCCTTCGGGGAATATGCACACCATCTCCCCACGCCTCAATTCTTCGGCAATCCGGTCGAACGCGGACTCCAGAATTTGTGGATCTTCGAACGAGCCCGCAATCGGAATTACTTTGGCGTCTCTGAATATCCTGCCCGACCATGGAATATTAAAAAAAACATAGTGCATGACGAACCGGATGGGCCTCTGAGAGGCGCTGGCGATGATCAACCAGTCGACGTAGCTCACATGATTGCAGGCCAGAACCGCAGGTCCTTCGAGCGGTATATTCTCTCGACCCACCACCCTGAGCCGGTACATTGCGTTGGCGAAGATCCAGCAAAGGAAGCGCAGCATGAATTCCGGGATGACTTTGTACAAATGGGCAGCCACAATCAAGTTCACAATAGAAAGGAGGAGAAACATCCGAGGGATTGTAAAGCCCAAAGAAAAGAGCAGGAAAATCGCAAAGGAAGAAAAAATAATGAAGAATCCATTCAGAATATTACTCCCCGCAATGATTCGGGAACGGTCGGCTTTGTTTGAGTGGATCTGGATGTAAGTGTATAGCGGGACGACAAAAAGGCCGCTCGATATGGCGAGGAGCAGTAAATCGGCGGCAATGCGGATTCCGCCTGCAGCGGAAAGAAGCATCAAGAATGATAAGTTCTCACCCGGAGCAGTTGCAAGCGAAGCGGGGCGGCCGGCCAGAAAAAGATCGAAAGCAAAGAGCGATATGCCGATCGATCCGATGGGAACCAGCCCAAGCTCCAGCTTTTGGAAGCTCAGGCGATGGCGCAAAAGGGCTCCCGCCCCAACTCCGATGGAGAAGAGCGCCAGAAAGAAAGTTGTTACAGATTCATCCGCATGAAGAAATTCCTTGCAGTAAAGGGGAAGAAGTAAGAGAAAAGCCGCTCCGAGAACCCAAAACCATGAAATCCCCAATATGCACAGGAAAATGCTCCTCACCTTCATGGTGAGCTTGAGAGAGTCTCCTAAAAAACTAAGGCTCATGCCTGCCTGCTCCATTCAATATGATTCGCGACAACGACTCTCTTCTCTCGAGCCCTTGTCGTCCAGCGGGATAATGACCAAAATAAGAGAAAAGCGCCTATGCCTGCTAGCACTCCGCCGGCATGACTCGCCGGGATTGGCGAGCCAACCATTCCAAAGTGAAGAAAGTCAAAGAGTACACGCCCATGAATGACCTCGAAGGCGCTCTTTGCCACTACGATACACAGGCTAATTACACCAAATGAATCCCTTTTTCCATCCAAGGCGCCTTTTTTCACGCTCTCGAGCGCCGATATCGCCATGAGACCATGGGCTGCGCCTGAAAGTCCACAAAACCCCAAAGTCTGCACGACTGGCGATGTCAAGGTGACAGCAAGAAGGCTCCCCATTGCGCAGACAATCACATACCCGATTCTCTTAATCGCGCTCCGCTCCAGAAGCCCCTTGTACAAAAGCAAGAAAGCTCCGGCGTCGAGCAGCAAGTGCCACCAGCTAAGATGCACGAAGGGATGAGCCGCCACTCGCCACCACTCGCCCTTTTCCACCAAGTTTGGAATGAATATCATTCCCTTGCATAATCCGCCGCCGAACAAAGGCGCATTGAAAGACGCCAGAATAGCGACAAAGAATGCAAGCTCCCAAGATCTGCAGCGATCGATTGATTTGTCCCATAAGCTCATTGGTCTCTCCCGAATGCATCCTCGCTTGCACAAATGGAGCAGAGGCGCAGAGGTCACTCCTGCGCCTCATAGATGATCAAAGGTCGGAATCGCCTTGCCGTTTCCTGCGGTTTAGCCACCAGGCGAAGGCTACGAACAGAGGTCCGACGGGGCCGCTTCCTATTCTCGGTGCGGATGCTCCTCCGAACATCCCCCCGTTCTCCGCAGACTCGTTAACCTTGGGCTCGTCCACTCTGTAGCTTTTCACGGGCGCGGCATCGCGAATCTGCCGCGCCTGTCGTTCACGATCCACCCTTATCGCATTCTTACGCTCGGCCCCCTCTTCTTCCATTTCCTCATCGCGCAGCACAATCATCGAGGTGTAATCCGTCACAAGCGAGTATTCTTTCCCGAAATCAACTACGGCCTGCCTGAGCGCATCGGTTTCTCCATTTTCCCTGATGATCTCCATTTTGTCGTCTATGGCGGAAAGAGCCCATAGCCTTTCCACTTCCGGGTTATCCGCATCCACCAGCGGCAGATCGGCTTTGGTTCGCCAAGTCTGCTCACGCCCAGAAATCTTCGCCTTCAGCTCGAGCTCTACTTCGCCGTGTCCGTCGTATCTGCCGAACATCACAAGCTGCTGTCCCATATAGAGGCTCCCAAGGCGCGCAGGAGTGAGATCTTTTGTCTTTTCACCGTGAAAAGTGAGCTTCACGTCGTGGAGGCATTCATGGAGCACTTTAGCCTTTGCCTGGATGATTCTCCCCGTAATATCGTCGCTTTCGGATATGTTCATGGCGAAGCCTCCGGACTCTTTAGCCAACTTGTCCATCAGGGGCTGATTCGCGCTGTTTCCTATCACCATCGTGAAGAGGCGAACGTCGTAACCCTTTATGAGCTTAAGAAAATCTTCATGCTTCGTAGGGCCTTCATTGCAGACTCCATCGGTTGCCAGGATAATTCCCGTTGTCCGGTCGGCGTCGAGCATTCGGCACGCCATATCGAGGCCATCGAAGAGTGCGGTGCTGCCCTCGGTCTGGATCTGCTTTATCCGGGTTACGTAAGTCTGCACATTCTCCGGCGTTGCCTGAACGAAGCCCCCGCTGAAGTCGGCTGCTCTAGAATTGAAAGTAACGATGCGGAACCGGTCGTTTGGAGACATCTTTCCAAGAACCTGCGACACTCCGTCGGCAAGCTTGGCAATCTTATTTCCCGCCATGCTGCCGGAAACATCGAGGACAAAGGTCCAGTCTACACCCTCCGAGATGCGCTTCAATGAAGCTGCGGGAGTCACGACCACCATGAAAGCGCCGGTCTTGTCAGGCCCTTCGCGGTATGGAATAAGCTCGAGCCGAGCGGGGACGGCATCATCGAGTCGGTAGTAGAAGACTATATCTTTCGAAAGGTTAGCGCCTTCCCGGTTTTCCAGCTTCACGCGGTAAACGTCGCCTGCAAACGCTTCTTCTCCATGATTCGTCTGTTTCTCAATCACGGCTTTATCCTGAAATTCGGGCAGTCGTACATCTTTTACCGGAAAAGCCGACTTGAGGGTCAGATTGAAGCTGAAGCTCTCGCGGATTGCATCGTCCACGGACCAGAATTGTATGCGCCGGTCATCGACATTCCCTTCCGCCAAGGGATAAAGATAGCGTCCCACATTGAGGTCGATCTCTATTGGCTGATAGTAGACGAGCCGAACTCGAGCTTCCGATCTCGCGCGCACTACGCCGACGCTTACGTTGAAAGTCTTGAAGTCATCCTTTTCAGCAAGAGCGGTCTCTTTCCCTTGAGCCTTCTGTTTTTCGTAGGCGCTCCGCGCCTTCTCCTTTTCAAGCACTTCGCCCATGATTTCTTTTCCATCAATCCAGAGACTCAGCTCAGAGAGACTCGCCTGTTTCGGCGCAGGAAAGGTGTAAAGCGCTTCCAGATCCTGATCCCCGTCATTCATGAAAACTTGATCCACCTCGGTTTTTGCGAAGCCGTTGTTGATCGTTACGCTCACATCGTGCGACTTCATGTGCATCGGCGGGCTTGCTCCGTTGAGAGGCTTGAGCAACCCCGCTGCAAAAGCGTTCGGCGCCGCTATAAGAACCATCAGAACAACTCCCGTGATAAGCCCCGCTGTCCCTCGTCCCGTCCTCTTTATACCTTCCATTGCGCTCTTCATGGCCTTTCTCCTTCCTCGACATTCATTTCCATTCGTCTCTTGCCTGGCAGCTCATTCCCGTTGCAGCTCCAACAGCTACACGGAAGCCGTAGTCATTGATTCTGGAGAAAAGCACTCATTATGCCATCTAAATCATCAGTACAAAAAGTAATGCCATATCAATATCTTAAGTGAGGCATAATTACATATCACCTCCTTTATTACCTTCAAATAGCTTCACTGTTTGACATTTAATGCATACATCATGTACATAGAATGAATGAAACAAACAATAGAACTGACGCCTACGGATAGAGATTTCTTCAAGCTGGTCTCACAGGCTGCTTTCAGCAACCCGTTCAGCGGCGACCGAGCGCAGCTCGATATCGAGATTGCCGGATGCGCCCCCGAGATCTCGGAAGAAGAACGGCTCGAGTGCGTTACTCTAAGGGTAAGGGAGCGCATAGAGAAGCTCGACAGCGAAGGAAAGGGCAGTCTCAGGCTTTACTCGGGCGACGACGGCTACCTGATGCAAAGCGTCTTTCTTTTCGACGTATTTCACTGTTTCTTAAACGACCTGGACCGACTGATACTGGATCAAATCAGAGCCGGCGATGAGTCCTGTTCTGTCCCCTTCGATCGAGATGCGCTTTCGATGCTTGCAGCCCGTGGATTCACCACCTCGGACGCACACCGTTTTTTAGGAATGTTTTACCAGATGCGCCGCGCATTCTATTTCATAGCCAAGCATCTCATAGGCGCAAGCTCTTCCATGAGGCAGCTTCGGCTACACCTTTGGAACAACATCTTCACTCATGACATCCGTTGGTATGAACGATATCTGTGGAATCGAATGGAGGATTTCTCAACGCTCTTGCTCGGCGAGACGGGAACGGGAAAAGGAACTGCAGCCGCCGCAATCGGTAGATCCGGCTTCATCCCCTATGATGAGAAGAAAGGCTGCTTCGCCGAGAGCTTCACACGCAACTTCATATCGATAAACCTGTCTCAGCACCCGGAAGCACTGCTCGAATCGGAGCTATTCGGGCACAAGAAGGGAGCATTCACGGGCGCCATCGAGCATCACCGAGGCGTATTCACCCGGTGCAGCCCACATGGAGCGATTTTTCTCGACGAAATAGGAGACGTTGACGTCCCGGTCCAGATAAAGCTTCTTCAGGTTCTCCAGGAAAGGATCTTCTCACCGGTTGGAAGCCATGAAAAACATCGTTTTAACGGCCGAGTGATTGCGGCCACCAATAGACCACTCGATGAGCTTCGCCGCAAGGGGCTCTTTCGGGATGACTTCTATTACCGGCTATGCTCCGACATTATTGTCGTCCCTTCGCTTCGCCTTCGCCTTGAGGAAAACCCGAAGGAGCTCGAGGCGATGCTCTCCCATGTCGTTGCGCGCATGACCGGAGAGAGATCGAAAGAACTTGTGGAATTTATCCGAAAAGTGATCCAGGCCGACATCGAGCCCCATTACAGCTGGCCGGGAAACGTAAGAGAACTGGAGCAGGCTGTGCGCCGCATCCTTCTCACTCGCCATTACCATGGCGATTACAGCATGGCCTCCCCAGACATTCAGGACTCGATAGCGTCCGGAATGAAGGCCGGCAGCCTTAGCGCACAGGAGCTTCTAGCTTCGTATTGCCTCTTGCTCTATGAAAGATTCGGAACCTATGAGGAAGTATCCCGGCGAACAAACCTGGACAGGCGAACCGTAAAGAAGCATATCGAATCGGCTGATTCTTCTCGGTCTTCGCGCGAAGGAATCGCCGCCCATGAACGCTAGAGAAGATGCCGGGCATCAAGTCGACATGACGCCAAAGCCCAAGAGACCAACGATGAACCAGAATGCAAGGAGGAAGTAATGAGTGAACCGGTCATTTTGAAAACGGGAGTTGAAGCGCCTGAATTCTGCCTGCCTTCGAGCAACGGTGATCAGATCTGCCTGTCAGAGCTCAGAGGCAAATGGGTGGCGCTCTACTTTTACCCCAAAGACAACACTTCCGGCTGAACGACGGAAGCCCTGGAGTTTTCAGGGCTTAAGGATGATTTCAACAATTTGAGCGCCGTGGTTATGGGAATCAGCAAGGATTCCATCCAATCTCACCAGAAGTTCATCAGCCAACAGAACATCACAATAGACCTGCTTTCAGATCCGGATAAGAGCGTGCTCGAAGCATACGGCGCCTGGCGGCTCAAGAAGATGTACGGCAAGGAATCATGGGGCGTAGCAAGAAGCACCGTTTTGATCGATCCGGAAGGTCGGATCGCAAAGTACTGGCCCAAGGTTGCAAAAGCAGCCGGCCATGCGTTGCAGGTCTTTGCCGATTTGAAAAAGCTGGCGTAGCGAATTGAACAATATCCTCCACCGCACCAACAGAGTGGGTAATATTATTCAATACCATGTAAAACGTTACTCATAGCCAACCTGCATCCGAATATCGACTGAGCGGTCTAGAATATTGGAGAATATCGTCCAATCCCTAAAATGATCTATATCTGCGGATCGAGGCTAGTAGGGCTTTTCAGTTATGGCACAAGAGTTGCTTTATCCTATCGTCGTTCGATGAACGGATGACATAAGCGTTTTGATCGCATGCTCTTTGAAATTTTATTTTGGAACAAGGCCAGGTAATTCTGCAGATTGCGCTGCAAAGGCTCGTGATGTACTAGTTGGCTGTGAGCTCCCGGTACAAAGCCGTGGCTAATGTAAAGATACGGTCTCTTCGATGACGACTTTTCAACGCGCCTCATCATGCTCAACCGGTTCCGTTTCGCGCGACGACTTCCATCTCCCTTTCTCAAGCGATTGCTAAAGCGGTTTTCAATCATTCCGGAAAATTCGATCTCTTGTGGTTAACCGCGCTCAATCAAGCTGAAGCTGAATGTTCATTCTGTGTTACGGTTATTGAATCGGTAAGCTCAAGCTGCGGGTCTACCAGGCTTATTTAATAATAAAGGAAGGTCTTCCTCTTTCATGTTGCTGCGGATGCTGTTTTTGATTCTCCCTGTTCGGTGTCTTCTCGGATTGAATGCTCCTTTTGGATACTCAAAGCTGTGCTGGCGATGATTCTTTACTGATGCTCAAAGCGATTGTTGTTGCGGCGTATCCCTGTTCAAGCTCAAGCGGTTGTTGATTGTTGATCCGGCAATTCCTTTTCTGATTCCCAAGACCTTCTATCAAAACAAAGAAGCCACAGGGTTTTCCCTGTGGCTTTTTTGTTGCCTAAAATCATGAATGACAGCAAAATTGGTTTGATCTGGCTTAAACCGACAATTTGGCAGAATCTTTCGGCAATAGAAATCAAGATTGTTTGAATCCGATGAATCACCGAATGAGAAAAGAGATCATTAAAGCAAACGGAATAGCCTGCGCGGTTCTTGTCCTTCTTTTGATTCCGGCGCTTTGCCAGGGCGGGCGCGGGAAGGTTCTGCGACTTGAAGACGGGGACTCCGGTCTAGCGTTCTATCAGGGAAAAGAAGTAGAATTCAGACTGTATGGCATTGATGCTCCGGAGCATCGCCAGGATTTCGGAGACCGGGCAAAGGATTTTTCATCGAAGATGATGCTCGGCAAAACCGTTGAGATCGAAATCCTGGACCATGACCGGTATGACCGGGAAGTCACGCTTATCTTCGTTGATGGAAGGTGCGTCAATGAAGAATTGGTAAAGACCGGCCTGGCGTGGGTCTACACCCAGTACTGTAAAATCGGCCGCTGCGATGAATGGCTCAAGCTCCAGCAGGCTGCAAAAGAAAAACGGCTTGGGCTCTGGGCCAAAAGAAATCCTGTACCCCCATGGCGTTACAGGATGCAAAAACATTCACTTCACCCATCCTCGGGCTCTAACTTTTTGACTCGCTTTCTTGCAAGCTATCGCGGCAACGAAAGCTCCCGAGTTTTCCACCGTAAAGGATGCAGATATTATAATTGCGATGGATGCACCGCAACTTTTTCGAGCCGGGGCGAAGCCATCCGAAAGGGATTTACGCCCTGCCGCATCTGTAAGCCATAGAACAACGGCTCGAAGGCCCATGATCCGAGGCTTTGGCGTCCGACTCGGCGACGCATGCGGGACATCGCCGGTCATCCTCTTGGCAAACAAGCAGTCTTCAGCTCAGTTATACTCGTGGGTCTTTTTGAACGTTATCTCCGGCCAATCCTCTCTGACAATATCAAGGCGCCATGAGTTGGGAGCTAAATAGGCCAGGCGTCCTTCCGAATCATGAGCCATGTTGAGCAGGTTTTTCTTTTCGAAAGCTTCGAGCCTCTTTTTGTCGTCGCACTCCACCCATCGCGCCGCGGAAAACGACACCGGCTCGTACACCGCCTCAACGCCATATTCGTCCCGAAGTCTCGCCACGGTCACATCGAATTGCAGAACCCCTACCGCCCCGAGGATGTAATCCGCGCCTTGCAGGGGTCGAAAGAACTGTACCGCCCCCTCCTCAGCCAATTGAGTCAAGCCTTTTTGAAGCTGCTTGATTTTGAGAGGGTTCTTGAGGAGCACTCTCCGGAAATGCTCGGGCGCAAAGTTGGGAATTCCGGTGAACCGGAGAGGCTCTTTTTCTGTGAAGGTGTCGCCGATCTTGATAGTTCCATGATTGTGAATGCCGATAATGTCTCCCGGGTAAGCCTCCTCGACATTGCTACGGTCTTGAGCCATGAAAATGGTGGCGTTGGCGAGAGCGATTTCCTTCCCAAGCCTGTGGTGAATCACTCTCATCCCGCGAGTGAACTTACCGGAGCAAATCCTGAGGAAGGCGATTCTGTCCCGGTGCGCCGGGTCCATGTTCGCCTGAATCTTGAACACAAAGCCGGAAAAGGAACTCTCGAAAGGAGAGACCTCACGGGTCACAGCAATTCTGGGTTTCGGCGCCGGAGCCATTTCGATGAGGGCGTCGAGGAGCTCCCCGACTCCAAAGTTGTTGAGAGCGCTGCCGAAGAAGACGGGCGTCTGGTTTCCCCGCAAATAGTGCTCCAGTTCGAAAGGATTGGCGGCCCCTTCGAGCAGATCCACATCCGCTCGCAAATCCTTTGCCTGATAGCCCAACAAGGTGTCAAGCTGAGGGTCCGAGATGTCTTTGATCAGCACTCCATCCCGGCTCCGGCTTTCCTGACCGGGAGTGAAGAGCTGGAGCTCCTTGCGGTAAAGATTGTAAACGCCTTTGAAGCTCTTACCCATGCCGATCGGCCAGGAGAGAGGCGTGCACTCGATCTGGAGCTTATCCTCGATTTCGCTGAGAAGATCGAGCGGCTCCCGTCCGTCCCGATCGAGTTTGTTGATGAAGGTGATGATGGGAGTATTGCGCATTCGGCACACCTCCATCAGCTTTTCCGTCTGGGATTCGACGCCCTTCATGCTGTCGATGACCATGAGAGCGCTATCCACCGCTGTGAGGACTCTGTAGGTATCTTCGGAAAAGTCCTGGTGCCCCGGAGTATCGAGAAGATTCATCTCGAAATCCAGGTAGTTGAACTTCATCACAGAGGTGGTTACAGAAATGCCGCGCTCCCTCTCGATGGTCATCCAGTCGCTGGTGGCGTGACGAGCCGCTTTGCGGGCTTTGACCGCCCCCGCTATTTGGATGGCTCCGCCAAAAAGGAGCAGCTTTTCGGTCAAAGTCGTCTTCCCGGCATCGGGATGACTTATGATTCCGAAAGTCCGGCGCCTTTTGATTTCTTTTTCATAAGCTTTATTCACTGAAGATCCTTGAATAACTGGTTGTTGGTCCTGATAAGAGAATATTACTTCGCGTAACGCGCCTTCAGAGAATCTAGAGAGGACGGCGCGCTCCCGCATCAACATAAGGATAGCGCATCAAGCGCGCTCATCAACAGGCAAATGCTTCCCCTCGCCACTCGCATCGCACAGGGCAAAACAGCTCCAGCGCAAAGCCGTATGGAACGTTTTCTAATCAACGATCAAAGGGATGGAACGTTAGCTCTGTCAGGGTGGACTGCCGCACCGAGAAGGGATTTCTTGAATTGCGAAGAGAAAAAGCATCAACTGGCGTTCTTTCCTGTGAAGAATCAAAATCACTATTCGTCTTCCTCCGAGAGCAAATCGTTTCATGCATAGTCAAACAGATCATTAGACCGGCGACGATCGTGTTATTTCAACAAAAAAGCATCTTCGCTCATCGAGCGCTATGGGAGAAGATAAAAACCAAGCTCCTTTTTGACATTCTCTTCCACACCGACAAGCTCCACACCGACGCTTTCGTCGCGTATGCCTCTAACCTCAGCGAAGCATTTGATGACGGAACGTTTGCTGTTATCCAGAGTGAATTTCAACTGAATGCGGTCTCCCGGCTTCAGGAAATGAGGTCCAATCGGTCTGAAGCTTACTCCCGAAGTAGATACATCCTCAACGACCATTTCCCGGTCGGTCCTAAAATCATCCTTCTTCGTGCTGTAATAGCCTCCAAGCTCGACAGGTTTCCTGTACTGCTTCCTGAGCTCGAAGTAAACCAGGAATACCGAGCTACAGACGCACTTGACCCGAACAGGGCGAGAGATATCCTTGATGTCCTTAACCGACACATCTTTAGCAACTCCGCAATCCGGACACCGAATTTGAGCCGTATCGGGTTTGTTCACGTAAACCTTTATGGTCTGCAAGCCTTTAATCTCCTAGATCAATAATGAAAGTAGCCTTATGCCGACATGCATCCTCGACCGTGCGCTATCGATCGCGAGCTTTCGCGCCGTTAGTTGAGCATGGCGGCATCTTCGAGAACGACTTCGAGCTCGGCAAGGACGATTTCCTTGATCCCCAGCAAGGGCGCCTCTGGAAGCGTAGGCAAGAGAATCGATGGATCGTGATTCATTCCCACTCCTATCTTCCTGCAGGCCTGATCGACCAGCCTCACCACAAGCAGCATGATGTTGTCCGCGTTGATTTCCTCCTTGTGATGGTCGCGGGCGATGGCGCTGTAGATATCAGGAATATTCCACCTCTCCATAAGCTCATAGCCTTCCTGCGCATGCATGCTTTCGAGGAGCTCCCGGATGAAAGTTTCCGATAGGGGCGCATCTCCCTCAAGGGAGATTTTTTCCACCACCTTCAGCAAAAGAAGCTTGCCTATGTCATGGAACAGCCCGGCCAGAAAGCCTTCCTGCGCCAATTCCGCGTAGCCTATTCGTTCGAGAAACCACTTCGTCCCGAGCGAGCAGGTCACCGCATGCTTCCAAAGAGACTCCATATAACCGTTAAACAGCTCGTTATTTGATCGATAAAGCTCCCGTTGCCCCATCATCACAACGCAATTGAGCACTTGTTTCACGCCAAGCCGCATGACGGCGTCTTTTATGGTGCTGACCCTTTTAAAGCCGGAGAAGAAAGCCGAATTGGCAATCTTCAGGACTTCCCCGGCCAAGGCCTGATCCTTGCAAATAATCGCTGCAACCTCAGTCAATGAAAAATTCTTCTTAGCAATCAGCTTCTGAATTTCGAGGGCGACCGCGGGGAAAACCGGAAGCCGAAGCTCATCCGAAGAAGAATGCTCCTTTATGATTTCCAGAAGAGAACGACCTTCCGCCATAATCTATATCCCCAATAGTCTTTTGAGCTCATGAGGCAATCGAGGCTTGCTCACGCGCGGAAGAAGCCGAAGCACCTCCTGCAAGGAGGTCTCACCCCTGGCGGCTTTGGCGAAGCCATCCTCGAACAGAGTGACAAGACCCGCGGTTTCGATACTGATTCTTCTGATTTCATAGGAGGTTTTCCTACTAATAATAGCGTCTTTGACCATCTCGTTCAATATAAGAATCTCATGGACCCCGACGC
>CAZOEL010000069.1:0-38712 GCA_964578835.1 uncultured Syntrophobacteraceae bacterium | reverse complement strand
AAGCGGGCCCCCTCTCCCTGAGGGAGAGGGTCGGGGTGAGGGAAGTATTCTTTTAAAAGAGGATCTCCCCTGCCCTCTCCCTCAATGCTGTTGAATTAAGGAGCCGATGCCGGCGTAGGTTGGGTTTCGATATCGCTCAACCCAACCTACGGATCCTTACCGATTCCTTAATTCACCAGCATTGGCCCTCTCCCTGAGGGAGAGGGAAAAACCGCAACCGGAAAATTCGAAGTTGACGGTCCACTAGCCTTATTTGACGGATGCAGCGTTTCTCTGATGCTCCCTGGCTGCTCAATCCCTGAGGCATACTTTCCAATACTGTTGACATGCGGAATCCCAAGAGGTTTAATCGGTTTTTGAGTCTCTGTCTTTCGTAACGAAGCATGGGAAGCGCCGCCAGTATGCGGGCTTTTCATCTGTTGTGAGGAGGACTGGAGCAGACTGGAAGAGTGCTAATCCGATGTTGGTGTTTTAACCAAGGCAGCTCACAACAAATAACCTACCAAAGTGGTTCAGAAACACCCACCGTCATTCCGGCTTGAAGACTGCCTGAATGACAAGACTCCTCTTCCTGGTAGATTATTAGCTGTGAGTTGCTTTAAAACGCTGACCCGGTTGCTTGCGGAGCTTTGGCTGAATGCCGAAGCGCACGCCGACGGTATGCATATTTCACTGAATGGATTGGTGTGACGTGGTGATGGGTTTCGATAGAAGTTCCGGCAAATGGTCTCAGAGATTGATCCTGGCGTGCGTGATTGCCGCGGCATTGACAGCGCTTTGGTCGCGCTGGGCTGCTCTGGCGCTGGCGGGATGCGGACTGGGAATCGGCGCTCCGATATGGATGGGAAAATCATGGAGCGATTTCCTGAAACCGTTTGGTCAGATGATTACGCGGCTGTTCCGCGCCAGAAAAACTCGCTTTGAGACAATTGAAGAAGCAGATGAGAACGGACAGCCAGGTCAGACGGAACCAATAGCGCATCGGCCATGCTCTCCCCATACTTGGTCTTTGCCGACTCGGGCTCTGGAGGCCTTGGAGGAAAACGCATGCCGTCCACAAAACAGCATCCGGCTGGCCGTCGACGGCTCCGCAGCGGGTCCGGAGCGCGAGAAGCCGCTTTTCCGGGAAGAAGCGGAGGCAGTTATCGATCTCTCATCAGTACTGGGGAACCTCAAAAAAAGGTATTCAGGCAAACGGGCTGCAGGACGGGTCCTTGCCCCTGAATCTCCTTCTCCCAAGGAACACCCGGTTACGACTGATATTGAGGAGATCCGCAGTCGACTGCGCGGCGCCTATGGCAAACGTCTGCCCGAGGGCGTTAAGCGGAGCTCTTCCGATCCTCAGGGGAAAAGCCCCCGCAGTTCGACTTTCGGTAATAGTAATGAATTCAATCAGGCTCCCGCCTCAAGACTTCTTATGCCTACCGAGTCGTTGAGGAAGAGAGCGAAGCCGGTTGGTGAAGCGACTCCGCCGCAGCGCTCCTTTTACGAGCAGCATAGCAGCCGAGAAGCGGCATCCTTCGTTCCCGCTCGCAGCCCGCAGGATAAAGTATCGGGCAAAATCGTTGACGACGCGATGGCGCAGATGAATGCTCGGTCTGGGAGCCCTTCTTCCTTAGCGAATAATGGTCCTAAACAGTGGGACGATGGCCTGAGGACACCTATTCCAGACGTAGCGGTCGACCCTCCTGTTGACGTTCTCCACCCGGCGGAAATGGACCTTCGAAAGGCGGAGGAAGTCTGCACTCCAACTCACCCCTGCAAAGCCATCGTCAAGGCGGGAGAGCTGCAAATCCTGCCGACGCCTCCTGAAAGAGATACGCGAATACTACCGGCTGAGAAGCCTGCGCCTCCAGAGCCGGAGTCGCCTCTATTCTATCCCGCAGGTGACGGGCCGGCAACGGGCGGAGCGAGGGCGTCCGCCGCACAGGGTAGCGCAGGCAACGCACTGCGGCCGGAATTTCATGGAAAGGCATGCCTGCCGCCTCTCTCACTCCTGCATCCCGCGTATTCTGCGGTCGCGCCAATGAGCCAGGACGATTTGATTGAAGGGGGCATCCTCATCGAGGATAAGCTGGCTGAATTCAAGGTGAAGGTAAGCGTACAGGATGCATACGCCGGTCCCGTTATTACGCGTTATGAAGTGCAGCCCGCCGTAGGAGTTCGCGGCGGACAGGTAGTCAGTTTGATGAAAGATCTGGCGCGCGCTTTGGGTGTCGCATCCATCCGCGTGATTGAAACCATCCCCGGGAAGACTTGCATGGGACTGGAGCTTCCCAACCCGCGTCGTCAGATGATTCGACTTTCCGAGGTGCTATCGTCCGAAGTTTTCCAGTCTCATGACTCGAAATTAGCCATGGCGCTCGGCAAGGACATCACCGGCGAGCCGGTGGCGGCCGATTTGGCCAAAGCGCCACACATGCTGGTGGCGGGTACGACCGGCTCGGGTAAATCGGTCGGCATCAACGCCATGATTCTGTCCTTGTTGTACAGGACGACGCCAGAGGAAGTGCGCTTCGTGATGATCGACCCGAAAATGCTGGAGTTGTCGATCTATGACGGCATTCCGCACCTGCTGGCGCCCGTCGTGACCGACATGAAGCTAGCCGCTAACGCGCTGACCTGGTGCGTGGTGGAGATGGAAAGACGCTATCGCCTGATGAGCGCGCTCAAAGTCCGCAATTTAGCGGGCTACAATCAGAAAGTGCTCGAAGCCTTGGAGGCGGGGGAGCCGCTGATCGATTCGGAATCGCTCATGCCTGAAGATAGCCCTGCGCCACTTTCGCCCCTCCCTTACATCGTGGTGGTGGTCGATGAGCTTGCCGACCTGATGATGGTTTCCGGAAAGAAGATTGAGGAGCTGATCGCCCGCCTGGCGCAGAAAGCGCGCGCCGCCGGAATCCATTTGATTCTCGCTACGCAGCGGCCTTCGGTCGATGTCATTACGGGGCTCATCAAGGCCAACATTCCCACCCGGATCGCGTTTCAGGTTTCCTCCAAGATAGACAGCCGCACCATTCTCGATCAGATGGGCGCAGAATGCCTGCTGGGGCAGGGAGATATGCTCTATCTGCCGCCCGGCACCGGCTATCCGCAACGCGTACACGGCGCCTTCGTCGCGGACGAAGAGGTGCAGGCCGTAGCCGAATATCTGAAGCAGTTCGGCGAGCCCGACTATGTAGAAGGCGTACTCAGCGGAGCTACGGACAGCGAGGAAGGAGGAGCGGAAACAGAGCGATTCGGAGAGGATTCCGACCCGCTTTACGACGATGCCGTCGCCTTCGTGATCAACTCCCGCCGGGCCTCAATTTCCGCCGTTCAGCGCCAGCTGCGAATCGGTTACAACCGCGCAGCCAGACTCGTCGAGCAGATGGAAGCATCCGGCCTGGTCAGTCCGATGGAGAGTAACGGAAACCGGACGGTTCTGGTTCCCCCACGGCAGGAGTGATCGGGTTTTGCCTTGTAGCCCGGGCCTTCCCGGATTCCTACACCGCATGGATATCGGCAAAGGTCTTCAGGCCGCAAAGAGATTTCGCGCTCTTTATCGCCGCGATGACCGCCCTCTCAACCACTCTCGCGGCCAGAAGGCCGACAGCGGTCAAGTCCGCTTCAACCTGCCCCGTCGCCATTGTGAAGATCGTATCTCCATCTAACATGGAGTGAGCCGGCCTAAGCGTTCGGGCATATCCGTTCTGCGCCATGGAGGCGAGCTTTGAGGCCTGCGGCTTGGTCAGATCGGCGTTGGTGGCCACCACCGCAATGGTAGTGTTTCCGCTGAAATAATTCTTTTTTGTCGAGATGGAAGCGATGAGCTGCTCTTCCGTATCGACCAGGCAATTCATCTCTTCGTTCAACGATCCGGCAATCTTTACCCCGGCTGTAGGGTCTATGACATCCCCAAAAGCGTTCACGGCAACCACAGCGCCCACTTTGAGATCTCCCGCCTGCACCGCATAGGCCCCAAGCCCGCTCTTCATGGCTCTGCTCATGCCGAAGACCTTTCCCACTGTGGCTCCAGTCCCCGCACCGGCGACGCCCTGACGAAAATCGCCCTCATAGGCGTTTATACAAGCTTTATAGCCCATTTCCTTATCCGGCCTTACGCCCGGATCGCCTATCGCCAGGTCAAAAAGCACGGCGCCGCATACCAACGGAACCTTTGCCACTTGGACGTCGAAACCGATATTTCTCTCTTCCAGAAATTGCATGACCCCGGAAGCTGCATCCAATCCGAAGGCGCTCCCGCCGGCCAGAAAAACAGCATGGATTTTCTGCACTAGATTCACCGGATTGAGAAGGTCGGTCTCTCTCGTTCCAGGCGCCCCGCCTCTCACATCGACTCCCGCTACACAACCTTCCTCGCTGATAACCACCGTGCAACCGGTGGCGGCTTCGAAATCTTCAGCATTTCCAACCTTCAATCCTTCGATTTGCGTAAAAGCGATCTCTCTCATTGCTATCCCCGGATTCGTGTCTAAATAGATCTGGCATCATCCCAGCACAAGTCAAGAAAGTATACTCACAGAGGCTCCCGTTCAACGAGAAAATAATCGGATCGATTTCGAGCTCCGCCAACAGGCGATTTCCTCAATAACTCTTACCAGCGCTCATCATCGTCCTTCCCGCATCACCCTACCTCGTCAGAGACACGTTACAGAATACGACAGTCGGCAAGCTCTTCCCCGGAAATCACCTTATCTGTTGATTCTTCTAATACCGACTGCTATAGACAGAAATGAAACCGAGCATATTCCAGACAACCGAACGTTATTCGTGGTAGTCGAGACAAGATGCTTGCTCCGGATCCTTTTGCTCTCTCCTCCTTGTCCTCCCCACCCTTGTCTCATGCTCGCATTTTTGAAGCATTCCAATCTTAAAAGACATAATTTATACAGAAGAAGCACTGATCCATAAGATAATTAACGATGGGGCTTGTCCTGGGATTCCGCACAGCCTGTCTGAAATCCGCCTCATCATAGAGCGCAGCGCGCTCCGCAGAACCGAATGGAAAATGCTGATATATGAAAAAGGGAGAAGCAGATTAATGCCGCCAGACTACGTAAGACAAATCCTGGAAGGCTCTCCACGCGCTGCGGCGCGTCTGATTACCTGGCTCGAAAACCAGGACGACAGGGCATATCCCTGCATGGAGAAACTCTACCAACACACGGGAAAAGCATACATTATAGGCATAACCGGCTCTCCGGGAGCAGGCAAGAGCACGCTTGCGGATAAGCTCGCAAAGGCTGTCAGAAAAGAGGACCTTACCGTTGGGATAATAGCCGTCGATCCGTCGAGTCCCTTCAGCGGCGGGGCCATCCTTGGCGATAGAGTCCGAATGAGCGAACTGAACCTCGATCCCGGGGTGTTCATTCGAAGCATGGCGACGAGGGGATTCCTCGGGGGCATCGCCAAAGCTACAGGAGATGTCGTCAGAGTGCTGGACGCCTTGGGAAAGGATGTGATCATCATTGAAACAGTCGGGGTCGGGCAGGATGAAGTGGACATCATGCACATCGCCGACACCACCTGCCTGGTGCTGGCGCCGGGAATGGGCGACGCCATTCAGAGTATGAAAGCCGGGATTATGGAAGTAGCCGACGTTTTCGTCATCAACAAAGCGGATCGGCTGGGAGCCGATCAACTCTGGGCGGAAGTCGCGATGCGCGTCGAGCAGGATGCGCAGCTCAAACCCGGCGGCTGGGCGCCTCCGGTATTGAAGACGGTTGCAGTGGACAATCAGGGGATGGATGGGCTGTGGCATGAAATAAGAGCGCACAGGGAGCATCTGGAAAGGAGCGGAAGATTCACTGCCGGCCGTCGGGAGCGCGCCAGACAGGAGACCCTCCGTATGATCCATGACGAGCTTTTCCGCAAAATCCGGGAGGAGCTCCAGAGCAATGGCGGAATGGATCGCATGGTGGAAGATATTCTGCAGAGGAAGAAGGATCCATACAGCATGATGAGAGAAATAGTGGACACGTGTCTATCATTTCCGGGAAAGAAAGAGGAGGCGTCATGAAAGTGTTGAAAGTGGATCACATTGGCATAGCCGTTAAGAGTATCGAAGCAACGAAAAAACTTTACCACGATCTTCTCGGTCTGGATCATGCCGGTAACGAAACGGTTGAGGAACAGAAAGTGACAACGGCTTTCTTTCCGGTCGGGGACAGCGAAGTCGAGCTCCTGGAATCCACGTCTCCGGATGGTCCCGTTGCGAAGTACCTCGAAAAGCGCGGTGAAGGGGTCCAGCACATAGCTTTCAGGGTCGAAAACATCGAGGAGGCTCTGGCCGAGCTCAAAGCCAAGGGCGTGCAGCTAATCGACGAAAAACCCAGGCGTGGAGCGGGAGGAGCGAAGATAGCATTCCTTCATCCAAAGTCCACCTATGGAGTCCTCGTCGAGCTCTGCCAAAGAGACGAATGACAGCGCACTCGCCTTGAAGGCGACCGTCACGCGGCGCTGGCAGGCTTCGCATTGCTCCAGCGAGGTTCTGGCAAAGCGCCAGGCGCGGGCGATCAGATCAGGAGTCAAAACAAGGATTCCAGCAGCGCTTTTGCCCTCGGGAGAAAGGCCACAATGAGAGGAGCGATGACGAGCGCGGGTAGAAAGTTGGCTGGACGCGCATCCTTCAGGTTCATCATCTTGAGCGCGATTCCCACTATGATGAGGCCTCCTGTAGCACTCATTTCGACAATCATTGGCTCCGAGAGCAGTTTCGAGAGCGCGCCCGCAAAAAGGGTGATGCTCCCTTGATAGACCAGGATGCTCAAAGCTGAAAAAGCGACGCCCCACCCCAAGCTGGCGGAAAAAGCGATGGAGGCGAATCCGTCCAACATGGATTTTACCGCCAGCAGCCCGTAATCACTAGAGAGGCCATCTTGGATCGATCCCAGGATGGCCATTGGTCCCACACAGAAAATCAGGCTCGCCGTCACAAATCCCTGAGCGAAGCTCTGGCGCTCTTCTTTTCTCGATATAGAATCAAGCAAGACGCCGAGTTGCTCAATCCTCACGCTGATGCGCAGCAACTCTCCCAGGACGCCCCCACCGAGGACGGCTCCCAGCACTATGAGGATATTTTCCGTCTTCAGCGCCATCTGCAGCCCGACAAGCAAAGTGACAAGCCCCAGCCCATTGAGCACCGTATTGCGCATATCTTCCCGAAGCCTCGATCCAATGGACGCCCCGGCGAAGCTCCCCGCCACTATAGCCCCAACGTTGATGAACGTCCCTACCATGATCTTCGATTACCCCTTAATTTGCCTTCACCTGCCCTGCGCGCTTCCGGTCTTGGCGCTTCCTCCAGAGCCATCACTCGCTCGACCAGGGGGGGATGCGAATAATTGAACCAGACGTAGAGAGGATGGGGGGTAAGATTCGAAAGATTGTCCGAGGCCATCCGTTTGAGCGAAGTGGCCAGAGGCTTTCCCGTCTTGAGAAGCCGCACGGAAAATTGATCGGCTTGTCGCTCGAAGTATCGAGAAAGAGCCATATAAAGGGGCTGCAGAAAATAGCCGGCCTTTTGCCAAAAGAGGCTGATAAAAAACAGTCCGACATAAGGCCGAGGCTCCATGAGCCCAAAAGCCGAGTAGAGCAGAGGCCAGTCGAGCATCATGGAAGTCGCGTAAAATCCAACAAGCATGGATGCTTCGAAAATGAGCAATTGCTTGAGGATATGCTTCTTCTTAAAGTGACCGATTTCATGGGCCAAAATAGACAGGATCTCGTCGTGCGGATGCGAGTCGATCAGAGTGTCGTACAACACGATCTGTTTTGTCTTTCCCAAACCGGTGAAGTAGGCGTTCGTGTGTCGACTGCGCACGCCCGCATCCATTTGGAGGATTTTCTTCACCCTTATTCCGTTATCCTCCATGAGCCTCGCGATCTTCTTGCTTAGAAGCTCATCCTGTATGGGTTTGAATTTATTGAAAAGCGGAGCGATGATTTTCGGATAGAGCACGGCGAGCAGGACCTGCACAAAGGAAACGATGATAAATCCCCACAACCACCACTCATTCGGAAAAGCCCTGATCAAAGCGAGAATGGCGGACAAAAGAATGGAAAAGACAACGATGGACAAAAGTCCCGCCTTTACATGGTCGATTATCCACACCTTCAACGAAGAGCGGTTGAAGCCGAATTTCTCCTCTATGACAAAGGTGTTGTAGTAGTCGAAGGGGAGCTCCACAAGGAATAGAAGGAGAGCGGGACAGAGGAAGAAGAAAAGGCCCGCCGCAAGATAGGGCATCTGCTGTTCGATAATGAAGCTCTCCGCTTTCGCAGGGATCCCGATCAGGATGAAGGCAAGCAGGAGACAATCCGAAAGAATTCCTTGGGATAAGCCCAACCGGCTTTTTTCCACGGTGTAGGCCAGAATGTCCGAAAGCTTGGAGCTATCGACAAACCCTTGAAAAGAAAACGGGAGACATCCGCCTCGCTGCTGTCCGTATCTAGTATTGATCAATTCGATGGAAGAGGCAAAAATCGTTTGCAGGAGATAGACTCCTATAAAAATCGCCAGCAGATAATTAGCGTCCATCAAGATCAGCTCACATTTCTCACAAATAGAAATCCATTAAATCCTGGAATCGATGAAACCGGCGCCTGACTTCATCGCGCATTCTTTACCGCATCTGTTTTCAGGATAGATCATGGGAATGCCGATGAAAAGGGAAAAGCTTCAGAAAAGGGATAAAATAGGGGCAGTGATCAAGATGTTTTTTGCTATTTCATTATTGATTTAAAGAGAGAATCAACTTAAGCTTAAGCTTCTGAGGGAGAAACGTTTTGTTCATGCTTCAGCTCACCTTTTTACGAGAAAGGAACCGCAGATGGCCGTCTGGAAATGCAACAAGTGTGGAAACACGATAGATGTGATGCAGCCACCCGAGACATGCCCTTCTTGTAAGGAAAAGTGCGAATTCATCGACGTATCCTGTTATATCCCGGACTGCGGGGGAGTCGGCTCGGGAAATGTCAATGCGCAGGTATTTCAAGAGAGCTATAAAAGCGATAAGAAGTAATCGATCGGAAGCGCCGGTCGGGAACGGGTCCGTTCCCGACCGTACTTTTTCAATGATTAAAATATTTTTGCTTTTATTCGAAAATAATTTCTTTCCCCCAAAACAGATCAAACCCTTGTTCTTTCCGCTTCAAGCCATTACTTTCAAGAACAGAGCACCGCAATTGACAACTTCCCCTACTTGACCAGTAGGTTATTATTGGGGTGGAAAGACAATCTTTCCTCCTCCTTAGGGAGTCTGGTTCCCCCTCCTACCGGACTCCCTTTTCTTTTCTTGCCTCAGGACTTCTTACTCATCTCCGTTTGTTGAACTCCGATCTGACTCAAGACGGAATGCGCGATGCGCCGCTGCTGCTCGCCATGAAATTTGACATAATGGAATATAGGGACGACTTCATACCCGCGGATGAGCTTATGGTCTCCCCCAAAGCCCGGATCCATCAGCTCGAAGCCATGCTGGATCGCGTAATCGATGGGATGATAGTAACAGGTGGCGAAATGGAGAAATGGGCGCTCCTCATAGCAACCCCAGTACCGTCCGTAAATGTTCCGCAGCTTCTTGTAGAAAATGGCCATTCCAACATTGCCCTCCCGGGTGGAAGCGACGGAAAAGGCGGTGCGCTCTCGAAAAGAGGCGCCAAGCATCTTGAAGAAAGAAGCGTTGAGAAACGGAGTGACCTCGCGGCCCATATGCTTCTCCCATGTAAGCCTGTAGAGATCGTAAATCTCGTCGTAGAAGCTCTCCGGCGCATCCGCCCCCTCGACCATGCGAATATCGATTCCCTGTTCTCGGACGTCCCTGATCTCGCGTTTGATCTTAGTGCGTCTGCTCGACTTGAAACTCCCAAGGTAATCGTCGAAAGTTTGATAGCCTCTGTTGCGCCAATAAAAATAGTTGGTTCTCAGCCCCACATATCCATGCTGCTGCAAGAGCAGGTGAGTTCGAGGAGCCGTTGGAGACACGAAGTAGATTCTGGAGGTGGAAAGCCCGCGGCGTTCGCACAGGAAGTCGATGTAGTTGAGCAGAAGCTTGCCTATCGCTTCAGAATCGACCTCGGGCAGATGGAGAAACTCATAGCCCGGCGACGGCGTAAAAGGAATGATCCCAACCAGCCCGTGATTGTAAGGAAGTCCCGTAAGCTCCGTCAGGAACTCGATGAGGCCGCCATCGCCAAATTCAACCCATGCTCGGTCGCGCTCATATAGCGGCGCAAGGGCAATGGGCTTATGATCTTCCGAGAAGGCCATGAGATGGGATGCTCGGTATCCCCTCGCTTCGGAAACGGCCCCCGACGTCTCCAGAGCGTTGAAATACTCCCATTCCATCGTCGGGCTAGCCCTTTCCGCCAGCTGATTCCATATTTTGCTATCGATTTCCTGAGCATGAGAGAAGGTCTTGAAATAGACTGCCATGAATTTATCCCCTCAATTATTACGGGAGTTGAATACTGGATCATCGTCATTATAACTGGTAAAAGATCAAATGCGTTAATCCCATTCGGGATGTATGATATCTCGGGCATTAGAATGAAAGGACCCAGTTAAGAATATCTCCACACACATAAAGATAGCAACCTCGACCAAGGAGTGGGCGCATGATTTCCAGGGAAATTTTTGATTCTATAGACAATAACCGTCAGAGACATGTGGACGAGCTCATGGAATTTCTTCGCATACCGAGCGTCAGCACTTATTCCAGATATGCCTCCGACGTTCGAAGAGCTGCGGAGTGGGTATTGGGGCATCTGCAGCGCATGGATTTCAAGACCCAGATAATCCAGACAGAACGGCATCCCATCGTTTATGCGGAAAGGATGGATGCGCCCGGAAACGCCACTCTGCTCATTTACGGCCACTATGACGTGCAGCCCCCCGAACCGCTCGAGGAATGGGTAACGCCGCCCTTTTCACCGGAGATCCGTGATGGCTATGTCTACGCACGCGGTGCGACCGACGACAAGGGACAGTTTTTCACATACCTCAAAGCCATTGAAGCCATCCTCGCAGTCGATAAGAAGCTCCCGATCAACATCAAGTTTGTCGTCGAAGGCGAGGAGGAAATCGGAAGTCCGAACCTCGAGCCGTTTCTTCGCCAAAACAGGGAGCTGCTAGCCTCCGATGTCGTCGCCATATCGGACAGCTCTCAGTTCATTCAGGGCATTCCGGCCATAACGTATGGCCTGAGAGGCCTTTCTTATCTGCAGATCGATGTCCAGGGCCCGCGGTTCGACCTCCACTCGGGCGGCTTCGGAGGACTCGTGGCCAATCCCGCAATGGTGCTGGCGCAGATGCTCACCAAGCTTAAAAACGAAGACGAAACAGTCGCCATACCCGGATTTTACGATGACGTGATCGAAATCGAGAGATGGGAAAGGGAAGAGATGGCCGCTCTTCACTTTGACGAGGAGAAGCTCAAAGGATATCTGGGAGTTGACGAGCTCGTCGGTGAGCCGGGATTTACGCCGATGGAGCGAAAGACGGCGCGGCCCACGCTCGATATCAACGGCTTATGGGGAGGCTTCTCCGGAGAAGGCGCCAAGACGATTATCCCGGCAAAAGCGGGCGCCAAGGTGAGCATGCGCTTGGTTCCCAACCAGTCAAACGCGAAAATCAATCGGCTTTTTAAGGAGTTTATAGAAATCCACACGCCTCCCGGGGTTAAAGTCAGCGTTACGGAACTGCACGGGGCCGATGCGGTAGTGATCTCGAGGGACCAAAAGAGCGTCCATGCTGCTGAAAAAGCCATAGAAGCAGGCTTTGGAAAAGCTCCCGTGTTCATCCGGGAAGGCGGCTCCATCCCGATCGTAAACCTGCTCAAGGAGGTATTGGGCGTCGACAGCATTCTCATGGGTTGGGGAAGCCCGGATGACGGCGCCCATTCCCCCAACGAACGATTCTTTCTCGACGACTTCCATCGCGGAACCCGCTCGGCGGCGGCATTTGTTTTCGAGCTTGTCCGGTAACCGGAAAGGAAAGGGTTTCTTACCTAAGCCTTCGTGAGAAATCCTTTCCCCCTGCTATTTTTATACGGGGCCAGCGCTGAAATCCTCTCGAATCATTCGAGAAAATTCTTCCGGAATCGCTAGAGCCCGCTCCGCTTCGTCCAACTTTCCATGCTTCCTGCACCCTTCCCCATAGATCCGGCACTTCGTTATCAAAACTTCGAGAGCCGCCCGTCTTTGATCCTCGTTCAGACGCTCCTCGCGAAGCAACTTCGCCAGGGATTGTATTCGGTACCGATCCAGTGATGGAACCGTTGAGGAGAGCTGGTCCGAATGACCTCCCCTCTTTACGATCAAAGGCTTCTTCACAAGGCCCAGAGGGAACCTACACCCTATCCGGAGCCACAAATCATAATCTTCGCAGGCCGGCAGGCTTTCATCGAAGAGCCCCACTTCTGCAAAGATGTCCCTATGGATCATCACGGCCGAGGGGCTTACAAGACATCGGTCCAGGAGCTTCGAGAAGCAATATCCTTCAGGCTTTTCATGATATTTCCTGGGATTAATCCTCCGGCCGTTCCGCATCCAGATTTCCTCTGTCTGGCAAATCTTGAGCCCGGGATGCTTCCGGAGAAACTCCATCTGGGCGGAAAGCTTTCCAGGAGCCCACAAGTCGTCGGAATCCAGAAAAGCAAGCCATTCGCCTCCGGCGATTCGGATTCCCGCATTCCGCGCAGCGCTCACCCCCTGGTGTGATTGACGGACGTAAAGGATTTTCGAGCCAAAGGCTTTCAAGGCCAAAGCAGTGCCATCCACCGAGCCATCATCCACGACAATGACTTCCGTCGCCTTCATCGTCTGCCGAAGCGCGGACTCGACCGCCTCCACAAGCCAGTTCTTGCGATTGTATGAGGGAATGATGACGCTAATCATAATTGAATGAAGATCTCCTGCTTATACGCCAATCACATCGGACAATGGCGCTCTAAGGCGCCGCCCCAACCGGCGCCCGGCGCCCCTTTACACCAAGCTCCACAATAGGGCCAGGACGCCGAAGCCGGCAAGCATGGCTTCCACGCGCATTTTAAAATTGGGGTCCTCTTTCAAACGGCTCTTGAGCTCCGAACCGAGAAACCACCAGAAAACAGCCACGGTTGGAAGCATGAAATAGGCAAAGGCAGTGCTGACGCCGATCAAGGGGCCGATCAGCAGCGAGCACGCCAGCAACACCAGCATTCCCTTCACGTATTGTATCGTCCTGGGCACTCCAATCAAGACAACCAGAGTCTCTCTTCCGACAAGCCTATCCCCGTGAAAAGCCTGCAGGTCGAGGAGCGTCGTCCTGATAAGCACCATGAGGAATATGACCCAGAAGGCAAACAGAAGGTGGCCAAACGATTCGAGCAAATGCGGCAAATAGGGAACCAGCACTGTGACGCTCGCCCATGCTACTGGGACAAACAGAGTCTTGGAGGTTGGAATGTCCTTCATTTTCAAAACCGAAAGCCTCTGTTGACTCTTTGGAAGAATTACCGGCACCCCGTAAAGAAGGCCGAGCAGGATCAACACCCCCATGGCGAGAAAGGTTAGAATGCCCACACTCAAGGCGATCCAGAGAGAAGCGATAACGGCCCCGAGGCTTATCACCATAAAGGTGCGTCTCCATTTCTGATAGAACGCTGCCTGTCCCGGATCGTTGAATTGAATCGCACTCCGGTCCAGATAAATATTCAAAGTGTGTATGGAAAAAACATAGAGAGCCGCCATAAGGCTGTTCGCCAAGGATCCCCATAAACCGGTCAGCGCCTGTGCGGCAACCTGCAAAAGCGCAGCCCCAAGCGCCGCGTACAGGTTGGCATATCCCAAGAAGCCCAAAAGCCTTCTCCACTTGAACTTGGGATCTGTCGCTTCATATTTTATCGATTCCAGGTACTTCACTACATTCTGTATGATCCAGTTGGGGGTAGAAGCTCCCGCAGAGACGCCCACACAGGCGTAACGAGCCATCTCTTGCGCATTCAAGTCTGCTTCCGTTTCAATATGGTAAGTCGGAGCCTCGCATTCTCTGGCCACTTCGGCCAATCGCAGCGTGTTGCCGCTGTGATAGCCTCCGACAACGACCATGGCTTCCACCTGAGAACAGATATGTCTTATTTCTGCCTGTCTTTCATGAGTGGAGCCACAAATCGTGTTCTGCACCACGCCTCCAGGATAGCGCCTAAGAAAACGCTCCTGAATTTCCTGAAACAGCTCCTCGTTCTGCGTCGTCTGAGCAACGAGCAGCACCTTTTCCCACTCTTTGGGAAGCTCATCCAGAAGCTCCGGCCGATTGATGACCGTTCCATTTCCACCTGTGTATCCCATAAGCCCTATGACTTCAGCATGATCGGCATCGCCCACGATGATCGTGTAGAATCCGCGCCTTGAATGCCTCTTGATCACTCCTTGAACCTTCGCCACCCGCTTGCATGTGGCGTCGAGAATCACAGCGCCCTTCTCTCGCAAAGCCTGCCGCTCATGAGGAGGAATTCCATGGGCTCTGATAACGACCTTCTTTCCGGCGCAGCTTTCAATCCGGTTTTCTTCCTTCACGCCCTTTTCTTCCAACATAGCCAAAACCTGTCGATTATGGATAAGAGGGCCATAGGTGCAGAGGCTCTCAGAATCTTTACGCTTTTTGATGGCGTCTAGAGTAATGTCCAAAGCATCTTTAACCCCTCGACAGAAGCCGGCGGTCTCGGCCACAATGACTTTCATTGCGATTCACCCTTCTACTTTCTGGATAGAATTGACTTTAAAAACCATGAGCTCACAGAAAGTTCACGGTTACCCAATCAACCTTTTCCGCATGAGCCTTCCAAGAAGATGAACCGGATAGAGAGACGCAAGCTCATCTTGGAGGCAGGAGGCATCATAACGACAATTCTGGTTTTTAACTGGTCATGAACGTCTGATGCAAGCCCTGTATGCTTTCATTCTGTGAAAAGTTCCTTTTCCGCTGCCAGGTTGATCGTTGTGGCCAGGCAACAGATTTGCAAACGCTAAGCAGAACACCCGACTGCCTTGCTGCATACAGAACTTCGAAAATATCCGCATAAACCCGCGCAGTGCGCTGAAGAATTCACAACGGCTCTGTTTTCTTCGCTCACCGAAATGAAGGCCCGTCGGAATAGCTTACAGTTTTTTATATAGGTCTAAATGTTTAATAAAATTGAAGTTAAGATATATTACGGAGGAGAAAGCGTCGAAATACTTTACACCTTGAAAATAGTATTTCTATCGCTCCAATCACCCACTCTTCTGGTGGACATTCAATTTAAATCCAAATTCCGAGAAGATAACGCTTACAACAGAAGCCGGAGACGCCACAAACCAGTGAATTCCCACGGTGGCGCCTCTTTTGCTTCGGAGTCATGGCAGGAGAGATATGTCCTCTTTCCGATTCGACTAGCGGCGGCACGGTCTTTTTTCCGTGAAGGGCAAGGCGATGTTGGCAACGTATAGGGGAAGAGATGGGAATGACATAAAAAAATAATCGAATAAAGGACATTGGGATATGTTTTGGATTGGGCTTGGAATCGGTTTGATGTGCGGCGCGGTCGCGGGTTTTCTCTGTGCCGCCTTATGCTCTATTTCAGCTAAAAGAAAACACCCGGTGGACTATTGCTATCACGCATCGGTTGATCGAGCAGGCGCAGACAACATGGCTCAAGACAAACCTATGTCCAGCTTTTAAAGATTTCTCCCTTTATTGCGAGTTTTTTCCCAACGGTCTCCCACCGCGGTTTTCCTCGGTTAGGACTTGCCGAGTCGCCGAATAGCGACTCAGGAGTTACAGGCGCCCAGCTCACGAGCTGCCAGGGACCTTTGTCGGCAAAAAAGGAATTCCTTTCGCCATAACCTCTTCTACCCATTCCCGAAAAAGAGCGATCATGGAGTCGGGATCGTCCAAGTGCGCCAAATCGGAACGAATCCGGCATGAATCGGGGCAGTTTTTCGTATACCAAATGAGCAGCTTTCGAAAATGACCCGCAGGCGCAGACCTGTGCCTTCTAAAGCTCTCCATATGATCGCAGGCGGTTTTGTAAAAATCGCTCCAGTCCGGCGGCGGATCGCTACTAGCCCAATATCCCCATTGGACCGCCATAACCGAAAAAAGCCATGGGTTTCCGAGGCTCGCCCTTCCGATCATAATTCCGTCACAGCCCGTCTGCCGGAACATTTCGGAAGCCAGAAGCGGACTGGTCACATCTCCGTTGCCAATAACCGGAATATCGACTGCGTCTTTGACCTCTTTAATCCTAGCCCAGTCGGCTTTTCCAGCAAACTGCTGGACCGCGGTCCGGCCATGGATCGTAATTGCGTCCGCGCCGGCCGACTCCAAACGTTTGGCAAGCGAGGCCGCATCCGAAGAACGGCTATCCCAACCCGCGCGAATTTTGACTGTTACCGGTATCCCCACGGACTTCTTAGTCTCTTCGACTATGGCCGCGAGCCTGCCGGGATCCTTGAGAAGACTGGCCCCCGCTCCCTGGCGAACGACCTTCTTGACCGGGCATCCAGCATTGATGTCAACAAGCGATGCTCCATCCGCTTCAACTCTTTTGGCCGCTTCGGAAACACAAGCCGGATCCCACCCGAAGATCTGTACTGCCTGAGGCAATTGAAGCCCCTCGTCCCAGGCGCACATCATCCTGGTAAGCGGCTGATTTCGCCGCAATCCTTCGGCGCTCACCATCTCTGTCGTGACCATGCCGACTCCATGCAAAGCCATGATGCGGCGGTATATCTTGTCTGTGACTCCCGCCATCGGCGCCAGGATAACGGGAGGCGATATGTGGACCGCGCCAATCTCGAGCGGTCTTGGTCGAAAGTCGTTCTGCCCCTGCTCCATCCCTTCTTCCTTGCCCTCCTTTTTCTCCAATTCCGTCAGAAGCATAAGCCGTCCGTATCGCTCAGCCTCCGATAGCGAACATGGGGCGACTTATGCACTTTCTGAAAACGCTGCTGTCGAGCTCGTGTTTTTCCGGCTTCTTATTTATAGCGGCAAGAATTATCGCCATCAATTCCTCATCAGTCGCGCCGGAGCGAAGGGGGCTCTTGAGGTCCGTTTCTTCAGACGCAAAAAGGCATGTGCGCAGCTTTCCATCGGCTGTGAGCCTCACCCTGTTGCAGGTTGGACAGAAGTGATGACTTACGGGACTGATTATGCCTATCTTGCCCAAAGCGCCATCGAACGCGAAATGTCGGGCGGGGCCGTTAGTGTTTTTGCTTTCGACGGGAAAAAGAGCAGCAACGCCGGAAAGCCGCTCCAGGATCACATCTGAAGGAAGGAACTTGCGATTGTATTCATCGGCTTTGAAGGGCATGAATTCAATGAAGCGCATATGAAAAGGATATTTGAAAGTCAACCGGGCAAGATCCTCTATCTCGTCATCGTTTACCCCCTGCATGATGACGGCATTGAGCTTGATGGGGTAGAATCCCACTCTGAGAGCGGTTTCGATGCCGCGCCAGACATCATCGAAGCAATCGCGGCGGGTGATGGCTGCGTACCTTTCCGGTTTTAGCGTATCTAGACTAATATTGATGCGCTTGATGCCGGCCTTGAAAAGGGATTCGGCGCAACGGGCGAGAAGGACTCCATTGGTGGTGACGCTAAGGCTGGTCAGACCTTCAATCGAAGACATATTTTCGCAAAGGGAAAGAATATCTCTCCTAACCAGAGGCTCCCCGCCCGTGATTCTGATCTTGGCGATGCCCAGGCGGATCGCAACCTTCGCAAGACGAAGTATTTCTTCGTAAGTCAGGATTTCATCGTGAGCCAGCTTTGTTATCCCATCTTCGGGCATGCAATAGGCGCAGCGCAAATTGCAGCGATCTATAATGGAGAATCTCAGGTAGTCTATGCG
Organism: uncultured Syntrophobacteraceae bacterium; assembly: GCA_964578835.1. Classification (GTDB taxonomy): domain Bacteria; phylum Desulfobacterota; class Syntrophobacteria; order Syntrophobacterales; family Syntrophobacteraceae; genus CAZOEL01. Next base: position 20,833 of record CAZOEL010000069.1, on the reverse strand, counting down.
ACGTTGAAATTGATCGGTAATAGGAGTCTGCATGATAATCCTTCCAGGAATAAACAATGGGTTAATGGCGCATGAACCGAATATCAGGGATATTTAGAAGGGCTTCCGGCGGCTCTTTCGACCGACGGCCCCGGCCAGTCTTTCCCTCAAAAGGCTGAAACGCTTCTGTGTCTGGTTATTATTTACCGCAATGGCCAAAGCTTTCTTGCTTCCCACAATAATTGCAAGCTTTCTGGCCCTGGTGATCGCCGTGTAGAGAAGATTGCGCTGGAGCATCATATAGTGCTGCGTGAGCAAAGGGATGACTATCGCAGGGTATTCACTGCCCTGAGCCTTGTGAACGCTCACCGCATAGGCAAGCACCAGCTCATCCAGCTCCGAAAAATCATAACGAACCGTCCTGCCGTCTATCTCGGCATGGAGCTCCTGATTTTCCATGTCGATCTTTCTGATGCGCCCAAGATCTCCGTTGAAGACGTCCTTATCATAATTGTTCCTTATCTGCATGACCTTGTCATGGAGCCGAAAGGTTCTGCCACCCCGCTCTATGTGCTTCGATTCCGGGTTGAGCGCTTCCTGGAGCGCAATATTGAGCCTCTGGGCGCCGACAAGCCCTTTGTGCATAGGGCTCAACACTTGAATATCCTCTACGGGATCGAGATCAAAACGCGCGGGAATCCTTTCGCCACAGAGTTTAAGTATAACCTGGAATACTTCTTCGGGATCTTCCTTTTCGATAAAGTAGAAATCCTGGAGCTCCTTCCCTTCAATTCTGATGCGCGGGAACATCCCCTGCTGGACCAGGTGCGCATTTGTGACAATGCGGCTCTGCCTCGCCTGCCTGAAGATCTCGGTAAGCTTCACCACCGGAAACTCCTGTGAAGCTATGATATCTTTCAGGACATTGCCCGGACCGACGGAGGGAAGCTGATCCACGTCTCCCACAAGCACGAGCGTGGCATGAGTGGGAATGGCCTTGAGAAGGTGATGGATCAAAAGCACATCGAGCATCGAAGTTTCGTCAACAATGACCAGGTCCGCAGAAAGCGGCTTCTGTTCGTTTCGCTGAAAACCGCCCAATTGAGGGCTGAATTCGAGGAGCCTGTGAACGGTGCTTGCCTGTTGTCCTGTCGCCTCGCTCAGTCTCTTGGCTGCGCGCCCTGTCGGAGCGGCAAGGCAGACGCGAGCCTCCATCTGCTTGTAGACCGTCAGAACAGCCCTTATTAGGGTCGTCTTTCCCGTACCGGGTCCTCCCGTAATCACCACCACTTTATCAGAAAGAGCCTGTTTGACGGCCTGCGCCTGCAGAGGCGCCAGTTTGAACGGAAGCTTTTCTTTGAGCAGAGCTATGGCTGCTTCAGGGTCGACCTTGCGCTGAAGGGACTGAAAAGCGCGAAGATAGGCGAGCCGATGCGCCACCTGACTTTCGGCATAATGATAACCACGAAGATAGATTGCCTTGTCATCGCCAAACGAGGCGAGCGCCTCCTCTGGAACGTTCTCTTCCATGAGCCGCTCGTCGGCGAGAAGGGCCGCCATGGCCCCTTCCAAAACCGGAAGCGGCATGCTGAGCAACTGATCGCATCGCTCAAAGAGCCACGCGCGCGGCACGCAAACATGTCCCTCCTCGGACGCCTGATGGAGCGCATACAGTATTCCCGCTTCAGCCCTCATCGGCGAATCTGGAGCAAAACCGAGGCTCTGAGCAATTTTGTCCGCCGTGATAAAACCGATCCCCGTAATATCTATGGCCAGACGGTAGGGATTCTCCTGCAGTGTTTTCTCGGAAGAAGCTCCATACTGCTTAAAGATGCGCGTCGCATAGGTAGCGCTCACTCCGTGGCCACGAAGAAACACCATGAGTTGTCTGATGTCTTTCTGGTCGTTCCAGGCCTTTTTGATTTGCTCCAGCCGATATGAGCCTATGCCATCCACTTCGAGAAGACGTTCGGTTTCTTCTTCGATGATGTCTAAAGTTCGCTCGCCGAAACGAGTCACAACGCGTTTGGCCATAACCGGGCCTATGCCCTTGATCAATCCGGACCCGAGGTACTTTCGTATGCCTTCCACGGTGGCGGGCGTCGCAGTCTCGTAGCGCTCCACCTTGAACTGCTCGCCAAATCGCGCATGAAAGCCCCATGAGCCCTCCATACGCAACACCTCGCCAGGAGTTACCGAGGCAAAGCTCCCAACCACGGTCACCAAATCTTTACGGCCGTACACTTTGACTTTAACGACGCTATAGCCGTTCTCTTCGTTATTGAACGTAATTCGCTCGACTAAACCCTGAAGCTTCTCAGTCATAAGCCCTTCTTCTCGAACAGTTATCGGCGCATTCCGCGGGGGCGGAATAGCGGGTCAAGGATTATATCATTTTTGTCCAAACGAGCAACCCGCCACAAACGATCGAAACGACACTTCTCGATAGATTGCTCGAGGCTTTCCCGAGGCGACGCCTGCAACAGGAGAAAAAAGGCTGCGAAGAACGGCAGAGCAGCCAAACTCCGCATGTTGTTCATAGAATTTTGCATATTCAAAAACCTATGTTAAAATGATTTCGATGTGCGCTGGAATGCATGAAATAAAACCCATTCTTTCTCAAAAGGCGTATCACAGTCGATTTTGACTTTGTATCAATTCCGCTTTCATGGTACATGGAAACTCATCATGCGCGCCGAGAACCTCGCAGCAAGGAAATCAACACTTGTTTGCGAGGGGTTTTAAACCCTCAACCATTCTTTTCAATGGAGAAATTGCTGATGTCTTTATACATCAAAACTGAAGATTATCGGAAGCATGGTATCAGCAAGTATTCGGATCTCGCCCTCATCCGCGCCGTAGTACAGAAAGAGCTCAACATGGAGCGTGTTTTCGTTTCCTTCGTGAACAAGCGCGAGTACATCCGTGTTGATTTTCTTGCTCCGCGACCTTCAAGACACCCAAGGGGACGCCGTTATCATAAGAAGCTCTCAGAGCAGTCCCGCGAAGCATAAATAGAACGGGCGCTTTTTTAGCGCCCTTTTTTCGCTTTCCGTTCGTTCCGCTTCGCCGCTCAAGGCAGAGCGCCTCCATTCGTCCAAACAGAGCTCTTACATTTGACTTGTCCACACCCTCCCACATCTTGTATTAGAGGAATCGCCTCAAAGCGGTTACGAGCGCGCTTGGCCCATGGATTTGGCTTAAAATATCGACCATTTATTCCGGCTTCCGTGCTGCCTCTTTGCATAGTAGCGAGGAACTGGAGATCAGGATAGCCGAAGAGGGATCTGTTTCAGGCGAGGCGCAAAACGGATAGCGGAAGGATATAAATGAAAAGAAGAATAAACAGGGTCTTTAATTCCGGGCTGGGTGTGCTTTTTGCCCTCCCCTTCCTCACTGGTCCTGCTGAATACAACTCACTCGATCGACAGTTGCTCGCTTTCTTGAAAGCGCCTACGAGCAGGTCATCCCAGCAGTCGATTGACCTTGATCTCATCAAGGAGGCATGGAATAAGATTCAGCGCTCCTATGTCGGTCGCGCTGCCATAAAACCCCGTGAGCTCACATACGGCGCCATCAGCGGAATGGTTGACGCCCTCGGAGATACCGGGCACAGCACTTTTCTCACGCCTGATATGCTCAAAGCGCAACATGCGTACGCCAAAGGAGAGTTCGAGGGAATCGGCGCTCAAGTACAAATGAAAGAAGGCCGCGTCGTCATCGTTTCTCCAATGGACGGCTCGCCGGCTCAGAAGGCCGGACTCAAGCCGGGAGACGTTATTCTCAAGGCGGCAGGTGAGGATCTGGCCGGCTTGACCATCGAACAAGCCATTGCCCGCATAACAGGTAAGGCCGGCACCTCGGTAACCTTGACAATCCTTACTCCAGACACTGGCATGAGCAGGGAAGTGACGTTGATTCGCGCGTCCATAAATGTAAAGAATGTCACTTGGCGCCAACTGCCCGACTCCACGGCGGCTCACTTGAGAATCGCAGGTTTCAGCCGCGGGGTGACTGATAACCTGCGCGAGTCGCTCGATGAGATAAAGAAAAAGAAGCTTACAGGAATTGTACTCGATTTGCGCAATAATCCTGGAGGCCTGTTGCAGGAAGCCATAGAAACGGCCAGCCAGTTCCTCAAAGATGGCAATGTGCTTAAGCAAAAAGACGCCAAAGCTCACGTAAAGGGCGTCCCCGTTCAACCAGGAGGACTGGCGCCCGAGATTCCTCTCGTCGTCCTGGTGAACGAAGGAACGGCAAGCGCCCCCGAAATAGTCGCCGGAGCGCTGAAAGATGCGAATCGAGCCAGAATTGTTGGGGAGAAGACCTTCGGAACCGGCACTGTGCTCGAGGAGATCAGACTCTCCGACGGGTCCGCATTGCTCTTGGCCGTTGAAGAATGGTTGACGCCCGCAGGCAATACCATATGGCACAAAGGCATCACTCCCGATGAGACAATCTCACTGCCTCACAATGTGAGCCCTCTCACGCCTGCAAACTATCGAGACATGACGCGCGAACAATTCCTGGCGAGCAACGACCGCCAACTCTTACGCGCTTTGGATCTGCTTAGAGAACAAGGCGAGCGGCAATAGCCGCCCGAGCGAAGATAAAGCTCAATAACAGCCAGGTACTTTGAGCTCCTCAAAGACTCCGTGAAAGCTTGCAGTCATCCAACCAAGGGAAAGACCAGCTTCCACGGAGAGTGCTCTGCTAGATTCGCAATGACGCAATCAAAGTCTGTCGACAATCCTAATCCTAGTAGGATTTGCGATCGTAGTCCCGGTCGTAAGTGCTACCGCTTTTATCATAGTCTTTGCTGCCGTAGTCTTTGTCATAGGACTTATCGTAGTCCTTGCTTCCGTAGTCTTTATCATGGGACTTATCGTAGTCTTTGTTGTAGGACTTAGAAGCGCCGCTTCCATAATCGCGGTCCTTGTGCTCGGATTTGTCGTACGTACTCGAGCTCCCGGATCCGTAATCGCCCGACTTATGATGCTCTTTTGATCCATAGTCGCCGGAGCCGTGATCGCCATGTTTCTTATGGTCTTTGGAACCGTATTCGCCCTTACCTGACGAATCGGATTTGTAGCTTTCGCTCTTCTGATCGCGGTCTTTATCGTATTTGTCGGCAAACGCCATTGTTGACGAAAAGACAAAAGCCAAGGCAACAACGACTACCCACAAACCGCTTTTCCACGATGCTCTACCATAAGCAAATTTCATCTTCTTACCTCCGTTTATAGCAAAGAGGCCTGGATACAGGCCCTTTATTTTGAAGAAACAATCGTTTTGAAATGTACCGACAGAAACGAGATAAACCTTTCATCCCAGCTACCTACTTAGAAAGTAATAGCACATCTCTTTTTGTCAACTTGGGCCATTCCAGCCGCCTGAGCCATCCAGTAGAGGCAGCTCACATCGGGCAACCATCAAAAAGAACGCGCTCGCTTGGGCGGGTTTATGCTCTCCCTACTCCCCGATCAAGATCGTCTATGATAAAAGAGCGACTGTTGGCGCTTTATAAATTATGAGAGGAAGCTCATGAGCATACTTCTGATTTACCCACCAGTCAGCAGGCCATGCGAACCGCCTGCGGGTCTTTCTAGATTAGCCGGCGCTTTGAGAAGTAATGGAATCAGGTGCTCGATTCTCGATGCAAATCTTGAAGGTCTGCTTTTCATGCTTGAAAATCCACCGATATTAAAGGACAAATGGTCCAACAGAGCCTATCGAAATCTTGAGAGAAATTTGACTTCCCTAAGAAGCGATCATGCCTATCGCAATTTGGACCGATATAAACGCGCGGTAAGCGATCTCAATCGTCTCCTGGAAATATCGACCGCTCCAATGCCGGTTCACCTGGCGCTGGCCAATTACCAGGATGAACGTTTCTCGCCCATCAGAAGCGAAGACCTCATCAGAACTGCGGAGACTCCGGAAGAGAATCCTTTTTTCGCCTACTTCAGGAATAGGCTCCCGAAGCTCATAGACGAAGAACAGCCATCCATCATTGGGTTTTCTATCAACTTTCTAGCACAGGCTTTGTGCGCCTTCTCAATGATCGGTTTCATAAAACGAGAATATCCCGGCTTGAAAGTGGCGCTTGGCGGTGGGCTCATAACATCATGGGTAAGAAGGCCCGGTTGGAGAAATCCTTTTCAAGGATTGACCGATTCCGTGGTTTGTGGACCTGGCGAGCGCGCTTTGTTGAGCCTTATGGGCATCAATCATCAGGAGGAAGAAGTTTATACCCCGGATTTTTCCTCCCTTCCACTCCATGACTACATAGCCCCCGGCGCCATACTGCCTTACAGTGCATCAACCGGATGCTATTGGAATAAATGCTCTTTCTGCCCAGAGAGGGCGGAAGGAAACCCTTATGCCCCTATTCCTCCTGAAAAGGTGCAAAAGGATCTAGAACGCATTACTCAAAGCGTCAATCCTGTCTTGATACACTTTCTCGACAATGCTTTAAGCCCGGCTCTCATGCATGCGCTATGCGCTCATCCCCCGGGCGTTCCATGGTATGGATTTGCGCGGATAACTCGTCACTTCGCCGATCTTGATTTCTGTATGGCGTTGAAGCGCTCAGGATGCGCAATGCTCAAACTCGGCCTGGAATCGGGAGATCAAGGAGTACTGGATAAAGAAAGGAAGGGGACGGATATCGAAATCGCTTCTCAGGCTTTGAGAAACATCAAAAGAGCTGGAATCGCCACATATGTTTATTTGCTCTTCGGGACTCCATCAGAGACGCTGGCAGAAGCGCGAAAAACCCTCGAATTCACGGTAAGGCGCTCCGAGGATATCGATTTTCTGAATCTCGCCATATTCAATCTACCCCTCTATGGTCCGGAAGCGCGAGAGCTCCAGACAAAGATGATCTACGAGGGAGACCTCTCGCTTTACGTTGGTTTTTCTCATCCTCTCGGATGGCACAGAGGCAGAGTAAGGCAGTTTCTTGATAAGGAGTTCAAGAGGCATCCCGCTGTAGCCGCTATCTTGAGGAATGAGCCTCCTGTTTTCACTTCCAACCATGCGCCTTTTTTTGCGGCAAAACCCTTGAAAGCCGATATCTTGTAACGTAATCCCCAGAACCTGGAAAGCATTGCAGACGCGCGTGATCGGGCTTTGCAGAAGCCCCGCTGCGAAGAAACGCTGCTCGGCTCGACTTGTCAGGCTTTAGCCCGTCAGGAATTGCTTGACTTCATCCAGAGCCGTCGCCAACTTCAACTGCAGCTCCCAGCACACGGCTGCGTCGATTCTAAGGCTCTTAAAGATGGGGTCCTCTTCCGTTTCGACGATGTTCTTACCTTCTTCCGCGGTCTCCATGGACATGGCTATCTTATCCGCCGCATACACAATGGCAGCTATATCCTTGTAACTCTTAGCCTTATGCGGAAGGTGATGGAAGCCGATCCCCGCCACTACCTCCTCAGGGAATTTCCAGCGACGCGCGATCAATTCTCCCAACTCCTGATGGTCGATTCCCATACCCTTGCGCTCGATCTCCAGGAGCTCCAACCCACGCTCCTGCATCTGGTTGAGAGCAGCGCCAAGATAGATTCGGGCGTAGGAATTGAGCACCGTTTTTCCAATGTCATGAAGGAGGCCGGCAGTATAGGCGCTGAGTACTTTCTTGTGCTTGAGGTGCTTGCCAAGCATCTCCGCCATAATCGCCGTGGAAACGGAGTGTTGCCACAAATCGCGCTCATAGGAGTTGGAACCGCCGGCATCAGAGTAATAATATCGCATTACCGAGCTTGCCATGACCACCTGAATCAGCTTCTGACTCCCCAGAATCAGGATGGCGTCATGGAGCGAGCTGACCTTCTGTCTGCGGCTGTAATAGACCGACTGGCTCAGCGCGAGCACTCTTGCGGTGATGGACTGGTCGTACTTGATGACAGACTCAATTTCAGACACCGGCGCCATCTTTTTCAGCAAAAGCATTACTTTCCAGACGACATCCGGAAACGGCGGCAGCTTATCGGCGGTCGCCAGAATATCTTTTAGCTTGAGCTCATCATGGAGAGCCCGGATTTCGTTATAATTGAGCTGCCTAACCATCTTTTCCTCCCTGTCGAGACTTCCGAGCTTCCTGTGCCGAAGATGCGGATGGCCAATGCAAGAGGCAATCTGCAGACTGCAGAGCCAACCTTTATAACCGTGCGGAATATCGACCTAAAGAAAGGGAGCAATCGAGGATGTTTACTTGGGCTCACAAGAAAGCCAGCTCTATTCTTTGTGTTGATCCGCTCGGCAACCCTGCCGCCATATCCCAATGAGTATCAAAGACTTAGGCCAGTGGTTTTGCGCCCTATCCTTTCGAACAGCTTGCCATTTTCGAGCAAAGGCCAAACATCGTCAGCTTCTCAAGAGTAATATCGGCACAAGCCGAATCACACTTTAGAGCTATTCGTCAACCGGAGAAAATAACGTTTGAAGCCGTTTCTTCACCTATCCCTTATGCTTTCACCTCCGCGCTTCTTGGCAGCAGAGCGCTAACCGGGCATATGTTCACGCACTCCATGCATCCGGCGCAATCGAGTCCGGCGGGATCATTTTCTCCAAAGCTCGCAATTACAGTGTCGAATCCTCTTTTTGCGAAGGTGAGGAGCACCCGATCGTTCCTTTCGCTGCATACATACACGCACTTTCCGCAAAGCACGCATCTGGAAGGGAAATAGTCCAAGTGCGGATGACTCAATTCGGTGGAATCTCCGCGGTCCAAATGCTCCAGGTTTTTTGGCTTCAATAAGACGCCAAGCAATCTCGCCATCCGTTGAAGATCGCAATTCCTGTTGGAAGGGCAGATGCAACAGTTGGCGTTGTGAGCCGAAAGAATCAACCGGAGCGCAGATTTCTGCAACCTTCTTACAGCTTCCGTATCGGTCCTGACCACAAGGCCTTCTTTGACTTGCTGGTTGCAGGAGGTGACGGGCTTCTTTTTACCCTCTATTTCAACGAAACATAACCGGCATGAAGCCGGAAAATCCTTCATCCCCTTCATAGAGCAAAGATTTGGAATATATATCCCGTTGTCAAGGCAGGCGTGAAGCAGGCTTTCTCCTTGCCGAACCTTAATTTCTTTTCCATCTACGACAATAGTGATCATAGTCTCTATTCCTCGGGACGCTCGATTACCGGGGCTAATTCAGGAGGGGAGATCTTCCTTACCGCATCATATTCCGAAGGGCATGCCGACACACACTCCCCACATTTAACACATACTTTCTGATCGATAGCCTTCTTGCGTCCTTTGGTGGTAAAAATGGCGTCCACAGGGCAACTGCCGACACAAGCGTCGCATCCTCTTGCGCACTTGTCGAGATCGATGTAAAAGGCGGTCAGCGTACGGCACATCCCGGCAGGGCACCGCCTTTCGCGGATATGCGCCTCGTATTCTTCTCTGAAATACCTGAGCGATGTCAATACGGGATTGGCCGCAGTCTTGCCCAACCCGCAAAGCGATCCCTCTTTTATGTCCTCGCCCAAAGTCTCGAGCATCACAAGATCCTCTTCCCTGCCCTCCCCGCGCGTGATGCGATCGAGTATTCTGAGCAGGTGCACGGTTCCAATCCTGCAAAAGGCGCATTTCCCGCACGATTCTTTCTGGGTAAAATCCAAAAAGTATCTTGCCACATTCACCATGCAGCTATCTTCATCCATAACCACCATGCCGCCCGAGCCCATCATTGCTCCGGCCTCTATCAGAGAGTCGAAATCGACGGGAGCGTCCAAGAAGCTCTCAGGAAGACATCCTCCGGACGGACCTCCAATTTGCACGGCTTTGAATCTCTTTTGTCCGGGTACGCCTCCGCAGATATCGAAGATAAGCGATCGGAGGCTCGTCCCCATCGGGATTTCCACCAAGCCCGGATGAACGACCTTTCCGACAACAGAGAAAATTGCCGTACCCGGACTTTTCGTAGTTCCGACTTGCCTGTATTGCTTTCCGCCCGACCTGAGAATAGAGGGAATAGCCGCCAACGTCTTTACATTATTGATCACTGTGGGCACGCCCCAAAGACCGCTCTGAACGGGGTAAGGAGGGCGAGATACCGGCATTCCCCTCCGCCCTTCCACGGACTGGATCAGGGCAGTCTCTTCACCACAAACAAAGGCTCCCGACCCCTGGAACAGCGATATTTCCAACTCGAGCTCCGAGCCCAGGATTCCTTTGCCCAGGAGTCCCAGCTCTTCGGACTGCTTTATTGCTGTCGAGATCATCTTCACCGCAAGAGGATATTCCGCTCTCACATATACAAAAGCCATCCTTGCTCCGATGGCGCGAGCGCATATAGCCACTCCTTCAAGCACTTGGTGAGGGTTGCTCTCAAGGAGCGTACGATCCATATAGGCGCCCGGGTCTCCCTCATCCGCGTTGCATATCACAATCTTCGAATCGCCGCGCGCGTCGCCGGCGTATTGCCACTTGAGACCGGTCGGAAACCCGGCGCCGCCCCGCCCCCTGAGCCCCGAATCCAACACCTCTCTAACGACCTGCTCCGGAGCGATGCTCAGAGCCCGGACAAGGCCGGAGTAGCCGCCCTCCGCAATGTACTCATAGATGTCTTCCGGGTCCAGAACGCCGCATTGCCCCATTACCATGCGCTTTTCCATGTTAAACCTGGGAAAATCGGCAACCGAGGGGATGAGATCATTCTCCTCCATCGCTCCTAGAACATATTCGAAGACAGGATCGCCGTCTTCAAGGAATGCCCTGGTCAAAGCCCGCGCCTTGCCGGGCGTTACGTTATGGTAGCAGATGGCTGGAAAACCTGGATTTTCTATGATCACAAGAGGTTCAGCGTAGCAATGTCCGAGACAGCCCACGGATGAGATTCGCGCTTCGATCTTCCGCTCTGCGAGCGCCTCCTCGAACGCAGCCTTAGTCTCCAGAGCGCCGGCGGCAAGTCCACATGTAGCCATTCCAATATAGATGCGAGGAATGCCTGCACTCCGTTTTTCCTCCAGGCGACGCTCGGCCTCCCGGACCAATAAGGCAAAACGCTCCGCCAATGCTTTTTCATTGATTTGACTCACTTCGCTCTCTTTCTCTCTGCTCCATTTCCTCTTCAATCCGAAACCCCAGCAAAATCCCCTCAACCTTGCTCGGGGCCATATGACCATGAGTGGCGTCATCAACAACAGCCACCGGCGCCAGGGCGCAGCATCCCACACACGCAACTCGCTCAACGCTGAATTCCCTGTCTTCGGTGGTCTCGCCTTCCTTTATCCCAAGCTTGCGCTCGAAATTCTCGAGGACGATATCCCCTCCGACCACATGACAAGCAGTCCCGAGACACACCTTGATTTGATGTTTGCCGGGAGGCTGGAAGCGAAATTGATTGTAGAAAGTCGCGACGCCATAAACCTCGCTTGTTGAGATTCCGAGATGCCTCCCCACCATATCCATGGCTTCCGGAGACAGGTATGCGTATCTTTGTTGAATAGACTGGAGAATAGGGATAAGATTTTTTCTATCACCGTCAAACGAGGCAAGCATCGAAGCAATATCGCGAGCCATGAGCTCATCCTCGGAAAGCGCTTTCGGGTCGTTCATCTAAAATTTCTCCTGCTGCTGCTCAAACGCCAGATCAAGTAAATATGGACTTGATGGATAAAACCATGAATAGACTAACATATTATTACCGAAAGATGAAGGACGCGTCGGGAAAAAGTGAGTATTCCCTTGATCGTGAAGTAATTCCATTGGCTTCGATGTACTTTCACATTGACACTCTCCACCATGTTTTCCTATTCTGATCTCGATCTGTTCCATGGCCTCTACCAGGAAGAACGGAGAAACAGTGGCGGATATCATTGATTTGACAACAAAGCTTCGCACTGCTGACAATCTTGTAACAGCCTCGCCCCTGGAGTTTCGCCGCGGCGAGTGGCAAGGCGGTTACGCTCTGTTATGCACCAGGGGAGAATCGATTCGCTTCGAAGCTCATCGACTTGAGGCTTTGAAATCGCATGGTCACCGGCACATCGCCTCAGTCCCAAGTCACTTCACGCTGGATGGAGGATACCATTATACGATCGGCGGCCTTTTCCGTTACCGAAGCGATGAGTCAATCATGCGCAGAGTCTATCATCTAGCCGGTCTCATGGAATGTGTAACCAATGCCTCCTCTCATATCCTCAGAACAGATCTTCTGAGGCACTTTTACAAATCCATTCTAGAGGAGCGCGACAAGCTGCAGATCGTCTGGCGAGGACACGTTCGTCATTTTCTGCTTCCTCTCCATCCAGATCATCGCAATCCCAACCTCTTTTTCCATGAGATCGCCAAGGCCGATTCGCTCAAAGAGCTATACGCAGCAATTCGCTCTGAGACGGACAAGCAATTCGATATCCTCAGCAGCCTCTATGTATGTTATTTGCCCGAGAGCTCTGCTTTCCTGTTAACTTGAGGTTCCGGGCTTCAGCATAGCATCGCGCTTTCAATCGAAAACACTACGGTCCGATCGAGCCATGCCGATATTAGGAGGATATCATGTCACCGGCCCTGAAAGGGAAAGCTCTCATCGGCGCGGACATAGGCGGAACCAACATGAGGACAGCTCTTGTCGACGCTCGCGGCAAGATCATGCTTCAGAGAAGGTCGCCAACGAATATATGCCTGGGGCCGAAGAATACTTCCAGCCGACTGGCCGCCGAATGCCGCGCTCTAAAGGAAGAAGCGTGCGCGCTTGGTTATGCAATAGAGGCAATAGGAATCGGAGTCGCAGGAAAGATAGATCGACGCATGGGGCGCGTGATATTTTCTCCCAATCTGCCTTCCATGATTGACTATCCTCTGGCCCGGGAGCTCCAAAACGAGCTTGATGTCCCTGTGATAATGGAAAACGACGCCAACATGTTCGGCCTTGGGGAAAACTTGCTCGGAGCTGGCCGAGGAATCAGAAACTGGCTCGGAGTGACGCTCGGGACAGGCGTCGGGGGATGCTTGATTCTTGATGGAAAGTTGTGGAGCGGAGACGATTTAGGATTTGTAGGAGAAGTTGGGCACATGATCGTACGCCCTGGAGGGCTCAAATGCGCTTGCGGCCTTAAAGGATGTCTCGAAGCATACGCCTCGGGGTCTTCACTGATTGCAGGCGTCGGAGCAGCCATATCCGAGGGAGCACTGAGCGAAGGCCCGCTATTGGACCTCTATGGCGGCGGGAATCTGGAACCGGTAGACGCATACAGAGCCGCATGCAAGGGAGATGCAACGGCCAAAGGGCTCTTCGATCGCATGGGATGGGCTCTTGGCGTAGCCATAGCAAACCTTTTCACCGTTCTCGGCATTCGCTGCGCCATAATCGGAGGAGGAGTCAGCGCCGCGTGGGACCTTTTCATCGATTCACTCCATAAGAGCCTCGCAGAGCATTCGAGCATGCTATCCCATGACCGGATGATCATCCGGCGAAGCGACCTCGGCGACGATGCCGCCCTGATCGGAGCAGCGTGGTTGGCCCAAAATGAATAGAAAGCAATCACTCGACCGCAGCATCATCACCAGCGGAACGCTTCCCTGAGACCTCGATCCCATATTTTTTGATTTTGTAATGGATGGCTCTGCGGCTGATCCCCAACAATTGAGCGGCGTCTTTCTGAACCCAGCCCGCTTGCTGCAATGCTCGAATGATTGCATTACGCTCGCTTTCCTCCAAAGAGAGAGAATCGCTCCCAGCCGATGCGGACTTGAGAGGAATTTGCGGAAGCCCCGTAAGATGAAGATCGCTCGGACGGAGCGTCCCATCTTTGCAAAGCACGACGCCTGCTTCGAGGGCGTTCTTGAGCTCGCGCACATTCCCGTGCCACGGATATTCAACAAGCCACTTGATTGTCTCAGGCGGCAGCTTCACCATCTGAAGATGATGACTTTCACAAAAGGATTCAACAAAGTGCTGAGCCAACACGGGAATATCTTCTTTTCTGTCTCTGAGGGGGGGAATCTTGAGAGTCACCACGCGGAGGCGATAATAGAGATCTTCCCTGAAGTTGCCGGCTTCCACCTCTTCGGGGAGATCCACATTAGTGGCCGCAACGACGCGGCAATCAACGGATATCTCCCGAATATCCCCAATTCTGCGTATTTTTCGCTCCTCGAGAAACCTCAAAAGGCGAACTTGCATCTCGGGGGAGATGTTTCCTATTTCATCCAGGAAAAGCGTGCCTTTATCCGCCGCTTCAATCAAGCCTTTTTTATCCCGAATAGCATGGGTGAACGATCCGCGCACATGGCCGAAGAGCTCGCTTTCAAGAAGCCCTGTCGGAGTCGACCCGCAGTCCACAACCACAAACGGGTTCTCCTTGCGCGGGCCCTTTTCATGTATCAAGCGAGCTATCCGCTCTTTGCCCACGCCACTCTCGCCAAGAATGAGCACACTCACATCGCTCGGAGCGATGCGCTCGACGAGATCGTTGAGCTCCGCCATGGCTGCGCTCTTTCCGCCCCAGACAATCTGCTTCGGCTGTAAAGCCGTCTCGTGGGAGGAACGGGGGGCAGCTTTCTTTAAGGTTTCCTGCACTTTCCGAAGCAACTCCCGACCGTCGAACGGCTTGGTCAGATAGTCCGCTGCTCCCTCTTTAACGGCGCGAACCGCATCGGGAATCGCGCCATACGCGGTTAGAAAAATCACGGGAAGACCGGGCTTCAAGGAATGCGCCTCCTTCAACAGCTCCATTCCTCCCATGCCCGGCATGCGGATATCGGAAATCATGAGGTCAACCTGCTGCGACTTGACAATGTTCAAAGCATCTTCCGATCCCGCTGCAGTCAACGCCTTGAACCCGGCCGACGACAGCCGAGCCTCCAAAACCTCCAGAATATGCAGGTCATCATCCACGACCAGGACAGTCTGCTTCGCACCCAAATGATTCTCCACTGAAGCCCCTCACGGAGAGGAGACTTCTTTCTGTTTTTCTTGAAATTTTAAATGAATGGCTTCAAGCGTTTCAATCTGCTGCTTGAGGCGTCGAACTTCCCTCTCTCTTTGCTCAAGCCTGGCCTTCGTGCGCTCGAACTCACGCGCCTTTGTTTCGAGGAGATTTTTGTATACGAGCAAATCTCTGTTTACAAGATCGATCTTGAAGATCGGCTTTTTTTTCGGCTTGGATATCTTATGCAGGCTCGGTTCAGCAACTTGAGGAAGAACCAGGCGGTCCAGGAATGGCTCAATCATCCTGGGATCTTCAGCCTTTGCCTCCGGCGGAGCCTGTCGGCTCCAACAGTCCCATAACGCCATGGCTTCGTTGAGCTCGTCGGGGGTTTGGGCAAGAATTAACCGAGTGCAGGCAAGAGCATAGACCGCTTTTCGGCAAAGTTCGTTATCCTCGGCGGTCTCACTCAAAAACTCGAACACGGCCATTGCCTTTGTATAATTCCCACTACGGAAATCCTCGAGGCCCTCCCTCCAAACTCGAAGCTCAGCTTCCGAAAGCCGTTGGTCATCCTCGGGAACCAGCGCTTGGCGAGCCTTCTGAATCGAGCCACATCCAAAGATAACCAGGCTTATCATGAACATAATGATTGAGGAGCAAAGACGATAGGTCTTCAAGCTCTTCCGTCGTTCAATAAAAGTCATGTCTCATTCCTCACAAACCGCGGGCGCAGTGAATCCGAAAGTGCTCCCTTTTCCAAATTCGCTTTCCACCCACACATTGCCGCCATGAGCCTCCACGATCAGCTTTGATATGCTGAGACCGAGGCCGACTCCGTCGACTTCATTGCGCATGCCCGAAGCCCTGTAGTATTTGTGAAATACAAGCCCCTGCTCTTCGGAAGGAATCCCCGGACCGCGGTCAGTTACAGAGAAGCGCAATGTCAGACCGGTCTCGCGACATCCGGTTTCCACTCGTACAATCACTGTCGTCGCAGAAGGAGAGAACTTAATGGCATTCCCGATAAGGTTCAAAAGAACCTGTTGGAGATGATCCGGATCACCCATCACCTGGGGTATTCCAGGCGCAATCTCAGTTTGTATCGTTATGCCTTTCGCCTCGGCCGCCGGCGTCATCCTATATACGCTGCCCATCACGAAAGCGGTCGGGTCGATCGGGCGCGGGGATATTTTGAGCACACCCGCTTCGAGCCGGGATATCTGCATGAGATGGTTGAGCAGATCGCAAATTCTTTCTATCTCGCGACTGGCAATTTCGAGAAACCGTCTCTGCCGCTCGTTGATCGGCCCCATGACCTCTTCTGCAATGAGATTGACCGACTCCCTGATGGAGGTGAGAGGCGTTCGTATCTCGTGGCTCAGCATGGAGATAAAATCTGAGCGCATTCGCTCCTCTTCCTTCAGCCGCGCCGCCATCTCATTGAAGGCGGCAGCCAGTTGTCCAAATTCATCATTGGACAGAATAGGAATCGGCTCATTGAGACCTTTATGCGAAATTGCGTGAATTCCTTTTCTTAATTCTCGAAGGGGTCGGTTCATAGAACGCGTAAGAAACAAGGTCCCAAACAGTCCAATCAACACAGAGATCCCCAGGCCCACCACTCCGTACCGGATAGCCATTCTGCCAAATTCGTTCACACCCAGCATTTGCGACTCTATTTCCCGCTCATTATCGGATCTGGCTTTCGATATCTTTTGGATCCAGTCATTTATTACTTCCTCAGAGATCCAAGGCGTATCCGATGAATCTTCCGCCTCGGATTTTCCCTCATCATGGGCCTCAGCCAAATGAGGAGCGCGAGTTTGAAACTCCTGAAAGAGCGTCTTCCACCAACTATCAGTCTCGCCGGATACCGACTCCAACGCCAGGATAATGCTGAGGTTGCCTTCGAATTCTCTTTGAGCGGAGACAAAGTACTCCTTGTATTCCTCTTTCTTCAAGAGGTTATATTTGCTCTCATTTTCTTCCATACGGAGCAGGCTCTCGATCATCTTCTTGGACGCGGAAGCTATCCTGTAATCAACGTTGACAACATTCTCGGACAGCTTCACGATGTGCCGAATATGAATGAAAAGAAGGGCTATTGTCCCATAAAAAATCGTCACAAGGACAACATAGAACACAAAAAGCTTGAGCATTATTCCCGACGTTATTCTCATCCGCTCCCTGCTCCGGAAGAGCCTCATATCCAAGACATGAGGCCCCTAAGTCCATATATCGAGCTCATACCACAGGCGTCAGGCAATATTAGAAAAAGTTCGTAGAGGAGTCAATCAGACCTTCAGAGCTGACGGGATGAAATAAAGGCAGCTTGCAGTTTTCGGCTGGCGCTCAAGAAGAGAGCAGCAGTATAGGCGGAGGAGAGACATCACGCTTGCCATTTTATAAACAGCGAAGCTCGGCCTGTATGCCGCTTCATGCAGGCCGAGCTTCCTTTATTAGACAGAAGCCCTCTTTGGTGGATGCGCAACAAATAAATCAAACCCTGTGAACCGACAAAAACCTTATTAATAAAGCCGCTTCACAGAGACAGTTATTCCTTACTCTTTAACCGCCATTTCACTTTCTGCTAAGAAAGCGCTCATTCAACATACTGTTTGCTATCAACTCCGGCTTCACATGATAAGCACCAGCTTCAATCAGACTGCGCAATTCTTCCACTCGATCCGTCCGAATCCCCCCTCCTTCCTCATCCATTCTTTTCACTTGTGTCATCTCCCGGTATCCACTCGACAATTTGACACTATCCTCACCAGCCGCAGCATCTGTTCCCACCGCATTCTTGTCGTTTGCGGCGCGCTGGCCCTGTTCCTGAGCCTTTTGGGCAACATCGACGCTATATGTAACATCATTCTTGATTTCCATTTCTCATCACCTTTTTACCTACTTCTCAAAATCGAACAGACTGAGGTTTTACAACAGAGAAGAACAGCTGGACATTACTCATCCTTCAAGCGAGCTTGATCAAAAGCCCTGGAAGTAGCATCATCCACGATCATACGCCGCCTCGCCTCGTCAGATATGTATGTTTTCTCCCGGGACTCCGTCTGCTCCTGGTTCTCCTCCAGCTTCTGATCCAACTTCTTGCGCTGGAGCTGTTTACTGTAGGTACGCAGTACATTGTGCACGCGATGATCCGTTATTACCATGGCCGCCTCTCCTTCAACTAAAGTATCGGCCCAATATGGCAACGACTTGAGAGAAAACGCTCTGGGCCAGGCTTTTTTCATCTCTCGATTCGCTGTTCACAATTCGATGACCAGGCGATAGTAAAGAAAAGAGAGTCTACCTCAGCCGGATCTGGAACAGAATTTGCTCCAATTCAGTTCGACAGTACCCTATTCACTAAATTGAGACAGAGCAAAGACGTCACCGAACAGTACACGACAAGGCGATCGATCCAGAAAGCAAATGCCGCCCATGAGCTTCAAACAGAATGTGAGCTGCCTCCAGTGTATGCATTTCGCCGTCACATGGAACAATAGTCTCCCATACCGATGTAAAGCTTGGGGGATTCTAACCCGAAGATATCCCCAATATGAAGTGTATGCGCAATCGGGGATATCTTGTCAACTGTTCGCCCAGAAAGTTCAGGGAGCAAGAGACTCCCTGGAGCACTCAAAGGCGAAAAGGTAGAAAATGGTCAAAAGCTTTCCTCCGGTTGCAAGGAATAGTGCACAAAGGCAAGAACGCGCATTGAAAGGTCTTTGAAAACGACTCAAGTTCTGCTGCGATTGCTCCGATTAGAGGGAAAACATTAAATCGCATGGTCTCAATAAGCCATATTGATCATAACTAATTCTATGACGAAGGGGAAAAGCATCATGACAAATGCGGCGATGGGCCAAAAAAAGATCAAGGCGACGGAGGGCGACAAAGGCGGCAAGTTTCTGACTTTTTCTCTTGCCGGCGAGGAATATGGAATCGGCATCCTTAAGGTGAAAGAGATAATCGGCATGATGCCCGTGACTCTTGTCCCCCAGACTCCTCCCTTTGTAAAAGGCGTCATCAATCTTCGGGGAAAAGTGATTCCCGTCATAGATTTGAGGGTTAAATTCGGCATGGAGGCAATGTCTTACACCGACCGCACCTGTATCATCGTAGTAGAGATTGCAGGAGGCGACAGTGGCCCGACTATGATGGGGATTGTAGTGGATTCGGTGTCGGAAGTCGCGAACATCAAGAACGACGATGTCGAAGAAACCCCTCAATTCGGCTCGAAGCTCAATACCGATTACATTCTCGGGATGGCTAAAACCAACGCCGAAGTGAAGATACTACTCGATATAGACCGTGTCCTCACTACTCAGGAGCTCTTTCTTCTGGATCGCGCCGTTTAGCGAAGTCCGTTTTGAGCCGCGGAGCGGCGCTTCACCAATCTCCGTTCCGCGGCTTCAAACATCAGCAATTCCGCTCAATCACTAAAAGCCGAATTCAGCGAGCAGAGAATCCACATCATCCTGCGAATGCAAGGATTCAGCTTTTCCCTTATGGGCCGGTCCATAGAGCTCATCTGCCTCGGCTTTTCGTTTGGACTCCGACTTAGCTCCGAATGCGCGTATCACTCTCACCAGCTTTCTTTCGATATCTTTGAGAAGCGTTATGATTTTTTGGATGATCTGCCCCGTCAAATCCTGGTAATCCTGAGCCGTCAAAACAGTGACGAGATCGTCACGGGTTTGAGCCGAAGACTCTTCGAGCGCGGCCATTATCTGCGAGCACTGTTCGAGCTTCTCACGAGCCGATTCGCCGACGGCGTGCAATCCCTGCAGCATCTCATTCAATTCGAGAAGCTTCTCATGGTCCACATGGTTCCTTCTCTGCATTTCCTCGACATGGTCCAGAGTCGTATTGGCCGCGGTTTCCGTGAGCTCCAGTATGTGCTCGAGACGACTTCCGGAATCAGGGATTTTATGCTCAACCATTTCTTTGAGGGCGGGATCAAGGGTCTGAGCGAAGCTATTTAGCGAGTTGTGCAGTTCTCTAGCCATCAGGCCGATTTCGTTATAAAGGCCCGCCTGGTATTGCTGTTCTGCAATGGAAAGAAGAATGTCCTGAGAAGTCGGCACATCTCCGCTGGAAAGGGCCTTCATAAAATCTTTGATCGTGCCGAGAATCTTCTCAAAACGCGAGTCCTCCCGCGACAGCGCAGGGGCAAGCATTTCCTGAGGATCGGGATCGCACGGGGTCAACAATGTCTCAATTTTCTCAACAATAAATGGATCAACTGCAAACCGGATCTGAAAGCTTCCCCGGGCGTCCTCATCAAAAATCAGGCTGCCTCCCATGGAGGAAACGATTCTTTGCAACTTCGAAAAGTCCGGACTCGCCGTCTGTGGATCAGAGCCGATTATTTCTTGTATTGCCTCCTCATCGGAGAGCTTTGATGAAAGGGCCGCTACGCCTTCATTCTCGGACGAGTGGACTGCGCCCTCCCCCTCGCTGACTTCAAGCGCTTTGATTACGTCATCGACATTGATCTCCACCCGGTCTCCATTATCGACCGCCTGCTTTAGCTCCTCGATAAGAGTGCTGATGGCGAATCCGAATACGTAGACCGATTCCGGATTATTGTTGGGAGCTATCTCCCGGTCCAGACAAGACTCCAATCCATGGCCCGCCAGTTCCAATTTATTCAGACCCAGTGTGGCGGATCTCGTGCAGAAAGACTTCAATGCCTCGCGCGAGGAGTCGATTTTCTCGACGCGGTTTCCGTCCGAGTCCAACCGGCAAATATTTCCTTCTACTTCCCCAAGCAAGCGGATCAGTTCAGAAAGATCAGTTTTTTGAGCCCTTTCCATCATCGAGTATTTCCTTCATAAAGACTTACAATGCCTTTTACATCAACGATCAACGCCACCTTGCCATCCCCGAGGATTGCCCCCCCTGAGACCCAATGCTGTTGAATTAAGGAAAAACACCAAGCACAATGACTAACCAACTGAAT
>CAZOEL010000068.1:0-38864 GCA_964578835.1 uncultured Syntrophobacteraceae bacterium | reverse complement strand
ACCATCAACGCTTCTGCGCCCAGGCCCGCAGCATCGAACCGGCCGTGGTCTGGGGCAGGCTCTACCATCTCCACGCCGGGTTCCCAGCCCTCGAGGTGCCGGAGGGACTGATCCTGGCCCGGGGCACCGCCGACCCGATGGCCGATGCCCGCAGACAGCACGAGAACGACACGCCACGCTTCGGCCGTCCGACCGGCGACTGGGATCTGATCCATGGGGAGCTGGTGACCTTCACCGACCCGCAACGCGACCTGCCGCCCATCGACCGGCTGGAAGGCTTTCGGCCCGGCGGGCACAGCATGTACCAGCGGGTGATGGTGGCGGTGCTACGCGGGCGCACCTCGATTCCAGCCTGGACCTATTGGATGCCATGCCCTGCTTACGGGGAAAGAGTGACAGAGGGTCAATGGATATATCCTTGAGTCGCCTTTTGCGGTCTTATGCCGGTAAAACCATTTGACAATCGGCCCCTGCCTAAATATATTAGAGGATGTTTTAAGTTGGGGAAGCTGTGCCCGCATCCCTTTTATCGCCTCTGGCGTGGCTATTAACCCAATCGCCCATGAGGAGCTAGAGAAATGGCCGAGATGGAAAACCGTTGGTTATCAGTAGACGAGATAGGCAAGTATCTCGGTGTCAGCAGTGACACCGTGTACCGCTGGATAGACAAGCACGGCATGCCCGCTCATCGAGTAGGCCGACTCTGGAAGTTTAAAAAAGAACAGGTCGATGCTTGGGTCGAGGCTGGCGGTGCTGCAGCAGACAAAAACAAAAACAATGAGGACTAAATGACAGGCGGCAATTTCAATGGATAAGCAGTTTTCAACTATCGGATACGGATTCCTTCTGGAAGAGACTCTCATGCTGCTCGACGCCGCATTGGAGAGCAATGACGCGCAAGCTGTGCGTGGCTCCTGTATCCAACGTTGGCCTCAGAAGTCCGAGTCCAACAAGGAAAAGCTGTGGCAACACATGAAATATCGCTTCCTGGAAATCGAGAACAACTCGATCAAAAACACTTCATTCCTGAAGATGTTTCGAAAGATTCGCAGCAATGATGAAGCGGTTCAGGATCTGTTGTTTTTCCAGCTATGCATTACTACTCCGATTCTTTTTGAAACCCTTTCACTTTTGGTTACAGACAGCTTCCTGAATACCGGCGAGGCCGTTTTCTCTCGCTACCACCTCGACCAGCTCCTGGAACGCAAATACGAGCGCATGCCTCAGTCAACTCGAGATCGAGTGCGGTCGATCCTCGTTAAGGCTGGACGCCTGAAGCTTTCGAAATCCAATTACTCGGTGACCACTTACTGCCCAACCGAGGCCGTTTTGGGCTACGCGCTCTATCACGACGCATCAAAAAACGGTTGGCGGGCACCATCGACAGCCACAGTCATCAACGAAGGGACCATAGCTCCCATCTTCATGTGCAACCGCGCCTTGCTGATTGCCGGGGTCAACAAACTCGCAACCAAGGGACATTGTGAATATCACCGGCACGGAAGCACGGACCAAGTTCAACTGATTCATCAATCGCTGGAGGAGTATGTCGATGCCTGGAGATAACAAAACGACTCCAGCTCAGGCCAAGGCGCTCAATGAGCTTATAGGATTGGTCGGCGAAAGCCACGTTGGCGGACGGACTCTTTGCTGCCTGATTGGCGGTCAAGGTTCCGGAAAAACATGGCTTGCGGAACACATGGCATCGCTGGGCGATTTTGGGCAGGTCCGATATGTGAGCGTGAATGACATCGTTCTCGACCTGCTGGCTAAAGATCCCATGTTTGCCGAGGTGTTCGATTTCAATGCTACGACCGTCCCGGCGGATCTTAAACGCTACGGAAACAGACTTCGGAAGGCGGTACACGACCTTGTAGCCGAACAGCTATTACCAGAGGGACTGACCATCCTCGATCACCTGGAACTGGTTTTCGCGCTCGGCATGGACCCCATGACCACTTGGTACAACGATGCCGTGGGAAAAAGAAGAATTTTACTGGTGCTGACAGGACGAATGGCTGGTCAGCTTTGCCGCTGCGGGCAGTACACCCTGACTCGCGGAGATCAACCAATTGTGGAGCTGGAGGCCTGATATGCCACTCATGAAGGATATGTTTGATTTCACGCCCGTCAGTAGCTGGGTGGAAAACTTCAACGAGTCGACTCACGATTCGGCCAGCAGGACGCGGATTTTCGAAAGCTTCGTCATGCTGCCCGAGGTTGAGGAGTCGGCCCGAATTATCCTGGACCGAATTCACCGTAAGCAAGGTCGCGGCTTCTTCATCACCGGTCTATACGGTTCCGGTAAGACCATCTTCATGGCATGGCTATCCGCCATTCTGACCGAACCGACGCTGCGCAAACAGTTCCTCGATACCAAGCCTGAATGGGGCATGGATGCGCTCGCACCACGAAAATTCCTCACGATCAACTTTACCGCCATTGAAGTGCCTGACGAGACCCTCGAGCAGGCTTTCTGGAACTCGGTTACTGACCACTTGCGCCACCTCTCGCCGCCAGTAACGGCGACTCTGTCCAACACCGACGCCTATCTGGATACCTTTTTCAATCACACCGCCAGCGGCACCCGCAGCGATGTCGAGAACTGGATTCGTGACAACCGGAGTCTCTCCGTCGATCAGCTTCGCTCCTATGACAAGGAATATCAGAAGACCATCATTGAGCAGGCTGTTGCCGCCCTGAACATTCAACTCGTCCAGGACCGCACCACGGTCACAGAAAAGGTCAAGAAGCTGGTCGAGATCGCCAAAGAACGCGGCTATGAAGGCGTCCTGGTCTTTATTGACGAGTTGTATCTTCACCTGATCCAGAGCGACGAACACTTCAACCGGGGCACTGCTTTCCTTGGACAACTGGCCGAAGCTGGACTGGCCGGGGATCAACCGTTCTGGATTTTTGGCGCGGTCCAGGAGGAAATTCAGGCCATCGCTCGCCAAGCCGGGCGCAATTACGATACAGAGCTGATGGGCAAGCTTTCCGGGCAATCCGGCCGCTTCCAGTCCATCAACATCCCGGTCACGCAATTTCATCGCATCTACAATCACCGGCTATTCCGTGAAAATTCCAAATGCGTTCATAAGCTCGCCGATGCCTTCAAGGCTGAAATTCAGCCGCATTTCCGGGGAACCTTTACTGACTTCCTGAAACGGTACTTCCGCGAACGCGAACCCATCACCGACGAGGCAAAACACTTTGCCGACGTTTATCCGATGCATCCCTTCGGGCTGTACTGCCTCACCGCGATCACCAACCGGGGCGGCAGATCCCGTGGCGCACTGGGATTTGTCCAGGAATTCATTGAAAGACGTCTGCAGGATACCAGCGACTGGAAACGAATCGCGGTGCTCGACGACGTGTTCGACTACGAGGACCTGCGTAACAAGATCATCCAGGACGATCCTGAGATGGCCAAGTATTACGGGATGTTTGAGCGCTTCTGCAGCACGGCCAGGGACGAGGTCCTGTCCCGCGTGCCTTATAAGCGCTGGTCGGACGTCGATCAGGCGGCCGCCAAGGTAGCGAGCGAACGCCTGATCAAAGCATTGATCGTCCTCTCCATGGTTAAGGAAGAACTCACCGTTTCCAAGCTGAATGACGCGCTCTTGCTGCGATGGCCCGGCAAGGAAAGTGACCCCGCTGGAAGCGACCAGGAAACGGCCCGAATCCTGGAAAAGATTGCCCAAACATTTCCGCCCCTTCGTCAGAAAGGCAGCGGGGATAATCTGAGCTTTTTCCTCTCGGTTGAAGGTGACGGGGGCGAACGCGAAGAGCTGTTGGTTGAAGTCGAGCGGGTCAAGAATGGTTTCGCACCGGATATTCAGCTTGAGAGCGCCTACCGCTCCCATCTTGAACTGTTCCTCCGCTTCCCGGGCAGTCCGCTGGGCGGCACTGTGCCACCACAACATGGTTTCTCGACCCAGGTGGATGTGGATTGGCAGCGAACCCGCCGCTCCCTGGACTATCGGCTTGAACCGGTGACGGCGCTCACCAACGACCACGCAGTCATCGGCTTTGTTAAGGACGTGCCCGCCACCAAGGCGTTGCACCTGGCCGTACTCTACCCGTCAGCCTCGCCGCTCGATGTCGAGATGGACGCAGTCCGTCATGGCAACGGACGGACCCTCGTATGGCTACCGGCCACATTGCCAACCCAGGATATCGATGAGCTCAAACGTAGCATGGCTTTGGTCAAACTCTTTGGCGACTACCAGTCCCAGGTTAACGCGGGCGGTGCTTCGCAATCCGTCCGTCGCAAGCTGGAGCTGCTGGGCGAATGGATTGACCTTCCCGCCGGAACCAAATCGGCCCAGCCTGCCCGCAAGGCCACGGAGATTTTGCTCGAATCCTTTGTGAACGGCGAAATCCGCCAGTGGAATACCAAGGACCAAGCCTGGGAAATCCTCTGCGAGCCAGCAGAATTGCTCTCCCTCTACCACAGCATTCCGCAGAGTGAACGCTCTCTGGAACGGCTCCTGGAAAAGGTCGCCACCAAGGCTTTAGCCAAGGTCTTTCACTTTCATCCGGATTTCCGGGAGGCCTATTCCTTTAGCGCGGACTTGAGCAATCAGATGCGCAAACGCATCCTCGAAGCCATCTGGAAAGGCCGTGTGACCGACGGGGATGGGACTGCCAAGGCTGATCTTGAAAAGCACCTTGCGCCGCTTGGTTTGCTCAACACCGGTGTGCCCGGGGAGGTCTCGGTCACACTGGCTGCCAGCAGCGTAGAAGCCTTCAAAAAGGCGAAGGAGCGGATTCGGGACAATATCCGCAAGGCCAACCCGCCTGCCACCAGCATCGCGGAAACCCGCAAACGGCTGAAAACCACGGACCTGGGATTGACCGACACCTGGGTGGATATCCTGATCACGCTGCTCATCAGCACCGGGGAGATCAGCGGCTTCACCATTCACGGTAAGACGGTCTCTCAGGATGATCGCACCATTGGCAGCCCGGTTGACTGGCTCCAGGAGCTGGATGAACTCCGTCTCGGGACGCGTCCGGATGAAATCCTGTGGCACGACCTGACCGAGTCGCTTCACGCCCTTGGCCTTTGGAAAGAAAGCACCGGTTACAGCCCGGCAGCCGCCGAGCGCCTTCTTGACCTCTTGAAAGAGACGGAAACCCGTTCCCGGCACGAGTTCCGCCAGGCCGAGCAGGCACTGCAAACCTGGCCCGGAGCCTCGGTTCCCGACCCCATTTCCGAATGGGCCGACATTTTTGCGCTGCCCGAGGATGGAAGAGAAAGCCGGGTTGCCTGTTATGCCTCGGTGAGAGGAGCCCTGCGAGACATGCTGGGGCTTGCCGAGGACGATGATATTGAGGCGGCCAATCGTTACACCTGCGTTGAAGAATTCGCCCACCGCGTGAGGGAAGCCCGCGATTTTCTGGATCGCATTTCCGAGCTGGGTAGCCTCACTGGCAAACTACGCGAACTCAAAGCACTGGGCGTCCTGCCCACCATTGAAAAGCCATGCCAGGAGCTACTCGACAGCATCGAGACCTACGTCAAATCCGCTGGCACGTCCGGGGAAATGAGCCGTATTACCGCCGAATGGAAGGATCTGCACGAGCTCTACCTCAACCAGTACCTGAGTGAACACGCGGGCCTGCACAAAGATCTGAAAGCCCTCCGTGATGCCGTGCTCGGCAGCCCAAGCTATAAGGTGCTGAAGGACCTCTCACGGGTGGAAGGGCTTAGCGCCCATTTCAGCCCGACATTTATCGAAGCCCAATTGACCGATCTGTTGAGCCAGGTTGGCGTGCAGCAGGTATGCGAGCAGAGCTTGGATGACGTGAAGAACGACCTGTCCCACGGCTGGGTGTGTTCCGCCTGTGGCTATAAACCCGGCAAGCGTCTGGAACTCAAGCCGGACCATTTCCTGGAATTGGTCGAGCGCGGCATCAAGGAATGCCTGGACCATGTGCGGGGCTGCGAAGCCGAGCTCCGGGATTACGTCAGTGACACGTCCGGCGCAAATCCTTTGCTGGGGTTGCTCAGCGATCCTGTAGAGCAAAGCGCTCTCGATGCACTGCAAGACGCCACCATGCGCCAACACCTGGCAGAAGCCCTTGCCGAGGCGGAAGCCGTGAAGGTGAATGTCGACGATCTGTTGGATCAACTCAAGCCGCGCCTGCTTGGCTTCTTCAAGGGCGGGCGGCGCGAATTCGAGCAGTATGTGCAGGGCGCACTGGGTGAGCTGCTGAAAAAGAACGATTCGGAAGAAGAACAGCCTTGGAAGGTGGAGTAAGCAATGTCCATCGTTAGCGAAAAACCCCTGATCGAAATCCTGTCGCCCGAAGAGCAACACGACAGGTTTGATATCAACTATTACCTTCCAGAGTTCATTCACGCGGAACGGTACATAGAGAATTGTGATATCGAACTCACGACCTTGGGTGATGTAATGACCGATGACGCCAGCTACGGCGTTCTTCCGCCATCTTCAAGCTATTTGGAGGAAGGCGGCATATCTCTTGTCAGATCATCAAATGTATCCAACAGCGGTATTGATTACGAAAGCGCCGTAATGGTCCCATCTGAATGGATTAACTCCGAGCGTGCTCGAATAAAGAGTAATGACGTGCTCATTAGCATTAAGGGTGCTCGAGCATTCTTTGACATGTGCGTTGCTTCAGACAACCCGCCGGATGCTATCGTCAATGGAAGTATCTTCAGATTCCAGTGCAAAGAGGACTATGACCCGAAGTTCGTAGTCTTGTGGCTGCTCAGCAAACCAATTCAATCGATGGTTTTTAGGGAAAGGGCAAATCTCGGTATTAGTTATATATCTAGTGGCGTTCTATCTGACATACCGTTTCCGAAGATCGATATCGAGCAACAACGGCACATCCTAAAGCGCCATCACATTTTTTCTGATAAAATTCAGGAACTATCAGATAAGAGTGCGGCTTCATCTCAGGTGATGGGAGGTTTCTTTGATGATCCGCTTGCAAATTCATTTCAGCTTAAGCCATTAAAGAAATCGAAAAACAAGGTATGGATTGCCACCCCTGTTGGCACAATGGACCAGCTCACATGTAGATACTATGACCCTTATCTTGTCGATTCAGTTCACGCCCTGAATGATGCCCCAGGGGGAGTTGAGCCCTTATCGATTTACGCCGAAATTTTTCGTGGCCGTACTCCTGGAAAAAGCGACTATGAGTACGATGATCCAAGTGAATATAAAATCATCAAATGTAATCACATGGACTGGGAAGGTGGATTTTCTGAGATAGAGGAGGTGAAGAAAAGCTGGGGGATGGCCTATGAAGAAATGCGTCTAAAACTGGGCGATATCCTTATTAGCTGCATCGGTTCAGGAAGCATTGGGAAGGTCGTTCGGTGGACGTCTGAAGAAAACCACGAAACTGTGATTCCTGTCGCTGAAATCACAGTATGTCGGCCAAAGGATTCTAAAGATGCTGTTTTCCTGGAGTTATTCCTTCAATCTTCATATGGGCTTAGGCAACTTCTACGTAATGAAACTGGAGGAACTGGCCAAACCCACCTCTATCCAGAGCAGATAAAACAGGTGTTGGTTCCGAAAAAAGATGATGGGGAATGGGATCGATTCGTTACTGATGCTCTCAAAGCACTGGAAGATTATAGACAACAAAAACGAGAGGCATTCAACCGTAGCGCAAAAATTCGTTCGCTTGCCAACCAGATCAATAATGATCTCTTGGAACTCGCTGATGACGAATTTTACTCCCAAATGGAAAGACAAATCGAGGAGGCGCTGCAATGACCGCCATGGAACAAGCCCTGGCTGGCATGTGGCGCAGCCGTGAAAAGCAGAAGTTGCCCTATCTGCTGGTGAATGACGTTCGCGGCTATTTTGTCGAAGCGCCCGCCGAACTGCTGGTCGATGGCCAAGCGATTCCCGTGCATGTCTGCGCCAATGAGTTTGGATTGCGCCGCCATACCGAACCCGAGCGTCGGCAACCGAATCCACCTGCCCGTATCATCATCTCGCGCCAGCAGCTTCAGCCGGATCATCTGGCGGACTTGCAGGCCCGCTCCAGCGTGTCGCCCCGCACGGTAACGGGTTGCGACATAGCAAAGGCGCTTGGCGTGCAGAATCCCCGGGCCTTGCTTGACCGGCTTCCCATCCCCGCATTCTGGAACCTGGCACCGTTCCTGCCGCAGCTCGGCGCTTACACTCTGGAGCGCGTGGTGCTCGCCTCGCTGCTGAACGATCCCAGCGTATTGTCTGCAGGCTGGGAGCCGGATCGGATTCTCGACAAGCTCTGGTACGAGAATGCGCTGGCACGGGTACGCGAGGTGCTGGGCTCGGTCGATGCGGACGAGCGCCGGGCGCTGGAGCAGGAATTCCTTGACGTGGTTCGCACCTGGCTCGATGGGCCGCGTTTCGCTCTGGTCGAAGCCGCCGTGCTGGAAAACGACCCGCCGCCGGTGCTGCCGATATGCCTGCTCGCTTCCATTCTGGATGGCTGGAAGATGCTCTCACCGGAACGGATGCGTACCTTCCTCGATGGTAGCGAACTGGGCGACCTGTTTGTTGACGTGCTCAAGGACGGGCAAAGCTTGCACGGGCTTGCCGACTGGGGACGCCGCATCACCCTCAAAGACGACGCACCCTGCAAACAGGCGCTGCACTACCTGCAGCACGAGGTTTTTCCGAAGCACCCCAGTGCCGTCACCGAGTCCCTTGCGACAGTGGTCAAGGGCGTTGGCGGCAAAGGCTCGGAGCGCCTGCTGAATCAGCTTATCCAGGTGCTGGAAGCCGATGGTGGCATCCTTGCCCAGGGTCTGGCAGTCACCCTGCACGCGTTGCTCGATGTTGTTGTCAACGGCGAGCGGGCCGACACGCTTCCACTTGAAAAGGCTCCCTGCAAACTGACCGATGCGTTAGAAACACCGGATGCCCCGGAATGGGAAGAGCTGCTTGAAGCCCTGCGCCGACATCAGGCTCGCGAGCAGTACGAGGACCACGTGTCGTTACTGGAAGCGATGGTCACGATTCACCGGCTTACGGACAAGGCCGAGGCGGCGGTGAAGAATCTCGCCAGCCTGGATTGGAAGGCCTGGCTGGCGCTGGTGGATTCGGTGTATCTGCCGCTCTCCACGATGGCGCTGGAAGCGGAACGGCGGTCCAGCCAGTTGCCGGAAAAGGTCAATGTCTTTCGTATCACCCAGCGGGCGAAAAAGGCCTGCGATTCCATTCGCATCGCTTGGGCGGATTTCTATGTGCAGCCGAGCCGTGGACTGCCGAAGTGGCTGAACGAGCGCAAGTTTGCGGCAGGAACCTGCAGGCCGTGGCTGAACAGCGATGTCATGGAATCTGCGGTTAAGCCATTGCTGCAGGATTCGGAGATCAAGCAGGTTTATCTGCTGGTCTTTGACGGGATGAGCGTGGCCAACTGGACCTTGCTGCGTGACCGCTTCCTGATGATACCGGGGCGCGAGCTGTTTCGCCCTTACCAGTCGCTGGGGCCTGAGTTCCGCGCCTGCACTTATCTGCCCAGCATTACCGAATATTGCCGACAAGCCATTTTCGCCGGAGCACCCCCGGCGGAATTCCGAAGCTGGTCTTATGGCACCAGTGAACCCCATCTGCTCGAGAGTTGCCTGGACAACCTGGGGCTTTCGCCTGCCTCCTGGTGGGATCGGGACAAGAGCTACCTCTGCTACAACGAGAAGGACGCCAACGCCGATACCCTCAACCGGAAAATGCGCGACCTGGTAGACGCACCCGAGCGCTTCAAGGCGGTGGTGTTTAACCTCCAGGATCGGCTTCTGCAGAAGGGCATGTCGAGTCTCCAGGAGATCATGCTGGCCTATGTCAAGGAAGTGGCGTTGCCCCATCTGCGCAGGATCGCCGCCCAGGACAAGACGGCCGTCGTTATCACGGCTGACCACGGCTTCACCTGGTACAACACTCAGTACGTCATTGACGATTTGAAATCGGACAGCGGACCCGGACGGGATGTCTTCATCCATAACCGCTGCCTGGAGTACAAGTCTGAAAATAGAACACGTGTCGGCCCTGTAAACTCCAAGGTTATGGAGCCACTGGCCATGTATGGTTTACCCGATCAGCACAAGGCTGTAGAGATATCTTTTAGTCATGATAGTTATGGTTGGCCCAGAGCGAATCAGTCATCATCAGGAAATCCATATGTTGTTCAGGGCAACGACCATGGTGGATTAACCCCAGAGGAAACTGTCGTCCCAGTTGCAGTCTATTTAACACGAGGAGCGAAATAGCAGATGGCAACTCTTGATCAATTCAGAGAATTTCTGGTCTCGAACCTGGGCTTCAAAGCCCACCAGATCAATGATGGTGATGGTTCTGGCATTGCCACGACGGTTGAAGGGCTGGACGAGAAAGCCGCGTTTCTGGTGTCAACCAGCGTCGGCAATTGCTATGCCGCTTTCAAGCATGAAGGCTCGGCAACGCTGAGTGAATCCGAGGCCAACCGGTACAAAGCCCTTAGCATTCTTATGCCCAATGGTCCGGCAGCCTACTGCGTCATCGAGGTGGCAGGCCATTTACGCATCTATCTCGTCGAAAAGGGGAATGAGATTCATGACGAGATGAGGGACTGGGACGATGTTCGCGATGCCGAAGACATGGTGCGCGAATTCAAGCCAGACGTAGTTAAGGGCCTGCAGCAGTGGGCGCAGAAAACACTCTATACGGAAAACAGCCTCTCCCGCTTCGTGCAGCTCATGAAAGGCTGCTGGCAGGACATCTGGGATATCGAGAACAAGCGCAACGACTGGATCTTCGACGAGTTCACGCGCTTCCTGTTTATCAAGCTCAATGAAGACGCAAAACCCAGCGGAAGTTTTACCACCGCCAAGCTGAAATCGTATTGCGAGCAAAACAAACACATGGGCGACAAGGCCGTCCAGAACTTCATCAACAACCTGTTCGATGACCTGAAGGGGCACCACCCCGAAGTCTTTACTGACGAAAACGAACGTGTGCTCAGCAAGGCGGCAACCGTTGAGCGGGTCATTGCCCGTCTTGAAGGGATCAACCTGAAAGACACCCAGGGCGATGTGCTTGGCCGTGCCTTCGAAATCATGCTGTCCGATACCTTCAAGGGTAAAGACCTCGGTCAGTTCTTTACACCACGAGAAATAGTCGCCTTCATGCTGGACCTTGCCCGGGACAATCCAGACGGCCCAGCCTTGGACATCGAAAAAAGCGAGCGCTTTCTGGATGCGTGCGCAGGGTCAGGTGGTTTTCTGATCGCCACTTACGAGGACGTGTACAAGCACGCACTCTCCAACGGCGTGGAGCCACTCAAGAAAGATCAACTCCTAAAGCGCCTCGGCCAGGAAACATTTTTCGCGTGCGAGATTGAAGAGAAAGCGGCTCGCCTTGGAAAACTGAACATGATCGTTCACGCCGTCAACGCGCAGAACGCTCAGTGGCTTCACCAGAACTACCTCTACAACGAGGAATACGGCGGCTTGAAGCCGTCAGTTGAATACGAGGTCGACTTCGGCGACGGCAAGAAAAAGCGCCGCATAGGACCGGACAGCATCGATCTCGTACTGACCAATCCGCCATTCGGCAAGTCCGTCAAGACCGAGGGCATCCTGCTGGACTATCAGTTCGGGCATGAGGTCAAGGTTTTCAAGTCCAAGGGCCGTCCGCCGGAAAAACGGCCGAAAAACAGCCAGGACAGCGAGGTCCTCTTCATTGAACACTATCTTCGGGTATTGAAGCCGGGTGGCAAACTACTCATCGTTCTTCCCGACGGTGTGTTGTCGAACGCCACCGCGAAGCCCGTTCGGGATTACATGCGTGAGCACGCCATCATCAAGGCCGTGATTTCTCTGCCAAGCGAAACCTTCGCATCAACTGGAACCTCCATTCCGACCAATGTGGTGTATCTGCAGAAGAAGCGCCCGGGAGATGTTCAGGGCGATATCTTCATGGCGCGGGCTGACTACGTCGGCCGCCGGGCCAATGGCGACCCGCTCAAGGAAAACGACCTCCCGTTCATTCTTGAAAAATTCCGTGAATGGCAAACAGGAACACTTGAACTCCCGGAGGAGGATAACGAGTGAGCGAGCTTTATATAGGAAAACATCTCGATCCCAATGGGATGTCGGGAGAGCTGTACCGCCACAAACTGAGTGACTTGATCACTCACACCTTTATTTGCGGCGGTTCTGGCTCCGGCAAGACGGTAATGGGCAAAGCCATCATTGAGGAAGCAGCCATCAGGGGGATTCCCTCGATTATCGTGGATCTCAAGGGCGATTTGTCTTCCTTGGCGCTTGCTTTCGGAGAACTGGCAGCCCCGGCCGTTGCGCCATGGGTCGAGGTAGAAGACAAATCTACACTTGGTCGCGCCGCCTTGGCTGAAGCCAACACCTTCCGGAAACGGTTATGGGATTGGGGGCTTGCCGAAACCAACGTGCGGGAGTTTTCCAACCAGGTAGCCGTTGAAATTTTCACCCCCCGTAGCGAGCTCGGCCGCCGGGTATCCATTCCGCTCATTTCTTCCCCGCCGCCGGACATCAATAAGCTATTTGACAAGGACCCGGATACGGCTTCGGTCATGGTGACCAGCATGGCGGAAGCACTGGTACGCCGGGTGATTCCCTCGGGACAGCGGGACCGGGAAACGGATTTTGTTACCGCTCTTATCGAGCATGCCTGGCGCACGGGTGTTGATCTGACTGGCGAGGCAGGTCTTGGGCAATTGGTCTCCATGATTTTGGAACCGCCCTTTGCCACCATTGGTGTGCTGGGGATCGATGACCATATTCCTGAGAACCGGCGTCAAAAGCTTGCACAGGCGGTAAACGGACAGCTCGTCGGCGCGGCCGCCAACTGGGTCCGGGGCGAAGAAATGAGCATCGACAAGCTGGTGGGAGCCAACCGTGTCGACGGCAAGACCCAGATCAGCGTTATCAGCCTCGCTCACATCACCGACTTTGAGGATCAGAGCTTCGTTGTCGCCCAAATTGCCTTTGCAATCAACGCCTGGATGCGTAAGCAAGGTAGCGCTCCTGGTGGAAACAGACCACGCCTGTTGTTCTTCCTGGATGAGATCGGCGGTGGCGGTGGAAAGACCGCTTTCTATCCCACTTACCCCTATACAAGCACCTGCAAACCCGCACTGAATATCCTGGTCAAGCAAGGACGCGCCTTTGGTGTCGGCTGCATTCTGGCAACACAAAATCCCGGGGATATTGACTATAAGGGCCTTTCGAACTGCGCCACCTGGATCGTTGGCAAACTGCAGACAAAAAGAGATCGGGATAAGGTTCGTGAGGGATTGACCGACGCGGAGTTTTCACCTTCCGACTTGGCAAAGAAGCTCGCACGGCCCAAGACAGGCGAGTTCATGCTCCTGAACAAGGAAGGCGATGTCCATTTCATCAAGGAACGCTGGCTGCTGACCTATCACTGCACGATGAGTCCGGAGCAGCTTCGCCGCTACAAAGCCAAGGGGTTGGCTCCCTATGAAGGCTCACTGAATACAGACATTGCCTTCGAGGATTTCGAGGAGACGATGAAGTCCGACGAGCAGGAAGAAATCCAATCGCTCTGGAACGACGCCAAGGACGCTATCGGGCAAGCATGCAACTTGCTCGAAAAGATTCTCGATCACGACATCAATTCCGAGAAAGCACGACTTTGGATATCCATCCTGCGTGACCCGGATGGATTCAATCGCCGCCTTCAGGAAGCCCAAAGGCAGCTTGCCGAGTATGCAGAAGCGGCTCCCAGCCCCAAGGCTAGCAAAGGCCAAGAACCCAGCGGCCTGATGACCTTGCTCTCTGAAAAGAAGAGTGCGAGCCAAGGTCCTTCGTTCAACGACACACGCCCGGTGACGAGTCCTGCATCCACGCCGCCTCCGGGCGATAGCGTCCTTGTAGAGGATGATGGCAGCGTCACCTACAAGGGGCGAACATTCCAGCTTTACCGGAGATACGCTGGCAAATCTGTGGCGTTCATTGAGGAAGATGGCGAACTGAAATTTTCTATCGAAGGCAAGGTTCTCTCGAAGAGCTTCAAGCTGTAGGGAAAATGGAGGCTGACATGCAAGACAGATCACAATATTCGGCGGCAGCATCTCTGCTCGGGTATATCTACCAGTGCCGTCTTGCCTTGTTGGAATCTCTAAAACGTTTGAAATCTGACCCGGATATCGCTGTTGCAATCGAGACTCTCGACGACGTTGTGTTCGAAAAGGACGGCAGCCCCACCGAAGTCATCCAGGTTAAACATCACATCGCCCGGAAAGCCAGTCTCACCAATGCGAGCACCGACCTTTGGAAAACCATCAGGATCTGGTGCGACCTGTTTTCCGGAGGACTGTCTGAGGAAAATTCAATTCTGTGCCTGATGACGACAGAAGAGTCAGCCGAAAACTCTGCTGCCCGTCACTTGCGCATCGAAGGAAGGAATATTGCCGAAGCTGAGACTCTGCTGTTGCAGACGAGCCAAACGTCATCGAACGAATCGAACAAGGAAGGGTATCAGAAGTTCAATTCGCTCACGCCGGAACAACGAAGGGCTCTTCTGGAGCGGGTTTATATCCTGGACAACTGCCCTTTAAGCAAGGATCTCCAGACCCATCTAAGCGAGGAACTGTGGGGGCATTGTGAGAGGCAGTATGCGGATCAATTTCTCAAGTATCTTGAAGGCTGGTGGCTCCAGCGGGTCGTAGCCGGGATTGATGGCAGCGAGCTAACGGACATTGCCGACAAAGAAATCGATTCCGAAAGCCTCAAGCGCAAGAAGCATAAGATCCTCAAGATAACCGGCCGGGAAATAGACGCCCAGCTTGATTCACTCAGAGAGCAGTTCAAGTCGGACTCCCTACCGATTCATCCCGAGATTCAGTCAGCGGACCCGGATGTTACGCCATTTGTGAACTTGGTGTTCGCAAAGCAGCTTCGACTAATTGCTCTGCCCGAGAATCGAATTCAGAGAGCAGCTAAAAATTTCTACAAGGCGGCAGAGCAGCGATCACGATGGGTCAGGGAGTCGCTCCTTATTGATAATGATCTGGAGCAATATGACGACATCCTTATCGAAGAATGGGCGATCCGATTCGATCAAGCAAAGGATTCCCTGCCTGTAGATCCAACATCTGATGACCAAATAGCTTCAGGGAAGAAGGTTTTTCAGTGGGTGGAAGCGGAGGCCCACATCCCAATTCGCCCCTCATGTCAGGAATCCTTCATAACCAGAGGCACGTATCAGATGCTCGCGAACCGCCTACGGGTCGGCTGGCATCCTGAATTCCAGTCGCGCCTGGTTGCTCAATCTGCGGAGGATTGTCTATGAAGGAATGGGCGAACAGACCTCCAGAGATTGCAGCACTTTTGAACCCGGCATTTTGCGGGTTTCTGATGTCAACCGGTCTGGATGCATACACACAGAACGTCAACGAGGGTGCGCCGTATGCTTTTCCCTTCGTGATGTTGCCCCTGGTCCTGCACAAGCCGACAAGACAGGCATTCCCACGGTCCTCTCGCACGGCATTTTCAACTTGGATCACCAATGCAGATACCGCAATTGCCAAAATAGGCTTTGCAGAACGAGCAAAGAACATGGCTCCCTACGTCAAGGAAGCACTGGCCTTTGCCATGCAGCACAACAGTATTTATGTCACGGAGTCCGGGCGGCTCAAAACCTCAAACCCAGCCCCGAAGTCCTTTCCTAATGCGACCCAGGAGGTCAATGAGTGTGCCCGCGCCGCTGTGATGTGCGGAAAGTGGTTTTCCATGGTCGGTGACTTCAAGACTGCAATGGCGCTACTAGGAGTAAAGCCATGAAATTCCAGATTCTTAACATTCTTGTCTACGGGACGAACGGCCAAATTCGCTCCATTGAGCTCAAGCCAAATGCTGTCAATATAATAACTGGGCGGTCCGGGACTGGTAAATCAGCTCTAATTCACATCGTCGATTATTGTCTAGGCCGGAAGGAATGCAATGTTTATGCAGGTGTTATTCGTAAGTATGTAGAGTGGTATGCAGTAAAGCTACAAACCTCTTCAGGAGAGATCTTCATTGCCAGGCGCAATCCTGAGCCTGGTAAAGAATCTTCCGAAGACATCTACATCGAACGCGGAACCTCCCTGAGCTTCCCAGAAGCCCGCAGTTTAACCAAAAATTCCAATTTAGATACGCTTACATCTATCCTCAACCAGATTCTTGGAATTGGCGAATACGCTCACGAACCCAAGACAGGTCAGACCCGTAAAACTGGCACTGCAGATATCGGCAAGGCGCTTTTCTATTGTTTCCAAGAGCAAAGCGAAATCGATGATCAGAAATTTCTGTTTCATCGTCAGGGAGAGCCATTCTTACCGCAAAGCATTAAAGACTATCTTCCTTATTTCCTCGGCGCAATCACGGATGAGTTCATCCAAAACAAGGAGGAGTTGCGGAAGCTGAATCGTAAACTGAAGCAGGTCGAGTCAAGAATCGCCGAACGCAACAGACTGAAAGGTAAGAATTTCGAACGTGCTTTTGCTCTGCTGAATGAGGCTAAGAGCGTAGACCTGATTGCTGCTGACGAGCCTCTTCAGGCTTCATGGGAAAATGTGCGACAACTGATCGAGGCTGCGCTCGCTAGGAATATCGATAATGATCCGGCGGAACCCAATGTTGATGTCCTTAATGACCTGCTGGATCACCAACAGCGAATCAGGGAAGCGTACAGGATCGCTGCAGCCGAGCTCAAGTCACTGAAGGATCTGAAACGCTCTTCAAACGGGTTCGGCTCTGAGATGGAAGAGCAGAAGTCACGACTGGAATCAATCAACATCTTGGGCCACACCAGTGACCCAAATTCCTGCCCACTTTGTTCATCAACGTTACCCAGCGCAGTTCCGTCTGCCGAAGCCATTCGAGCATCATTGACCGACATCGACTCCCAGCTCGAAGCAGTCACCAACGACACCCCACATTTAGATGCGATGATAGCTAAGGCTGAGGATCAGTTGGCGGATATAAAAAGGCAACTGGATGAAGTTAAGGCTTCAATCATTTCTCTTCAGACTACAAACCAACGTATCTCTGACTTGCGGGACTTCAACTCCAGGCGAGCAATGATAAAAGGCCGACTCAGCCTTTACCTGGAAAATATGCCTGCGAAGGATGTCGATGATTCGGATGATAAGTTAGAAGCAGAAAAGCTGGTCGAACAAATCCGTGTTCTAGAAGCCGTACTCGACGATGAGGCTCCCGCCGAGCGTCTGGAATCCATTCTCTCTCTTGTTTCGACTCAAATTACTTCGCTGGCAAGAAAACTTGAGATTGAGCACTCGGACTCTCCGATGCGCTTGGATCTCAAAAAGCTAACCATCGTCGCAGACCATGCTGACGACGGAGCGATACCCATGCCCAAAATGGGCAGCGGAGAAACCTGGGTTGGCCTCCATCTCGTGACCCATTTGGCTCTGCACAACTGGTTCTTCAAGAAACAGCGACCAGTGCCGCAGTTTTTGTTTCTTGACCAGCCATCTCAGGCGTATTTTCCGCCCGATACCTCGGCCGAAACAGTTCGCGAGCAGACCGAAGCAACGAACCCAGACCGGCAATCGGTAATCCGTATGTTCAAGTTGATTGTCGAGGAGACCAAGAATTTCCAGGTGATCGTCACCGAGCACGCAGACATCAGGGAGGATTGGTATCAGGCATTGGTCCGTGAAAACTGGTGGGATGGAAAGCAAAAGCTCGTTCCCGTTGAATGGATTGAGGTGGAATCATGAGTGTGCTTTCAGCGGCAATTCAAATTCTGAAAAAGTCCGGGTCGCCCTTGCATGCGAAAGATTTGGCAAGTCAGATGATTGCTGAAGGCCTTTGGAAATCAGACGGAAAAACTCCGGCGGCCACTGTCAGTGCTCGACTCTACTCCGATATCAAGAATAACGGTGACAAGTCTCCCTTTGAAAAGGTCGGCCCACAGATTTTTACGCTTAGGGATTCTGCCGTAATCCCGAACGATGGCAATGGGACTACTCCGGAGGTTAAAAAAGCACCAACACCGCCATCTGTAAATGCGGGCTTTTCCTTCATCGATTGTGCTCAGAAGGTGCTTGAGGAGTTCGGCGGCAAAAAGCCGATGCACTACAAAGAAATCACCGGGAAGGCATTGGAGAAAGGATGGTTGGTGACGAGCGGAAAAACGCCGGAAGCCTCCATGTACGCCCAGGTGATCACTGAGATCAAGCGCCAGCAGAAACGCGGTGAGCGGCCCCGCTTCGTTCAGCACGGCCGTGGCTATATCGGCCTGAGCCAATGGATGGGACGCGGTCTCGCATTCCAAATCGAGCAACACAACCACCAGGTTCGGAAGGCGCTGCGTGAGCGTCTGCTGGCCATGAAGCCCGGCGAATTCGAGGAACTCATCTCGCAGTTGCTGGCGGAGATGGGCTTCGAGATGGTCGAGGTAACCAAACTCAGCGGCGACGGCGGCATCGATGTCCGGGGCACCCTGGTGGTCGGTGACGTAGTCCGCATCAAGATGGCCGTCCAGGTCAAGAAGTGGAAACTCAAAAACAACATCCTGGCCCCGGTGGTTCAGCAGGTGCGCGGCAGCCTCGGAGCACACGAGCAAGGGCTGATTATAACCACCAGCGACTTCAGTGCCGGAGCCATCAAGGAAGCGGCTCAGCCCGACAAGACTCCCATCGCCCTGATGAACGGTGAACAACTCGTGATGCTGTTGATGGAACACGGCATCGGCGTCCATCGCTCCACTCCTGATCTGTTCGAGATCGATGAGGAGTTTGCTATGGGAGGGAACGTGAAATGAAGGCTGCGAAAGGTTCTCAAAAATACGATCACAGCTCGAAATGCGCAGCACAAAAATCAAAGGTGAGAGCGTAATGAGGGGAAATCTGCCAAAGCCTATCAAGAAGCAGCGCGAGGTGCTGTACATGCCTTCAGCAGGGCACACTGCCGTGCTCGGAACTGCTGGAAGCGGTAAAACGACGCTCGCGCTCTATCGGGCTGCCTATCTGTCCGAGCCGTCGATGCCACATGCTGGAAGGACGCTGCTCCTGACATTTAATAAAACACTTGTCACCTATCTTAAGTATCTCAAGCCAATTGAGCTACAGAATGTCCAAGTTGAAACCTACCATACATTCGCACGAGGTTATCTCAACAACCGTGGAAAAATGAGTAGGAATTGCATTTGCGATCCTGACTACAGAAACGCGTTCATTTCCCAGGCAGTCAAAGCAGTCGAATCCGGCTACGAACCGTCAAAATTCTTTAAGAGGCCCCTCGAATTTTTCTCTGACGAAATCCAGTGGATTTTCAGCCATGGGATCACTTCCCAAGAAGAATATGTGGAGGTGGAGCGCGTTGGGCGCATCGGCACAAATCTTTCCCGCAAACTTAGGCCAGTCATGTACGAGATTCT
Organism: uncultured Syntrophobacteraceae bacterium; assembly: GCA_964578835.1. GTDB lineage: Bacteria > Desulfobacterota > Syntrophobacteria > Syntrophobacterales > Syntrophobacteraceae > CAZOEL01. The sequence goes on along the minus strand of CAZOEL010000068.1, from coordinate 19,452 downwards.
CAACAAGTATCTCGAGATTAGAACCGCCGCCGGAAAATTGTATGACTGGGATGACATCGCTATTGCTGTGCGAAAAGAGTTCGAGGAGGATTCCTCGGCCCGTTTTTATAAGCACATAATCGTTGATGAAGGGCAAGACTTCTCCCCAGAGATGATTCGCTCGCTGGCGGCAGCAATCCCCGAGGATGGTTCACTTTCGTTTTTCGGGGATGTTGCCCAGCAAATCTATGGACAACGGATGAGCTGGCGCTCTGCAGGACTGAACATCCCACAGCAGTGGTTCTTCAAAGAAAACTATCGAAATACAAAACAGATCGCCCAGTTGGGTTTGGCTATTTCCAGGATGCCTTTTTTTCAGGATATTCCTGATTTGGTTGAACCCACATCACCAAGGGCCGACGGTGCGTTACCTACTTTGGTCGACTGCACTGACAAGGATCAGCAAGTTGAAATCGCACTACGGGCAGCAAGAGGCGCTGGGAAAACCCAGAGTGTTGCCATCCTCGTAAAAGACAGGGCTCAGGAGAGGATCTTCAGCTCCGCCCTGGGAGCAAACGCTACACGATTGCACCGCGACCTTCAGGTATGGAATGACGGCCCCGGCATTTACCATGGCACCTATCACGCGGCTAAGGGGCTTGAATTTGACGTCGTTATACTTCCTTTCTTGGATGCGGACAATCTTCCCGATCCGGACTACATAGACTCTCATGGGGAAGAGGATGGTCTTACGCATGATGGCAGACTTCTTTATGTGGCGGTAACAAGAGCAAAAACGAGCTTGATCCTGCTCTACACTGGAGAGATCACGTCACTGCTACCCGTTGACGAATCACTCTACCAGAGGGTCAAGCCATGAACTTGATTCAACAGGAGTGCGTCAACCGTGGAATCACTCGGATCTGTCATTTTACGCAGTCGAGAAACCTCGCTCATATTTTTGATGATCCTCTCGGGCTTTGTTCGAAGCGGACGCTTCAGCAGTATGATATGCCGCATAATCCGACCGACCCAGACCGATATGACGGGCGGGATGATCTGATTTGCTGCTCTATCGAATATCCGAACACCTACTACTTCGCGAAAGTCAGGGAACAAGATCACTTGTTCAAGGACTGGGTAGTGTTGATGATCGATCCCAGCTACCTGTGGCACCCTGAGACTTGCTTTTGCCCGTGCAATGCCGCCCGGTCTCGAGGTGCTTATATCCAAACAGGGATAAACGGGTTTCGATCACTTTACGCGGATACATCCCCAGGAATTACTTTTTCTCGTCCTGCCAGACATCTTCCCGCTGCACCAACTGATATTCAGGCGGAAGTTCTCCTTAAAGACCCGATTCCACTTGATTCAATTATCGGTATTGCAGTTCATACAGAAGAACAGGTTCATCGGGAAATATGCAGATTGGAGCTCCAGGGAATAACACTCGACAAACCAATTTACATCGCTCCGGACTTTTTTAATAAGGCATCGCTTTCGCGGTTGATTCAACGCGGAGTCCGAGCGACGGAAACGATATATGAAAACGGAGGTCTACATGGCCGATAACAACACAATAAGGCTAAAAACAAGCAAAGGCGTAGGAGCCATGCTTGGGGCTGCTTTTGGTGACGCACTGGGTTGGCCCAACGAGCGAATTGCCAAATCAAACGCCTCACAACAAACCCAAGGCCGTCTGCATGATTTTAAGAGATGGACTCGACGCTCCGGCGGCCGCTTTTTTCCTCATGAAGAGATTATTGAGGAAGGTGAGTACAGCGATGACACCCAACTCATACTGTGTCTCAGTCGGTCTTTGCAGAAAGGTGAAAGGTGGTGGGAACACTTCACACAGGTTGAGTTACCCTTTTGGTCCGTTTATGAACGTGGTGGTGGCGGAGCAACTAAAAGAGCTGTGGAGTCATGGCTGGATGGTGTCATGCCATGGAGTTCTAGCCGGAAGCCGCAGGATGTGAAACGATATTACGACGCGGGCGGAAACGGTGTCGCGATGCGCGTTCTCCCTCACGTCTTGCTTCTGGGCGAAAAGGAATTCCCCAAAATAGCCACCAACATTTTCCTTGATGGTATAGCGACACATGGACACCCCCGGGCGCTGTTAGGCGCTTTGGCTTACGGTTTCGCGCTTTGGGCGGCTTTTCGCAAGGATTCGAAACTGGCTTATGGTGAATTGGTGGAAGAATTGATCAAGAACGTCGATCTCTGGTCTGCGCTTCCGGCCACACCAAGCATCCCGCCAGAGTGGCGGAGCCAAGCGGAAAAAAGCCTTCAGAACTACATGAAACTTTGGGAGTCGGCCAAAGCTGAGGTCATGGAGTATCTTGAAGTCTGCCGAGCTGAACTCTCGAAAGGGGCTTTGAGTCTCGATGACGATGTACTAAAAAAACTCCAATGCTTCAACAGTAAGATAAGCGGGGCCGGAACCGTTGCCGCGATAGCCTCCGTATATCTGGCATCCCGCCACGCTGCTGATCCAATTAATGGCGTGGTAAAGGCTGCCTTTGCCATCGGTTCGGACACCGATACAATCGCCTCAATGTCGGGTGGTCTGCTCGGCTGCATTAATGGCTCCGACTGGCTATCACCTGTGAAGCAAGGCATTCAAGACGCCGCTTACATCGAGAAAAATGCATTTCGATTAGCAAACGGACATATTGATGACAAGCCTACTCATGAGGTTGTTAAGAGATCCTTGCTCAAGAATTGGATTGATGATGTTGTAATCGCTCCTGATTCGAGCGAGGTCAGCCTCCCTGATTGTAGAAAGGCCAAGGTAAATCGCGGCCGTGACTACATCGGACGTAGCGGGAAATTCAAAGTCGAATTCCGACGCTTGACCACAGAGGACGGCCAAATCATCTACCTGAACAAGATTTCAAAGGGCGATTTTGAGCCAATAGCCAGTAGCCCGAAGCAAACCAGCGTGCCTCACAAGCAGCCTATTTCTAAAAGTCGTGGATGCGGTTCAAAGATACCTGTGGCCTCATTCGAAAAAGCCATTTGGTTCTATCGTGACTGCCTCGGCTTAACTGTGAAGAAACAGAGCGCGGATGTGGTTGTTTTCGACCAAGGACTCGTTTTGGTTCCTTTGAGCTACACGAACAATGTTCCTCAAGGGATTCAACTTCGAGCGATGCTCTACATTCAGGCAACGAACATTGCTGAGCGCTTTCGGTGGGTTAAAGAGAGCGATCTGCAGGTAGTTACGGCGTTGGCTCCGTGGGGAAAATCCGGGATGCTTTTTTTCAGAAGTCTCGACCCGGATGGCAATGTCGTCGAGGTCTTTTCGGCCGATGGGCAGTGACTTGATAATTAGTCGCGCCCAGAGTGCCTTCTGACCGATAGAAGCTTTGTAGTTGGTGACTCAACTCATTTCAACCGAAACCAAGTAAACGGGAGGCAACCATGCCAAAGAAACCAGGATCACATCATGTCGTGCCCAACGCCGACGGCGGCTGGGATGTCAAAAAAGACGGCGCGACCCGTAGCAGCGGCCACTTCGACAAGAAGCAGGATGCCGTCGATGCCGGGCGCAAGATCAGCCAGAACCAAGGCACCGAGTTCTACATCCACGGCAAGGACGGGAAGATCCAGAACAAGGACAGCCACGGGAACGATCCATATCCGCCGAAGGGGTGATGCCCGGGCCAATTCGATTCCCGTTTTGGGAACCGAACCGGCGTCCGAAAACCGGATTCGAAGTTGTTGCGGTTCAGCGCCAGGTATCCGGTTTTACTGCAAACCCGTCACCCTCGTCCGGTGCTGGGAAATCTGGGGAGAAAATCGTTTCTCTGGTCGGGTTGTCGGGAAGTGGTTGTGCGAGATGACTTCGGTGTTTATTATCAAGGAGTTACGGGGAGCGCGGGCTTTGAGACTGTTTTGCGGTAGGTCGTCGTTCCCTCCACCAAAGAGGCAAGTGGTTGATTTCATTGCATCCCATCTTCGGGACTTTCACTGCTTTGTGTAGCAGGTTTGTGTAGTGGCGTCAATTGACTTGCAGGGAAATTGAGACATCTGTCTCATTAAAGATCTTCTGTCAGACAGTCCTTATCCTCATCTTCAGGAAACATCACAGCAATCCATTCGTCAGGGCCGACGAACTGAGAGCATGTGTGCGGCATGTTCTCAGGGATCTGACAATAACCATCCTCTTCATCTCTGTTGTCTTCATGCAGCATGAACCACGGACACTGCCCTGCGTCTTCACCTGAGGCGTCTTTAGCTACCCAATACCATCCGTAATGCTTGCTGCCGTCTTCATCCTCAGACGACACAGTCGTGACATACTCGAAGCGTTCCACGGTCTTCAGGATGTCGCTTCTTCCATCCGCTTTCCGACGGTCGATGTCTTCTTTGTACAGGTCTGCAACAAAGATCCCGCCAAAAGGACAAGAACACGTACAAAGTCTAGCCGAAGCAATTCCATTTCCGCCAAGCTCATAGCTTCCCATCATCTCTTTCGTCTCTCCTTTTGTTTGTCTACTGGTTTCCCTTGGTCTCACTTTCCTTTGTGGTCTCGATTGACCAGAGACATTAAAGCAGAGAAGGGATTGTCTGTCAAAGATAAATCAATCATAAGATATTGAAATTAATATTATTATCAGACTCTAAGACACAGCTACCAGGAGTCTCATTGAAGAAGAAAGGAAAGAGAACACAATCGGGTACTTGGTAAAAGTTGGTTGCAGGAATGCCGATGATAGTCAGTCGTGAAGAGGCATACTGTGACATGAGGGTGTGACATAGAGAGCTTTCGCCATGATCTCTGCATCTCTCATCTCAGGCGCAACCGGAATGTAACCTCCGGTCTCGCGGATCTGAGGGAGTACTTCATGTGTGACCCAGCGTTTGAATGGTTTGGCTTCAGGTTTGTCTGATCGGAGGATCAGATTGTAAAGTCCAGGCTCGTTGATGATAATGAGATTTTGTTCTCCTCCAGGGGTACTCACGAAATGAGTAGCCTTTTCGTCAGCATCCAAAATCCAACTTGCGTTAAAAGCATCACGATATCCTAGGATACCAGAGACATCCTTTGCGACAAACCAAGGTTCCCCTTTGTCATCCTTAATGATCCTGATCTGGCGGCCGTTGTAGTCGAAGAGAACCAAAAAAATAGAGATCAAGAGATAAAAATATAATAATGTCATAATATTATATGTAAGTTACCGCAAAAAAACCCTCATCTCTCAGGATCTACCTAAAAGATGAGGGTCGTTTATATGGTATGCGGACACGTTGCCATGAAGGTAAGGAGACCTATGCTCAGGAGGGTGCATATGGAGGGACGTAAAGAGACGGCGTTATCCTCAGACAAACACCGTCCAGACGTAAAGGAGGACAGATGGCAACGTGAGCATGAGAAGGGGCAAAAGCAAATCTTTCGGAAGAGGAAAGGAAGCGGAGCAATCTGCAAGAGACTTCTGGTCTGACCTTGAGTCAAAACGTAGACAGGGAGAGATCACTATAGTAGAGCGTAAGAGAGGTCTCACCATGCAGGAGTTAATCCCATTGTACCTGAAGGATCGAGAAGTGAACGGGCAATCTGCCCACTTCATCTATGACTTCAGGTCTCTATGGGAGAACCAGTTGCATACAATGATTCCCAATAAGTCGGTCGACAGTCTTTCTTACATGGACTTCATGTCGATCATGGAGAAGTACAAGGACATGAGTGTGTCGACTAGGAATAGACGCATTGCTTACCTGAAGACTGCCTATGGTGTGGTGATAGTTACCATATACACACTTATAGTCTGACCATAGGTTGACATAGTGTTTACCTAAAGCTTTACTTCTTTAGATAACCAGGAGGATCATTAACCATATGTCCAACTTATGGTCTAACGTGTCGTTACCTTATGTAACTATATGTTAACTATATATATTTTTTCTTCACCTTTTCCTATGGTGGTCTCTCGATTCTTGAACCATTTCAACCACCTGAAAGGGTCATATTTGATAGCGATTCTCCGATTGGGTCTTTAAGACATGTCTCCCTCTCCTGATTCCATTCTTGACAATACACAATCGATCGTTTAGTACTTTAGTCATCGACGTTTGATGACTGATAAACAAAGGAGATCGGGACAATGACAGAGAGACAGGGAAGGACTTTAGGATATCTGAGGGTAAGCACAATCCGCCAGGACTTGGAGAATCAGAGGCATGAGATAGAAGAGTATGCCAATGAGCATGGGCTTATGGTCGATGAATACATTCAAATTGAGATATCCAGCAGGAAGACAACCAAGGAGAGACGAATTGATGAGCTGTTGGAAATGCTCTGCAAGGGAGATACCTTGATTGTGTCGGAGCTGTCCCGCCTTGGTCGATCAGTAGGAGAGCTTTGTCAGATCGTAGACAGTCTCATCAAAAAGCAGGTGAAGCTCATCGCCATTAAACAGAACATGGTCATCAACGGGAAGCATGACATGGCGTCGAAGGTAATGATTACCATGTTTGCTCTCATGGCTGAGATAGAACGCGACATGATAAGCCAGAGGACAAAGAATGGTCTTGCTGTGGCTAAGGCCAAAGGGAAAAAGCTTGGTAATCCGAACCTTCCTGAGGACAACACGAAGAGACAGGAGAACGCACAAGCCTTTGCTGAGAAGCTTCGACCTGTCCTTGAAGGCTTCATCAAACAGGAAATGAGTCAAAGGCGTATGGTCGAAGAGCTGAACAAGCTGGATGTCAAGGCCAGACAAGGCGGACAATGGTCATTGATCCAATTGCAGAACGTGCTGAAGAGGCTTGGATTGTAAGCCCTTGAAGCTGCCGACATGTCCCGATCAGATTACCAATCTGACAGCCGTTGACACTGTGTAAGAATCTATCGGCTGATTGTGACAGGGTTTGTGTCATACCTGCAAAGCCGGTTACCGTAACCCTACCTCGACCATAGGAGAGATTGAGCTGAAGGCATGAGGATGACCGGCAGGAAGAGACCAGAGGCGCAAGCCTGACAGAGACCCCACCGGCCACCGTAAAGTAAAATCATTGACTGTCATGTCGCCTTCAAAGCTGATGCGCGTCGGTGTTGTCGTCGCCCCCGGTACGGGGGAAACGCCACGATCCGCGCGTGTGGTAAGCCCTTAAGAAATTTGTAATACAATTTCATCGCGTCCACTAAAAGTCAAACGCTCATGTTGCTATGATCCCTGAAGACTTTGAGCTTTGGCCTCTCAGGGGGAAGGTCATACTTGATTGAATCTGATATGTCTTTGAAAGAATCTAAGATGATGCAGGAAACTTCCATCAAGCTTACTGGTATCTCGGATTTTAACAGCTTCTCTAGAGTGGGAATGCTGAAGAGGTAAACAATAAATCCGATTATCGCGATGAAGCTAATCCCAAAAGAGTATAAGCCTAACCCAAAGTAATCCCTAAGTAAAAACCCAAAATAACTCCAGGCATACACCGGCAATAGGAACATGTAACCAGCCATAAAAGCAACCATGGCAACAAGTAAGCCCCAAGCAATGATGCAGCGAACCAGATTCACAAGAGCAATGTCTATCCACTTCTTCATTACTTCCTCCTCCATGATGTCTGTGAAGATCACCTGAGCTTCGGCGACAGGAATCAAAATTTAAGGTGAATTTGCCCTTATCTCAGGTCGACCCTTGCCTTTGTACCCCTCTTCCGAATACCGCGTTTAAGGTGCCTAATAGCCATTCTGACAGTATTTAGTGTAAGGTGTCTAGATTGCTAGCAATACTACCTTGCAAACCTACTTTTCTTCAGGTGCGACAGGTCAACCTCATAGTTCAGCCTGGAAATAACCTCATCAAACACCACCTTCGGCTGATATCGTTTCCCGTACCTTCCCAAAGTCATCGACTCCACTTCATGTCCGACCACCTCAGAGAGCGCAACATCGTTCACCTGTGCCTGTTTTAAGGTGTCGATGAAGGTATGTCTAAAGCTATGAAAGACCTTTCCTCTTCCCACAATACCGCATCTGTCCCGATATCGTTGAAACCACTTGCTTGCTGTCTGTCCATACCCGTCTCTTCTGAAAGCCAGCTCAGGGAAGAACCTTCCTTGCTTCTGTTTTCTCAGGTTGTCGACATGCTTCAGGATCTTTAAGTCATTTGTGAGGAATGGATGAAGCGGCACCAGCCTTTGTCCCGCCTTTGTCTTGACCTTCTTGTCTCCGATTGCGTTGATGTCGATCACCCATACGCCGTCCACCTGCTTGAAGTCATCCAAGTGGAGCTGACACAGCTCTTCAAGTCGACATCCAGTGTATAAGCTCATGATCGGCAGCCAGAAACAATATGACTGCCGATGCTTGTCTTCAAGATACTCTTCAGAATGAAAGAGCTTCTTCAGATCATCCGTTGTGAACCTGTCTCTCAGTTGATCGTCTCTGACTTTCTTTTCGATCTGTGAGAGGAAGCACGATAAATGATGGAAATTCGTTGGAATATGTGCAAGGTAAATGAGGGACAGGGCAGAAGAGCCCTCAATTAGCCTGCACGCTTTGCGAGAAGCCTCCTGCCCCGCTACTTTGGGTAGTAGGAGGACTATGTTACCAGAACTTCTTCAAAAAACCAGTCTGTTTAACCTGCTTTTTCTCATCGACTCCGATCTTGCCGCTTCAAAGCGTCAGCAGAGATGCCCCCACTGCGGTGGACCGCTGCACCAGGCCAACTATCTTCGCAAACCACGGGGAGGCCCGGTCAGCATTCCAGAGCAGTATTGGATCCGACACAGCCTTTGCTGTGGTCGGGAGGGCTGCAGGCGAAGGTGCGCGGTGGAATCGTGCCTCTTCATGGGTCGGCGAGTCTATTGGAGATGCGTGGTGCTGGTGGTGACGGCACTGCGGCAGAGAAGGCCGGAGGGTGCGAGTGCAAATGAACTTGCCCGGATGTTTGGCATATCCAGGAAGACCCTCATGCGCTGGTGCGATTTCTTCCGGGATGTGTTTGCGGCGAGCCAGGAGTGGCAAAGGCTCCGGGGTCGTCTCAGCGCGTGTGTGGGCAACGAGCGGCTTCCGGCAAATCTCTTGGACTACTGTATCGAGCACTCGCGGGAGGGTCTGGGCGGATTGGTCATGTGTTGTCGGCTGCTCGCCACGGGCTGCTAGAAGATCAGGATGAGCGAGGGGCGATCTCCCCCACGCAGAAGATGGGGAATTCCAGGATAAGGGGGCTCGGGCTATAGAACGACGAAGCTTTATAGATGTGATCAACCCACAGAAAGGAGTCGTTCTATGTCCGAGGAAGTGAAAAGATCTCTCAAAAACTGGGCACATTTGCGTTTCTCCATTGTAGGTCCCCTGCTGGCAAGGCCCGCCGAGAGGGGGGAGCTTCAAAAAGAGCTCGAGGAGCTGGCCTCCCGGCGCTACCCTCATCCCACCCGAGAAGGAAAATGGCTGAGATTCGGGGTCTCCACCATCGAGAGGTGGTATTATCAGGCTCTGGGAGCCGATGACCCAATCGAGGCGTTGAGTCGCAAGATGCGCTCGGATGCTGGAATGGGAAAAGCCATCGGAGCCCAGATTGCAAGTGTGCTACAAAAGCAGCATCAGCTCTACCCCGGCTGGAGCTTTAAGCTCCATGCCGACAACCTGGCCGCCTACATCAAAGGTCACCCCGAGCTTGGCTCCATCCCCTCGTATGCTTCCGTGCGCCGTATGATGGTGGCAAGGCAGTGGTTGAGAACGTCCGGGATCGACATAGCGGGGAGAGCCTCGAGGGAGGTGAGGAGCTTCGAGGCTCAGTACGTGCACCAGCTCTGGCACCTCGATTTCCATCATGGCCGAAAGCGCGTGGCGGACTCGAAGGGAGCCTGGCACACCCCCAAAGCCCTTTGCGTCCTGGACGATAGGTCTCGCCTGTGCTGCCACCTTCAGTGGTATCTCACCGAGACGGCCGAAGACCTCATCCACGCCCTCAGCCAGGCCTTCTGCAAGAGGGGACTGCCAAGGAGCCTCCTCACCGACAATGGCTCTGCCATGGTGGCCGGGGAGACCCGAAACGGACTCTCACGCCTGGGCGTGGTTCACGAAACCACTCTGCCGCACCGGCCAGACCAAAATGGTAAGCAAGAGTCCTTCTGGTGCCAGCTCGAAGGGCGCCTGCTTTCCATGCTAAGGCTCGTCAAGCCCCTGACTCTGGAGTTCTTAAACCGCGCCACCCAAGCCTGGGTGGAAATGGAATACAACCGCGCCATCCACTCCGAGATCAAAACATCCCCTCTCAAGCGATTGCTCAAAGACCCTTGCGTGGCTCGTCCCTGTCCGGAGAGCGGCAAGCTCAAGCTCGCCTTCTGCCTCGAGGAGACAAGATCGCAGCGCCGAAGCGACGGGACGATCTCGATCGGGGGAGTGCGCTTCGAGGCGCCCGCAAAGCTTCGTCATCTCCCCCGACTGCGGGTGCGCTACCAGTCCTGGGATCTGAGCCTCGCCTACCTGGTCGATCCCAACGACGGCACGCTCCTCGATACCATCTACCCTCAGGACAAGCTAAAGAATGCCAGGGGCTTTAGGCGAATTGTGGAACCCACTCCCCCGCCCGAGCCCGACGCTCCCGATGATCCGATTCCTCCACTCCTTCGCAAATACCTTGCCGACTATGCCGCAACGGGACTCCCTCCGGCCTACCTGCCCAAGGCCGATCCCAAGGAGGGCGACTCCCATGAGGAATGACAAGAAATTGCTGGCCCTCTTTGGGCTCAAGTGGAATCCCTTCTTGCCCAACATCCCCGTCGAATCCCTCTGGGTTCCCCCCGGCTTTGAGCCCTTCTTCTCAAGACTCGAGAACCTGGTTGCAGAGGGCGGATTCGCCATGATCTCGGCGGAGCCGGGGATGGGCAAATCCAAGGTGCTCCAGCTCATCGCTCACCGGCTCGCTCCCCTTCAGGGGGTGAGTGTCGGTGTCATGGAGCGGCCCCAAAGCTCCTTGAGCGATTTTTACCGCGAGATGAGCGTCGTCTTCGGTGTCAATCTCTCACCCGCCAACCGATACGGAAGCTTCAAGGCGTTGAGGGAGCGCTGGCGCCATCACATCAAGACCACTCTCATGAGGCCGGTGCTCTTAATCGACGAAGCGCAAGAGATGGTGAGTCCCTGTCTCAATGAAGCCAAGCTCCTCTCGAGCACCCACTTCGACTCCCGGTGCATCTTGACGACCATCCTGTGCGGAGACACGAGACTGCCCGAGCGACTCCGCTCCGAACAGCTGGTTTCCCTCGGAACCCGGATGCGCCTGCGCATGGTGATGGAGCCTCTGGCCAAAGAGCAGCTCATCGACTATCTGCACCATGCCCTCTCTGAGGCCGCAGCCCCGCACCTCATGACCGAGCCCCTCATGGAAGCCCTTGCCGAGCACTGCCTCGGCAACCTGAGAATGCTCAACCTGATGGCTGCGGAGCTCCTCGAGACCGCCGCTCAAAGAGAGCTCTCTCAGCTCGATGAGAAGCTCTTCCTGGAGACTTTTGCAAGACAACCCCGCACCGGCAAGAAACGCTCTTGAGGAAAGGAGGTCAAAAGATGAACCCCTATAGCTTTGGCTTTCTCAAAGCCCGCGTCTCCATTGGAGAGGTGCTCTGCGCCTACGGACTGGACTCTCGCCTCAAACTGAGAGGCGATCAACTGATGGGTCCCTGTCCTTTGCACGGCGGAGACAATCCCACCGCCTTTCGGGTACATCTTCAAAGAAACCTGTGGCGTTGCTTCACCTCCTGCGGTGGCGGGGACACCGTCGAGCTCGTAAGGCGCATCCACGGATGCTCTCATGCACAGGCCGCCCGCCACCTGCACCGCCTGCTCGAGGACCCTCCCTTGCACTCTATCCGGCCCGCACCCGCCTCTTCGACCAGATCCTTCAAACCCTTCACTCGCTCAATTCCCCTCAACCCGGAGCACCGCTTCCTCCAGCACATCAAAAAGATCACACCCCACACCGCCCTCTACTTCGAGGCAGGCATCACACGAAGCTCCGCCTTTCTCAAAGACACCGTGGCCGTGCGGTTGCACGACCTTCGGGGGCGTCCCCTCGGCTACTGCGCCCGCCTCCTCCTTGCCGATCAGATTGCTCGCTTTGGCAAGTGGCGCTTTCCAAAGCACTTCCCCAAGGCTCATGTGCTCTACAATGCCCACCGTGCCGAGCCTTTCCGCCACGAGGGAGTGGTTGTCGTCGAGTGCCCATGGGCTGCCATACGCCTCTCTCAGGCAGGCGTTCCCAGTGTGGTCTCTCTTCTTGGAACCCAGCTCTTTGACGATCAAATTGCCTGGCTCGCCAAGGCGCCCGGCATCCTTCTCATGCTGGACGGAGATCCCGCCGGGCGAGAGGCCTCCGCTCGCATCGTCAAATCCCTGCGGGCCTTCACCACCGTCTACACCCATCTCCTGCCCGACAACAAGGAACCGGAGGATCTCTCCGATCAAGCCCTGTCAGCGATCGTCATGAAATACCCTCTTTCCTTTTGAACCAGTACTCGATTCGGAGGTGAACAGTGAACAGCTATCTACACTCTCGCGACTCTCCATCACTAATCGTGCAAACGAGTCCATCAAAGAGCGTGAACGTGCTCATCTGCATCCCTTCGGCGTAGTTCTTGGTCATGAAGTCCCGCTTGACGGCGTACTTGAAGAGTGAGCTTGCACGGTTCATGTATTTGTTAACGGTGGTGTCGCTCATAGGGTCGTCCACCTGCATCTGAAGGATATCTTGAAGCGTCTTGTCTCGATACTTTCGCTTCTGCCTCATATTGGCGGGAAGCCTGAGAAGCGTCTTCCGGTACTCCTTCATGGTCTCCCACGTGATGCTGTTGATGGGGACGTCTCCTATAAACTCCTTTAGCAGGTTGAGACATGCAAGAAACTCCTCTCTGGTCTTTTCCTGCCATGCTTTCTCTGTGTCCTGGTCGTCAACATACATATCAATTACCTCAGACAGCTTCTTTGCAGGTGCTGAAGCCTGTGTCATGACGTGGTCATCTCCGAAGGGAAGAGGAGACGACAACACCTCAGGCTGAGAGTAGTCACCAACAGCATGTCTTTGCTCTGTTTCCAAGAGCTTGACCTTTGTCTTGAGCAATTCCCGGCAGAGCTTCTTATAAGCCATGCTCTCTTTATTCATGGTAAGACCATGCTCAGACAGGAGGTCATCGACATGGCGCGCAATGTTCCTGTAGTCTTGCAATGCTAAAGCTTCCCGGTGGTCACTGGTCTGAAACGATAAGACTTCAAGGTATTCGTCGAGGTAGCCCTGATTGATTGGTCTTGATGCTGAGACCCTGTCTGCTTCTGCCTCTTCCAGACAGCTTTTCATGTAGCCTTCGAGAAGTTTCTTTATGTCCGCTTCTGTCAATTCCTTCATCCTTCCGCCTTTCCGCACATCATCGAACAGCAATTGAACGTGGGTGACCATTCGTCTTGCTCTGATCTTTGCCTCTGAGAGAAAACCTGTTCGAAGAGAATAGCGAAGTTCTCTCTTCCTGACAATGTCTCGAAGGTCATGGGGAACAATTAGGCGGACACAATAGCCGAAGGATTGCCTGACAAGGTAGGATGGCGCAGTGATGGCTTTACTTGAGGCGTTCTGTTTTCTCATCTTCGTCGACTCCACTTTGTGTAGCAGGTTTGTGTAGTATCCGAAGATGGAAAATGGTTTAGAGATCAATCACTTGAATACTCAGGTGGTTATGTGCTTTGTGTCTTGCGGCTCCCGCCGCCTCCACCAAAGTACCGAAATCATTAGGGATTGTCCTTTTCATTCCCGGTTCTGACTCGGCTGGTACAAAACCATGGTACAAAATGGAGTCGGAACATGGGAAGACCCGCATCATCCACCTACCTTTTAAAGCGTTACACCACCTATTATTTCCGTATTGCAGTGCCATTCGATCTTCAGGGAATTGTCGTCCTGAGGGAAATCCGTTACTCTTTGGGGACCGGCAAATACTCTGTGGCCAAGGTGCGAGCCTTGCAATTTGCGAGCTTCATCCTGGCACTGTTCGACTCACTGCGTGGGAGCACCATGAAGGAATTGAGCAATTCGGAAATTCAGCGACTCATCAAGAAGCACTTCCGTGAAATCCTGGAGCGGGATGAGCGCGAGAGGGTTAATGCCCCGAGGCCAAAGACTCTGGAAGAGTGCGAACGGGAACACAACGAATACTTTGTCTGCAAACAAGCTTACGAGTCCTACCTGATGCAGAGCGACTACAGCCATGCTGATCGAGCGGTGAAGCGCATCCTCCAAGACAATAACATCGAGCTTCCTCCTGACTCCGAGTCTTACCGCAAGCTGGCTCGGGAATACACGAAGGCGACATTGACCGAGATGGACGTTCTGATGGCTCGGATGAACGGAGACTACAAGAATGCGGATGTTCTGGCCAAAACCTTCGACAATACCTCTGATGATTCTGATAAAGGCTCTGAAGCTCTGCCTCCTTCACTTCCAGTAGTAACACCTCAGACCGACGATACAGCTGCCGGTTCATCCGTTGTTATGATTCCGCCGGTACAGGATGCCACTGTACAAGATTCCGGATCAAAACGCCTTGGGGAGCTGATCACGCTCTATGTTGAGGACCGTACGACTGAGGGTAAATGGAGGCCAAAGACCCAGGATGAGTTCAGAGCGTGTCTCGCGATGCTTCTCGAATACTTTGGGGATGTTCCCGTCGATACGATCACCTATGAGAAGATGCGAAAATACCGGGAGACGTTGAGGAAGCTCCCCAAGAACCGCATCAAGGGGCAGTATAAGGACATGAGCCTGGAAGAGATCGTGAAGACGAAGGTCGATGAGCCGATGTCGATCTCCAACGTGAACAAATACCTGAGCCGATCCAGTTCTCTTTTCAACTACGCTGTCCGGCATGACTTCATGAGGAAGAACCCGGCAGTCGGGATGGAGATCCAGCAGGAGAAGAAGGATCATGAGCTGAGGGATCGCTTCAGCCAGGGTGATCTGAACAAGCTCTTCGGGGCGAAGGAGTACCTGGTGGATAGCCACCCTCAATCCTACTGCTTCTGGCTTCCAATTCTGGGGCTCTACACCGGCTGTAGGCTCGATGAGCTGTGTCAGCTCCACTTGGATGATATCCGCGAGATCAATGGCGTCTGGGTTCTGGACATAAACGACAAGGAAGAGAAGAAGATCAAGAGTAAGGCTGGAAAGCGACTGATTCCGCTGCATCCAGTCCTCATAAGTGAGCTTGGGTTCGCTGCATACGCCGAAAATCTCCGTCAAAAAGGCGAGAAGCGGCTCTTCCCGGAGCTATCGCTTCGGCGGGATGGATATGGACAGACTGCCAGTAAATGGTTCCAGCGATACCGGGCTCGATGTGGGGTTGGAGATGCAGGGAAGGTCTTCCACTCCTTCCGGCACACCTTCGATGACACCTTGAAGCAGAACCTCGTAAACGACAGCATCATCTCCGAGCTTATGGGCCATTCGGACGGATCTCTTGCCCTTAGGCGATACGCCGATCCGTTCCGACCAGAGCTGATACTGAAGGAAGCGATTATGAAGCTCGACTTTGGTGTGGACCTCTCGCACCTCAAGAAATCGAAGTATGTGGCGGCTGGAGGCAGTAAGGCTTCTGATTGACAAGGCTTCTCGCCGATAGGCTTCTGGATGAAATGGGCTTTTGAACGAAAGAGATGGGACGGGAGTACCAACGGAATGACAACTGGAGAAGAATTCCCGATAGATGAGCCTCGACGGGATGATCAGGATGCTTCGTTGGGCGGGGCTGATTTCGATGAGACGCCTCTGGACGATGTTGCCCTGGACCAAGCTGCTTTGGATGAGGCGGCCAGGTTTAAAGAAGAACTGGAGAATGCTCTGCCATTCGACATTCACCTGTGGAGTGACTCGCTAGAGGTAGATGCTCTGACTGAACGGATAGCAGCGGAACTGAAAGAGAGCGGAGCTTTACAGGGATCTCTAACCAACAAGCGTAAGAAGAATCTCAAGATCATCCTCCTGAACCTCTTCAATGCCAACAGCATCCGCGCCGGTGCCTTCGTCCACTATTCCAGGAACGGAAACCACTACTCTATCCCCCAACGGTACAACGAGCTTGGCGTGGGCTTCGATCCCCTCAAAGCAACTGTCGATGCTCTCAGGAAGATTGGTTATATCGGGCATAAGATGGGTGTCCACTATCCAGAGACTGGCACCAAATGGGAGTCTCGCATGTGGGCCACCAAAAAGCTTCTCGATCTCATGATCAGAGAGTTCCAGCTACTCCCCGATATGATCGTGAGAGATAAAAACGAAGAGCTGATCATACTCCGCGATGACGAGAAGAGGCGTATCGACTACCCGGATACTCCAGGGATTGATCTGATGAGGAAGAAGCTCAAGCTCATCAACGAGATGATCTCTTCAGCCAGGATCGAGTTGTCGCCGGAAGGTGGCGAGATGCCGACGTTTGATCCAAAAAGAAAGAGGCTCAGGCGGATATTCAACAATGGCACCTTCAAGGATGGAGGGCGATTCTATCACGGCTGGTGGCAGGAGATCCCGAGGGAATACCGGCAGTACATCCTGATCAACGGGGAGCGAACCGTCGAGTACGATTACAGCGCCTTCCATATCACCCTTCTCTACGCCAAGGAAGGCATTGATTATGAGGGAGACCCCTATAGCTATGCCGATTCTGACCTCAGAGGGTTGTTGAAGCTGATCCTCCTAATCTTCATCAATGCCAAGAAGACATCCGGTAGATCGGGTGCGGTAAAGGCGATCAGGAAGCAGATGAGCGACCAGCCCGAGAGATACCCGAAGGTGGAGAACCTGGACAAGGTCGTTGATGACTTTCTGAACCATCATAAGGCCATTGAAGATTATTTCTACTCGGGCCAGGGAGTCAAGCTTCAGAAACTGGACTCCAGGATCGCTGAAGACATTATGCTTGGTCTCTGGACGAGAGGCATTGTAACGCTCCCGATACATGACAGTTTCAGGACGACAGTCACTCATGCGAAAGAGCTACTGAGGGCCATGGAGACATCGTTCTTGAAGATCGGGAAGGGCATCAACTTCCTATCCAATGCAACGAGATTCAACGTACCCGTCCCGGAGGTAAAGCTGAGCAAGACCTTGGAGGACATCCGCATTGATGAATCTCACGACGACAGGCGGATTGACTGGAGACATAGATGATAGCCGAAAGAAAAAACGGTTGCTGACGGCTTACCTCATGTCGGTTTGGCAGTCAGATTAGGCAATTCACAAAAAATAACCTACCGACAATTCATTAAAAGATGAATATCTTGCTGGTAGTGGCGAGATTTGTTTCCAGATTTCCAAACAGCAAGAAGAAAATCCATGAAAGAATTGTCGAAAAAACATATCCAAACAATGAAGGATGCGGCTCACAAACTGACGGGTGTCAAAAGACGGGCTTTCGAGGCTCAGGTGAGCCTGGACTACCTTGGAGGCAGTGCTCGTAAGGCCGAAGCCGTGTTTGGCTGGCGCCGTGAGACTGTGGAGCTGGGACTCAACGAACTGAGAACCGGCATCGAATGCCTTGGCAATTTCTCCGCTCGCGGCAGAGACAAAACCGAAGATATTGCGCCTCAACTGGAAGAAGACATTCGATCTCTGGCGGAACCGCAGAGCCAGACTGACCCGAAGTTCCAGTCTCCATTCAAATACACGAGGATCACTGCCCGGGCTCTTCGAAAAGCCTTGATCGACAAGAAAGGCTGGAAGGATGAAGATCTTCCAACCGAGAACACTCTGGGCAACATCCTCAACCGCCTTGGCTACCGCCTGAGAAGAGTGCAGAAAAGAAAGCCCATTAAGAGGGTGAAGGAAACCGATGCGATCTTTGAGAGTGTCCACCAGGTCAATGAGGCTTCCGATCAAAGAGAGGACTCTCTTAGAATCTCCATCGACACCAAGGCAAAGGTAAATGTTGGAGAGTTTTCTAGAAAGGGCATGTCTCGAGGAGCACAGGCCACGCAGGCCTTGGATCATGACGTGAAGCCCGAGCACAAACTGGTTCCCTTGGGAATTCTCGAGGTTTGTGACGATGAGCTGACTATCCTCTTCGGGACCTCGTATGAGACCAGCGACTTCATCGTTGATGGCCTGGAGTACTGGTGGGATAAAAACAAGAAGAGCTATCCTCAGATCCGCGAGCTCGTGATCAACCTCGACAATGGACCGGATGTAGCGAGCACTCGCACACAGTTTATGAAAAGAATGGTCGAGTTTGCCGGATCTACCGGGCTGGAAATCGTTCTGGCCTACTATCCCCCTTATCACAGCAAGTACAACCCCATCGAGCGATGCTGGGGGATTCTCGAGATGCACTGGAACGGCGCATTGCTCGATTCGGTAGAGAGCGTGCTCAACTGGGCAGGCTCCATGACTTGGAAGGGGATCAAGCCCGTGGTTCACCTGATAGACAAGGTCTATCACAAGGGTGTGACCGTTGCAAAAAAAGTATTCAAAAAGATCCAAGCATGCCTCCAACGTCATGAAACCCTTCCCAAATACAGCGTCCGGATCCCGCCAAGTTCTGCTTGAGCAGGGAGGTTATTTCTTTGGAGTTGCCTTAGTAGTCAGTCAGATTAGTAGTCGATCCGATTGGCGGTCCTCTCCTTCCAGTTGCCCTTTTTCTTCTCTTCTGGAGGAAGATGATCTCCTTTTTTCTCTCCTCCGTCCCCTCTTCCTCAGTCTTTTTTGTCCTCCTCACCTCCTTTCTAGATTGGAGAGAGATGTCCTATTGAGCCACCTCGGCTATCATCTCCTGCTTCATTCTTTTTTTTGGTTCTTCAGTACCCGTCCTTCCGATATCCCCTCTCACCTCTTGGGGAGGTGAGGGACTCATGAAGCTAAAAAAAAACAGACAAGGACAATGAGATGAACGCGAGCAGACATGGCGGCGCTGACGCACTTGGCCGCCTACACCTAAGACCAACAACGAACAGTGAGCATACAAGGCGGCGCTAGCCGTCGTACATGGACGGTTCGGCCGCCTATATAGTAAGCTTAGCTATCTCTCTCTACTCTCTCCATTACTAAGAGGGTTTTTGAGTGAGCATGAAAGCCTGAGGAAGAGGTCTGAAGAAGAAAGCCAGTGAGACCTCAAATCCATACAGGTAGCCATTCCGATGGAAAGGATTAGGGGACGATCAGAGAGGGGAGTACGCCCGATGAAGGAGTAGAGGAAGGAGCATCAGATGGCAGACCAGCGAAATAAAACAGAGTATCCATCGATGGGCTGGAACCAGGTTGCATCCTCAAATACTTCAGCTCAAATGCCACCGTTCCAATACCACCTCTCGAATGCCACCGCTCAATCACGTAGAAGGAGAGCAATAGTAATGTACGATACCGGACAGATAATGCCGCCAGAACAAAGCCCATCAACCAGCATAACCGGCGATGGTAGCTAATCGAAGGCCCATGGAAGCTAATCAAAGGATCATGGAAGCTAATCAAAGGATCATGGAAGCTAATC
>CAZOEL010000067.1:0-38891 GCA_964578835.1 uncultured Syntrophobacteraceae bacterium | reverse complement strand
TGCGGGCTTCTGCTCTGTGCCCTCTGTTCCTGCGGCCTTTTCGGCGCGGGGGCGGCTCGGGCATCTCATGATTCGTTGGCGGCGCATCGGGGAGGCTGCCGTCGAGATCGTAGATGTCCGTCACGCCAAGCTGCGAGTAGTTCGCCACCTGCACTTCGATTGAGTCCGTCTCATCGTGGACGCTCTCGTTGTACTCCTCGGCCTCGATTGCGACCGTGTTCTTCGTTGACTTCATGACGGAAGTCACGCGAAAGGGCTTAGCCTCCATCTCGAGAAGACCGAACGCCCACACGTCCCCGGGCTCTATCGGAGGGTTCGGAGCCGAGCCGAGATTGAGCGAGTACGCACCAACAGTAGTAGTGCTCGCCACGAAGTCGAAGACGTAGAAGCTGAAGTCCTTGCGTTGCACCCGGAGCCTGTACTGCTCGCCCTGTGCCATGGGAACCGCCGCGTCGAGCGTTACGGTCCCGCCAT
Organism: uncultured Syntrophobacteraceae bacterium; assembly: GCA_964578835.1. Taxonomy (GTDB): domain Bacteria; phylum Desulfobacterota; class Syntrophobacteria; order Syntrophobacterales; family Syntrophobacteraceae; genus CAZOEL01. The sequence continues at coordinate 38,417 of CAZOEL010000067.1, read as the reverse complement.
TGATGCCGTGAATGCTGCCGCCCCAGCCGTATTGAGGCGTCTGGTGCTGAAAGTAGATGAGGTCTCCAAGCTCGCTCACGACGCCCATCAAGCCCGTCTGGAACTTGATGAACTTGCGAATGCCAAGGGCGCGGCGCATGGCGAAGACGACCTCGCGCTTTGCGCGCGAGAGCTTCGTCAGGCCGAAAAGCGCTATGTCCAGGTTGTTCGGCGTCTCGCCCTGGCGGGTCTTATCGATGCCCGTGATGGGCTGGTTCTTGAAGTTGTTCGCCTCATCTAAGATCGTCGCCGTGACTTGGTTCGGGACCTCTATAAGCCCGACGTAACTCTCCTCAAAGCTGTCTTTTACTATGTTGCCCATAGAGAAGAGCTGCACCGGAACGCCTGGGCGGTCGATGACCATCTTGACCTTATTGCCCTGCCAGTAGGCTTTGGCGCGGCACGTCTTCGCGATCTTCTCGATGAGGTCGAGCAACTTGTGCCGCGAATCCAGCACCATGTTGAGTTCGTAGCGCTTCTCGCTTACCGTGTCGTAGACGCCCGTGTACGGGTTGTACTGCCTCGATGTGACGATCTCGTCGCACCAGTGCTTGAATGCTATGAAAGACGGCAGGTCGATGTTCTCGGGGCCCAGGTGCCGCCCCAGCCCGTAGCGCGTGTTTGTGAGCAAATCGTAGAGGATATTGGCCGGATTGTTCGACCAGGCGACGACCCCCGTCTCTACATCGTAGAGCCTGCGCCCCTTGACAATCACCGTAATCGTAGGCATCTGCCCCGATATCTTCTTGGTAGCCTTGAGCCTCAAGCCGAATAAAGCCGTATTCGGGTAGGAGAGGTTCGCATTCTCGATCTCAAGAATCGTCGTGAGATACGAGGTGTCGAGCGTTTTCGAGTCGGCCGTCCCCGCAGTGACTCGGTCTATCTTTACCTGATAGCGCTTGCGGTTCGGAAAATCGATCGTCTTGGTGAAGTCGGCCGAACTCGTGGTCGCCGACGCGCAATCGAAGTCCGCGTTTCCAGCCGCATCGAACGCCTGCGTCCACTGCCCGTCAACCCCCTCCACATACTCCCGGTAATAGAAGTTGAATCTTACGGTGTAGGCTTTGAGCTTTCCCTCGTCGTCGTATTTTCCGAGCGCCGGGAAGTTGATGTTGATGTTGACCGAGTCGACCTCGTCTATCGTCTTGTAGATATAGGCGGGCGAGTGGGTCAGCTCGACGCCGGTTATGTTGTATTGCTTTACGACCTTGCTGAAATTTAAGAGCGCGCCCTGATCGTTCGCCCCGAGAGTCTTCCAGGTCTTTACGGTCGGCTTTGTCGGGTCGTTGCTGTTGTATTGCGAGATGTCCTGATTGTTGAGCTGGGCCGTCGAAAGCTCGATGTCTTCTATCGGGCCTTCGCTGACGGCGAAAAGGGCATTCAGGTACTTGGTCTTGGCCTTGGGCTTGTCGTTGAACTTGTCGCCATCGACGTAGACCTCGATCGGAGTCCCGCCCATCCTGTGACGCCCGAAGACCACCGGAACGACGTTGCCCTCGCCTACCGTGTTGCGTATGCCGTCCCATCTGTAGGTGTTCGAGTTTTTGAAGCCGTCGGCAGCCGCGGGCTTGAAAAACATGTTCGCGACAAAGGAGAGAGCGTAGCCCACGACGGCCGAGAGAAGCATCTTGCCGATAAAGACAAGGGCTGGCATGGCCGGTCCCTGCGCCACCTGAACGAAGATCAGCTCGTCGTTTACCGACGGGCGCTCATCCCACGAAGCCTCCCTGCCGCTCACGACCGGCACGATGCAGCTCTCTTCAAGGCCCGGGAAGTCGGAGTGAAACCAGTCAGAGACGGTTTGATACTTATACGAGCGCTCGAAGGCTATCACCTTGTCTCGCTCGAAGATGTTCTCAACGAATTTAACCTGCATAGGCGATTAGCTCCTTGTGCCTGTAGAAGGCATGAATGTCGCCGACCCACCTGTCGATCCTGGAGACGTGGACTCCGGCCGGGTCTGTAAGCTCGATGAACTGCGCGGGGTCGATTACGAGGCCGCAGTGGTTGGGCGTCTTGGAGCCCAGGCGTCTTATGAGCGCGACATCGAAGAGCTTGACCTCATGTCTTTCGACCTTTCTCCATTCGAGTTTCGCCCCGTCTAAAAAGTCGTTTGAGTCGTTGAGGCGTCGCCAGTCCGATATGCGGCCGGGGTCGAAGAGTTCGATGCCGCGCTCTTCTCTAAAGGCGAGGATGACGAGGCCGTAGCAGTCCGCCCCGTCCCACCCCCGGCCGTTAAGCCGGTAGGGGATCTGCATGTATTTCAAAAGGTTCATAAGATTCGCCTAGAAGTAGAAAGCGTCGTTGATGATCCCCGGGAAACCGCCGAAGTTACGCACGTTGCCCTTCGCCTTGCACGCCTCCCAGGTGTAGCCGCACTCGGCATCCGAGCCCGCGTACTTGCACCGCTCGTCTTTGAAGCGCCACCAGCAGAAGCGCGCCCGGAAGATGCGCCCTGGGATGGCTGCGTTTAAGACATCGAAGCCCAGCGAAAGAGTGAAGGTCACGATGTTCTTCTTTGCCGATGCGGCTTTTATGAGGAATGTGGCGTCGATGGTGACCGGAAAGCCGGGGAAGACATGAATGACATTGACCTTTTTCCCGATAAGCTCGTAGTCCTCGATGTAGCGCTGTATCTCGCGATCCACATTGCCGATGGAAACCCGCACGTCGTTTATCTTGCCGTCTGCCGAGACGCCCATCTCGTCGTGTTTGATCGCTTTCGCACTGTAGGTTTTTCCCGCGTGCGAGACATCGGACGACCAGCTCGTCCACCTTAGCGGCTCTTGAGCAGGGTCATAGGTGATTTCGTAGAGATAATAGGTCGTTACTTGATCGCCGTTGATCGCCCTGTTGGCGGCCGCGCCCACATCTAGCATGTGACCACCTCAATTTCGCAATCGGCATAATGCACGTTCAGGTAATTGAGTGAGAGCTTGTCGGAGGCAAAGCGCACCGTGTAGGTTTGCCCGTCTATGTGATTGTTCAACAGGAAAGCTTCAAATTGCCCTTTTCTCGCTTTGAAAAAGTCGATGAGCGTGTTTGTGTCTGCCTTGTTTAAAAGCTGAAAAACGAGCTTAAAGCGCTCTTTAGCAACGTCATAATTTGGCGAGCGCTGTTCTTTTTTGTTCTCGAAAACAACGACGTTCGTGTCGAACTCAGGGACTACGTTCTTGATGCGGTTGGGGACCAGGGGAAACGTTACAGGCATCTATGCCTCCCTTAAAAAAAGAGAGGCTGCATGAAAGTTTATTAAAAATTCATGCAGCCTCATGGCTTAAATTATTGTTATATCAGCCTATAACTTACGCTATGTCGCGTAGTTTATGATCGTGCCTCGAATCGAGCCGTTCTGAGAGATGTTTTCATTCACCACGTCCTCGATCGTCTGACGAAGATAGGGAAGCGAGTTCATGACCGACTTTTCGTCGCCGCCCGAGATGTTGACCGTCATGGCAACCTGATTGCCGCCAGATCCCTTGAGATACTCTTTGAGGTCGCGGTTCGTCTTTGCATCAACGACGCGCTCGCCCTTATCCAAGAGCCACGTTCCCTCTCTTGGAACCGAGTCGATGCCCGAGTGCGCCATGCCAGCCAGGCCGCTTCCCAGGACGAAGCCCATGTAGAGGGGGACGGCCGCCATGGCCGTCCCCGCAGCCGATAGATACTGCTCTGAGGAGACGCCGTTGTAGAAGCCGCCCGAGACAGCCGCGACTCCGGCCTTGACTGTATTTTCAAGGGCGATCATGAGGGCTTCCGCGGTCTTCTGCGCCGCCATCATGCGAAGCGACTTGACAAGAGCGTTGGCGAGCTCCTTAAAGGCGAACTTCCCGGTCTCGGCAAAGTTCATGAAAAAGTCCCCGAAAGCCCCCTTCCACCCCTCCAACACCCCTTTAAAAGCGGCCTCTAGGGAGAGAGACTTTCTGATCGTTTCCTCCATCTCGCGGCGAAGACCCTCGAGCTTCACCTCGTTTAAACGCAAGAGGGCTTGGGCGACGGCATCCGTCGAAGAGCCCCATTTCTCCATCTCGTAGTTGGTTGTTGCGATGATTTGCTCGGCCTCGGAGAGCCCGATGAGCGAATTTTGAAACTCGGCGCCCTTGATGTCCATGTTGAGGGAGTTGACTCTCTCCGTTACCGCGGCATCGCTCATCTTCTGGAACTGCTCAGCGGCTACGGCTGCAAGTCTCGCTCTTTCCTCAAGAGAGACGTTGCTCGCATCCAGGGCTTCTTTGAACTTACTTTCGGCCTCTTTTATGGGGACAAAGAGCTGCTCTCTTCCGGTCATGGCGACCTGCGCCGCCTGCTGCTCTGCGCTTATGGCCTGCGTTGCGGTCTCGGCCAGTCTCATCCAGAGGACTCTGCCCTGGTCGAGTGCGGCGTTCTTGTTGATGTACGCCTGCTCTGCGGCCCTGACATACTGGGCCTCTCTTTCCTGCTGCTCGGAAGGGGTGGGCGGCCCAACGAAGTAGCTCCCGCCTTTGTAGGCGTTCATGGCCTGGTTTGCGAATTCCCGGTCGCTTTGGCGGACTCTCCCCTTGGTTGCGGCCCGCTCGTAGCCTTCCGTGAAGGCATAGGAGGCGCTGTTTCTGTCGAGAGAGCCCTTTATCATGGTGAGAGCTTTGTTCTCGGAGGTCATCAGCTCGTGAATGAGGAAGGCAACCTGGGCCTCGAACGTATTCCATCGTTCGCCGGCAAAGGCTTTGAGCTCGCCCAGGCGCTTGTCGTTCCACTGAGCTATGCCAAGTGAGTCCGTGTACTTCCCATCATTTGGGTTTATTGCGCCAGGCTTTAGACCCGACTCGCTCATGAGGCCGCCAACGACACCCGCTGCCTGCTCGATAGTCAAGCCCACCTCTCTTATCAGCCGGTCCATGATATAGTTGATGCGCTCGTTCAGGGTGCTCCCGACTGGCTTGGCTATACCGTTTGCGATTGCATCTGCGGCTTCCTTGAGAGGCTGTGAACCGAATTTGAACTGGAGGTCGAGTTCCATCACCTTCTTTTGCTGGATCGTCTTCTGGATCTCGAGCCACGCATCGCCCATGCCGCCCGCGATCTTTCGCTTTAAGGCGTCGATCTCGGTTTCGATCTCAAGAAACGTCTTCTTGAACTGCTTTTCGTACTCGCCCAGCTCCTTTGCGAGAAAGACCCTCTTTTGCGTATCCCCAAGGTTTCTGAAGGCGTCCTCAAGTGCGGGAACGAGGACTATCTGCTTTTTATGCTTTACGATCTGCTCTTCAACGTCGGAATTTATGTCGAGCATCGCGAGCTCAAAGTCGCTAAGGCCGCTGGTGAGAGCCTTGTATTCGCTCTCAAGCCTCCGCACCTCCTCCCAGGTTTCGGCGAGGAGCTTCTTTGCGCTCTCCATGCCTCGATCGCCGCCGTCGAGCATGGACTTCGTCTTGAACTTGCCGTTCTCGCCCGGTTGGTCGATGTCGAGGCCGCCCTCTTTTTTGAACTCGGAGGTCTCAAGCCTAAGCTCGGCCATCTGCTTCATGTACTCGTCAATGCCGACCCGGCCCTCTAAGAAGTCTCGCTTGAGATCTTGGGCGGTTGTCGCGAGGAACTCAAGGCTTGCGCCAGCACCCATCGACTCATCGAAGGTCCGCTGAAGCGACTGCGTCATCTTCTCGCCGCTCTCGAGAAGCCCGGCTGCGTACTCGGAAAAGCTTTTCCCCGAGCCGTCGATGGAAAGCGAGACGCTCTCCATGTTCTTGCCGAACGACTCGACTTTGCGGAGGAACCTCTCAAGGTCCGCGCCGGAGTCTTCGATATCCGAGTTGGCCCGGGTCACGTCTTGAGCGGCCGCCTCCGCCGAGTCGGAAAGAGCCCGGTAGAGCTGGCCTCGCACATCGACGGGAGGACCCGTGAAGCTAAAAAAGTCGTTGAACTTTTTCGTGAAGTCATCGAGCGCCTGGCCCGATGTCTTCACCGCATCCGAGCTCATGGCCTGGTTCCAGGCATCACCCAGACCCTTGTAGACGTTCTTTAGGGCGTCCCAGGCTTTCCCGGCCGACTCGGGAATCTCGGTGAAGGGGTTAGGGATGATGTCTTTTCCATCCGGCGCCTTCAAGCCCGCCGCGTTTGCGGCCGCGTTGACCGTCTCCCTGAAAAGGGTGAGCATGAAGACGATCTGGCCTATGGGGGAGCCAAAAAGCCTGGCCGTAAGAAGCCCGACTGCTGCGCTCGAGGCCCCGTCGCCGGGGAGAGCCGAAACGACGCTCGCGGTCGCCGTGGCAACACTCCCTAGAGTCTCGGCAACCGATTTAATGACGGGCCATGCGGATTCGGCCCCGGCTTTGAGGTCGGCAAAGAACTTTACAACCCTGTCGCGGTTGGCCCAAACCTCCTCGCCAAGCGAGACTATCCACTCAAGCCACTCCGTTACGGCCTTCCCGATGCTCTTAGCGATATCGTCGAACTCGCCCGTGCGTCGAAGCTCCTCAACGTAGTCGATCACGCGCTTTAGGGTCGCCTCGATAAAGGCCATGGGGCCCGACTGCATGACGGAGTATTGGAACATCTGCCAGAGGTTTATAATCGTTTCGATCTGGCCCTGGAACTTGTCCATGACCCGCGCGCTCTGGCCGCCGAAGGTCTGGCTAAGACCATAGATAATCGCCTTGATGACCTCTTCGGAGCGGATCTTGTACTCGCCAATGTTGGCGATCTGTTTTTGCGTGAGGTCGGTGTACTGCTCCAGGTACTTGACGACCGGGATGCCTACCTGGGCGAGCTGAAAGATATCCTGGGCGTGAATGTAGCCCGTGGTCTGCATCTGCCCCAGAGCTTTTGCGATGCGATCGAGAGTGTCTTTGTGGCCGCCCAGGGCCGAAACAGTATCGACGAGCACGGTCATCTGCGCGGTGGTGGGATTAATTCCCATCGCGATTAGTTGTTGGAAGCTTTTAACACCCTGCTCAAAGTCAACGGGCATCTTGAGCGCCCACTCGCTGAGCTTTTGAAACCACTCCTCCCCCTTGCCCTTGGTCAGGGTGTCGAGGGTGATCTTTAGCATGTCGAACTTGGAGGCGGTTTGTAAGAAGCTATTGCCAAGAGTCGCGAGCCTTCCCACGACGCCGTTCATGAAACGGTCGAAGAGGGCAAGCGATTGGTTCACGGCGATGGCGGCCTTCCCCATCGACTTCATTCCGCCAATGACCTGGGAGACGCCTTTCGAGAACCCCGACGTGAGAAGGGTGATGCTGGCCTGGAGCACCGCTATCATTGTATCTTTCCCCCCTTAAAGAAAAAGGCTCGCTTGAGACCAAGCGGGCCTTATTATTTGCTTTCACTCCTCCTGGACGCTCCCCGCGCCAAGCACGGTCCGAAGCTGCTCCAGACCCTTCCGGTCGCATTCCTTCTCACTTGAAGACCGCCCCTTTGCGACCGTGCCGCGCTCGCTCTCCAGCATGTCAAGGTACTCTTCCAAATCTTCCCCGAAGATCGCCTGCTGCACCAGGCGGAACATGCGGATGTCGCAACTTGCCTGGATGCGGTCAACGCCTCTCGACATTTCCCAAAAAGTGTGAATGGGGAGGGCGAGCATCTCCCGGTAGGAGATGCCGTAGAAGTGCATCACCTGGCAGGCAACGAACCCGAAATCGAGCATCTCGATCTCCGCCCCCTCCCCTACTTTGGGTCCGATTCGCTACCTCCCGGAGGATTGGTCTCGGGGTCGATCCCGTTCATGACGCTCAAAATGGCGTAGAGGACGGGGAACTGCTGCTTTACGAGCACTTCTCTCGGGATCGAGGTCGTCTTCTCAAGCTCTTCGACCATGAGCTTCACGCGCTCTTTCTCGTTTGAGCACGTCTTCATGCGCTCATCGATGTCGCTCTCGAGGAAAGATTCGACCGTGCGGCCTTCGATGGTGTAGTTGACGCCGTCAAGGGAGACGACGCTTTGAATGCGGAATTTGTCCAGGTTGATGATCTTCATGATTTGCCTCTTTGAGTTTTAAGCGTTGTGGATCACCCGTGCGACAAAAGCCGTTTTGTGTCGCACGAAGTGAGGGGTTATGAGTCACAAATGGAGCTACTAGCTAATGGTCACCATGCCGATCTTGCGCATGGAGGCCTGGCCGCCTGCGTTCGTAACGGTCAAGGTCACATCGTAGGTGCCGGCATCCGCGTAGGTGTGGGAGGGCGTTGCGGTGTTGGCCGTGTTGCCGTCGCCAAAATCCCACAGGTAGGTCGTAGGCGTTCCCGTGATGGTCGCGCTGAAGGCAATCGAGGTAACATCCTGAGTGCCGGTAGAAGGCGTAGCCGTCATGGCGGTGATAACGGGCTTGGCTGCGGGCTCATCGTAATAGCTCGTGGGAACGAAGGTGTCGCCGCCAAGCTGAGTCACACCGCTTGTGGTGGAGATAAGCGAAGTGTCGCCCATGCTCACGAAGTTATTGCCGGTCTTGAGAGCGCGGAAAACCACGTTGTAGACCCGGGTGTTCTCTTTTTCAAAGGCGAAGTCGATATTGGGCTTGGGGACTGCTGCGTAGACCGTGATCCAATCGTTTGGGCTGCCGCCCTTGGGCTTCACGACAAGCTTTCCGGCCATGGCTCTGAGAGACTTTCCGGACTCCCCGGTGATCATGAGCTTCATCTTTCCGGGGGTGGTTGCGTGGTCGCCCAGAAGCACAGCACCGGGGATGAACTTCACGAGTTTTTGCAGGTTGTACTCGGCCATCGGGACAGTGATCTCAAAGTTTTGCTTGGTCACTACCTCGTCTATCGGGGCGTCTTCCTGATCGACCGTCTTCTCGACGGAGTCGATGCTGTAGGTTACTTTCACGCCGCCTACGGTGTAGCCGAGGTCTACCCCGTCGAACTCTACGGCGCAGCTCCCCATCTTCACTTTCAATGCGTCTGCCACTGTTTCCTCCATTATGTTTGTTGTGGGCCTTGAAACGAAAAAGCCCGCTGGCTTTTGCCAACGGGCTGAAAAACACTTGCGCCTCTTCGGGATGTGCTATGTCAGGCTCAGGTGGTAGTAGATTCTGAAGTTCATGGAAAAACACTGTGCCCCGCTCGCATCCCTGAAGGGCATGGGGCCGTTTTTCCAAACCGTGTCGCAGATCATATAGCTTTCGGCTCCAAAGGAGTGTGCGCCCTCAAGCATCAGAATCGCCGCCTTGATGCGCTCGGACAAAGCATAGCCCTGCGTGAATGGCCAGCCCTTCACAAGGACCTGAAGGTTCGAGCCGGCGTTCTCTATAAGCTCGGGAGCCCATGGCTCCGGGTCCGCGCCGCTCACCAAAACGAACTGGTCTCCGGTCGCGTTTTCGGCAAAAAGGTTCGCGCCCTTGGTGAGCCCTAGCTCGGGGATCGCCTCAAGAAGAGCCGTGATTACATTCGAGATCATGACGAGAGGAGCCTCCTTAGCTCTTTTTCGATGTAGGCGGCCCACTTTGCCTTGTTGTCGTTGAAGGCCCGCTCGAGGTATTTTCTGCCGACCGTCTCGGACTGATTCGATTGCTTCTGCCGGGAAAGCGACCCCAGGTTGTAGAAGTCCTCATGCATTGCGACGGCGTAGAACTTGACCGGGTCGGTCTCTCGAATAAAGACCGTGCCCTTCGTCTCAATGCCCTTGCCCTCCAAATGCACCGCGTGCGCTTTTTCGAGATCGCCCTCATCGAGTGGCGCGCGCTTTTTCGATTCATTTTTCAGCTCGCTTGTGACCCTTCTTACGATGATCTTAGCCCCGTTTTGAATCTTGGAGGCCTTGAGCAAGAGCCTCAGGGTCAGCTCCTCGATCCCTTTGCCAAACCCGTCGATCCTGATCTCGATCCCCATTACTTCTTCTCCTTGAGATCGACCTCGTAGTATTTGACTCGGCCTGAAAAGTCGTTTATGGCCGCCACCACAATCGGCTCGTAGGTTACGCCGTCGTAGCGGAAGAGAATCATCTCGGAGCTATCGAGCAGGTCCTTGTAAGGGGCATACGCCCTGTTGCTCGCAATGAACTTGAGATCGTAGCGCTTGGTCTTTGTGCTCTCGGTGGTCTTGGCCTTTCGCTCATGCGCGATTATGCAGCAGCGCATGGTTGTCTCGCTCGCCGTCTGCTCCTCCGAGAACTCGTTGACCGTGTTGCAGATCACGGTGACCCGATTGTTGAACTGCACTGTTTCCTCCTCTAGGGCTTGGCGTATGCGACGAGACGGTGACGGCACCTCGGGTGAAAAACCTCTCCGGACGCCACGGCCCGGGAAAGTGTGGGGTATCCGGGAGTTGCCCCAGTTAAGGAGACGACCTTCCCCTCCCATCCCCTGCAGGCGTCTTTGGACCCGACCAGCGTGATCTGAGCGAGGTCGTGTCCGGAGCTCACAAGAGATTCGGCGTAAGCTTCACGAAAAGTTGAAGCCATGACGGAACGGACCAGGGTCTCGAAATAGACCTTCGAGTCCCACCTGCGCCCGGCTCTATCCACGAAGTGAAAAGTCGGGTCTTTTGAGAGCATCTGCTCTCTTAGCTTTGCGAACGCAGATTTTCTGGTTATGCCCGAGGTGCGCGCCCGTCTAAAGACCTCGACCGCGTTTTGGCGGAGCATCTGGCGAACGGAGGCAAGCATTCTCCCCGTCTGGCCTACGATGTAGCCGTAAGCCTCCCCGTGCGTCTCCAGGGCGAGCGACCGATCGTCTTCAATCCGTTTTCCCCCCATCTTGAGATCCGATGCGGCTTTGGCGGCTGCCTCCCTTGCAACGATCACAAGAGCCCTCTCGAGGCTCCCGCCGGCAAGAAGCGCAAAGCGCGATAGCGTCTCGCCCACCTCCTTCAAGACCGCCTTCTGACCCGTGAATGTCACGATCCCAGAGGTTCGCGAGGCGCGATTAAGCACTCTGAAGATATGGTTGTAGGCCTTCTGGTAGAGCTCGAGAACCTCTGTCACGGTCTCTTCAGTGAGATCGTTTGCCATCATGTGCGCTACCCCCTGCTCGCCTTGAACGCGATGTCTATGTAATGGGCAAGAAGACTCAGAACCTTGCCGTCGAATCTGCGAAAAGGGTTGAAGCCTGTTACGCTCTTGGCGGTAGGACCTATTCTCTCGAAGGATGTGCCCTGGATCGATTGCCTCTGGCCCTCGGTGATCTCGCCGATGTTCTGGTGGACGTAGAAAGCCTGGATGATTGTGGCGAGCTTTGCCTCATCGAAGCCGTCTCCCGCGTCGTCGCCGCTCGTGTTGTCGAGAGGGAAGTTGAGCGCCTGCGCGGGATCAAGAGAGCTGTATAGGGTCGTGAGATCATCGATCATGCGCGTTGCCGTAATCAAAAGCTTCTGCTTATCGGCGGGAAGAATGTCTGCCCACTCCTCTGCGCCGAAGGTAGACTCGAAGTAGCTGTCGGCCTCCTCGACCGTGGCATAGGAGTTTGCGGTTGCGGCTCCCTTCGTGGCATCGAGTGTGATTGCCATAGGTTATTCCCCCTTGGACTCTTCTGCGGGGATGTCGGGCTCGCCCTGCGCGCCAGAAGGAAGAGCCTCCATTCCGTGCTCATTGATGCCATTGGGCGCTGCCTGCTTCTTTGCCTTTTTGGCCTTGGACTTCTCTTCCTTCATGGCCAGCTCTTCGGCTGCTGCTCTGGCTGCGGCGGCCTCCCTTCTTGCTCTGTTGAATGCCGATGCTCCCATCATGCGATGTCCTTTCCTTGCGGCTCCTGCTGCTCTCGTAAACGCAGGGCGAATATGGTGTTGAGCTGCCGGGCAATAGAGATGGCGTCTTTTTCAGTGAACAAGATCCTCAGGTCCTTTGCGGTCTGGATCTCAATGCCGCCGTCTTCCATCTCGCGGAGCTCGAAAGATTTCTCGTTTTTCATGCTTTTCCCATCCGAAAAAAGAAGAGGGCGGGAGAGCTCTCCCGCCCTTTATGAGTATACAAACCAGAGTTATCCGATAGTTATAGGATATATACTAGCCATTCGTGAGTAATTCAACGACTCTGATGCTCTTTGGGGTGTAAACACGGCTCCAGTTGGCGCCGTTCTCGCATTCGGCGTTGGTCGGAGCCTCGCCTACCTGAGCAGCCTGGGTGTACTTCACTCCTCTGGGGTGCAGGAGGAAGTGGCGCCTGTGGATGAGGTAGTCCTCACCAGCCAGGGAGTCGCGGTCGGTTTCGACGGGTACGGGAGCATTCCCCTCACCGCGAGCGATGGCTCCAGGTCCGAAGAGGTAAGTGGTGTACTTGAAGCCCGAACCAGCCGAGGCTTTCGGGCAACCGTCATCGACGATCACTCGCTTTCCGAGGAAGGTCGGGACAAGGATCTTGCCACCTTCGACTTTGAGCCCTGCCTCAAGCTTCATAGGTACGGTGTCGGTCCCGGAGGTCTGAGAGGCTGCTACCCACTCGATCAGGTTCAGCTTCTGGAGACGGCTGTAGGGGACAGAGTGCATGATCATGGCGGTCAGAGCATCAGCCTCATCGCCGAGGAGAGTCGCAGCGTCGATCACGATAGAACCTCCGATGAGGTTGGCCTCATCGGCGTTGGCTGCATCGGCAACAGATGCATCCTTAACGTGAGTGGAAGCAAGGGCGGTCGCGAAGACCCCCTTGAGGATTGCCATCAGAAGAGCCTGCTCTCTCCGGACCCAGTAGGTTGCCACAAGGTTTGCGATGGCTGCCATGGGATCGTCACCGCTGAGCGCTTTAGCGAGGTCGTTTACGCCCCAGGCTCGGCCTCTCATGTGGAGAACCGCAACGTCCTTCCCGCTCGAGATGGCTCCGGGGGTCAGGGGGTTCTGGTCGGTCAGGACCTCATCATCTCCGGAAAGATCATTCCAGAAAGGCATCTGGATGAGAGTCCCGCCCCTTGCGGCGAGAATGTTGAAGGCAGGATCGGGAACGACGATTCCCGACTGTACGAGGTTGGACTTCTCGAGGGTTCTGTGGATCACGTAGGGAACGAACACCTCGGGCACGATTACGTCTGCAATCTTGGTTACAGCCACTTATTACTCCTTCCAAGGTAGATGAATAGTTGGGTTTGATTTGGTTTGATTGCCCATGGGCTGCCGGAGCCCTGCGAGGCTGGTGGAACTGGCGTTGGCATCTAGCCTTTTTGAAAGGAGGTCTTGCGTGCGCGGGTCCGGCCCGCGCACCTAACCCCTCAAATGCAACGAGCCCTGGAATTGCTCCCAGGGCTCGGGTTTTCTCCTGCTTATATGTCGAGAGGAATTCCGCACTCAGCGGCCATTTGACGAGCAAGCTTGGGATTATCCCGCACTAGCTGTCCTTGAAGGCTCAAGTTGAACGACTCCGCCTTAAAAGGGTTCACAGGCTTTCCTGTGCCACCGCCAGTGCGGCTTCCGGCCCCCTGCATGGCCCCCTCGAACAGGATGGCGAAGGTTTCATCCTGCTTCATGTCGGCGATGCGCTCGCGAATGGTCATGGCCTCGCCTTTGCCATTAACCTTAGGGGAGCCGGTCTCATCAAAGAGCTTGATGAAGCGACGGCCGTCTTCGAGCTTCTCGATCTTGGCTTCACTGGAGAGCTGCATGGCAAGGAGCTTCGGGTTGTATGACTTGACCGTAGCAAGCTCTATGGCGATGGCATTATCCAGGGTGGACTTGTCGAGCTCAGCCTCGAGAATCGCAATGCGGGCATCGCGAGCCGCAATCTCGATATCCTTCTTGCCAAGCTCCTTCTGATGGGTGACGTGAATCTGCTCCTTGAGCTTGTCGAATTCACCTTTGGCCTCTAGCTTTTGGCGCTCGGCCTCCTCCTTTTCTTTCTTGAGGCGCGCGTATTCCTCGACATCAATTCTGTCGAGCTCTCCGAGCTTTTCTTCGAGCTCCTTCGCCTTGGTGCGGTACTTTGCGGCCTCGGCACGAATGCCCTTCACATATTCCTCGCTGAAGGTTTTGATCTCGTTTTGCTGCTGTTGCTCTTGCTGTTGCTTCTCTTTTTCCTCTGCGGCTTTGCGCTCCGCTTCTTCCTTTTCGGCCTGGGCCTTCATTTCTGCTTCTGTCATTGTTTTCCCTCTAGGTTTTGTTGAAACGAAAAAGCCCGCTCGGAAATCGGTTCCGGCGGGCTCGCTGTGAAAGCTTCTCTGGTTGATACGGTCTTAGAGAATCATTTCTCCTAAAGCCATACCTGGCTTTACTCTTCTTCGAGGGTGAGCCCCTCAATAAACTCCCCCTCCTCGCTCTAAAGTCTTGACGTTAGGGCTTCAATCAGTCTTGTTCCTCTTATCGATGAAAGACTTCCCGGCTTCGGTGAGGAAAGGACAGTCGCCACGGCCCCTGAAGGTCGCCCATCCCCCGATAAAGACCCCGAGAAAGCCTATGGTCGCGATGTCGAGAGGTGCTTCGCACGCCCTGCGAAGGTTAGTAAAAAAGACTCTGTCCGCGCGAATCTTCTCGCGCCAGCTGGCGCCACGCCTGTACATACAGTCGTGGACATCGCAGGCCAGGGTGAGATCGAAGCCTCCCACCTCATCCGGTATGAAGTTCCACCCCTTGGGGTCGCACCCGTTCGAGCACTTGCACACCCAGGGGCAGCGGAAGAAATCGGCCGGTGCCGTGATGCCGCCTATTTCGATGAGCCTCTCCACTTTCGGACCTCCCTTGCGTACCAGGCGAGAGCTTCTGTCGCGATCAGTCTTGCAATCATCTCTGGCATCGCCTTCTTACCCCCTTCGGGGCTGTTCTGCGAATCCACTCTGCTTCGATCCCACGCGCGAGAGCCCTGATGGCTCGCTTCAGGTGGAAAAGAAAAAGCCTGAGAGAGTCTCTCAGGCTTTCATGGTTACAAAGGTCCCCCCGTGGCCCGGCTGCCCTACAAGCCCTGGCCTCCGCCTCTTTCCTGGCCTTGTAGGCCGCCATGTGAAGGATCACTTGCTTTCCTCCGGGATCTGGAACGGGTTCAGTCATCGTCTCGGCACTCGCGCTCTTCGTCTTCCCGGTCATGATCGGGGAGCACGAAAACGCTCACGGAATCACTCGCCCTGAGTCCCTCGCCATCCGTCACCGTGAGCTTGAAGACAAGCTTTGCGCCCCCTCTGGTCTCGGGTGCGAAGAACTTCACTTTTGCCCTGTTCGCCTTGCCCATATTGACGTTCGGCCCGGAGGTCTGGTTCCACTGGAACTTGAGATCGCCCTCCTTATCAAATGAGCCGGAGCCATCGAGCACGACCGTCTCTTCGGCCTCTACCACCTGATCCATTCCTGCGTCGGCTTTCGGCGCGCTGTTTTCTGGAGGTGTTACGACCGGGGGCGGCTCAACCGGAGGAACGACCACAGGAGGCTCAACCACTGGCGGAGGTTCAACCGGCGGTGTAACCACTGGGGGCGGCTCGACCGGAGGCGGAGTCACGACGGGCTTACTCGATGCATTCCCCGGGAAGGTCAGGGCTTTGATCTCGTCTATGTTAGATGCGCCGTCCCTGTCGGAGTCCTGGGACTCAATCGACCTGAAGTCTCCATTCGACCAGGCCTGCCCGTAGACGTTGAGGTTTGGCGCGCTCGTGTGACAGAGGCTGCACGAGTCGATCTGGCTTCCCCTGGCTGCCGGGTAGGTGTTCTGAAACTGGGTGCGAAAGCTCGATACCGCTTGAGCATTCCCCTGGAAAAAACCCATCATTGTGATCATGACGAGACTCATTAGGACTAGAAACAAAAGCTCGCCGCACTTCTTTACTGTCTGTGGCATTGTTGTTGACTCCTTTTATTACATTAAACGTCAGTGATTGGGCTCTTCTCGAACCTGTAGGGAGCCGTCCCGCATACCGGGCAGGTCCACCCGGGAGGAAGCGAGTCGAACCGGGTTCCCGGCTCTGCCTCCTCTACTTGAGAGACAGCACCGTTTTTCATGCATCCCGTCTCCTCGCTGTAGACCCACTTGCACTCGGGACAAGCGTAGGTCGAAAACGGCTCCGGCGCCTCCTCGACATCCTTGTCGAACGGAGCGCCGGATATAAACCCTATGATGCCCTCAAGAACCGACACGACGGCTCCGAGCTGCTTTAGAACAATCTCGCGCTCATAATCTGTCATGCGGCCTTATCCTCCACTCGCTTTTTCGACTCCCTGACCGTCTGCGCCTGAGACTGAATCTTGAGCTGGCGCTGTTGCTGCTTGTGGTCGAAATCGAAGATGCCCTGCTTCATCATCTCTTCTTTTTCGAGATCTTTGGCGTCGATCTCCTGCTTGATCTTCTCCATGACCCTCTCGTCGGCCTTGGGCATGATCTTCTCGGCAACGGACTTGTGAAGCTCCTTGGTGAAGGTCTCAGAGATCCCGAGAGCCGTGAGCTCCTGGGCAAGCTCGATCTCATCGAAAAGAGAGCGCGTGTCGAACTCATCGGGGTAGTCGATCTTGGCTTCAAAATCGATTCCGCCCATCCAGCCCCTGAAAATCTCGAGGATCTCTTTTTCGGCCTCTTCGCAGTTGTCGGCCTTACCTGCTAAAAGCTTATTTACTTTTTCGAAGTCATAAGCTTTGGCAACGCCACTCGCCCTGTCGCTCACCTCCGTTGCCGTCTCAGCCTGGAGCCCGATAGAGGCATAGAGCTGCTTTACCTGCTGCTCGATCATCCTCAGGATGAAGTCGGCCTGGGTTGCGTCGGGTGAAATAAACTGAGGCGCGGCCTGGGCCTGCGCGCTGTAGAGAAGAATCCGGTTCGTTGCGAGAGTTAAGAACTCATCCCTTAGCTTCTTGTCGTTTACGATGTCTGCGGGCAGCCCTTCTACCGGAAAGATGAGTTGGCTGAAGGTCTGATCGTTTACGATCACATCGAGCCGCGACCAGTTGTTCATGATCGAACGGTCCAAGTAGGCGATGTCGGAGACGATGGATTGCCCCGTGTAGTCGTCCTGTTCTTCACTGTCCAGGATCACGATGGGGACACGTCCCAAATTCGTTTTGCCCCGATCGATCTCGTTTGCGTGATCGTCAAATAGGATCCACTCGCCGGGAAGCCAGAGTCTGTAGCGCTCTTTGACATCGCCCGTCGATAGATAAGGGTCCTCGTCATCTCGCTTTCTCTCGAGGATCAAGGCCCAGAGGATGTTTTTCACGCCGTCAAAGGCGATGTCCAAGACATCGCCAGGGTAGACGAGGTAGCAGTAGGGCATCGCCTCGGGGTTCAAGTTGTCTAACTGTGTTCCGGTCGCGCGCTCCTTTGGGAGCGGCAGTTTGTCGCAGACGATGTAAACCCGCCCGAAAACCGAGCTAAAAAGCGCTGCGGCCTTCATGAACTGGTAGACAGATTTGCCCTTCCCGTCGAAGTTCACCCAGAGCTTCTCAACATAGGAGTTGTCCGACTGCCGCTCGGCCACCTCTTTAAAAAGGTAGGAGAGGATGAGATCCACAACCCTTTTCGTGTGGTTTTCGCGGTAGGCCCGCTCTTTTCTCTGCTTGAACTCTTCGTCGCCCTCTTTGAGGTACTGGAAGAGGTTCTTGTCGATGTATTTCTGGCCCCCGAGGTAGCTCTCGAGGAAGAATGTCCACAAGCCCTCGTAGTCGCCATATTTGGGGTGCCTTCTGGCGATGAGCTTTGCGGCCTTGCTTTGTGTTTCTGCCATGCCTTGCCTTTCTTTAATGGGGCTCGCCCTGAACGATATTGGTGACGGTTACGGGCCTCTTCCGGGTCTCGGTGTCTATGGCCTTGATAATCGTCTCCGGGATGGAGGTGATGAGTTTGACTTGGGCGGCGTCGGTCTCGGCGAGCATGAGGATCGCCTTCTCGCTCGCAACCGCGTGTTGGGAGAGAAGAACCACCTGACGCCTGGTCTCTTTTAGCTTCTCCACCGTGTCGCCAAGAGCGACCATGGCGATGAAAAGAAGCGCGACCGTTATGAGCATGACGATGGTGAGTGCGATCATTTGCGATTCCTTAGAGGGAGTCTATGGCCATGGCTATGAGGCCCATGACGATCATGACGAGAGCGAGCCGCCAGGCCCTCTTCTCGGCGTCCCTGCGCGCCGATTCTTCCATGAGCCTGTTCCTGCGCTCGATCTCTGCGAGCCTCTTCTTTAGCCTGGCTCTCCTCAGGTAGAGCGCCCTGGCCTTCTTGAGCCTTGGCGTGAAGACGCGCTCCGAGGACAGGCTCTTGAGCCCGTCTTCTACCGCCAGTCCCACCAGATCAGCCGCGCCAGCATGAGAAGAGTCAGGGCCATCGTGACGTACGGTTCGATCATCCGAGCCAATTCGGTTGCGCGATAAGTCGCGATGCGCCATCTCTCGTTTCCTTTCATTCACATAGCCCTATGGGTATGAGTTCACGCTTGGGCTCCCGCTCGGGCGTCTTCGGGATGCAACGCTCATCGAGCTTGTGCTTGCGCCGCAACTCCTCGACCAGGTCTTCACATGTCTTATTCTCATCGCTCATATGCCGCCTCCGGAGCCCATCCGGTACGAGATGCGATCAACGACCCGGAAGTGGGCGGAAAGAAACTTATCAATAAGCCCCGCATCAAAAGGCTTGCAGGATGTCACCTGGAGGTATGCGACCCCGAGCGCCGGCCAGGCGTCCCAGGTGATAAAGCTCGTCGTTATGGGTTGCACCATGGTGAACCCGAGGCCTCCGAGCCCGTCGGGCAGAGGGTTGTACCAGACGGCGGGGGAGAGCCGCGCCGTGTCCATGCCGATCAACTCGACCACGTCCCGGATGATGGAGAGCACATGTCCGGGGCAAGCCGGGCAGGTTCCGCCTTTCAGTGTGAATACCGCTACGATGACGTCGCTTCCTAGCGTCGCGCTCTGCGAGTTCTGCCTAAGCTCTCGTTCCATGGGTTCCACTCCAACAAAGAAGGGTGCCGTCGTTGGCGCCCCTGCGATGGACCGAAAGGCGTCTTTCAGCCTTTCGGGGGTAGTGTCGAATAAAAATCCCTCATCCGAAGATGAGCTTCACTAAAGACCATATTCCGTAGATGGCGAGCGACCAGCCAACGATCATGACAAACAGGATGATCCCGATAAGATTCATCTCGCCGCAGGCATCGCGGTCACCATCGTTGGCGCTGACGGGCTCATCGGAGGTCGCTGCGGCCTTGACCCGGACTCCGCCCCGCTCCGGGAAGATCACCATCCCTGCGGCCCGCTCCATCTCCTCGTCGCTCACCGTGACCTCGCCCCCGAACCTCATAGCGAGGGCGGCCAGGATCTTCGACTCGATGGTCCACTCCCTGCCCTTAACCTCCATCGAGAGCCTCCTATCCATTCTCAAGCCCCCTTAGTCACGCCGGTTTAGGACGAGCTGCACCACAGTAAGAAGGATCGTCACGATGTAGGAGCCTACGATCACCGTCATGCTCTTTGGCGTGAGG
The DNA here is from genome assembly GCA_964578835.1 of uncultured Syntrophobacteraceae bacterium. Classification (GTDB taxonomy): domain Bacteria; phylum Desulfobacterota; class Syntrophobacteria; order Syntrophobacterales; family Syntrophobacteraceae; genus CAZOEL01. Next base: position 19,122 of record CAZOEL010000067.1, on the reverse strand, counting down.
CCCCAGCCGTAGATCATGGAGCCGAGGCTCGTCATGAAGACCATTATGATGATGGCAAGATTTGCGAGTGCTTTCATTTGTCTTCCCTTTCTATCGGTAGTTCATCCCCTGGAGGATGCCCTTGTGTTCCTTAAAAAAGTGCGTGTAGAGCGCGTAGCGTGTGCGGTCCATGGTGTGATCAAATTGCTTGAGAGGTTTGTCCTCGCCCCGCTGCTGCGCTTTCATGTCCCAGACGTAGCTTGAGAACTCCTGGATGGTCGCCCTGCAGGAGATATCTACAAAGAAGAGTCGCTGTGAGAGCATGGAGGCCACAAACCGGATGCCCGGGATGACCTCGTTTTTGGCGTCACTCACCCGGTAGCCCCGGTGCCTTAGCTCTGAGATGAACGAGAGCGCGCTCGGATCGACGTAGATAGGACCCGTCCAGGCCGGTCCCACGAAATCCTCGAAGTCCTGGCCGTACTGAGAGTCCGTCTTCTGAAGCCCCGATTTCGAGGAGTCGTAGAAATACTCTCGAATGAGGTAGACCGGGGGCTTCCCGTCGTGGCCGAAAAGGCCGAAGGTCGTCGGGTTATTGGTCCCGTAGTCTGCTGCAGTAAAGTAGTAGCGAAACTTCGGGCGCGATCTCCTCCCCGCATCGACATCCTCCTGGAGCTTCTTTTGGACATCGACTACGTGGAGCTTTTCATCCCACATATCGTAGACGGCGCCCTCTGCGAGCACCCAAAGCCCCTCTATGAACCTCTTGAACCAAAGACCGGTGTACTCAAGCTTAAGAGCTGCGATGTAGTCGGGATCGAGCGATTTGTTGTCTTCGAGCTTAAAGTGCCACGAAGATAAAAGGTTCGGGCGCTTGCTGTTTAGCTCGGCTTTTCTGTCGAGGTAATCGACCTTGAGCCAGTGGTAGGGACTATCCGGATTCGTCGTTCCGAAAAACTTCGCCCCGCGCACGGAGAGCCTTGAGAGAGCCATCTTGAAAAACGACTCGGGCCAGAGCGTGATCTCATCCCCGTACATCCCGGCCATCGTCATACCGCGGATCTTCTCTTGCGCGGACTCGTCGTTTGCCGAGATGACATGAAGGGGTCTTAGAACGTCCTTTAGCCAAAACTCCCCCGTTCCCCGGTTCATCCAGGCCTTATCAGGGCCAAGCATGTTGATGATGGGGTCTAGGATATTTCGCTCGACGGCCTTCGAGGTTTTCCCGGAGATCACGAGTTCGCCGTTTGCCGGAGCCTCTGCGTGCACGAAGTGAAGCCATCTGAGGATCGATGCGATGGTCTTGCCGGATCTGACCGACCCCTCCCAAATGTTTAAGCGCGATGTGCTCTCGATTAGAGACTGCTCTGTCTTCCCGCCTTCGTCTATAAACGGGGTGAAGAGGGGCGCTCGGCTTAGCGAGCTAGGCGTCGATTTCGATGGGCTCCTCCGCCCCCGTATTCTCGGCCGGCCCATGGCTGCCCTCCCCTGTCGTGATCCGCCTGGATGTGATGCGGCTCGCCTTGAAAATCTCTATCAGTCGCTCAGTAGACCCGTTTTCTTCCTCCATGCCTGCGAAGGGGTCGAACTCGTCGGCCCATATGACGATCCGCTCGCTCATTACGGCGTCTTTGAGCATGTTGTAGGCTGCCTGCACCTCGTAGGGGAGCTTCCCCAAGCTTCTAAAGAAGGGCCTGGGCGAGAACTTGCTCATGTCGTCGCCTCGGGCTTTTGCCGCTGCGATCTGCTTGTGGAAATCCTCTTCGCGCTCGAACTTCACGGCGTCGAGGTTCATGATGAGCTGTTGGAGCATCTCGTAAGCAAACTTTTGGGAGAACGCGAAAAGCTTCTGGTGGTTCTCGCTCGCCTTCTCGATCCTTGCCTCGTAGGCCGACTTGGCCTTCTCCTTGACGGACTCCCTGGCCTCAATCATGGCCTCATTGTAGATGTCCTTCGCCTTCTTCCAGCCGTATCTGCTTGCGCGATCCGAAATCGTTCCGGCTGATAAGCTGTAGGCGCGGGCAAGGTCTGTGACCCTGTCTCCTGCCTCGTATCTCACCTGGATCTCTGCCCAGGTGTGCGGCGAGAGCCGTTTTCCATTCCCCTCCCCCTTGCTGCTCATTTCCCCTCTTTCCTCTCAATGGATTGCTTGCCCCGAAAATCAGAGGCCCCGCTGGCGAGCTCCGGCAATCGACACCGGGCCGTCTCTTCCATTTGCGGTCCTGTCGTGCGCGTGAGCCCTTGCGAGGCCGCTCTGTTTTCTTTATGGGTGCCGGCGCCACTCTCCCCTTTTCTTTTATCCCTGTAGCCGGGTGAGGTTTGGGACCCGGGCGCCGGTGAATGAATCCGTTTAAACGATCTCAAAAAGATTGGCGTCTTCGCGGTTCACGGGGCCTGCGTACTTGAAGCTTGATGTGAGTCTCTTGTTTGCGGCCGTCTTGGCGAGTTCCTTCTCTGAGGAGGTCTTGCCGACCGGGGACGTGAATCCGGGCTTTCGGATCATCGTCCAGAGCTTCGATTTGGCGAGCCTGTAGGTGAACCCCGGGTGCGAGGTCGTGATGAAGAAGTCCCTTTTCTTTGCTGCAAAAAGCGATGCTACGTAATCCAGGAGCGCAGAGCCAATGCCAGTCCCTTGAAAGTCTGGAAGAGTCACGATGCGCGTAACCCTCCAGCCAGGGTTTTTGGGGTGCGGGAAGCTCATGACACCGCACATGGCGGCTGGCTGATCCTCGATTGTTGCAAGAAAGCACTGAGCGCTCGAAGCGAGCGTTCGGCTTAGATAATGATGTCTTTCAAAAACCCGCCAAATGTCTCGGTGTGCGCGAGTGACGCGCATCGCGATGTCTGGTCTGCGCCGAAGACACCTCCTGCGGAATTCTCCGCTAGCGGTGTCAAACGTCCAATCGGGCTGGAGCCACTCAAGGATGTCGTAGTGACACGAGATGGCTATGAGCTGCTTGCCCGTCTTTCGGATGGCCTTTGCAATGGCGTGCGAGCCCACCTTGGCGACCGTTCGGTCCACAACCGATGTGAACTCGTCGATCACAATGGGCGATTCTCCCTCACATATAGCCCGCGCAATCGTTGCCCTAAACTTCTCCCCATTTGAGAGCACATGGTAGGGGCGAAGCCACGACGGGGGCGATGAGAAGCCGACCGATGAGAGAGCGCCGACGATATCCTTTATGCTCATCCCCCTGGGGAAGGCATCGACAAGGGATCTGTCCTCGGGCCACGGGTATTCGTCTATGATGTTTGCACCGAAAAGCTCTCTCGCAATCGTGGTCTTCCCCGAGCCGGAAGACCCCATGATGAGCCCTATGCTCCAGGGAAATTCCTCGAGATCGATCGATCCCGAAATTTCAACCCGGCTCGTCTTATCGGGCGGGATGTCGAACATCCCCTCAAGCTGCATTACCCTGGCCGATCGCTTGATCTCGGTCTCTTTTACGATAGCAAAGCGCGGCACTTGTAGCCCTCCTCCATGAGGTTCTCTAAGACTTCCTGCTGATGGGTCTCGGAGTTGCACTCGATGAGAACGAGGTATTGCTCGCCTATCTTTCCCGTCTCATCCTCGCCGCTCTCCCTCTCTTCGCGTTCCCCGGTATCGGGGGCCTCATGCTCAAAGCTCGTGGTCTCGGGAAAAAGGCCGTCAAGCTCGCCCACCTCAAAGCCCATGTCTTCAATCGTGAAGCCCTCGACCGTGAGGGCGTCGAACTCGATCTTCAAGAGGTCGAGATCCCAGTCGGCAAGCTCGGCGGCCTTGTTCACGGCGATCCTAAAGGCCCTCACCTCGTTATCTGTCATGTCGTCGCAGTTGATATAGGGAAGCTCGGTCAGACCCAGGAGGCGCGCGGCCTTGTATCTCAGGTGCCCGTCTGCGACATCCCCGTTGCTCTTCGCAAGCAGCGGGACCCGAAAGCCGAATCGCTTGATGATCTCGGCCATCTGCTCGATCACATGGTCATTCTTTCTCGGGTTTCGCTCGTAGAGCCTGAAGAACTCGATGGGCTTGTATTCGATCTGATGGTGTTCCATAGTATCACTTTCCGGTATCATGCCACGTTTGCCCCGCAGCCTCACATTGCCGGTTCCTATAGCATTTGGCAGTACTGTGCTATATACTACTGGGTAAACGCGCAGGACTTGTTTGGCAGGTGAACCCAAGAAAGAATAAGAGATACACTATGCTTCGTACATACAAGGCTGTTCTAAAGGGTGACCGTCTGGAATGGAGTGGGGATGCTCCGAAGCATCTACTATCAGAGCATGCTGTAGCTGTTTATGTCACTCTCCTGGACGAGCCGCCTGATCACACAGCGAAGGCAGAACGGGGTCAACGTATGGCTGCCGCTCTGGAACAACTTGCAGGCATTAATGCCTTGGCTGAAATAGAGCATCCGGCAGACTGGCAACGTGAACTTAGGCAGGACCGTTCTCTTCCAGATCGGGAGATCTGATGCTCATCGACAGCAATATCATCATCTATGCTGCCAAACCGGAGCATGTTGCTCTACGTCAATTTATTGCCCAGCATGCGCCTGCAGTTTCGGCTGTAAGCTACGTGGAAGTGCTTGGATACCACCGCCTTACAGATCTGGAACGTGTCTACTTTGAGACATTCTTTGATGCTGCTCCCATCCTGAGCTTGTCACAGTCCGTACTCGAGCAGGCCGTGAAGTTACGTCAAATCAAGAAGATGTCGTTGGGTGACTCTCTCGTAGCGGGTACAGCACTCTTGCACAATTTGACACTGGTCACACGGAATACGAAGGATTTCGACTGGATTCCAGGTCTATCACTGCTCAACCCTTTTGAAACAACATAATATCCCGGCAGTACAAGCACTTATATTGTCTAATAACACCATGCATCCGGACAGGGTGATGGCGGGCGTTATGTGGTTCCGTGTCATCCGGGCCAGGGCTCGTAGATATGCCACAGCTCGTCCCGAAGGTGCACGCGGCGAAGCGCCGAACAGAGTATCTTTCGGTCCGCGACAGCGATCTTAGGGCTTTGAAAGGGTATGGCCGCCCGCACGATCTTGACCCGCGTAGAGTATGCTTCAAGGAGGCCCCATCTCTCGGGAAGTTCCTCGGGTGCGATGAGAGCAGGGGGCGTCATGTAGTAGCGGTAGTTTCCCATGCCCTGCTCCGGCTTTCGCCTGAAGGGCTTCTTGGCATCGGCGGCGTAGTCGGATCTGCTCGTCTTGCACTCGATGAGATAGGAGTGGCAGGCCCGCCATCCTATCGCGTCGGGAATCTCACGGGCGTCACTGGCAAGCTCGCAGAGCACAAAGCCGCACCGCATGACTCGAAGCAGCCACCGTTCGGCCCGCTCGACAAGCTCTGCGTGGGTCATCCCTGCTTCTTCCCGACCTTCTTCGACTTGCACGCTTCCTCGAGTTCCAGAATGCGATCCTGCTGGGCTCGAAGCTCTCGCACGAGGTGCACTATGGCCTTGGTGAGGGCATTGATGGCGCGCTCCTCATGGACATCCGCGTGGCCCTGGTGCTCGCGGTCAACGTCTATGAAGCGAAGGTGCAGGAGCTCGTGCACCACGGACTCTTCTACATCCATCTCGTGAAAGCTCGTCGCCCCCTCGGGCACAATGTCTTCGAGGTCGGGGTGAAGCACGATGATCTCAGCCTCTCCGTGGTAGCGATCATAGGAGATGCAGGCTTCGGTGTTCTCGGGGAGATCCCTAAGAGACCCGTAAGAGCCCTGAGTGGTCCAGTCCTCAAGTCTCAGGAGTTGCGTGTAGAAGACTATCAGTTCGTCGAGGTAGGCTTGAAGCTCTTCGTCCCTTTCCTTTGCGCCCTGGTTCTCGTCGGGTCTTGCCCCGCTCTCATGGGAGCACTCGCACGCGCGCCCGGTTCTTTTCCCCCTTCGCTTCATCTCTTTCTCTCCTCTTGTGTGGTGTCCCCGAAAAGGGGGTCGGGTGCGCGGAATTTTCCCGAGCATTCTCTTTGACCCGAATGGGGTTTTTGCTGCCCGGATTTTTCCCGGACCTAATGGGTTGCCCGCCAGCCCGAAAAGGGTGGGGGTCGCGGATTTCCTAGAGCAATAGGCGCCGTCCGAGGCCCATCCGCAATGGGGGAGCACCCACCCCCCAGGGTGATCCGCGGGGAACGGTCAAGCGCTCGAAATCGCAGGAGATCCCGCTCCAGATCGTCTCGGGCCGGTTAGGCTGGATGTGAGGCCCGCCCGCAAATCACTTACCCGGAATGTACGGGCACACCGCCAGTGAGGTGAGCCAGCCTATGAGGTGGGTCCGCCAGTGAGGGCAGCCCGCGGTGCGAACGCCCCGCTAGTGAGGGCTATCCGTCTCTAAGGACAGTCCGTATGCGCGGTGTACCCGCCTCTTGGGCAGTCCGTTAGTAAGGACAGTCCGTCTATGAGGTGGACACTTGACGCGGGCGGGCCTCTACTGCGGATCGCCCTTGAGGCTCGGTAGGTTGCGGGACGTCCGCCCCTAAAGACCGTCCGTATGAGCGGTAGACCCGCGCGGGTGCGGGCCGCCCGCTCTTGCGGCGCGCTCTTCGATCCTATTTGTAAAACTTGTAAGCCTGCCTATAGGAAATCTTGTTTTACCTATATCTTGGTTATATCTTTTGACTTTATGCCTATAGGATGCGACTTTTTCGACTTTGCCCCGAGCGCTCTCCGAGCCGTGCGCCCTCTTCGTTCCAATTTATAAATACTCTAAGAACTTACTTATTTATTACGGGCTAAAAAAAGAAAGAGCGGCTGCCGAGCCGCTCTGTGCCTTAGTCCGTGGTCGCTCTTCGCTTTAATTTGCTTAAAGAGGGGTTTTGCAAGTCAAAAGAGAGGCACGCTGGCACCGAGGTCCCAAGCTACCCGAGGGCTTCCCTCACAAAAGGGATCACCAAGGCTGAGAATAACCCTGGAGGTTGCGCGCTGATCGAGGGGAATCCGTATCTCAGGGTCTCCCTCTGCTCTCTCTTCTTATATATATCTCATTAACGGCGAGCGAGCAAAGCGAGCGTTTCGCGCTCTGCTCTCTTTGGGAGCGCGCTTGCTCTCTTATTCGGGGGCGGGGCGTTTCTGCCCTGCTCTCTCTTGCGCTCTCTCTTAGTTTCGAGCTTCGAGCGCGCTTGCTCTTCTTTGTGCTCTCTCTTGCGTTTTGGCTGCTTTTCTCTTCGAGCGCGCTCTGGAAGTCGTCGCCGTGCTCTGCTCTCTCTTAGTGCTTGCTTTGCTCTCTTGCGCTTCGCTCTCTCTTTCGCGCTCAATACTTTATTTTAACCTTTTCCCGCTCATTACGTGCCCCCATTTTCGAGCTTTTTTTTCACTTCGGGCTTTTTTTTCGCGCGCGCTTTTTTCGGCCGCTCTTGGCTCTCTTCTCTCTTCGAGCGAGCCGATCCTCTCCAGGGGCTCTCTCCCCCAGCAAAAAGAGAATTATCCCCCAAAGCATATTACTATTTTAACCCGCGCGAGGGAAAAACGTGCCCCCTGCCGAGCCGCGCCGGCGCTCGCTGCCATCTTTTTTTGAAATATTTGGTAAAATCCTTTATATAAGTAGTCCCTTGGACTATTCTATTCCTGACTTTGATGGTACGCAAAACGACGGAACGAACGAAACGACAAACAAACGAAAGGGAACGAACATGAGAGCACTAATCGAAACGGCACAGGGTCAAATCCAAGTTAACGGAAATTGCATGCTTCTTAATTCCACCCCGAATTCATCCGACCCATGGGACGATCTTATCCTTTTCTGCTCCGACCATGCCGAGCGCTTGATTATAGACGACGACGGCCAGGTCCGCTGTCCCGAATGTGGCAAGCCCTTCATGTTTTACGACGACGGCGAAGCCATAAACTAGAACGATCACGCAAAGAGCAGAGCGCGCGGGTGCTCTGCTCTCAATACGACCACGACGAACGAAAGAGAGCGACCATGAAAAGAGTAGCAAGCCAAATTGAGCAGAACGAAGCGCGCGCGCTTTCATCAAAGCTTGGGAGCGAGGAGCGAGCAGAGCGAATTGTCTTCGAGATATGCGAAGCGCTTGGAATCCCGCACATCCTGGATATTGATTATTGCGAGCCGAGCGAGCTTGACGGGCTTTCCAGCCGACCCGTGATTTACTTCGACCGTGAAAGCTGCTACGGCGAGCGCGGCGGATTGCTAATAGCGCTCGAAGCCGCGACGGTCGCGGATCTTGCCGAGGGGCTATCCCATCACCTGCTTTCCGCGCGCGGCCGCTCATGCGGGGAGACGAACCCGGCCCATGCCGAAGCGCTCCAGACCTGCGTCCGTGCAATTAGCCGAAATAAATCAAGTTTTCAGGCTCATTCCTTTACATAAGTAATCCCTTATGTTATTGTATCCTAGACGGTTGGGCAACAAACAAAATGAAAGAGGGAGCGACCATGAAAAAAGCAATAAGGATCAAGACGAAAGAGGCAAACAAAGTTACCCGCGACTTGCACCCGGTCAATACGACTTATCACGAAGCCGTGCCCATCGATGAAATTTCGAGGATTCTCCTCAACCACGGGCTGGTGCTCCTCCAGGAAGATCATAGGAAATGGAGCGGGTTTTTCTGCGGCTCCGAGGGCCGGGCTACTTTCGAGCTTGCCCTTGACGGGAGCGAAGATACAAGCAGCCAGTATGAAGCGCTCGGAAATTGCCTCTTGCTCTCTTGGTATCGCATGCCGAGCGGTCGCTTCGAGATAAATTCCTATATGTGCTAAGCCGCGCGCGGGGAGGCTTTAAGCGCTCCCCGCTCTCTTGACAAACGACGACGAACGAAACGAACGGGAGAAAAAATGCAGGTTCTCGAAAAAGTCGCCCGCGCCATGAGCAGTAAATACAACGTGAATGTGGTTTTTAGAGGAAGCAAGGCATACACGGACGGTCGGACAATCGTTTTGCCCGCGCTCCCCGAAGCGCTCGAAGAAAGCGATATGAGGGTTGCCCGCGGCTACGGAGACCACGAAGTCGGGCACGTAAAGCATACCGACTTTGAAGCGCTCCGCGCGCAAGTCGGCGAGGACAAAAAGCTCCATACGGTCTGGAACTACTTGGAGGACCTCATGATAGAAAGAAAGCAGAGCGAGGAATTCCCTGGAGCGCGGGACAATATGAATTTTCTTGTAAATTGGCTGGTTGAAAACGGCGAGCTTGACCTTAGCCACCCCCTTATGAAGCTCTTTATAGAGGGTCGGCGGGCGCTTTGCGGATACGATATCCCCGCGCTTCCCTCTTATCGCAAAGAGCTTGAAAGCATTTTCGGCGCAAACCTCTTTGAAAAGCTCGCCCGCGCAAGTAGCACCCAAGACAATATCGACCACGCCCGCAAGCTTATTGGCTCTTATGAGCGCGAAGAGGAGCAGAACGGGCAGAGCGAGCGCAAAGAAGAGCAGCAAAGCGAAGAAGATAGCGAAAACTACGACGAAGAGCAGAGTAACGACGGCCAGAACGAAGCAAGCGACGAAAAAGAGAACGAAGAAGAGCAGAGCGACGACGGCCAGGGCGAAGCAAGCGACGAAGAAGAGCAGAGCGGGAGCGGCTCTGGAGACGACGAAGAGAGCAAAGAAGAGCAGAGCGAAGAGAGCGACGACGGCCAGAATGACGACGGCAACGGCTCGGGCGAAGAGAGCAAGAGCAGCGACATAAACGGCGAGCCGGAAGGTTACGACGAAGAAGCGGGAGACGAAGAGCACGGCGAAGAGAGCAAGAGCGCTCTTTGTGAGGGTCGGAAAAGCTCAAAGCGCCCGGAGCTTGAGGACGCGGAAGATCCGTATAGCAAGATCCGGGACTATATCGAAGGTAAGCACGTCGAGGCTTTGCAAAGCAGCAAGGAATATATGGTTTATTCGCGCGAAAAAGACGTTTTGGAGCCCATGGAAGAGGCTAAAACACTCGGATCTTATAACAAGCTCAAAGCAGAGCTTGGGAGCTTGAATGCTCTTCGAGGCAAAGTCCAGAGCCTCTTTTTAGCACGTACCCAGAGCCGCTGGCAAAACGACCGGGAAGAGGGCCGCATTAATCCGCGCGCGCTCGCAAAGCTCATAACGGGAAGCTCCAATCGCATTTTTCGAGAAAAATTCACCTCCAAGGATCGAGATACCGCAGTTTCCTTCCTGGTCGACTATAGCGGATCGATGAAGGGCCATCCTCTGGAGTGCGCAATGAAAGCGGCTGTATGCTTTCTCGAAGCGCTTGATGGCTCGAAAGTAAAGAGCGAATGCTTGACCTTCACGACCGGCGACTTGACATATGAAAGCTCTTCCATCTATTACTCAGACCCAAATTATGACCAATACGGCCGGGTGGAAGCGCTTGATATGAAGATAATCAAGAGCTTTGACGAACCATATGGGGCGAAAGTAAAGCGAAGGATATCAGGTTACAGAAAATGCGAAAATCGGAACAATTGCGACGGAGATTCCGTACAAATTGCCGCCCAAAGACTACTCGCAAGAAAGGAACAAAGGAAGATACTATTCGTCCTCACTGACGGACTGGTCGGCAACTACGGAAACACGGATCGCGGAATGTCCTTTCTTAAGAAGGTTTGTCAAGATTGCACCCGCGCGGGGATCGAGCTTATCGGGGTTGGCTTGAATGTTCGCGACCTCGCCCGCTATTATCCCAGAACCATCGACATACAAGCAGCAAGCGACTTGCCCGCCCATCTATTTAAAGAGCTTCGCCGAATTCTAAAAGTCTAATCCCAACGGGAATCGAGCCCTGGAGAGGATCTCCGGGGCTCAAGGAAAAAAATCGATTTTCTAGAGGGAAATCCCTTGACCTAAGTAATGCCTTAGGCTATTGTGTTTTTGACAGTTGGGGCAACAAACGAAAACAAACGACGAACGAAAGGAAAATAAGATGAAAGCAGCAAGCGCGACGATGGCAGCGGGAAGCTTCAAAAAGGTTGAATGTGCAATTTGCGGGCATAGGGCACATTTTCTCCAGGTTCACTTGGAAAAAGATCACGGCTTGACGGTCGAAGAGTACCAGGTGGAGCATAGCGGGGCTCCCGTTCTTTCGCAAGCGGCGCTTTCAAAGCTCGGAGAGCGAGCAGAGCAGAGCAAAAACAAGCGGGTTCCCTTCGAGGTAAGGAAGACTTTTGGCTGCAAAGTTTTCGATCACAAGGACACGGTTATGGGCTATGAGCACCCGCATGAAAGCACGCCGAAGCCCGATCCGTTCTTTCACTTCGACCCGGAGCTTTTGAGTGCCTGCCTCTTTGCGCTCGAAAATTCCGACGAACGGGTCCTCTTTCAAGGCCCGACCGGCTCTGGCAAGTCAAGCACCCCAGAGCAAGTCGCCGCGCGCTTGAACCTCCCCTATTACTTCATTGGATGCGATTGCGACCTTTCGCATGCCGACTTCATTGGGCAAGAGCGAGCGCGCGCGGGGGAAACATACTTTCAGTATGGGATTCTTCCGAGGGCGATCCGTGATAATGCCATGCTTGTAGTCGATGAATGGGATGCCGCTAATCCCGCAGTCGGCATGGTTCTCCAGAGCGTTTTACAGGGAAAGCCCCTGACGATTACAGAAACCGGAGAGGTAATCGACCCGCGCGACTATCCCGGCTTTCGGATCTTCGCGACCTCTAACACCTTGGGTCAGGGCGACGAAACGGGGCTTTATAATGGCACTCAGCCTCAAAATTTCGCAACCCTCGACCGTTTTACCGTAACAGTTAATGCCGACTATCCGACCCAAACGGTGGAGCGCGCAATACTCACCAAAGCGACCGGGATTGAAGATAAAGAAACGCTCGCAAAGCTCACGGAAACCGCTCAAATGATCCGCGCGGCTTTCGTAAAGCAAGAAATTAGAACGACCGTTTCCACCCGCTCGCTCATAAACATAGCAAGAAAGCTCATCCAGCTTGGCGACGTAAAGAAAGCCTTTGAATGGGCATTTCTAAACAAGCTCAATTCCGAGGATAAAGCGTTTTGCAAAGAGATTATTCAAAGAAAATGGGGTTCCGAGGCCGCCTAAAGCCCGGAAGCTCTTCTCGGGGGCGGGAGTCCCGCCCTCGAGGATCAAAAGCATATCAGGAGAAACGACCATGGAAAGCCGCTCTTTTTTAGATAATAAGCCTCTGGACCGAGCGCTCGCCCATTTCATCAAGACGACGACAAAGCGCTTGACGGAGTTGGAGCTCGAATGCGAGCGGGAAGAGATAAGAGCGCGGCTTCTTTTAGCGACGGTCGAAGCGCGCGCGACTTTCAAAGAGGAACCGGACGGGCAGAGCGCGAAAGCTTCGCTTTATACATACTGCAATAGTGCAATGTATAAAACATGCTGCCAGATCATTCGGGAAGCCATGAGGGAGCGCGCCGTCTTTGATTACGACTTCGAGCTTGACCCGGAACGGATTGTCGATCCTGGTGCAGGTTTCGCGCTCCAGGAAGCGCTTTATACAAGCGATATCATGAGCGCTTGCAATGAATCCGAGCGGGTGGTGGCATGCGAGCTTTTGGGCCCAAGCGCGAACGTAGCCGAGCGCGCGACTTCGAGCGAGCCGAGAGGCCCCCGCGGCCGAGGACGCCCCGCAAGTTTTCGAGACCATATGGCCGGCTGCATTGGGGAAGCTCACGGAATGAGGCCGGCAACGGTTTCCTATCATATGCGAAATATCAAGAGGAAAATCGGCGAAATTATTGGAGAAAATTAAAATTAACCCTTGATATAAGTAATCCCTTAGGGTATTGTCAGATTGACGGTTGGGACAACAAACGAAAACAAACGAAACGACAAACGAAAGGAAAACAAAATGCAAGCTACAAATCAGATCGAAGTCTTTGAAGCCCTGGAAGCCCAAATCGCCCGCGAATTCGAGCAAAAAGCGGCAATGGGAAAAGGTTGTTTCGGCTCTCTTCTCTTCGCAGCCGACTCCGAGGAATGCAAAGCTTGCGAGCTTTGCGAAGCATGCGAAGAAGCCCACGCAAAGAGCCGACTTGACGACATGGCAGGGGTGGAAGTCGAAATAGAAACGGAAGCGCTCGAAGTCGAAGCGCTCGAATTCACAAAGCACGAAGAAGAGAAAGCAGCCGGCACCTTCAATATAGAAGAGCGAAAGAGCGAGCTTGAAACGCCCGCGCTCGAAGTCCCCGAAATTTCCATTCCCGAAATAGAGGTTCCCGAAATCGCGCTCGAAGCGAGCGAAGAGCAGAGCGCGCCGACTGAGAGCGAAGAAGCTTCGAGCGAAGAGCGCGCGACCGCGAAAGCAAAGCGCGCGGCAGCAAAGCGAACGGCAGAAACGAAGAGCGAGGACGGGACGATTTCCGCAAAGCTTACCCACGACGTAAATTGGGACCATGTTCGGGACCTCATAGCCGAAGCGCGCCCGACCGTTTACAAGGACGCCGTTGCCATAGTTCTTAAAGACCTGCTCGCCCAGGGGCTCCCCGAAGCCTTCGCGAAAAAGAACCGATACCGCTATGCCCAGAGGGTCTTCAATGCTCTCCAGGCTAAAGAGCTCCTAACCTGGTCCCTCGAAGAGCGAACAATCACTTGGAAATAGGTTGCGCGAACGAAACGAAGAGCGAGCGGGGGCGGCCCGCTCGCTTTAAGCTTTTTGGAGGTCACTATCATGTATGAAAATTTTAAGCGCTTCGACAAAATCCAATTTTCTAATCATTGCCTCTCTTGCGCAAAGTCGATTGAAGCGGGGCAACCCGCGTATGGCAGCAACCGGCACGGCTTGAGTAGAAAGTGGATCTTTGTTTGTCTTGATTGCTATGAGCGCGACCAAAAAACGGCCGCCCCTGCGGTCGAAGCAATCGAAGAGAGCGAAGAGACATACATTGACCCGGCGGTCCTCGAAGCAATCGAAGAGCACAAGAAAAGAGCGGCGAGCGCCACGGCTTCGAGTGCCACCACGACCACGAAGAGCTTGGAAGATTCCATAAGAGAGAAAGCGGCGAGCGCGCGGGTGAATATCGAAGAAGAGACGAAGAGCGCCCCGAAGTCTTTCCTTGAGGCCCTAAGAGAAAACGCCCCGTGGCGACTAGCGAAGAGCGCCCTTTAGAAAGCGAGCGGCAACCATGAGCAAGTGGATTGAGAAGTGGCAGGTTCCAAGCTCTTCGGACCCGTCTAAAACCTATACGGTATCAAAGAACGAAGAAGGGGGCTATGGGTGCTCATGTCCCGCCTGGACGCGCGCTAGGCGCGAATGCCGACATATCCGGGACGTTCTGGCGGGCCGTGTTACGTCAAGAGCAGAGCGGGTGCCGGTAATCGATGAAAGCGAGCTTTTGACTATTGAAGAGCCGGTGGGGTTGCCGGACGCTCCCGACCTATCCGAGCTTCTCGGGGGTCCGAGCAAAGAAGAGCGAGCGAGGACAATAGAAGAGAGCCGACCATTTTTAGAGCGTATACGCGACTCCGCCCCATGGCGACTTGCCAAGCACGAGGACGATTAGAAAAGCGACCAGAGCGCGCGCCAAGCATATCAGGCGCGCTCTTTTCGCGACCATGATAGGCGCTTCAATGTTTTGGGCGTGGTTCAATGAGCAGAGCGCTTGCTTTTGTTCTGCTCATTGAACGACGAAGAGCGCAAGAGCGCGCGAACGAAAGCAAAGCAGAGCAGAGCGCAAGAGCAACGACGAAGAGCAGAGCGCCATCGAGGCGGGACATCCTCACAGATGGATTCTTCAAATCGTGGACTCCCTCTCACGGCCAGGCCGTCCGCTCTTGCTGCCAGGCTCTACGGCGCCGGTGGGATACGGAGAAGCATCCGTGCTCTTTCGCCCCTCGGAGCGCCACGGGAGCACGGAGAAGCATCCGTGCTATCTCCCGCCGGCTGGATACGGAGAAGCATCCAGTACGCGCCTTGCATAAATACTCAGAGAAGCTTCCACGTTCTCGGGATCTCCGGTGACTGCCGGAGAGGGATTGCCGACCGGTATCGGAGAAGGACTTCAAAGTCCGCCGGTGAGTGTCGGAGAAGGATTCACTTTTAGGGGCTGAGAAGCTCCAAAACGAAAGGCTGGCCCTATGTTTACCCATCTTCACGCCCATTCACACTATTCCCTCCTGGACGGCCTCGGGACGGTCGACGAGATCGTCCGGCGGGCCAAAGAGACAAAAGCCCCTGCTGCTTGCGTAACAGACCACGGCTCCGTCTCGGCCTATCCCGATCTTTTAAAGTCATGCAAAGAGCACGGGATAAAGCCCGTCATCGGGTGCGAGTTCTACGTGGTCGATTCGATCACAGAGGCTCCGACGCGGGGAGAAAAACGCTACCACCTGACCGTGATCGCAAAGTCCTGGGAGGGCTTTCAATCGATCATGCGAAGCTTAACGCTTGCAAACCGGCAGTTTTACTTCAAGCCCCGACTCTCTCTTGACCAGGCGCTCGACTTTGAGGATTGCATCGTAATGAGCGGGTGCGTCAAGGGGATTCTCTCCCACGAGCAGTGGGAGAAGGTTGCAAAGAGCTTCCGGGCCCGCTACGGCGAGGACTTCTACCTTGAGATCCAGCCGCACCAGGTTCGGGATACGCCTGAGAGCACGGACATCCAGCGAATGGTGAACGTCCGAGCTTTCACGCTCTGGAAGTCACAGGGCTTCAAGGTCGTTGCCACAAACGATGCCCATTATGTCTGGGCAGATGACGCCCACCCCCACGAAGTGCTCCTGGCGATCCAGACCAAAAAGACGTGGGACAATCCCAAGCGGATGCGCTTTTGCTGCGACGGGTTCCACATGCGCGACCTCTCCGAGATGATCGCGGCTTTCTCCAAGTTCTGCGACTATCTTCCGGGGAAGATGGTGAAAGAGGCCCTCATGGCCTCGCTTGAGGTGGTAAAGCGGGTGAACGTGGAAAAGCCCGATCTTCCAATTGCCATCCCCTCGCCCTACGAGCGAGACGACCTCGAAGTCTTCGGCGAGAAGATCCGCGAAGGGTGGGCTCAAAAGATAGAGAGCAAGGTCTCGGACCCGAACGTGTATGCAAAGCGGCTGGTCTACGAGATAGGCGTAATTCGGCGCCTGGGCTTCACTCGCTACTTTCTTGTGGTCGAAGACATGATACGGTGGGCGCGCGAGCAGAACATCATGGTTGGCCCCGGTCGTGGTAGTGCCGCAGGCTCCCTTGTCTGCTATCTTCTTGATATAACGCGGCTCGACCCCATAGAGCACGGGCTTGTATTCGAGCGTTTTCTCAATCCGTTGCGCATAGATTTTCCCGATATAGACAGTGATTTTGAAAAGGAAAGACGGGTCGAAGTTCTGGAGTACATGCGCGAAAAGTACGGCCACGACTACACGGCTCAGATAACGACCTTTGGAGAGCTTACGCTCAAAGTGGCCTTTAAAGACGTGGCGCGGGTCTTCAGGGTCGATAACCTTCTTGCCACAAACCTTGCAAAGCAGCTCGAAGAGGAGAAGGACTTCGAGGAGGTCCCTGAGCTTGCGCGCTTCGTTAAGACCGAGCAGGGGGCTTCCATTATGGCGCTTGCCAAGAAGCTCTCCGGGAGGATCAGGCAAAACGGGGTTCACGCTGCGGGCGTCATCATATCGAGCAAGCCCATAACCGACGTTGCGGCCATCGAGCGCCGAGGCGACGAGCACAAGAACGTGGTCGAAGTCATAAACTGGGACATGCGCCAGTGCGAGGCGTTCGGGCTTATCAAGATGGATATCCTGGGGCTTGCAACCCTCACGATCCTTGCCAGAGCCGCCGACTGGGTGAAGCGCACAAAGGGAGAGGAGATCGACTACACGGAGATCCCCCTTGATGACGATCTCGCCATGAAAGCCTTCGCGCGGGGAGATACGACGGGGGTGTTTCAATTTGAAAACTCAGGGATGCAGGGGCTTCTTAAATCCCTCAAAGCATCCGACTTTACGACGATCACGGCAACGACCGCTCTCTATCGGCCAGGACCTCTCAATTCGGGCCTGACCGAGCGCTTCGTTCAGATCGCTCAAGGAAACGAGTTCGAGAAGTACCCCTCAGAGAGGCTCCGCCCGATCCTCTCCCCCACTCGAAGCGTGCTTATCTACCAGGAGCAGCTCATGAACATTGCCGTGGAGCTCGCCGGGTTCACCTGGGCAGAGGCCGACAAGCTTCGGAAAGTAGTGGGTAAGAAGCTAGGCCGTGACGAGTTCGAGAAGCACCGGGACCACTTTGTCGAAGGGTGCTTGAAGAACGGAGTGGATGGGTCCATTGCGAACACCGTTTTTAGCCAAATGGCTGAATTTGCTGGATATGGGTTCAATCTCTCACACGCGGCCGCTTATTCGCTCATCTCCGTCCTATGCCAGTTCATGAAGCAGCATCACCCGGAAGAGTTTGTGACCGCCTGTCTTACAACCACTCTGGGAGACGGGTCCGATAAGAAGCGGGACAAGAAGCTCGCGCTTCTCATGCGCGACTGTAGATCCAGGGGGATCGAGGTTTTACAGCCCGACATCAACACGAGCACAAACGATTACGAGATCGAGCGCGACGGCTCGGGGAAGCTCGCAATCAGAGCACCTCTTCGAGTGATAAAGGGTGTTGGGCCTGCCGTCATTGCATCGATCCTCGAGGAAAGAGGGAAGTCCGGAGTCTTTCTCTCGCAGACCGACTTCGAGGACCGGGTGAACCGAAGGCTCGCCCACGTCGGCATCCGCACACTTCTCGTTCGCGCCGGAGCGTTCGAGACCTTGGGGGTCCGGGAGCGAGACGACGAGAAGCGGGTCAAGAACTTTTGCGAGCTTATGCCCTCGTTTGCCTTGGTGCCGCAGCTCGCCATGGGGGATCGCATGATAAAGGAGCAGCTCGACATGCTTGGCTCCCTTTTTGCCGAAGTCACGACCTGTCAGGCGCTAAACAAGCCCAAGGGCTCGATTCTTCTCCCGAAGCTAAAGCAAAAGAGCACGATCTTTGTGGTGAATAATCCCGTAAAGAACGAGCTTACCCACTGGACGAGCGATGGGTCCAAGTTTTTCGTAAAGACCATGAAGAGCCTGGGCTTTACCGAGGGCGATTTCTATTACACGTCTCCCATAAAGTGCGTCCACGACAACTACAACAAGGTGAATGATGCGTGCTCCCTCAGATGCGCCGAGTTCCTGAAGCGCGAGATCGAGCTTGTTAGGCCAAAGCTCATCATCTGCTTTGCATCCAACGCGGCCGGGACGCTTCTTGGCGACCCCAAGGCGCAGGCGGGAAAACTCCGGGGCCAAGTGATCTACTCAAAGCCGTTCGGGACCTATGTGCTCTTTGCCCCCTCTCCTCAGTACGCTTATTGGAGAGACGAAGCACGCGAGCCTTTTCTTGAGGCAATGAATCTCGTTCGACAGATTTTTTCCTAGAAAGCATTGGAGTTTTCCTTTACATAAGTAACTCCTTAGTGTATTCTGTTATTGACGGTTTGGGCAACGAACGAAACGAACGAAGGAGAGACGAGATGGGAGCGAAAACGATATGAGAAGAGAGAAACTTGAGGTTTTGAAAAGAAACGGGCTCAAGACGGCCATCGATCTCGATGGGTTCGAGACGCCGGCGAGCCGTTACCCGGATGGGAAGGTGGGGCGCGCGCAGCTCAAAACTACCCGATATAACGGCTTATACGAAGCCTACGGGCTAAGAGGATACAATTTCTACGTGGCAGAGAACATGCCCGTAAAGGTGTTGAAGATAGGCAGGAAGACCTGGATGGTTGACGATGTTCCCCACTGGTGGGCGATGGAAGAGCATGCGACCTTCTACGAGGGGCGGGTGCTCGTTGCAGGCCTTGGGCTCGGGCTTATCGTACACGCCCTTGCTACAAACCCGCGAGTTACGCACATTCGGGTGATCGAGCGCGAGCTTGACGTGATTCGGATGATCGCCCCGCATCTTCCCAGACATCCCGGCCTTGAGATCAAGCATGGTGATTTTTTTGACGAGCGAGGCGAATACGAGGGAATCTTCTACGATCTTTTCGTGGGCTCAGGGGCGAAGCTCGTTCACGAGGCAACGGGCGTATACCTCTATCTTCTCACGCAGTTTCCGGCCGCCCGAACGATTCGGATCCACGGCTTCAACAATGACGACTTGGCCGAGCTGGGCGAGCTGGTGCGCAGATCGCGCGCGACGGCGATGGAGATGGCGCTATGATGATAGCGGAGAGCATAACGGGCATTGCAAGGCCGAGCGACCGGGAGCTCCTGAGA
>CAZOEL010000066.1:3045-39009 GCA_964578835.1 uncultured Syntrophobacteraceae bacterium | reverse complement strand
TATGGGAGAATATACACTATTTTGTTTTTCCCGCCGCGTAGCGGCTTCGTCCAACTATGCCATGCACCGGATCGGCCAAAAAGCCGGCCGCCCGGTGATGGCCGTCGTTATCCTCCGCAGTCATTGAGACACATACTATTTTGAGAGTAATCTATGTCCAGTCATTCAGATATCATGAATTTGGTCCGCAAGAGTGCAGCAAAGAGGATCATCTATCTTCCTCATGCTGTGCGGCAAATGTCACGACCAGATAGAATGATCAGTATCGCAGACGTGAGGAACGTCATTGACAAAGGTGAATTGGTCGAAGACTCTCCCGAAGATGTGCGGGGGCATAGTTGCCTCATTCTTGGCTACGGTATAGATGGTACTCCAATCCATGTGGTCTGCTCACCCAAAAGTGATTATCTAGCCATTATAACGGCTTATCTTCCCAGTCTCCAGGAATGGGAACACGATCTCAGAAAGAGGAAAAAACCATGAACTGTATGCACTGCCAAGGGAAGATGGAAAGAGGAATTGCTCCCTTCCATATTGATCGAAAAGGCTATCATCTCACCCTGGATAGAATCCCTGCTTGGATTTGCACCCAGTGCGGTGAGGTCTACTTTGATGAGCCGGAAGTGGAAGCCATTCAGGAGGTGCTTCGTGCACTGGATCGACAAACCGAGAGAATGGCCGAATCCGCTTAAAAGCATCTCATTAAGCCACCAAAAGGCTAACCCGCCATTCCAGCGTCCTGCAGACGGGGTGCTTGCAGACGCAGACGGGTGCAGGCGGGTTGGGGGCAGACGGGATCGGACCAAGCTAAATGCTCAAATTACACCGGTTTAGGTCCAAAAAGAGGCCCTTTTACGGTCTTAGAGCGATGTTTTTGGGGACAAAACGAACCGTTTAACGGAGAAATCAGGGATGCCAACCACCAGCTTGACCGGACGAGTCGGTCAACTGAGCGTTGGGCCTCATCAACATAAGCTCGTAAGCGAAACGCTCAAGAAAAAGGCGATCGTTTAGTGATGAACGTTCTCACCATCATCGGCATCGGATTTCTGGTCATCCTTGGCGCCTTGTATGCGGCGGGGGCAGTGCTCAGGGCAATTGCAGAGGGTTGCCTGCGAGATCAAAGAAGGGATTCTGGGATTGCTTGGCCGGAAGGGCCTGGGCCGCGTGGCCTTCGTGCCTGAAGAGGTGGCGCCAAACTCGAACCCACTTCCGAAACTCGATCCGGACAAAGCCAAACTCCTAGCCTATGCCCCGAGGCCTTTCATTCCGCCGTCCTTAGTCGCTGTGGAGTTCAAGAGCAGTACCAACAATCTGTTCGCTGATTGGCCCGAGCCGTCGAGCGTAATCGACATCGGAAGACTGAAAGACATATTGTCGATGCCAGCGGAACCGGGATACACGGCCATCTTCAGTATCCTCCGCGAGGAGTCGGCCAACCCCGATGTCAGATAGAAGAGAGGTTAGGGCATATTGCCAAATATCCTGAGAGCGCCTGATTCTGCAAACTGGATTTATGATTAAAGATGATATCTCGACTATCCGAAGAGTATTTGGAAGACGAACTCCAGGTAACATTTGCTTTACATAACATCACTTATGCTCGGGGTCCTGGGTACAGCGACAGCGATTTGGTGGAATGGCAGGAATGGTGGAAAGAAAATAAAGATATTATTCCAAAAACACCGGCCAGTCCTTTCATTTGAAACTACGCCAAAACTGGAGCTCATAGCTCCATCGGAAAGAACGAGCAGAAGAGAACGACGACAAAAAAATAAACGCCCAAAGAAACAGGATCGTTAACCACAGCTTCAAGACGGACACGAAACCGCGCGGCGAATTTATCGGTATGCCCTCAAGTCTCTCGGCGCGTGGCTTCGTGCCGGTAAGCTGAATGTTGGGCGGCTCCGTCGCTTGCAGACAAGAGAGTCGTATGCTTTTGCTTATGGCTCGAGCTATAATGAAAGGAAACAGGCGGGAATTCGATATGCAGATAGAGGGAATACACAATGCCAGAGACCGCTATCACAATTCCCGTTGATGCTGAAACTGCACGTGCATATCATACGGCGTCTGCTGATACCATTGAGGAATTGGATGAAGTGCTTCGTCGTCCCAAGTTTAATCGCTACATACGTGAAGAAGAACGCCTCCTTTTCTTATCCGCTTTCATTCGTGACGCCAAAGTGGTGGATGTCACAGAAAGAGTGTAAAAATGTCGTGGTGTATCGCAAAGTTGGTGAGGTCAGCTCCCCATCAGCGGATGGCCCCATAAAGGCTCACCTTTGAGAGGCTTGAGCGTCGTGACGGGAAACTGTCATGCGACGTTCTTGGGGGGAAAGGGGCCGAGAGGCCCCTGACCTGCCCGCCGGGAGCACCAACAAGCAGGGGACAAGGTTTTGATGCCCTCTGGAGATGGTCTTCTGGCGGAATTGCTTCGGTCGGTTTATTTTGATTTTGAGGCTGAATGTATTTTGCGGCCACACAGCGTTATGTGTGCGGAATCGTGCCGTTTCTGCTGTATAGTATTTTCCGAAAGCCAGCGGCTAAACGACCCAAACCGGGTGACGCTGCAAGTCTAAGAAAGGAAACACAATGGAAAGAGTTGATCTACCTCTATCGAAACTCACACTCGCTCAAAAGCTTGCTTTGATGGAGGCCTTATGGGACGATCTGGCGAAGCACGAGAAGACTCTTGAATCACCTGACTGGCATGAGGAAATCCTCAAGGATCGGGAGAAAGCCATAGCGGCTGGGAAGGCAAGCTTTTCCGATTGGGAGGAGGCAAAAGAGAGAATAAGAAGGAATGTTTCGTGCGAGTAAAGATTCTCGACACTGCCGAGAGGGATCTTGAAGATGGATTTCGCTTCTACGAGCGGCAGTCCCATGAGCTTGGCTACTATTTTCTAGATTCCCTCTATTCTGACATCGACTCTCTCTCGGAGCTGGGCGGTATTCATCGCGTAGTTTTCGGATACCATCGTCTTCTCGCCAAAAGGTTCCCATTCGCTGTGTATTACAGGATCTCCAAAGATGAAGTATTGATCACGGCAGTGCTCGATTGTCGTCGGAATCCAAGCTGGATAAGAGAACGGCTCATGAGGAGCTAACCCTCGCTTCTAGCCGGACAAGCAACCACGCGGGAGCAGTCCGGTGGCGCTCTCTGTAGCTCTTTGGCCGCGTGGCTGCTTGCCGCTCAAGCATTCGTTAGCGCGCTTCCCCAAGTAAGGCAACTCACAACAAATAACCTACCAGGAAGAGCGGTTCTGTCATTCCGGCATGGTTTTGGCCGGAATCCAGCCCCGTGAAAAAACGGGATTCCGGCTTGAAGACTGTCGGAATGTCGGTGGGTGTTTCTGAACCAATTTTGGTAGGTTATTTATTGTGAGCCGCCAATATCCTTCTGATCCGGATGGATAGCGTGGCCCGACCCCGTTCGGCCCCGTTCACTGGAGCCGTCGCCCAGAAAGCCGGCCGCGGCTCAGTTGACAGTTAGCTTTCCCGCGCAACGACATATGCTTTCTTGCTTGACCCGATATCCAGTATGACATAATATCATACTGGAGGTGTAAAATGGCTTCAGCAAAGATCGCAATCACAATGGACAAGAGCACGCTGCATCGACTTGATCGACTGGTAAAAGATCGGATCTTCCCGAACCGAAGTAAAGCCATTCAGGATGCAGTAGAAGAAAAACTAAAGAAACTGGAAGGAAACCGCCTTGCCAGAGAGTGTGCAAAACTTGATGCAGCCGTGGAGAAAGCTATGGCCGAAGAGGGTATGGATGAGGAGCTGCAACAGTGGCCAGAATACTGAGAGGAGAGATTCGCTGGGCGGATCTGAATCTCGTGAAAGGAAAAGAGCAAGCTGGCCTACGTCCTGTTGTAATCCTCAGCCAAGATATCTTCAATGAACGCTCAGGCACAGTAATCGCTATGGCCATCACCAGCCAGTCTCAACGTGCAGGATTTCCCCTCACTCTCGAACTCGACCCGAATGACCTTCCTAAACGATCATGGGTAAAAATCAGTCAGATCCGTACACTCTCTACAGAGAGAATCGGTAAGAAGATCGCCAAAGTATCACCGGAAGAACTGGACCAAATCATTGAAGGCTTAAACGAGATCATCGGAAGCTAACAAGGTCATGCTCGCGCCAAGGTAAATCCGAAGCCTTGGGAGTTCAGCGAAAGCGGAATGAAATTGGTTATTGTTACCCAGTGGGTGCAAGTCCCACCTGACCAAAGCCTAGCCGGCAGGTCAGTAGTGAAGTCTGAGGGCAAGCCCGGCAACGGGAGTCCGAAGCCAGATGGACCGAGGATGCAGGCTCTGTATTGAATCCCGAAATGCGTATAGTTGTGGTCCTTAAGGAGTCGGTGATGTCCAATCTACCGTTTTTTAGCAGCAAGAAAGATTCTCACGCGAAGACGCGAAAGAAAATGAATGATTTGTTTCGCGTCTTCGCGTGAGTCTCAGGTATAACGGTAGTTTAGTAAGAGCTCATGCAAGTGGCTGAGAAGAACGGGGAACTCATGGAAAGGCATTGGAATGAACACTTTAGCGTCTGAGCCTCGCGCCAAGAAGGTAACGTTCGATATAGACAACATGTGGGTGGAGCTTACGGACGGACGCCAGCTTGGCATTCCATTGGCTTACTTTCCCCGACTCCTCAATGCAGCCCAAGCTCAGAGGGATGACTACATCATCAGTGGTGGAGGTGCTGACCAAACCTGCAAGCAAGGCATCGTGACCCCTTTGGATCTTTCTTTTGCTAATGAATAAGGATAGATCGTGAGCGCGAAGCGATCCACGATCTTATCCTGTCGTTGGACGAGCCCGTCAGAGTTTAGCCGGCGCCCTTTATATAAGGAACTATGAAGAGATACTTGGCTCCTTTCTTTTTCCATTGTTTCCTGGCCTTATCCACACCACCTCCAGGCGCCGCCACATGCACATTGGGGTGATAGTCGAGGCGTCTATTATGAGTGTGCAAAACCGCGATCATTCCGATTTGTGCGCCAAGGTTTTTGGGATTCAGGCCAAAGTCTTTGAGTGTGCCGGCAGCACAAGCAAAGAGAAGGTTGTAAACGAGGCTCTGGTTATTCCAGGCAAAGAATCTGAGCTCATAGGGAAGCGTAAAGGTCGCAATGAAGTAGTCAACAGGTAGAAGCTTGACCTGTTGGCGATCGAGCCACATGGAGGTTTCATGATTTTGACATTGCGGGCAGCTTCGGTTACCGCAGGAGTGCGGTCGCCACTCTGTGTGACCGCACTCAGTGCATTGGACGAGCAACTGAGCGGCTTCGGACGTCCTGCATTTGCTGATGGCATCGATTGCGTGCTTGTGATCGGGTGAGAGCCTTCTACGGGGGCGGCCTGTGGCTCATGGAGTGTCTTAGACTCCGTGTTCATGATCTGGGTTTCCAAATGAACGAGATCAGCGTCAGGGATGGCAAGGGTGAAAAAGATCGCATTACAATTTTTCCGGTTTCCATTCAGCCTCCGTTGCGCGAGCATCTCGAGCGCGTTCGATTGTTGCACGAGGAGGATATTGCGGCGGGTCGCGGATCGGTTTACCTGCCCGCCCTTGACAGGAAGTATCCCAATGCCGCCAAAGGGTGGGGGTGGCAATATGTCTTTCCTGCTGATGGATGGAGTCGACATTCGCTCCATCCAGGAGCTTCTCGGGCATGAAGATATTTCCACCACTATGATCTACACTCACCTGCTGAGGGAAATGGGAGCGCAAAGGATCAAGAGTCCTCTGGATATCTGAAAAAGCAGCATCCCGCGAAGGAATGCTTCCGCTCTACTCCTTTCGATGCGCCCTCCGTTCATGAGCCAGCTCCACGACCGGAAATCGGCAGTCCATCCAATCCTTGGCGCGAACCGCCTGCGGCTCCGCTTCTTCTTCCGGGAGGTCAAGGACGTCGAAAGCGGCATCCCGCGCTCGTCTTGACACTCTTACTGAAGGTGATTAATATTTGAGCCGATTAAAACCAATATTGTCAATAATAACAACAATAAAGGAGAATGACCATGGCGATCGTTCGTTGGTATGAGCGGCCCAACATCAGAGGCGTTGGTGAGCAGATGGAACGAATGCAGCGTGAGATGAATCGGTTATTTTCCGATTTTACGGGAAGAGGCGCCAGTCCAATGCAAGCCGGAGTCTTTCCTCCGCTCAATGTGGCGGAAGACCAGGAAAGCCTTTACGTACGCGCAGAGTTGCCCGGAATCAGCCCGGAAGACATCGAAATATCCGTGGAGGGCGAGACGCTTACTCTGCGTGGGGAGAGGAAGCTTCTTGCAGCGGAAAACGTAAGTTATCATCGTAGAGAACGAGAGGCGGGACGGTTTCGTCGGATTCTCACCCTCCCCATGAGGATCAACCCAGAGACGGTGAACGCCACCTTTAAGAACGGAGTCCTCAAAATTACTCTTCCCAAGGCTGAAGAAGCCAAACCGAAGCAGATTAAGATCAAATCGGAATAAGTGGCTGTTAATGGCGTTTGCGCGCAGTCATCTCGAGTGGTCAGGAAGGAGGAAAGACCTATGGCCGATAAAGATTTGGAAGCTCGTGAAAAAGTCGAAGTCAAAGGCGAAGCCGAAGGCACGAGAGACGTGCCTGTTTATGTGCCTGCCGTCGATATCTATGAGTCTCAGGATGCTTTGGTATTGGCTGCCGATATGCCCGGCGTGGCGCTGGAGAACGTCAGCATCGACGTGCGCGACAATCAGCTCATCCTGCGCGGCTCCATCGTTCAGGAAGATGTTTCCAAGGAACGGACGCTCTTTGCCGAATACGGAATTGGCGATTATTATCGTCAATTCACCCTCGGACGGGTCATCGATCAATCAAAGATTGAGGCGAGCATGAAAGACGGCGTTCTGACCCTTACGCTTCCAAAAGCGGATATAACAAAGCCTCGTAAGATAACTGTCAAAACCGGTTAGATGATCGATATTGTTGGAAAATGGATGCCGGAGAGCTTGAAGCTGGACTCTGTCTTTTTATCTTTCAAGCTTTCCGGCATCCTATTATCCTCTTTTCCCTGCGTGGCATGCCTTGCCAGGATGAATCCGTCCTTCTGCAATCGCCCTCTCAAGCATTCTTTTCCTTGTAGGCGTCATCTGCACAAAATGGAGACGGTTTGCGCCAAACTGCGATCGGATGAATCATTAATTCATTATAGAGAATTTTATTTCTCGGTGAGCAGGCCGGAGTGAATGAAACATATTGCCTTAATGCCTTATTGTGATTTATTCTATTTGCGTTGGAAATATTGGAGCGAATAGACAGATAATTCATTGTGCTGAATATGTGTGAGGCCATGCTGAACGAGAGCGAGCTGAATAGGTATCGACGGCAGATTTCCTTGCCCGAAATCGGGACGGACGGTCAAGAGAAGCTTAAGCGCGCCAGAGTGCTTGTTTGTGGAGCTGGGGGGCTTGGCTCGCCGGTGGCTGTCTATCTGGCTGCTGCGGGTATCGGATTTTTGCGAATCGTTGACGATGATCGTGTGTCTTTGGATAATCTCAACCGGCAGATCCTGCACGGCGATGCAGATATTGGCAAGCCCAAGGTGATATCGGCCGGTGAGGCGCTAAAGGGGCTCAATCCGAACGTTTTTGTCGAGTCTCATAAGGTGCGGGCGACAGCTGAAAACGTGCATAGCCTGGCTTCGGGGGTAGACATTATTGTGGATGCTCTGGATAATTTTGGCGCCAGATACTTGTTGAATGGGGCGGCTGTCGAGCTTGGGGTTCCTCTTGTTCATGGCGCTGTCAGTGGTTTTGAGGGAAGGGCGCTCACCATTGTTCCGGGCGAGGGGGCATGCCTGCGCTGCATGTATCGGGGAGATGCGATTGAGTCTGAGACGTTTCCCGTCATCGGAGTGACGCCGGCGGTTATTGGGGCCATTCAGGCCACCGAGGTAATCAAGCTGGTGCTGGGCGTTGGCGATTTGCTGACCAACAGGCTCATGGTCTATGACGGTCTTCATCTCACGTGGAAGGAATTCAGGTTGAGGATGAATCCCGGGTGTGATCATTGTGGGCCTCTTCAGAGAAAGGAATGAGATATGGGCGTCACGCTAAATGTGCATAAGACTCACCGCCAGCACACGGAAGGATTGGAGTTGCTGGACGTGGAAGGGCGCACTATTGGCGAGTGTTTGGATGACCTTGTGAAGCGCTTCCCTGGAATGGGGGAGGCGTTGTTTAGCAAGAAGGGGATTTTGCGCCCTCAGATAGAAATCTACTTGAATATGGAAAGCGCCTATCCGGATGAACTGAAGAAGATGGTGCAACCCGGAGATGAAATTCATATCACGTTGATGCTTGCCGGCGGCTAGCGATTCCTGGCGAGAGTCTGCGGCTGTTTCCAATAAATGCTGCTGGATGCTTGATTCTGGATGTTGGATAAAAGCCCGCCCGCTATGGGGCGGAGGCTTTTATCCTGCATCTGGTATCCAGCGTCTTTTTAGGCCGATGCCGAATTTGCGCCAGTCTGCGCTATTGCGGATTGACGCCTATGTGCTTTTGCGCCACCTGCAGTCGCGACGCCGCTTCTCTCTTCTTGTGCTGATTGAGGTTGTCGGCTTCAACGAAGCTTACCGCCTTGACTTCACAGAAGCGCGCGCACTGGGGATCGCCGCCGCAAAGGTCGCACTTGAAAACTTTTTGCTCGACCAGGTTGTAGTTCATAGCGCCGAAGGGACAGACGCTCACGCAGGTTCTGCAGCCGATGCAGATATTGTAGTCGATCTTCGTGCAACCCAGTTCCGGATCTCTTGAGATGGCGCCCATCGGGCAGGCATTCTGACAGGGCGCATCTTCACATTGCTGGCAAGTCATCGGGACATACCGGCCTTCCGCTTCCCACTTGACGACCCTGATTCTGCTTCTCGCCGGGTTGGAAATCCCGTCGTGTTTAACTGCGCAGGCAAGCTCGCAAAGCCGGCAGCCGGTGCATTTTTCGAAATTCACACTCAGTACTTTTTCCATTTCCAATGCTCCTCATTGCCTAAACCAAATGGGATGGTTCCTGGTCCAAACCGAGACGCTTCAGGGTTTCCGCCGTGGGAACGCCATCTTTGTCCCATCCGTGGTGTTCGTAGAACTCGTCGACCATCTTTGCGAACTTTTCCCTGTCTATCTTCGAGCCGATGACATCGGGGGCTCCGCGGCGGCAGGGCTCATCGAAATAGCGGTGGTTGAGCGTATCGCCCTTTTCCGGGTCGTTTCTGGTGAGTCCTTCCCGCAGGTTGAAGAGGCGTTCGAGGTTGTTGCATCGCTCGGCGATGGTCCAGATCTCTTCGGGTGTGACTTCGATGCCGGTGTTATAATAGATCACCTTCGGCCAGTCCTCGAAATTGGGCAAGGTGGCTCCCAGGAACACCGTGTGGTATTTGCAAATTCCAAGGGCGTCTACGGCCATGTAGCAGTTTTCCTGCCAGAACACCTGCCATGGTTTTCCGATGTATTCCGTGTGCTCGGAAGAAAGCGGGCCATCATAGGGGATCGGACTGCTGTAGATTTTTCGCAGCACTTTCTCGGGCAAATGGTAGAGGTCGATGGCGGGACGGCTGCGCAGGTGGTCGGAACCGCGGGAGGCGGTGGCGATGTTGAGGGCCAGGCCCGGCGTTCCGCGCTCATCGGAGTGGAGGTTGTTCATGCCCTTTACCTGGATGAGATAGTCGAAGGCGTTGTTGCCGAATTTTTTGGCAGCAGGGATGCCGCCATCGGCCAGCGCATTCCCGAGGTACCCTTGTCGGTTGCAGATCCTGTGCATGGCTTCGATGAGCGCCTCGTCATTGCCGAAGCGAAGATCCAGCCCGTCTGTTTGCTCTTTGGTGATGATTCCGAGCTCGTAGAGCTCCATGGCCCAGGAGATCATGCTGCCGATTTCCAGGTTGTCGACTCCGTACTGGTCGGCAAGATGGTTTCCGGTGAGAACCGTTACGGCGTTGCCGCAGTCGGGCTCGGACCCGAAGGCGCCCAGAGAAGTGTATTCCGGTCCCTCGTCGTATTTTCCGGCATATGGGCCTGAGGGTATCTTGTACTGAGCCCGGCAGTGCACCTGGCAGCCGAAGCAGCTGGCCATGTGGTGCTCTCCCATGGTTTCGGTTGCGATTTCATCGATGCGCTCGGGCTCGATGTCGTCGGCGAACTCCATCTGATTGTATTGGAAGTTGCGGGTGCGCACTCCGCCCCAGCAGTTGGTCGCGCCCCAGATGAAGGGGGTTCCCAGTGTTCCCTGGGTCTGGTTTACTTTTGCGCTGGTGATCTGATCGATGAACCGCTTGTTGTACTCGAGCGCCTCAACGGGATGCGCGATCTTGATGTCCATCGTTCCGCGAACGGCTACGGCCTTGAGATTTTTGGAGCCCATGACGCAGCCCATGCCTGTTCGGCCCGCTGCGTTCTTGATGCCCGTCATCACGTTGGCGTAGGTCACCAGATTCTCGCCTGCGGGTCCGATCACGGCGCTTTGAATTTCTTCATCGCCCAGTTCCTGGCGAATGGCCCACTGGGTGTCTGTCGACATCATTCCCCACAAATGGGAGGCGTCGCGGATCTGGATCTCGCCGTTTCGAATCCAGATATAGACCGGTTTTTCGGCCTTGCCGGTAATGACGAGGTGGTGGAAGCCCGCCCAGGCCATTTCCGGGGCGAAGAAGCCGCCCATGTTGGCGCTGCCGAGGAGGCCCGTGAGGGGCGACTTGGCCATAACATGGGTCCTGGCTGTGGCGGAGGCGCAGGTTGCAACCAGCAATCCGCCGCTAAAGATGAGGGGGTTATCCGGTCCAAGCGGGTCGCATCCCGGAGGGGCGTTGTTGTAGAGCAAATAGGCGTCCAATCCGCGGCCGCCAAGGAACTTCTTTCTCACCTCTAAAGGGATGGGTTTGATCTCTACGCTGCCCTTGGTGAGGTCGATATAAGCAATTTTGCGATCTAGCGCCATTCTAGACTCCTCTTCTTATGAATCGCTCTCAGTTGAACCCAGCTTCTTGGAAAGCGTATCCGCAGCAAGCTTTCGGTTTACTTCCCATACGGGTCCCCGAATGCGCGGCAGATCCGGGCGCACCCAGAAGAGGCGGTATGACATCCCACAGGTTGGACATGTGATCTGCTCGGCGCCCGCGGCGGGCTCGAGCCTTCCCATGCAGCTCGGATTGTGGCATCTGACCTTGCCGAACGTTCGAGTCGTACGCAACGATTCGGCGGATGAAAGCTCTTTCGAATCGATGGCCATGTTTTACTCCTTCTTATTAAGGTTTGGCTCAGCTAATGAATTCATCATAGTGAATTCATTCTATGGGAAATAGTTCTCGGATGTCAAGTTCTTTGTTGGCTATGTCTCTTTAGACACAAGGAAAACGTGCTTTTTTGTTGACATTTAAAAGAGCGCCGCGATAGAATTCTCTTCACAAGATAATTCATTATGGTGAATTTGGTTGGCAGCTCTGGGCAATCCCTTCGATGTAGGTGATAAAAGATGGAGTCAAGACGAGAACGATTAGCAATAGACCCGGAAAAGTGCAGCGGATGCCGCCTTTGTGAGCTTGCATGCTCTATGAAGAATCATGGCGTCTGCAATCCGGAGCTCTCCCGGATCCGGATACTCGAGTTGAAGCTTCCCGAAGGCCATGTTCCGCTGGTGTGCATGGCTTGCGACGATGCGCCCTGCATCAAGGTCTGTCCGATGAATGCCAGGCTGAGGGAGACAAACGGGACTGTCGTAACGGATGAAGATCGTTGCATCGGCTGTAGGGCCTGCCTCTATATCTGTCCTATAGGGAGTCCCTCGGTCAATCCCTACACCCATAAGACAATGACTTGCGACATGTGCAAGGGCGAGACATCGCTCCCATGGTGTGTGTCCGCCTGCAGGGTCGAGGGCGCCTTACGAATGGTGGAGACGCCCACGCTCAATGCGCAGAATGCGAGAATGCGGGCCAATCAATTAAGGTCGGTTGTCGCTCCATCCGGCGCCAACAAGGCGAAGAGCCGCGAAGGAAAACGTTCGCGCTTTTAATAAAGGATCTCGAACAAAGGCAAAGGCTCATGAAGATCGTCATTATCGGCAACGGAATCGCAGGCAATCACGTGGCGTCCAAAATTCGAGAAGCGAACAGGGATGACGACATTTCCATCGTTTCAGCTGAAACGGTCCCGGAATACGACCCCTGTTCTTTGCCCTATTATCTGGGCGGCGATGTCGGGCGGGACGCCGTTTTCAGGAAGCGGATGGACTATTACGACAAGCAGCGCATCAATCTTATCCTGGGCAGCAAGGCGATATCGATCGATGAGAGCGCAAGGCGCGTGCGAACGGAGAATGATCTGGAGATCGGCTACGACAAGCTGGTTTTGGCCCATGGCG
Source organism: uncultured Syntrophobacteraceae bacterium (assembly GCA_964578835.1). GTDB lineage: Bacteria > Desulfobacterota > Syntrophobacteria > Syntrophobacterales > Syntrophobacteraceae > CAZOEL01. Next base: position 26,619 of record CAZOEL010000066.1, on the reverse strand, counting down.
GAAGCCTTTTTATTCCGCCCATTGAAGGAGTGGGCAAGCCGGGGGTGTTCAGCTGCAAGCAGCTGCCCGAGACCGATAAGCTTGACGCGCACAAAGGAAGGCGAGCTGTCGTCATCGGCTCGGGCGCCATCGGGATAGAAGTTGCGGAAGCCTTGAAGAAAAGGGGGTATGAGGTAGCCATAGTCGAGCTTCTCGAGTGGATACTTCCCGCGCTCTTCGATAGGGAAACCTCCAAACGACTGGAGGCGGATCTTGGCGCATGCGGCATTCAGGCGCTCACTTCGGAAAAGGTTATGGCCATCGAAGGAAAAGATGCCGTTGAGAGGGTGCTTACGGACAAAAGAGTTTTGCCCTGTGACACCGTGGTGATCGCCACGGGAGTGGTTCCAGGCGTTGCGTTGGCCAAGACGGCCGGAATCGAGGCCGGGCGGGGGATTAAGGTGAATGAGAGGATGCAGACGAGCGTTTCCGATATCTATGCCTGTGGGGATTGCGTGGAGACCGTCGATGCCTGTACGGGGGAGGACGCAATGTTTCAGCTCAAGCATAACGCCATCGACCAAGCTGCGGTGGTGGCTGCGGACTTGCTCGGGCAGCCATGCCGGTACCCCGGGGCCTACGCTTTTGCAAGAGTCCATTTCTGGGACAGCCATGCCGCCACTTTCGGCAAAACCACCGTCGCCACCAAGTGCGAGTTAGGAGAGCTCGAGATAATTGAAAGGGAAAAAGGACGCGATTATCTGCGTCTGATCGTAAAAGAGGATGTGATTGTGGGTGGGCAGGCGATTGGCGAGCCCGGGCGCAATCTTGGGTTCTTTATTGCAGCTATGAGGCGGCGCGACAGCCTTTCGCGCATTCGCAGGCGTCCGTCTGTATGGGGCGTTCAGTGGCAGGATCGCTTCGTAAAAGAGATCATTGGGGCGGCATGATATAGGGAGCGGCGCCGCGCGCTGACCAGACGGATTTGGCGCAGGAAATCTTCCCCGCCAAATCCTCTATAATGCCCGGTTGGAGCCAAGGCAGCTCACAACAAATAACCTGCCGGGAAGAGGGGCTCTGTCATTCCGGCATGGTTTTGGCCGGAATCCAGCCCCGCGAAAAAACTGGATCCCGGCTTGAAGACTGCCGGAATGACGATGGGTGTTTCTGAACCAATTTGGCAGGTTATTTGTTGTGAGCTGCCCAACGGCTTTGAGCCACCGAAGAGCAATGCCTCGGGAATTCCCTACTTCTTGCTCTTTTTGTCGGTTTTCGCCTTGAGTAGATCTCCAAGGGTTCCCATTGATCTGGAACTGCTGGAATCCGTGTATTTTCGGATTTCTGCGGCGCTCTCTTCTGCTTCCGCTCCTTGATCCGCTCCAGCCAGGGACAAGGCGATCCGCTTGTTTTCCTTGTCTATGGAGCCGATTTTCACCAGCACTTCCTGGCCTTCGGCTACAACATCCCGAGGATGGCGAATCTTCTTCCCGCCGCTTGACAGTTTGGATATGTGGAGCAGGCCTTCCACACCATCTTCAAGGATGACAAAGGCGCCGAAATTTGCCAAGCGCGTCACTTTTCCGGAATGCTGCGATCCTTCCGGATACTTCTCTTTTATGTCATCCCAAGGGTCTGGAAGCAGGTCCTTGAGGCTGAAGGAAAATCGGTTGTTTTCCCAGTCGAGCTTTTTTACGATGAGCTCCACTTCCTGTCCGACCGACAGGATCTCCTTGAGGTCTCCAACCCTCGCCCAGGAAATCTCGGAAGCCGGGAGCAGCCCCTCAATGGCTCCTATATTGACAAAAGCTCCAAAGTTTTGGATGGATGTGATCGTTCCTTTGACCTTCATTCCTTCCTCGAGCGACTCCCTCAAGGCGTCCTTTTGCTCTTGGCGAATTTCTTCAAGGAAAGCGCGGTTGGATAGGATGATATTGCGTCCCCTTTCGCGGTATTCGCTGATTTTAAAAGATTGATGCGAGCCGATAAGAGCCGCGGGGTTTTCTGAGCGCTGGAGCCCCATCTGTGAATAAGGGCAAAACCCCCGGAGTCCGCCCGCTATTTTTATTTCATAGCCGCCCTTGATTTCTTTTTCGACTGCGCCGTCAACGGGGATTCCATTTTCATAGGCTTCCAGGAGGAAAGAGCGCGCGGATTCGCCGCCGCCAATCTTTGTGGTGAAAAGCTGCTCATTGTTTTCGTTCGAAAGGTAATAGGCCTGAATGGAATCGCCTTCCTTAATGGTGAGCTCTCCCTTGGAGTCTCTCAGCTCGTTAGTGGCCAAATAGCCCTCGCTCTTCCTTCCCAAGTCGATGAAGGTCCAATCTTCTGTTATCTTGAGGACTGTGGCTTTAACCTTCTCGCCCCGCTGGAGTCTGCGGGAATCCACAAAGCTCTCCCGCAGGAGCTCCTCGAAACTCTCTTCCTCAAAGCTTTCGTCGGTGTTTTGCTCTTCCTGACTCATTTATTTCCTCCAGCCGTTTTCGTAAAGTGGCCATGCCAATCATTCTCTCGGTTGAAAATCCGTACCAAGCCAATACTCCCAAGTGGCGATGAACTGCAAGGAAAAATCATGGCGATGGGCTTCTCTCTACTTTTTCAAGGTCTGCTCCGGATTGAAGCATGGAGGTTACGGGGCCCGATGTCTCGGCTTCGAAAGTGCTTTTCTTAACGCTCCTCATCCCCGGAAGGCTGAAGAGGGCAATGATGAGCATGACTAAAATTATGATAGGAATCAGTAAAGATCCCGGATTATCATCTTTATTCATGTGATATCCTCCTTGGAGCACCCGCCGCTGAAATGAGTGCGCCAGTGGGGCGGGTAGAATTGTCGAGCGACTGAGCAGTGACCGAAAGTCCAGTATTCATCACTATCTTTCCATTTATGATTAATATAAGAACCCTCTTTACGCGTTTGTAGCTCGAGTTGTGCGCGCCTTTAAATCCCGGTGCGAACCGTAAGGTTGAAGCGTTTTTAAAGAACAATGCGAATTGGTTGGTTTTGCCAATTAATGATTGTCGTTCAATGTCGTTGCTCAAGGTCTATGATGATTGGGATACGCCTCGGGATGGTTATAGAAAGAACTTGACTGGCGGCCGAAAGTGGCCTTTAATATGAGCGAGTTATGCTCAAAGTCAGGTCTCGAACAAGTTTTTACCCTTTTAGCCCTATAACGCGACTTCTTTTCGCCCTTCCCCCGCGTCGGGTGAGATGAGGCTGCCATAAACCCCCTTTCCGTCACAAAATCGCGATGTAGGCTTAAGGTTTTGAAGGCTTCGCGTTTTTTGAGTCGGCTCCCGTGGGTTGCGATTTTGACATGCAGGCTCTTTGATGGTTGGGAGCTCCCGTTGCTTTGATAGTCCAATTGCGGGTTTTGGTTTGAAGTGAATACTTCAGGGGAGTGTGCTTGAACGATAAGCCCCTTAACGGAGGAAGCTGTCATGAAGCTAAATCGATCATTATACCCTTTAATATCGCTCAGCTTCTCTATCCTTTTTTTTATATTGCCTTTAATCGACGCCCGATTGGCTATCGGAGCGACCCCACACCTGATTTACTGCAAAGCATTCAATCATGACAATACCGTTCCCGCTGAAGATGGACTACTGATGTATGGATATTGCCTCGACCGCCCGGGTGAAGTTCTGAACATTTCTTCCGTCGGATGTGGTTATGAGGTTCTTGGGGGAGAAGGTTGGTTATGGCTAGAAGCGGGCAATTATGTGAACGCCTGGTCAATAGGTGAAAAGCTCAGAGTGGTGCTCATCAATCCGAGCGAGGGCCAGACAAAAGCTGTCGATGTCGTTCTTGACGGCTCCGGCGCACAACATGTCGGCGACTTGAATCTCGAGGAGGGAGATAAGGTGGGGCCGAGAGCATATAACGTTCTCGCTGAAAACAGCAGTCCTGCCGTCATCAATCTGGGAACGCTCGCTATGGAAGTGAGCGCCTCCATAGACGACTCGATTGCCGGAAGCAGCAATATAGAAAGCGCCGAGTATTTTGTTGATGCCGATCCAGGCTTGGGGAGCGGCCTTCCAATGAACGCGCTGGATGGCGCGTTCAACAGTGCGAGTGAGAACGTAACTGCATCTGTCAATGTCTCCTCCTGGGGGGCGGGATCGACGCATGTTGTTTATGTCCGCGGAAGGGATGCCGCGGGCAACTGGGGAACGACACACAGGGTTACGGTCTCCATGGGCTTGGTCCTCGCCGGTGACGTTAACGGTGACAATACGGTTGGCGTTGCCGATATTTTTTATCTTATCAATCACCTGCTCGCTGGTGGTCCTGCGCCTCTCGGAGACGCCGATGTCAATAACGACGGCCAAGTCAACACGGCGGACATTGAATACTTGATCGACTACTTCTTTGCCGGTGGTCCGCCGCCGATGTGATGCTGCCTTCCTGTTGGCAAAGATGGAAGCTTTTTGCGGTCAGTGATTGCGCCTCTGCCGAGCTTCTTCTATGAAAGGAGAGAGGAATGAATCGCAAATATAGGAAAATACCGGTCACGATCTTTTTTTTCATCTTCCTATTGTCTTCGTTGGCTTTTCTGCACGTCGTTGAAGGAGCTCGCGTCGCTGCAGCAGCGCAGGACGTCATAACGTTAAAGAGCAAGAAGGGGAAGCCCGGAAAAAGCGTCAAGATAGCTGTTTATGTCAGTGATTTTGGCGGTACGTCTCTTGGCGTGGACCAGGTTGTGGGAAATAGGATCCAGGGCTTGGCCCTCAAGGTGAAGTTCTCTCACCCGGAAGCCATTTCCGACGCAAAGTTCGTTCGAGCTGGCATTACCGGTAAGTTGAGCCCGATCTATGAGAAAAGCATTTATTCAGGAGATGTTGTGGGCTACTTAGCCTCGTTCAACGAGAGTCCAAAGCCTCTGAAGCTGAAGACGCAAAAGAAGACCACGGCCAAAGGGAATCTGATTGGGAACTTTGTTTTCAGTATTGCTTCGGGTGCATCCACTGAGGAGGACATTACGCTCGTTCTTGACTCTTTTGGAACTGCCCTTGTCAATCAGGCAGGCACTGCCGGCGAGACGGTTGAAGGAGGGGAGTTGGCGTTGCGCAACGGGGTCATCTACTTCAAGAAAAAGCCCGCGGGGTATTGATCCACTGCCGAAACTGCTCTGCGAATCGGGTGTGGAGAGTCTTTCAGGATGCTTCGATTCGACAAGAAAGATGTGAGAGGGTGAATTTAAGTCGATTTACCTGCTGTGGCTGAGCGCCAGCAAAGGGAGAAGCCGTAATGGCGCAGATCGATCCGCTATTTGGCGAGTAATGGTCCTACGGGGCATTGGCGCTCCTCAGTTTTTGACAGAGACTTTCACGCTGCCCGAGCTCGATTGCCCATCCAACGTAATCACATTCACCGTGACTGTGTGCTCGCCATTTTCAACCTGAGTGCTGTCCCAAGTCCAGTTGATCGGGGAGTGGCCCTCCTCCAATTCGCTGATGAACTTAAAATTGACGAAAAACAATAATTCATAACGCTGTTCCGTAGCGTATTTCTTGACCTGCTCATCCAGGTGGATCCTGATTGGAAGCCTTCCCTTTACAAGCGGCGGATTGTCCTGTGCGCTCTCTTCCGTCCTGGCGATCTCGATACGGAATTTCGGCTCCAGGCCGAGCTTAATAGGCATATAATTAATATCGGTCAGCGCCTTCCGCCTTTTTTCCGGTTGAGGGCGCGTGGGCTTGATGGGTCTTCTGCCGGCTACTTCCTTTTGGTAGTGAAAGATGTCTGTTTCCGAGTTCCCTAAACAAATAATGCTGTTTTCGGGAAGGCTCACAGCATCAGCGCTCCAAATGTATCCTTTCACGTCGACCGCCGATATTATGCCCGATTCATCCTTTCCGTCCCAAGTCAGCTCCTGGAGGCCCGACGCCTTTGGAACGCCGTTCACAAGCGTTTTGAGCAGCGGGCCCCCAGAGGAAACACCCGCTCGGATTCTTACTCTGGCATCGGCTGTGAGCCAATAGGTAAGGAGCTTTTTATCACGGTCATACGAAAGGTCCTGAAGCGTAACGGGGTCGCCGCCGGATGTGGCCGTTGGGTCATATAATGCGAAGTGTCCACGACTGTCAGCCGCTTCAATCGTAAAAAAATATGCTTCGTCTGGGACAATGTTTCCATCCATGTCCTTACCATCCCAAGAAATGCTCTCAATGTTCCCGCCCGTTGCATGCGCGGCTTCCCACACTAATCGATCGGTCGGGTCAAATACCCGGAGCAGCATTCTGCTGGGCCTGGAGCAGCGGTAGGAGATGAGAACGTTTTGTCCGGCGCTCGGGTTGAAGGTTTTCGTGCTGACCGTCACGTCTGTAATGGAAAGCAGAGCGGAATCAGCTGGAGGTCCCGGAGACTGGGGCGGTGAAGGCGGCGCTCCCGGGATAAGAGGGGGGGCGGAGAAAGCGGTTGGGCTCAGGAGGAAAAGCAGCGAAAAGGCGCATAATGTGAGAAAACCCCGATTGTTCATTTTATTGCTCCCTTGCCTTGCGCAACCAGCCGGGCTCTTTGCACTCAGCCTTCTCTCTTATTTGGCGCACGCCGGTGATCTGCTTCATGTTCTTGCCGTCGCTTTCCATCTTCCAGATTTGCATTTCCCCACTTTTCGTGGATACTAGAGCTATCTCCGATCCGTCGGGGGACCAGCTTGGATCAGCTTCGTAAGAGGCGTCCGTTGTAAGTCGGCGAAGGCTGGCGCCATCGCTTGAAATCAGCCAGATATCCATGCTGCCGCTTTGATTGGATGCGAAGGCGATTGTTTTTCCATCTGGAGACCAGTCGGGCTGGATATTGCAATGTCCGTTGGCAAGAAGCCGCCTTGGTTGGGATCCGTCGGCGTTCGCCAGCCACAAATCTTCAACTATTTTCTGCGAGCCTACGCGGTAGCCGCTGGTGTAGACAAAAGAGGCGCCGTCTGGCGACCATGCCGGGTATTTCTGCGAGCCTGGCTGCTCCAGGAGCTTGCGAATGCGACCGCCTGCCAGCTCCATGATCCAGATATCGCTATCTTCTTTACGGCCATTCAGGGTGTAGCAAGTGAAGGCGAGCGAGCGGCCATCCGGAGACCAAGCCGGATGTGAGCACCTGTCGGGGGTATTGACGAGCTTGGATGAACTGCCGCCGATTGTTGCTATCCAGATCTCTCCCTCTGTGGTTCCATAGGCGATTCTGTCTCCCTGTGGAGACCATGCGGGGTACTGAGCGTCGGAAACACCGCTGGTGATCTGAGAGGGCTTGTCGCTTTCCGGCTCTATCGAAAAAATCTGCCACGCATCTTCCGTTGAGGATGAAAATGCGATCGTCTGCGCCGCAGTTTCTCCAGCCAAGGTCCTGGAGCAAATCAACAGCATCAGCAACAGCATCGACCTTGCTGCAATTGAGCAGACCTTGCCGCCTGCAGAGTGATTCCTCACCACGCGCATTCTTTCGAATCCCCTATTTCACAGAAAACACGAGTGGATCGGATTCGACTTCCACCTTGCTCTCATCCAGAACGGAGAAAATGACTCGAGCTTCTCCAGCGACTGGGGGAGCAGAAATCTGCAGTGAAAAAACCCCATCCGCCGGCTTTGAATCGCCATGCGAGCCGTCGTCATAGAGCCTGGAATATGAAGTGCTTCGATTGTTGAGACTGAGCGTTGCAAAGACCCTTTCGATAGAGCTCAATCCGGAAGAATGACTGACCCGGCAGGATATGACCACAGCGCCTCCAGCAGAGGCCGGCGCAGGATTTGCCTTCAGGTCCGAAATCGTGATTGGGCTAATATTACTCGCCCATGAAGCCGATGCAATCGTCATAAAAAAAAGCGCCAGCCAGATTAGATTTCTCTTCATCTTTCTCCCCTTTTTCTCTCTATGCAACCAAATTCCCACATTCTATTCCACTTTGTTTTTGGATCTACCCGGGACCTTTCATGCTCGCCTGTTCCTGAAGCTTCCTTTGTCATGGGCTGTCTTAAGGAGGCGTATGAATAATAGCCACAGTATAAAGAAAGTTGCGAGCAGAGAATACTCTGTTTTCATCTGTGAGATCTTCCCCATTTGATAGAGGAGAGCGGGCATATTGCTGAGAGCGTGAGCGAAAATGGCTGCAGCCAAGTATATTAATCTCTTTCTCCAGCAATAGAGGAAGCCGGTCAACGCCAGGGATGTGAAAACGCCATGAGCGAAAATGCTTATGGACCGCTCTACTATGAAGCCACCCAGGAGGTAAAAAGGCATCGACCCGGCAGGCATCCCGCTCTTCGCGACGCCCCATGCAAGATGCCAGTTTTCACCAATTCCAAAGCCAAGCCCTGAAGACATCCCTATCATTACCGCAGAGAAGCGGTCTTCGAGTAATGCTTTTAACTTTCCAAAGGCCAGCGGCAGAACCTTTATGATCTCCTCCGATACAGGCGCAAGAAAGAGGACAAAGACTATAAACCAAAGAGGTCCCTCCTTCAGGGATTCTATGCCGTGCTGCTGCTTGAGCAGGTTAAGGAGAGGAGTCTTGACCAGGAGATTGACAGCTGGACTCAACGGAAGCGTCAGGAGCGCAAACAAGAAAAACGAGCGCTTTTTCGACTCGATGTGTACGATCGCGCCTATTATAGCTGTTGATACGCAAGTCACAATGGCTGCGGCAATAAAGATTCCAGGCATTTACGCAACCTTATCGAGGCGATTCCGTAAAAGTTTTCGAGAAGCCGTTTGCTCGAAGCGCTTTCATAAACCCCTCGGGGTCGGATGGGGTCACGCCGTATTTGTTCGACGCCGTCTCTATAATCATTATGTCATGCAACATGCTCGTAGAAAAAAGCGTGACTCTGCCGATATCGGGCAAGTAAAAAACCCCGAACCGATAACCAGGCATTCCTATTCCCATCCGCACTCCCACCAAGCCGATGTCCTGGACTTGGATCGATACAATCTCTTGCAGCTTTATTTTGACCTTAATGAACCACCACTTGAGCGTTAATTCGCCATCCGCGACAATGTAGCACATCCTGTAAAAACCAACGATAAAAACGAGCATGATAGGGGGCGCGATTGCTATCGAGACGGCCGAGCCGATTGCAAAAAAGTATAAGGCTGAGTTGTCTTCTATGTATTTCAGCGCCACAGCCAGAGCTGCTGAGATGATTGCAAACCCCAATGCGCTGAGGATAAGAAGAATTCCTCCCATGGATCGTCTCGGCTTGAATGTTTTCATCGCTTCTCAAATAGTGGTCAGGCGCTCGTACATGCCTGCATAAAGCCCTTTTTGACGGACAAGGTCGCCGTGGGAGCCCTCTTCGATGATGCAGCCGCCTTCAAGGACGAGGATCCTGTCGGAGTTTCTTACGGTTGAAAGCCTGTGCGCTATGGCGACGCACGTTCTGCCCTCCATCAGTTTTTGCAGCGCATCCTGAATAAGGAATTCCGATTCGAGATCGAGAGAAGACATGGCTTCATCCAGTATCAAGATCGAAGGATTCCTGAGGAAAGCACGCGCAAGGGCAATTCTCTGTTTTTGCCCGCCGGAAAGCCGTATTCCCCTTTCTCCAATATGGGTATCATATTGATCAGGCAGAGAAAGAATGAATTCATGGGCGTTGGCCATCCTGGCGGCTTCGAAAACATCGCTGTCGGAAGCATCGGGTCTTCCGTAGAGAATATTCTCCTTGATCGCTCCACTGAAAAGGTAGCTGTCCTGAAGGACTATTCCCATCCTCTTTCGAACTTCTTGTATGGGGACAACGCTCAGATCCATGCCGTCAATCAGAACGCTGCCCGACTGAGGCGAGTAAAAGCCCGCCAGCAGGTTTAAGAGCGTGGTCTTGCCTGCGCCGCTTCTGCCTGCAAGCGCAACCTTTTCCCCGCTCCTGATCTTTAGGCTGACTCCGTTTAGAACCGGCGTGGTCCCGTCATAGGAGAAAAACACGTTCTTAAATTCGATGTCTCCACGGATATCTAAGGTCTTCAATGAGTCGGAGTCTATCCTTGGGAGCTCCTCCCCATTGTTCTCAGGAGGCAAATCCAAGATCTCATACACTCTGCGTATTCCGACCATCGTATCCTGAAGGCCCATGATCGTATTGGTTATTCCCAATACGGGGGCGTAAAGCCTTCCAACGAGTATCAGGAACGCCATCAGGTCGCCGAGTGTGAGCGATCCGCTCATGACCTGGCGTCCCCCGTACCACAGAACGAGGAAGAAAAGAAGATTGTTGATGGTGCCCGTCGTGAGGCCGGATACCTTGCCAATCAGGCTGCTCTTGAGACCGAAGCGCATTCGTTCCTGCTGGTCTTGAAGAAACCTTTCGCGCTCTTTTCCTTCTGCGGAGAAAGCTTTAACAAGCCGGATGCATGAAAAATACTCCACCACATTTCCGGACAGCGTCTCATCTTTATTACGGAGTCTTTGGCTCCACTTGATGAGTGGGGCTCTGAAGACGATTATGGACAGGATGTGGAAGGGTATGAGGAGAAAACAGAGTAAGCTCAGTTTCCAGTTCATATAAAAAACGATGAGGGCGACAATGATAAGAGTGAGGATATTCAAAAACAAATCGACAATAAGGGTGCTGACCGCTGAGGGAACGGAGCTCGTATCTCCAAACAACCTGTAAATCAGATCTCCGATTCGTCTCGAATCGTAGAAGCTCAAAGGCAGTCTCTGAAGATGGTTGAAAAAAGCGACCCGCACATCAAGCGTCACAGCCTGCGTGACCTTGACGAAAATATAGTGATTGAAGAAACCTAGAAAAAGATCGATTGCAAATACAACCAAGACCCCTGCAAAGAGCGCGTTAAGAAGATCCATGTCTTCGGCGGACATGACATAATCGATGAAAATCTTGGTGAATAGGGGCGGCGCGAGGGAAATCGCGAAAAGAATAAGGGTTATGATAAAACCAAGGACTAATAAGCTTCGGTAAGGCTTTGCGTATTGGAGTGATCTTAGATATGAATGCATGATAGAGCATGCCGTCGAAGAGTTAGGGGGAAAGCCGCTTGAATAGGACCGCGAGGTAAACAATCCCCAGAATGATGCTCGGGATCATCATGGTAAGCATGGAGCGTCCGCGGTTCATAGCGTAAAAAAGACTGGCGATATGAGCGTTTGCAAGAAAAAACATCATTAACGTCTTCCATAGAAATCCCCAATGTCCTTTGAACAGGTAGTGAGTGACAAGGGAGAAGAGCAGATATGCTGCGAGGGCTATGGCTGGTATCAGCCAAATGGCTTGCTCTCTGATCATCCAGTTGTCCGGATTGCCCTTGATGTCAAAGTGAATGGGGATGCGCTCAGGCATTTGGTCACGGTAGTAAAGGCCGACCAGCGCCATGAGAATAATCATGCCTATTGGGATAAGCTCTCTCATTCTACCTTGTTCTCCCCGCAACGCCTTGCTAGGGCAAGACGCGCTCGATGATCAATTTTTGGGCTGTATTCACAACTTTGACCAAATGACCGGGAATGGTCACATAGAATGTCTCCCCGAGCGGATACAATTCGCATACGTAGCACTGGAGCTCTCTTCCATCAATTTTGATGCGCTCCTTTCTTCGAACGTCGATAGTGATGAGAAGCTCGGCAGTTCTCTGTGGGATGAAACCGCTGACGTACAATTTTCTTCCCACCTTCAGAGGAAGCGCGCTCATCATGATAGCCCATTGCTCGATTTGATCCTTGTCGAGGCAAAAAGCGCCTTCCTTGATACTAAACTCCCCCTGGAAACGTTCGCCGGCGCTGATGAGCTCCTCCCAAAGCCGGTTTTTAGAAAAGGAGCATTTGATGCTTCTGGGTTTTCCCGAGAGCGTGGCTGTGTAGTCATAGCGCTGCGGAAGCCCACGCTCGTCGATTAGGAGCTTTGATTTTGCATGCAGCGAGTGAGGGACGCCTACTTTGGTAGAATCCAGATCAAGCTTTGATTTCACGACATAGGCCGCGCTTTTGGTGAAAACCTTGCGGGAGATTTCAGCGATGTTATAGCCGATTAGTTCGCCATTCACCGTAAAGCGGTGCTTCATCTTCTTGGGAGGCCGAGCGAGCTTGGCCTCCGGCTTAAAATGAATGTAGGAGGCAAACTTCTGCTCGAGAGGCTCAATGTGAAGAGACGCTGCGATTCCCTCGTTCCAAAGACGAAGGTGAGTTGCGTCCACTCTGCCGTATTGTCCCATGGTGGGGTCCATTGAAATCCAGCCCTTGGGCCCCATATGGGCTTCGATCCATACGTAAGGAGTCAGAGAGCCTCCCCTTAACGGAACGTAAACGAGGCCTCCGCAGAGCCGGGCCGGGATGCCGGCGGCTCGACAAAGAGCAATGGCGAGCTTGGCCTTTTCGCCCGCGTCCCCTTTGCCGAGGATCAGCGTGCCTCTCGCGGAGCCCTGAGTCATGATATCATAGGTAATGTTTCGGTAAACATCGCTTACAATTCGAACAGCGGCTTCCCATGCGTTTTCGGAGCCGTCCGTTATTCGCCAGGCCGCCTCTCTTAAAATCGGGTCATCGGCCTCAATTCCAATTTCCGGCTGAGAGTAATGTTCAAGGTCCGCCGCATAGGCATCTTGCTGTATTGGAAAAGCCGGCGACGCTTCTCCGGTGTATTCTTCCGGCGTCACCTCTATTGTTCCATCAATGAAGTTGTCGTGCAAAGTCCCCCTGAATATCTGTCTGTACGAGTTAAGATCGTCTTCGGTTAGCTCTTTGCCGTAGACTTTCGTTTTGATTCCTACTTTGAACGACCGCAGCCTTTCGACTTCCCCTCCAAGGGTTACCGGGATAAGGTGTTCTTCTTCCATTTCAATGGCGCCCGTTTCACTAGTGATTGCAGCATCGGCAATTGAAAGAGAAAAGTTTTGCTCAGGGATCTCGAGTCTTTCAAGATTCCCGGCGTCCTTCCGGATGAACGCCTTTGCCGTCTGGTTTTGAATGGTCACAGTCTTGCATAAAAGGCTCTCGTCTGCACAAGATTCATGACGGACATGAGCGATCGCATTTGTGCGTTCCTGGGGAATGAACACATTGAGCCTATGCTCCTCCTGCGACAAGTCTATGGACTTGAACAGGAGCAGCCAGTGAACGTATTCGTTGTCGTCCAGTAAACGCAGGTCACCGGCCGTAACCCATTCGGCCTTGTCGATGACATGACCGTTCGAGACGGTTTCAACGAGAAGTCTGCCATCCTGAAATAGGCATTGAGATATTTCGGAATCGTCTCTGTAAGAGGAAACGCGCCTATAATGTATCGGCTTCAGATCGCTGCTGCGGGCTAATAGCTGCGATTCGTACCTTCGGTGCATGGAATCGCCGAAGTAAGAAATTCTGATGACCGATTTGGCATTGATCTCGTATACGGTTTCGCCCTGTTCTTCTCGTTGCGCGACCCCATAGTGAACATAGCCGATCGGCTTGTTCTGATAGGAGAGGGCGAAGTAAAATTCGCCTTCCTGAAGGGATTGCGCATCTGGTTGAACGGCTTCAACGGGCGTATGCAGGATCGACAGAAACACAAGGAAAATGAAGCGCGCCGCCTTGCCGCAAAAGTGAATTCTCCACTGGGCTCCCATCCGTCACTCCCTGTTGACCGTCATTTGTCAGGGCCCCAGTTCCAGTTCCATGTCCAGTTTGCGTTTGCGTTTGCATTGGCGTTTGCGTTTGCGTTTGCATTGGCGTTGCCGAACGCGTTCGCGTTTCCAACTGCGTTGGCGTTGAAAAGTAGGTTCGCATTGTTTATGAAGTTGGCGTTGTTAACGGCGTTGGGAAGAATAAGCCAGTCCCCCTGTCCTCCGTTATCGTCCATTCTCACTACGCGAGGCTTCTCGTAAACCCATGCTTGCATGTGGTAAAACCTCCTAATTGTCTACCGCTAATGTTTCAATGCTCATCAACTCAATGCGCAGATTCTGGGATGGATTTTCTATCTTCGCCAACAGACCTGCTTCTGTAATCCAGAATATCTCTCCGATGGGCTCCACAGAAAACACAGCGCATTTCCACCCGTCAGCCGACAACGTCTCTTCCCTGAGGCGTCTCAATTTCAATGACTCGACTTGTAGAGACTGGGGAAAAAAAACCTTTATTTCCACGTTGTGAGCTGACCTCAAATTCAACTGTGCAGTCATTGCAGTCCAGAGGCCGATGATATTGTTGTCCACCAAATAAACGGGTCCGTCGGGCAATTTGATTCTTTTGCTGAAAGCCCCTCCCGCCATGTCAATATCTTCCGATATATGCCCCCCCTCGAGAGCGCATCGTAGATTGACGGTTTGATGGTTTGTGGAGGAGTGGAGCGAGTAGCTTTTTACAACAGCTCCTTGAGGATCGAAAGTCGCCTTCGCATGAGAAATAACACTCTTTTCGATGCTAATGCTTCGAAAATCCAGATCCACTTTGCATTGGAGGTGGAGATCCTCTGCGGAATGCTCACCCCGTGCGCTCCGGCGGAAGGCGCAAACGGCGGAGCCCACGTCCTTGCCGGATATGGTGAAGCGATATGTGGCTTCTTTCTTTGATTGGACATCAAGCCCGGAAAAAATAGAGCTCTGCGCGGTTTCCCCGAAAACGTGGAAAAAGCATAGCAGCGCAAAAAAAATCGCGATTCTGGTCTTGGTATCGATTCTGGTCTTCATGGGCTTGATTGACTCGATGGTTATCCCTTCTTTATGGCGCCCATGCGCTCTAGAGCGTCGCATACGTGCAAAGCGTCGTTGAGCGCCTTTTCGACTCCTTGTGTCTCATATCGATGAGCGTACTTGGGAAATAGTTGTGCGACTATATCCTCAATGCGGCGGCTACCGCTGCAAAGCTTGAGAAAATCAAAGGTTTCCCCGTCGATCTCTCCCACCTGCTTTCCAGAATCATCTTTGATCGAGTAGCTGGTGACCACTTCCTCAAACCTGATATGCGGCGCCAGCAAGGGCCGATCGCTTGCCCTCCAGCGCTGGTAAGGCTTTATCACGCTGAATTTACCGCCTTTTTCCTTCCGCACGAACAAGATGAACGGGTAGAGATACTCGGCTTCTAATGACTTGTAGAGCTCCTTCCATTTGTTAGCGAGCTCTGCCTTTTCCTGATCTCGCTCGTAAATTTGCGAGGTCAGCTGAGCGATCATATTGGCCTGGAAAAAGAGGGGGAGCTCGTCGCGAATCACTATGAGAGCGTCCCATCCTTCCCGTTTGCAGAGTGTCTCCATTTGAGCGACAAGGAAAGGAACCGAACGGTCTCCCAATGCCTCCCCTATGATTACGGCTTGCCCTCCATCCTTGAGATGCTTGTGGAAGCCGCCAATGATCTCGTTCAAAATCTTTAGCCCGTCTTCGCCTCCATCTCCTGCGAGCGGGTATTCAACTCCTTGTGGAACGGGGAGGAAGGGCGGATTTGCATAGATGAGATCGAAGGCTTCGCCCTCGACCGCCTGGTAAAGGTTTCCCTGCCGAATCTCGAGCTTGTCTTCGAGGTGATTGAGGCAGACATTGAATCGAGCGGCATTGACCGCCTCCTCGTTTATGTCCACTCCAATGCTTTGCGAGCTTGACATGGAAGAAAGAATCGCCTGAATGCCCGTGCCGGTGCACAGGTCAAGGACGCGCTCGTGATGGCTCGAGAGGAGGTTGTGTGCGAGCCAGTAAGAATCGGCGCCCATATATATTTTGGTGTTCTTTCTCGTGCATGTTGGATAAAAGTATGGCAGCTCAGTAACAAAGTAGTGATCGAGGTAAGAGATGATGCAAAAGTTCCGGGTCTGCGCCTCATTATTTTCCAGGACCAGGAGTCCGGCGGAAGCGAGAGATTCCAGAAGATCCGATGAGACCACCCGTTCAGCGTCTCTTAGCGCGACTGGCTTGCCGAGCATGAAAAGCTCGAAGCAAACTTGAAGATCCTCCGGCATGTATTGCAAAAGCTTGCTGAATTCCAGAAAGTTAGGCCATGGATCGATAAAATACTGGTAGCCTCGCATCGATTTTTGTACGGCGTCATAACGGAGCCTGTCGAGAAGGCTTCTAAGGGCTTTCACGGCAGGCGCGCCGGCGCCATTGAAACGTAACATCCTTATCTGACTCCTGTTCTAGAGGGCGGGTCTGCCGCGGGACTATATTATCCGGGAATAGATGATTATATCTTCGTCGCGGCCCATCTCGTGCGCCAGGCGCGCCTCCTGCTGGAAACCGCCGCCAAGCAGAAAGCTTAGAAATTCATCGCCGTTTGATGACGGAAAAACGCCGCACTTGAGCTTGATGAGCCCGATCCGTTTCATCATAGCAAAGATCGAATCGAGTAGCAATCGGGGGGCATCCACGCCTCCGGCTTCAGAAGCCAGGAATGTGCTGATCTGGCTCGATTTCAGGGGGGGGCCCATAGCGGCTATGGAGGCAACTGCGCATACTTCTCCGTCCTGTTCGACAAGAAAAAAAATCTCTCGGTTGTGAAACTGTCTCATCCTGATCGCGATAGGCAAGTAGTAGGCTTTGTGGTGGACAGGCATGTAGGCAAGGGTTGCGCTCGAGCTCCCATTGCTTTCAAGGTGTGACGCAATAAAGGATGCGATTCTCTTAAAGTCTCTTTCCTCCGCCACCTTTGCAGTCATCCCTTTGGACGCAGTCTGCTCACCGTCGTCCCAGGCGATCAACTCGAGCGTTCTGAGAGTATAAAGGCACTCCTTCATGTCTTGCTCGAGAGTGAGTCGATCCACATCGGGGAACCTGCTGCGCAAAACGTTCAGGATATCCTCTGCGCTATTGTCGCCGTTGCAAAGCTCATATATTTGCACAGCCGTTCTATTAAGAAAATGCACCTGCCTTATGTTCCGGTTCCTCACAGGGAACAGGCTTCTTATTCCCTTTCCTTCGTCGCGGAAGCGCATGTCATCCGAAGCACGCGGATTATGGTTATGACTCACAATTCTATCCTTCTTTGCGCCATTGAAGAGGTCCACGTGGACGCCTCTGCCTTCCCATGGGATTGCCTCTCCCTTCTGGAGATCATCAAGATCCATGATCTTGCGGGCGGATTCCAATGTTTTTGGATGTCGCCATGCGTCCTTCAGTCCGGCGTCCCAATGCTCCCTGAGCGTACGATTGCGAATGTTGCCGAAAGTGAGAGGAAGATAGGCGGATATGCCGAGGTCTCCATTGGCGTGGATCTCTAAGATAAACAGTTTTGCCTTATTGTATGGGAAAAGATAAAGGTGCTCGAGCGGATCTCCCCACTCGATTGAGAGATCTCGATCTATATATTCGAGCCCCTTCTCCCTCACTGTCCATATGAACTCAACCATCTGCTCGGCTGATGGGATCAAAACGTCTTTGTTCCTGATAGTGCGTCCAAGCCTAAGGAGCGGCATCATCCGAATCATTTTGGCGCCGAGCTCGTGCGCCATCTCCACATATTTTGCAAACTCCCCAATATTGAAGCGTGTCGGGCAGAAGGCCAAAGCGAGCTCCATGCCCGCATCGGCAACATATCCGGCGGCTTTGACCGCTCTTTCGAAAGACCCCTGCTTTCCCCTCAAGCGCTCGTGCGTCTCAGCCGTAATTCCGTCGATGCTGACTTGAAGGAATCGTACGCCGGCGGAAGCCAGATCGGTTGCGGCCTTCTTATCCAGCAGATATCCGTTGCTTACCATGCTCACAAGGATGCCGTCATTACTCAGTCTGTCGGCAATTTCAAAAAGGTCCTTCCTGAGGAGGGGCTCTCCACCGCACAGGCAGACGTTGTAGACCTTCATCTCCCTGAGCTCATCAACGAGACGCAAAGACTCTTCGCGGGAAAGCTCATCCGGCTTCCCGGGGCCGCTGTTATTGAAACAGTGCAAGCATCGCAGGTTGCAGGATTCCGTAACGTTCCATGCGACCGTTATCGGCCCTTTCAGCTCCCGCATGAAGACTTCCGCGCCTGGGCACTGGCCTGTCAACGACTCTCTGTCGATTGTGTGATCGCCGAAGAGGTCGAAGGTTTTGCCGACGGGCTCCAGCCTGGTTTGGCCAAAATTCTCCATAGATCATCCCTCTGATGCTATTGGCCTCTCGGTTGAAATATGCCTGGAGGGCGATTCAGAGCGATGCTTTCACTATCGACTCGGGGATCTGCCGTCCTGCAAGTGCTTTAAAGCAATTGCTAAGGCGAAGTAAAGGAAATCAAATTGTTGGTCTCGGTCAGGGTCGTCTTCGACGTGCGCCGGTCCGTAGTCAGCTGCCCGCTGATTTGCATAGTCGATACGGTAGAGTCGTAAATGGTCATGTTGCTGTTATGTTGGACTATGAATCCCTCTTGAATGGCGAAAAAAAAGGCTCCAGTGGCTCCGGCCTGCATGTCTGTTTGAGTCTCAACCTCGATTCCGCCCACGGTAATCATTTTCGAAGGCGGCTTTGGGAGAGAGTTGACTTCCAAGGAAAAAGAAATTTTGGCGCAGTTGAAGGCTCCGACCATCTCGTCAGCCTCGTATCGATAAGTGGCCTTGAGGACAAGCCCTGCAGTGAAAGGATTGGGAATAGTAGCGGTTTTGTTCCACGTGTGGCCTGGACTGACATCTCCATCGGGCATTTGGGGAAGCGTTGCCTGAAGAACGGTATTCACATATTGGTTGATGTCGAAGTTCATTTTGATGTCGTTTTTCGTTTTGGCCGCCGCCGCATTGTATAGGGCGTCCATGCCCGTGATTTGCTGCACTTGTCCTTTTGGGGTGAGCGTCGTTGTGACGGGGTTTTCAATCAGGGCTTTCAGAGGAGCGAAATACAATACCGGCTCAGCTTCGGTAGTCGAATCATAGTTGAAAGTCTTTCCAGCCACCTGGGCCTGAGCGACGATCGAATCGATCTTCGTTTCAATGATGCCAGCCCCGTCGTTCTGAACGCTCTTTACGGTTTGAGTTGTCGCCACGTTCATAGTCTGCGTTCCGGTGACAGGCGGTTCGGTGCTCTGGCGATGGATAATCTGGTTTGCCGTGGTGGCGTTTTGGTGCTTGGCGATCGTTCCCTGTACGAACTTGTAGTTGAGCTCGACGCCGATTGCAGGGCGGACCAGAGACATATGCACAAAGGCAAGTACTATGAATCCCAGCAGCATTCTTCTCATTCTGCAAACCTCTCCGGATCGGGTTGTCGGTTGATGAGGAGCGAATCTTAAGGCATTATGCCGCTCAAGTAGGTCAGCGGCAGATAGGAAGCCATTATCTTTGAAACCCTCTGATTTACATCGCTCGTTGGATTGAAATAAAGCGCCAATCCCTCCATTGTGCTCGGATCTAAGCTCGAAAGCTGATTGTAGTCATCGTAGGTAAAGTTATACGATGTTCCATCCGCAAGTGCGATGCTTGTCAGATTCCCATGAGCGTCGTATCCATACAGGGTCTCATTGGAAGATGGATCGACCGCCTTGAGCAGGCGATTGCACTTGTCATATTCATACGTGCTCGTACCGCTGGGGTTTGTCATGCTGATCGCATTGCCGACCGAATCGTAACCATAAGATGTTGTCACGCCGTCTTTTGCAGTGATGCTCGTAACGTACCCATTCGCATCATAAGAGATGGTCGAAGCCCCGTCCGGCTCTGTTACGGTCACTCCCGACGAAGAATAGGCAAAAGTTACCTGGCTTGCATCCGGAAGAGTTGTTGAAATCAGGTTGCCGCCTGAATCATACGCAAACGTAATGGAAGATCCGGAGGGAAAATCGATTTGTTTTATGAGATCGAAAGCCGTGTGGTACTGAATGGTTGTGGTTTGATTGAAGATATCTTTTATCGAGGTGAGCCGCCCATTCCCGTCATATGTGTAGTATGTGCTCTTGCCGTCAGGGTCTGCGTACTGGATCAGGTTCAACTGAAGATCGTAATACATATACCGGGTGACGTAGGTCGATGAATCGTAAATCTGCGTCACTTTCCCGTCTGAGTTGTAGTAATAATGATGCGTTTGGCCACCGGGCTGCCATCCCATCTGTGTGCTGCCCCAGGAAGGGTAGTATGAGAAAGTCGCGGTCCCTTCTGCGTATGTCTGAGTGGCGACGCGCTTTCGGTCGTCGTAGCCCTGAGAAAGATACGTTTTCTCTCGTTCATCCACCAACGCTGTGAGGCGATGATTGGAATTATAGGAGCAGGTGAGCGTTCCTCCTTCGGGATTGGTTATCGAGGTGAGATCGTCGCTATCGTTGTAGCCATAAGAGACGGTTCTGCCGGCAAAATCGACGATCGATCGCACTTTATTGTTTGCGCCATAGGCAAAACTGAGGGTCCTGTCGTTGATGTCAGAGATCTTGGTCACTTTTCCGGCATTGTCATAGGAAAACGATAGCTGGCTTGAGCTTTTGTTTGTAATGGAGAGCAATTTTCCGGTGAGATCGAAGCTGTAGACAGTTCCCCCTCCCATGTTGAGGGCGTATCCCGACGGGTTTTTGCTGAGTTGGTAGCTCCATCCCGTCGGAGGGCTGAAGGAGCCGTCTTCGTTACTCTTGTACTGGAGCCTAAAACCGTTCCCCAGCCTTATTATCACATGCGTTTCCGCGCCCTTCATCACTTCGACTGCGCTCGCAAAGGGCATGAAGCTCCAGCCGTGTCCGAAAGGTCCCTCCCACCCGTCGTTGGAGTTATAGTAGCGGGTTATGGAAAGAGGCATCCCTCCAGGTATGTAAATGTCTCGATGATTGTAGGAAAAGTTGCCGTCCGTGATGCTGACGGGATCGCCTCCTTCCGGAGGGTTGGGGCCGCCGGGCGGATTTTGAGGGTCGGGATTATTCGGGTCAGGCCCGGTGTGGCCTTGATCCTTCGGTGGAGCGTCGTAGGCGATGGAGACGCCGGGATGGAGTGCGCCGTAGCCAACCCATGCGAGCGACACGAAGAGGATCAAAACAAGCCTGATAAACGCAACGCTTTTCCCTTTGCGCATCATTGTATCCCTCCAGAGGTTAGTAGTATATCATAACTGCGGCATACCGCGGCAAAGAGCGATTTCCCACGCTGTCGACAGCGGTGAGGCATATGCTGTAAGCGCCTTCCTTTACCGCTTTCCCCGAAAAATCCTTACCGTCCCACAAGACCACATTGCCGCCGGGAGACAGATCGGTTTTTGCCATGCTCCTTATCACTACCCCTTCGAAGTTGGTTACCTTCACTTCCAGATTCGCGGCTTTTGAAAGGTTGAATGAAACGGAAGTGTGCTGGGTCGGCTGCTTGCTGTATGGATTGTATTCCGGACTGAAATAATTGGGCTCGGCGTTCACGTCCGCGATCTCGGGCGTATTGCCGGTGACCAGTATGGCGTTGTCCGCCAGCCGGTAGACCCAAAGAGTAATGGGATAGCCGCCATCCCATGGTCCCACAACTCTCCCCTTGTCGTCAACGCCGTCCCAGATCACCGTGTGATGCCCCGGCGCTGTCGGACGTCGGTTAAAAAGCGTTCTCACCGGCGCTATGGATGACCCCGGACGGCTGTAATCGCGTTTCCAAAAGTACATGCTCGTTTCGGAGGGGTAGGTGGTGTCATAGCCGACCTGAACGAAATTCTCCGAAAAAGGATCGAAGTTATTCGGCCACGACCTATCGGGCGTTACCTCCTCGTAGGCTGTGCTTTGCCTCGGATCGTAGGCGCCGGTCACATTGCCCGCCCCGTATTCGATAATATAGTAATAGACTCCGTCTGGAACCGGATTCCCGTCGGCGTCCTTTCCATCCCACTTGTCACCATACGTTCCGGCCGTACGCAGCGCGCCGTCGACAAGCACCCGCACCACATTGCCAAACTGATCTATTATTTTGATCGTAATAACGGCCTGATCGCTAATGACGGTGGAAATGGTCACGGTTTCGCCCGCAACAGGATTGATGGTGTATGATTCTGTGGAGCCGGTGATGTTTAACGACACATCGATAGTCAGAGCATCGGTGGACTGCTTTCCGTCATTATCCGTTACCCTGAGCGTCGCCGTATAAGTTCCGACTTGAGAATAGACATGGCTGATTTTTTGGGATGTCGTTCCGCTCCAATCATAAGTCCCATCGCCGTCGAAATCCCATTCATACAGCGATATCGAGCCGTCTGAGTCAAATCCTTTACCGATAAAAGCAACATCCAAAGGCGCGAAGCCCGAAGTGGGCGTCGCCTGGGCTTGCGCGATGGGAAATCCGCTCTCCAGCACTCGGATCGCTACCGAATCGGTAGCGGTATTGCCGTCATTGTCCGTGACCCGGAGGGTGGCGTTGTAGACGCCGGCAGTGGCGTAGATGTGAGACGTCTGGCCAACGGTAGGATAAGAATAGACGTAGCCAACTGAATTGCCGATGAGAAGATCGGGGTCGCCGTCGTTGTCCAGATCGGCGAAAGCAGGGCTTGCGCTATACGGCGCATTCAGGGATCTGTATTTTTTGGATGCAAGCGTCCATAAAGGAGAGGCTGCGTCGCCGTCGTTGCGATAGAAGGATGTGTCGCCGTTGCTGTCTCCAATGAAGAGGTCCAAATCTCCATCTCGATCGATATCAACGAGCTTGGGCTTTGAGTAATAATTTGAAGCCGCAGCGACTGGCGCTCCGTCGGCGTCTATCAGATCGCCTTCGGGCGTCCATGTCGGCGCGGCGCTGGTTCCGGAGTTCCTGTAGAGCTTGACCCTTCCATAATAGTCCCCCAGAAACAGATCGTAGTCTCCATCTCCGTCGATGTCTGCAAATGTGGGCGCAAGCTGATAACCCCAGTTGCCTATCGGTTCCCCGTTGATATCCTTCACCTGTTCCATCGGGGCCCAAACCGGCTCTGTGCTGGTTCCGTCGTTCCTGAAAAAGCAGGTGCTGTAGTAATACTGTCCAATGAAAAGATCGAGGTCGCCATCCGCATCGAGGTCGGCAAGCGCAGGCGCAGCATTGATTCCGCAATCGATCAATTGGCCATCTTTGTCGGTGATCTGCCCCATGGGCTCCCACGATGCCAGGCCGCTGTTTCCGATGTTCTTGAATAACGCGATAGTTCCGTCGCCGGCTCCGATAATAATGTCAAGATCGCCATCGTGATCGAGATCCGCCAACTCAGGAGATGCATAGCTGCTTACCAGAACAGCTGCGTAATCGGCGCTGGCCAGGGCCCACTTCGGCGCTCCGCCGCCGCTCATATTGATATAGTATCGGAGCCTTCCGTCGTTTGCCCCGATGAAAAGGGATATGATTCCGTCAGCATTCAAGTCTGCAAACACTGGTACAGCATAGTATCCAACGCTGATCGTATTGTCGCTCGAGTCTTTGATCTGACCCGCGGGCGTCCAAACGGGTGCTGCGCTGCTGCCGTCATTTTGAAAGAAATAAACCGTCCCGTAGTTTTCACCAATGAAAAGGTCGAGATCCCCGTCTCCGTCTATGTCCGTGAAAGTAGGGGAGGCAGAGTATCCAACGCTGATCGCATTGTCGCTCGAGTTTTTGATCTGACCTGTGGGCGTCCAAACGGGTGCTACGCTGCTGCCGTCGTTTCGGTAGAAGTAAACCGTCCCGTAATATTCTCCAATGAAAAGGTCGAAATCGCCGTCTCCGTCTATATCTCTGAGCTTAGGATTCGCCTGGTATCCAACGCTGATCGTATTGTCGCTCGAGTTTTTGATCTGACCCGCGGGCGTCCAAACGGGTGCTGCGCTGCTGCCGTCGTTTCGG
>CAZOEL010000066.1:0-2945 GCA_964578835.1 uncultured Syntrophobacteraceae bacterium | reverse complement strand
CGTTTCGGTAGAAGTAAACCGTCCCGTAGTATTCTCCAATGAAAAGGTCGAGATCTCCGTCTCCGTCAATGTCGGCAAATTCAGGAGCGCTGCTGTAAGAATTAACATTGAAGCTCGTCCCCAAGACTCCCGCAGGCGGAGTCGTTTCTTCCCAATCGTAGACTCCGTCTCCATCGATATCCCACTCATACTTTGCTATAGATCCATTCGGATCATTCGCTTCTCCGATCAGCGCAACTTCTAGCGGCGCTCCTCCATTGTCGGGGACCGCCAGCGCTTTCGCCACCGGCATTCCGGCTACGCCCGAACCGGTGACGGTGATCGTGACGGATGCTGTGCTATCGAGCCCTTCGTTGTCGACAACCCTCAAAACCGCGTTATAAACGCCCGCCTTATTGTAGGTGTAGGTGGAGTTCATGGATGCGATGAGGTTGTTGTCATAAATGCCGTCGCCGTCATAGTCCCAATCGTAATATTCCGGGCTGCCGTCGGGGTCCTTGCCGTCTGCGAAAAATGTTACCTGAAGCGGCGCCTCTCCGCTGGTGGGAAACGCCCTTGGGAGAGAAACGGGAGGACCGGCCACGATAATCGTAACGGAAGCCGTATCGACGAGGCCGTCATTGTCGGTTATCCGCAACGTGGCGATGAAAGATCCTGCGGATGAATACGTGTGTGTGGCGTCCGGCGATGAGTCGCTGCTGTAGTCAAAAATTCCGTCCCCGTTGAAGTCCCATTCGTACTTCACAACAGTACCGTCGCTGTCCGAGCCGCTTCCGCTGAAGGTTACGTCAAGAGGCGCCGTTCCGCCATACGGCGATGCGGTTGCGGTAGCTATCGGTTTAGCTCCTACAGAAATGGCGACGGTGCTGAGGGCGGTGAGGTCGTTGTTGTCTTTGACGCGGATGGTCGCCTGGTGAAGTCCTTGGGTTTCGTACCTGTAGGTTGTGGTGGGCGAATCTGTGCTGCTGTACTCGAAGGCGCCGTCACCATCGCGGTCCCATTCATATAACACGATCTCGCCATCCGGGTCGCTGGCGGTGGCCGAGAGCGTCACGTCCAAAGGAGCGGTTCCGCTGGAAGGCGTCGCTGAAGCGGTTACGCTCGGAGGCGCCAGGGCTGAAATGGAGGCCTGGCTGACCGAGGTCATTCCTGCAGCGTCCTGCACCGTTAGAATGACGGTATGAGCTCCGGGCGCGTTGAATATATAGCTGAACTGCTGCCGGGTATCGTCTGGCGCGCCGTCGTTGTTGAGGTCCCAAAAGTAGGAATAGGGAGGCGTTCCTCCTGAGGCGGTTGCGCTTAGCGCGACCTCAAGCGGCGTGAGGCCTTGCAACGGCGTGGCGGAAAGAGTCGATTCCAGGACGGCTCCTACAGAAATGGCGACAGTGCTGAGGGCGGTGAGGTCGTTGTTGTCTTTGACGCGGATGGTCGCCTGGTGAAGTCCTTGGGTTTCGTACCTGTAGGTTGTGGTGGGCGAATCTGTGCTGCTGTACTCGAAGGCGCCGTCACCATCGCGGTCCCATTCATATAACACGATCTCGCCATCCGGGTCGCTGGCGGTGGCCGAGAGCGTCACGTCCAAAGGAGCGGTTCCGCTGGAAGGCGTCGCTGAAGCGGTTACGCTCGGAGGCGCCAGGGCTGAAATGGAGGCCTGGCTGACCGAGGTCATTCCTGCAGCGTCCTGCACCGTTAGAATGACGGTATGAGCTCCGGGCGCGTTGAATATATAGCTGAACTGCTGCCGGGTATCGTCTGGCGCGCCGTCGTTGTTGAGGTCCCAAAAGTAGGAATAGGGAGGCGTTCCTCCTGATGCGGTTGCGCTCAGCGCGACCTCAAGCGGCGTGAGGCCTTGCAATGGCGTGGCGGAAAGAGAGGATTTCAGCGCCTGAAGAGTCCATGCGGTATCGGAGAGGACATTGACAAAGTAGGCCTCGCCCGTCTTGATGTTAAAGTTGTTGATTTTGCTGCCCTTTGGATGCCCTATGTAGCCCTTGAGAGCTGTATCCCACTTCCACACCGTATCTGTGTTGGGCACTACCGAGAGCAGATCCTCCGCAGTTTTTAGCGCTGTCATGTTTGCCGGCAAGGCAATGGTGTTGATGTCCGTGCCCGGAGTTGTTTGCAAATTGAAAGTGATCGATTCCGGGATTGTGCCGGATATGGTCCATTCGGATGCCTGAGAAACTTGGACAAAGTAGGCCTTCCCGGGAAGAACTTCAAAGACGTTTTCTGTCGATCCCTTCAAATGGACGGAGAAAGATTGCGAGGGCGCATCCCAATAGGATACTTTTTCGCAATGCTGTATAGCCTGGCACAATTGCCCCGCATTGTTTATTCCACTGTCTGCAAAAGGAACGGAAATTCCATTAAAGCCTTGCGCCAGGTGGAATGTTGCATCCGCAGAATGGGTGATTGACGCCATGCACGCCAACAGGCCTATAAATGAGAAAACAAGCCCAACCTTCATCCTCCGTAAGGTTATCCGCTGGACCATATCCCTTTCTCCTTAAAAAATGCCAAAGGTTGCTCAGGCTCTTCCTCTTTTCACAAAACCATGCCGAAGTCGGCCGCCTCCGCGCCTCATTCTCCTTGCCGTGGAAAGGCGACCCTCAAACTGTGTTGTTCATCCTTAATTGGTTACCATAAACCGCCGGCATTGCATCGCGCCAAAAGCAGCAAAGAATCCGGGGAAACCGACAGCCATTGCCGAACAGTCGCTCAGTTCGAGAGAACATTTGTTTAAAGCGTTTATCGTCTCTAAACGAAACAACCAAATACATTGAGGTTGATGGCGCTGAGCCGTTTGCATTCATTTCCTCGCCTGCAATGCGTTTGGGGTGGAGTCGCATCAGCAGTTCGAGAGTGGAGGATAAGTCGAACAAAGGGGCTAAGGCAGCTCACAACAAATAACCTACCACAATTAGTTCAGAAACACCCACCGTCAT
>CAZOEL010000065.1:175-39213 GCA_964578835.1 uncultured Syntrophobacteraceae bacterium | reverse complement strand
CGAGCTGGAGGTGCCGCCCATGACCATGCTCACCATCCGCCACGCGGATGTGCGGACCGTCGAAAACAGCGAATTCCGCTTCATCCCCCAGGAGCGCAAAGGAACATTGCCCGAAGGAGTGAATGCATGAACATTGGAGACACCGTAAAGCTGAACACAAACCCGGAAGACACTCCCGAGACCATTTTCCGGCTCTTCGTCTACGGCACCCTGAAACGGGGCTACTGGAACCATCAACGTTTCTGCGCCCAGGCCCGCAGCATCGAACCGGCCGTGGTCTGGGGCAGGCTCTACCATCTCCACGCCGGGTTCCCAGCCCTCGAGGTGCCGGAGGGACTGATCCTGGCCCGGGGCACCGCCGACCCGATGGCCGATGCCCGCAGACAGCACGAGAACGACACGCCACGCTTCGGCCGTCCGACCGGCGACTGGGATCTGATCCATGGGGAGCTGGTGACCTTCACCGACCCGCAACGCGACCTGCCGCCCATCGACCGGCTGGAAGGCTTTCGGCCCGGCGGGCACAGCATGTACCAGCGGGTGATGGTGGCGGTGCTACGCGGGCGCACCTCGATTCCAGCCTGGACCTATTGGATGCCATGCCCTGCTTACGGGGAAAGAGTGACAGAGGGTCAATGGATATATCCTTGAGTCGCCTTTTGCGGTCTTATGCCGGTAAAACCATTTGACAATCGGCCCCTGCCTAAATATATTAGAGGATGTTTTAAGTTGGGGAAGCTGTGCCCGCATCCCTTTTATCGCCTCTGGCGTGGCTATTAACCCAATCGCCCATGAGGAGCTAGAGAAATGGCCGAGATGGAAAACCGTTGGTTATCAGTAGACGAGATAGGCAAGTATCTCGGTGTCAGCAGTGACACCGTGTACCGCTGGATAGACAAGCACGGCATGCCCGCTCATCGAGTAGGCCGACTCTGGAAGTTTAAAAAAGAACAGGTCGATGCTTGGGTCGAGGCTGGCGGTGCTGCAGCAGACAAAAACAAAAACAATGAGGACTAAATGACAGGCGGCAATTTCAATGGATAAGCAGTTTTCAACTATCGGATACGGATTCCTTCTGGAAGAGACTCTCATGCTGCTCGACGCCGCATTGGAGAGCAATGACGCGCAAGCTGTGCGTGGCTCCTGTATCCAACGTTGGCCTCAGAAGTCCGAGTCCAACAAGGAAAAGCTGTGGCAACACATGAAATATCGCTTCCTGGAAATCGAGAACAACTCGATCAAAAACACTTCATTCCTGAAGATGTTTCGAAAGATTCGCAGCAATGATGAAGCGGTTCAGGATCTGTTGTTTTTCCAGCTATGCATTACTACTCCGATTCTTTTTGAAACCCTTTCACTTTTGGTTACAGACAGCTTCCTGAATACCGGCGAGGCCGTTTTCTCTCGCTACCACCTCGACCAGCTCCTGGAACGCAAATACGAGCGCATGCCTCAGTCAACTCGAGATCGAGTGCGGTCGATCCTCGTTAAGGCTGGACGCCTGAAGCTTTCGAAATCCAATTACTCGGTGACCACTTACTGCCCAACCGAGGCCGTTTTGGGCTACGCGCTCTATCACGACGCATCAAAAAACGGTTGGCGGGCACCATCGACAGCCACAGTCATCAACGAAGGGACCATAGCTCCCATCTTCATGTGCAACCGCGCCTTGCTGATTGCCGGGGTCAACAAACTCGCAACCAAGGGACATTGTGAATATCACCGGCACGGAAGCACGGACCAAGTTCAACTGATTCATCAATCGCTGGAGGAGTATGTCGATGCCTGGAGATAACAAAACGACTCCAGCTCAGGCCAAGGCGCTCAATGAGCTTATAGGATTGGTCGGCGAAAGCCACGTTGGCGGACGGACTCTTTGCTGCCTGATTGGCGGTCAAGGTTCCGGAAAAACATGGCTTGCGGAACACATGGCATCGCTGGGCGATTTTGGGCAGGTCCGATATGTGAGCGTGAATGACATCGTTCTCGACCTGCTGGCTAAAGATCCCATGTTTGCCGAGGTGTTCGATTTCAATGCTACGACCGTCCCGGCGGATCTTAAACGCTACGGAAACAGACTTCGGAAGGCGGTACACGACCTTGTAGCCGAACAGCTATTACCAGAGGGACTGACCATCCTCGATCACCTGGAACTGGTTTTCGCGCTCGGCATGGACCCCATGACCACTTGGTACAACGATGCCGTGGGAAAAAGAAGAATTTTACTGGTGCTGACAGGACGAATGGCTGGTCAGCTTTGCCGCTGCGGGCAGTACACCCTGACTCGCGGAGATCAACCAATTGTGGAGCTGGAGGCCTGATATGCCACTCATGAAGGATATGTTTGATTTCACGCCCGTCAGTAGCTGGGTGGAAAACTTCAACGAGTCGACTCACGATTCGGCCAGCAGGACGCGGATTTTCGAAAGCTTCGTCATGCTGCCCGAGGTTGAGGAGTCGGCCCGAATTATCCTGGACCGAATTCACCGTAAGCAAGGTCGCGGCTTCTTCATCACCGGTCTATACGGTTCCGGTAAGACCATCTTCATGGCATGGCTATCCGCCATTCTGACCGAACCGACGCTGCGCAAACAGTTCCTCGATACCAAGCCTGAATGGGGCATGGATGCGCTCGCACCACGAAAATTCCTCACGATCAACTTTACCGCCATTGAAGTGCCTGACGAGACCCTCGAGCAGGCTTTCTGGAACTCGGTTACTGACCACTTGCGCCACCTCTCGCCGCCAGTAACGGCGACTCTGTCCAACACCGACGCCTATCTGGATACCTTTTTCAATCACACCGCCAGCGGCACCCGCAGCGATGTCGAGAACTGGATTCGTGACAACCGGAGTCTCTCCGTCGATCAGCTTCGCTCCTATGACAAGGAATATCAGAAGACCATCATTGAGCAGGCTGTTGCCGCCCTGAACATTCAACTCGTCCAGGACCGCACCACGGTCACAGAAAAGGTCAAGAAGCTGGTCGAGATCGCCAAAGAACGCGGCTATGAAGGCGTCCTGGTCTTTATTGACGAGTTGTATCTTCACCTGATCCAGAGCGACGAACACTTCAACCGGGGCACTGCTTTCCTTGGACAACTGGCCGAAGCTGGACTGGCCGGGGATCAACCGTTCTGGATTTTTGGCGCGGTCCAGGAGGAAATTCAGGCCATCGCTCGCCAAGCCGGGCGCAATTACGATACAGAGCTGATGGGCAAGCTTTCCGGGCAATCCGGCCGCTTCCAGTCCATCAACATCCCGGTCACGCAATTTCATCGCATCTACAATCACCGGCTATTCCGTGAAAATTCCAAATGCGTTCATAAGCTCGCCGATGCCTTCAAGGCTGAAATTCAGCCGCATTTCCGGGGAACCTTTACTGACTTCCTGAAACGGTACTTCCGCGAACGCGAACCCATCACCGACGAGGCAAAACACTTTGCCGACGTTTATCCGATGCATCCCTTCGGGCTGTACTGCCTCACCGCGATCACCAACCGGGGCGGCAGATCCCGTGGCGCACTGGGATTTGTCCAGGAATTCATTGAAAGACGTCTGCAGGATACCAGCGACTGGAAACGAATCGCGGTGCTCGACGACGTGTTCGACTACGAGGACCTGCGTAACAAGATCATCCAGGACGATCCTGAGATGGCCAAGTATTACGGGATGTTTGAGCGCTTCTGCAGCACGGCCAGGGACGAGGTCCTGTCCCGCGTGCCTTATAAGCGCTGGTCGGACGTCGATCAGGCGGCCGCCAAGGTAGCGAGCGAACGCCTGATCAAAGCATTGATCGTCCTCTCCATGGTTAAGGAAGAACTCACCGTTTCCAAGCTGAATGACGCGCTCTTGCTGCGATGGCCCGGCAAGGAAAGTGACCCCGCTGGAAGCGACCAGGAAACGGCCCGAATCCTGGAAAAGATTGCCCAAACATTTCCGCCCCTTCGTCAGAAAGGCAGCGGGGATAATCTGAGCTTTTTCCTCTCGGTTGAAGGTGACGGGGGCGAACGCGAAGAGCTGTTGGTTGAAGTCGAGCGGGTCAAGAATGGTTTCGCACCGGATATTCAGCTTGAGAGCGCCTACCGCTCCCATCTTGAACTGTTCCTCCGCTTCCCGGGCAGTCCGCTGGGCGGCACTGTGCCACCACAACATGGTTTCTCGACCCAGGTGGATGTGGATTGGCAGCGAACCCGCCGCTCCCTGGACTATCGGCTTGAACCGGTGACGGCGCTCACCAACGACCACGCAGTCATCGGCTTTGTTAAGGACGTGCCCGCCACCAAGGCGTTGCACCTGGCCGTACTCTACCCGTCAGCCTCGCCGCTCGATGTCGAGATGGACGCAGTCCGTCATGGCAACGGACGGACCCTCGTATGGCTACCGGCCACATTGCCAACCCAGGATATCGATGAGCTCAAACGTAGCATGGCTTTGGTCAAACTCTTTGGCGACTACCAGTCCCAGGTTAACGCGGGCGGTGCTTCGCAATCCGTCCGTCGCAAGCTGGAGCTGCTGGGCGAATGGATTGACCTTCCCGCCGGAACCAAATCGGCCCAGCCTGCCCGCAAGGCCACGGAGATTTTGCTCGAATCCTTTGTGAACGGCGAAATCCGCCAGTGGAATACCAAGGACCAAGCCTGGGAAATCCTCTGCGAGCCAGCAGAATTGCTCTCCCTCTACCACAGCATTCCGCAGAGTGAACGCTCTCTGGAACGGCTCCTGGAAAAGGTCGCCACCAAGGCTTTAGCCAAGGTCTTTCACTTTCATCCGGATTTCCGGGAGGCCTATTCCTTTAGCGCGGACTTGAGCAATCAGATGCGCAAACGCATCCTCGAAGCCATCTGGAAAGGCCGTGTGACCGACGGGGATGGGACTGCCAAGGCTGATCTTGAAAAGCACCTTGCGCCGCTTGGTTTGCTCAACACCGGTGTGCCCGGGGAGGTCTCGGTCACACTGGCTGCCAGCAGCGTAGAAGCCTTCAAAAAGGCGAAGGAGCGGATTCGGGACAATATCCGCAAGGCCAACCCGCCTGCCACCAGCATCGCGGAAACCCGCAAACGGCTGAAAACCACGGACCTGGGATTGACCGACACCTGGGTGGATATCCTGATCACGCTGCTCATCAGCACCGGGGAGATCAGCGGCTTCACCATTCACGGTAAGACGGTCTCTCAGGATGATCGCACCATTGGCAGCCCGGTTGACTGGCTCCAGGAGCTGGATGAACTCCGTCTCGGGACGCGTCCGGATGAAATCCTGTGGCACGACCTGACCGAGTCGCTTCACGCCCTTGGCCTTTGGAAAGAAAGCACCGGTTACAGCCCGGCAGCCGCCGAGCGCCTTCTTGACCTCTTGAAAGAGACGGAAACCCGTTCCCGGCACGAGTTCCGCCAGGCCGAGCAGGCACTGCAAACCTGGCCCGGAGCCTCGGTTCCCGACCCCATTTCCGAATGGGCCGACATTTTTGCGCTGCCCGAGGATGGAAGAGAAAGCCGGGTTGCCTGTTATGCCTCGGTGAGAGGAGCCCTGCGAGACATGCTGGGGCTTGCCGAGGACGATGATATTGAGGCGGCCAATCGTTACACCTGCGTTGAAGAATTCGCCCACCGCGTGAGGGAAGCCCGCGATTTTCTGGATCGCATTTCCGAGCTGGGTAGCCTCACTGGCAAACTACGCGAACTCAAAGCACTGGGCGTCCTGCCCACCATTGAAAAGCCATGCCAGGAGCTACTCGACAGCATCGAGACCTACGTCAAATCCGCTGGCACGTCCGGGGAAATGAGCCGTATTACCGCCGAATGGAAGGATCTGCACGAGCTCTACCTCAACCAGTACCTGAGTGAACACGCGGGCCTGCACAAAGATCTGAAAGCCCTCCGTGATGCCGTGCTCGGCAGCCCAAGCTATAAGGTGCTGAAGGACCTCTCACGGGTGGAAGGGCTTAGCGCCCATTTCAGCCCGACATTTATCGAAGCCCAATTGACCGATCTGTTGAGCCAGGTTGGCGTGCAGCAGGTATGCGAGCAGAGCTTGGATGACGTGAAGAACGACCTGTCCCACGGCTGGGTGTGTTCCGCCTGTGGCTATAAACCCGGCAAGCGTCTGGAACTCAAGCCGGACCATTTCCTGGAATTGGTCGAGCGCGGCATCAAGGAATGCCTGGACCATGTGCGGGGCTGCGAAGCCGAGCTCCGGGATTACGTCAGTGACACGTCCGGCGCAAATCCTTTGCTGGGGTTGCTCAGCGATCCTGTAGAGCAAAGCGCTCTCGATGCACTGCAAGACGCCACCATGCGCCAACACCTGGCAGAAGCCCTTGCCGAGGCGGAAGCCGTGAAGGTGAATGTCGACGATCTGTTGGATCAACTCAAGCCGCGCCTGCTTGGCTTCTTCAAGGGCGGGCGGCGCGAATTCGAGCAGTATGTGCAGGGCGCACTGGGTGAGCTGCTGAAAAAGAACGATTCGGAAGAAGAACAGCCTTGGAAGGTGGAGTAAGCAATGTCCATCGTTAGCGAAAAACCCCTGATCGAAATCCTGTCGCCCGAAGAGCAACACGACAGGTTTGATATCAACTATTACCTTCCAGAGTTCATTCACGCGGAACGGTACATAGAGAATTGTGATATCGAACTCACGACCTTGGGTGATGTAATGACCGATGACGCCAGCTACGGCGTTCTTCCGCCATCTTCAAGCTATTTGGAGGAAGGCGGCATATCTCTTGTCAGATCATCAAATGTATCCAACAGCGGTATTGATTACGAAAGCGCCGTAATGGTCCCATCTGAATGGATTAACTCCGAGCGTGCTCGAATAAAGAGTAATGACGTGCTCATTAGCATTAAGGGTGCTCGAGCATTCTTTGACATGTGCGTTGCTTCAGACAACCCGCCGGATGCTATCGTCAATGGAAGTATCTTCAGATTCCAGTGCAAAGAGGACTATGACCCGAAGTTCGTAGTCTTGTGGCTGCTCAGCAAACCAATTCAATCGATGGTTTTTAGGGAAAGGGCAAATCTCGGTATTAGTTATATATCTAGTGGCGTTCTATCTGACATACCGTTTCCGAAGATCGATATCGAGCAACAACGGCACATCCTAAAGCGCCATCACATTTTTTCTGATAAAATTCAGGAACTATCAGATAAGAGTGCGGCTTCATCTCAGGTGATGGGAGGTTTCTTTGATGATCCGCTTGCAAATTCATTTCAGCTTAAGCCATTAAAGAAATCGAAAAACAAGGTATGGATTGCCACCCCTGTTGGCACAATGGACCAGCTCACATGTAGATACTATGACCCTTATCTTGTCGATTCAGTTCACGCCCTGAATGATGCCCCAGGGGGAGTTGAGCCCTTATCGATTTACGCCGAAATTTTTCGTGGCCGTACTCCTGGAAAAAGCGACTATGAGTACGATGATCCAAGTGAATATAAAATCATCAAATGTAATCACATGGACTGGGAAGGTGGATTTTCTGAGATAGAGGAGGTGAAGAAAAGCTGGGGGATGGCCTATGAAGAAATGCGTCTAAAACTGGGCGATATCCTTATTAGCTGCATCGGTTCAGGAAGCATTGGGAAGGTCGTTCGGTGGACGTCTGAAGAAAACCACGAAACTGTGATTCCTGTCGCTGAAATCACAGTATGTCGGCCAAAGGATTCTAAAGATGCTGTTTTCCTGGAGTTATTCCTTCAATCTTCATATGGGCTTAGGCAACTTCTACGTAATGAAACTGGAGGAACTGGCCAAACCCACCTCTATCCAGAGCAGATAAAACAGGTGTTGGTTCCGAAAAAAGATGATGGGGAATGGGATCGATTCGTTACTGATGCTCTCAAAGCACTGGAAGATTATAGACAACAAAAACGAGAGGCATTCAACCGTAGCGCAAAAATTCGTTCGCTTGCCAACCAGATCAATAATGATCTCTTGGAACTCGCTGATGACGAATTTTACTCCCAAATGGAAAGACAAATCGAGGAGGCGCTGCAATGACCGCCATGGAACAAGCCCTGGCTGGCATGTGGCGCAGCCGTGAAAAGCAGAAGTTGCCCTATCTGCTGGTGAATGACGTTCGCGGCTATTTTGTCGAAGCGCCCGCCGAACTGCTGGTCGATGGCCAAGCGATTCCCGTGCATGTCTGCGCCAATGAGTTTGGATTGCGCCGCCATACCGAACCCGAGCGTCGGCAACCGAATCCACCTGCCCGTATCATCATCTCGCGCCAGCAGCTTCAGCCGGATCATCTGGCGGACTTGCAGGCCCGCTCCAGCGTGTCGCCCCGCACGGTAACGGGTTGCGACATAGCAAAGGCGCTTGGCGTGCAGAATCCCCGGGCCTTGCTTGACCGGCTTCCCATCCCCGCATTCTGGAACCTGGCACCGTTCCTGCCGCAGCTCGGCGCTTACACTCTGGAGCGCGTGGTGCTCGCCTCGCTGCTGAACGATCCCAGCGTATTGTCTGCAGGCTGGGAGCCGGATCGGATTCTCGACAAGCTCTGGTACGAGAATGCGCTGGCACGGGTACGCGAGGTGCTGGGCTCGGTCGATGCGGACGAGCGCCGGGCGCTGGAGCAGGAATTCCTTGACGTGGTTCGCACCTGGCTCGATGGGCCGCGTTTCGCTCTGGTCGAAGCCGCCGTGCTGGAAAACGACCCGCCGCCGGTGCTGCCGATATGCCTGCTCGCTTCCATTCTGGATGGCTGGAAGATGCTCTCACCGGAACGGATGCGTACCTTCCTCGATGGTAGCGAACTGGGCGACCTGTTTGTTGACGTGCTCAAGGACGGGCAAAGCTTGCACGGGCTTGCCGACTGGGGACGCCGCATCACCCTCAAAGACGACGCACCCTGCAAACAGGCGCTGCACTACCTGCAGCACGAGGTTTTTCCGAAGCACCCCAGTGCCGTCACCGAGTCCCTTGCGACAGTGGTCAAGGGCGTTGGCGGCAAAGGCTCGGAGCGCCTGCTGAATCAGCTTATCCAGGTGCTGGAAGCCGATGGTGGCATCCTTGCCCAGGGTCTGGCAGTCACCCTGCACGCGTTGCTCGATGTTGTTGTCAACGGCGAGCGGGCCGACACGCTTCCACTTGAAAAGGCTCCCTGCAAACTGACCGATGCGTTAGAAACACCGGATGCCCCGGAATGGGAAGAGCTGCTTGAAGCCCTGCGCCGACATCAGGCTCGCGAGCAGTACGAGGACCACGTGTCGTTACTGGAAGCGATGGTCACGATTCACCGGCTTACGGACAAGGCCGAGGCGGCGGTGAAGAATCTCGCCAGCCTGGATTGGAAGGCCTGGCTGGCGCTGGTGGATTCGGTGTATCTGCCGCTCTCCACGATGGCGCTGGAAGCGGAACGGCGGTCCAGCCAGTTGCCGGAAAAGGTCAATGTCTTTCGTATCACCCAGCGGGCGAAAAAGGCCTGCGATTCCATTCGCATCGCTTGGGCGGATTTCTATGTGCAGCCGAGCCGTGGACTGCCGAAGTGGCTGAACGAGCGCAAGTTTGCGGCAGGAACCTGCAGGCCGTGGCTGAACAGCGATGTCATGGAATCTGCGGTTAAGCCATTGCTGCAGGATTCGGAGATCAAGCAGGTTTATCTGCTGGTCTTTGACGGGATGAGCGTGGCCAACTGGACCTTGCTGCGTGACCGCTTCCTGATGATACCGGGGCGCGAGCTGTTTCGCCCTTACCAGTCGCTGGGGCCTGAGTTCCGCGCCTGCACTTATCTGCCCAGCATTACCGAATATTGCCGACAAGCCATTTTCGCCGGAGCACCCCCGGCGGAATTCCGAAGCTGGTCTTATGGCACCAGTGAACCCCATCTGCTCGAGAGTTGCCTGGACAACCTGGGGCTTTCGCCTGCCTCCTGGTGGGATCGGGACAAGAGCTACCTCTGCTACAACGAGAAGGACGCCAACGCCGATACCCTCAACCGGAAAATGCGCGACCTGGTAGACGCACCCGAGCGCTTCAAGGCGGTGGTGTTTAACCTCCAGGATCGGCTTCTGCAGAAGGGCATGTCGAGTCTCCAGGAGATCATGCTGGCCTATGTCAAGGAAGTGGCGTTGCCCCATCTGCGCAGGATCGCCGCCCAGGACAAGACGGCCGTCGTTATCACGGCTGACCACGGCTTCACCTGGTACAACACTCAGTACGTCATTGACGATTTGAAATCGGACAGCGGACCCGGACGGGATGTCTTCATCCATAACCGCTGCCTGGAGTACAAGTCTGAAAATAGAACACGTGTCGGCCCTGTAAACTCCAAGGTTATGGAGCCACTGGCCATGTATGGTTTACCCGATCAGCACAAGGCTGTAGAGATATCTTTTAGTCATGATAGTTATGGTTGGCCCAGAGCGAATCAGTCATCATCAGGAAATCCATATGTTGTTCAGGGCAACGACCATGGTGGATTAACCCCAGAGGAAACTGTCGTCCCAGTTGCAGTCTATTTAACACGAGGAGCGAAATAGCAGATGGCAACTCTTGATCAATTCAGAGAATTTCTGGTCTCGAACCTGGGCTTCAAAGCCCACCAGATCAATGATGGTGATGGTTCTGGCATTGCCACGACGGTTGAAGGGCTGGACGAGAAAGCCGCGTTTCTGGTGTCAACCAGCGTCGGCAATTGCTATGCCGCTTTCAAGCATGAAGGCTCGGCAACGCTGAGTGAATCCGAGGCCAACCGGTACAAAGCCCTTAGCATTCTTATGCCCAATGGTCCGGCAGCCTACTGCGTCATCGAGGTGGCAGGCCATTTACGCATCTATCTCGTCGAAAAGGGGAATGAGATTCATGACGAGATGAGGGACTGGGACGATGTTCGCGATGCCGAAGACATGGTGCGCGAATTCAAGCCAGACGTAGTTAAGGGCCTGCAGCAGTGGGCGCAGAAAACACTCTATACGGAAAACAGCCTCTCCCGCTTCGTGCAGCTCATGAAAGGCTGCTGGCAGGACATCTGGGATATCGAGAACAAGCGCAACGACTGGATCTTCGACGAGTTCACGCGCTTCCTGTTTATCAAGCTCAATGAAGACGCAAAACCCAGCGGAAGTTTTACCACCGCCAAGCTGAAATCGTATTGCGAGCAAAACAAACACATGGGCGACAAGGCCGTCCAGAACTTCATCAACAACCTGTTCGATGACCTGAAGGGGCACCACCCCGAAGTCTTTACTGACGAAAACGAACGTGTGCTCAGCAAGGCGGCAACCGTTGAGCGGGTCATTGCCCGTCTTGAAGGGATCAACCTGAAAGACACCCAGGGCGATGTGCTTGGCCGTGCCTTCGAAATCATGCTGTCCGATACCTTCAAGGGTAAAGACCTCGGTCAGTTCTTTACACCACGAGAAATAGTCGCCTTCATGCTGGACCTTGCCCGGGACAATCCAGACGGCCCAGCCTTGGACATCGAAAAAAGCGAGCGCTTTCTGGATGCGTGCGCAGGGTCAGGTGGTTTTCTGATCGCCACTTACGAGGACGTGTACAAGCACGCACTCTCCAACGGCGTGGAGCCACTCAAGAAAGATCAACTCCTAAAGCGCCTCGGCCAGGAAACATTTTTCGCGTGCGAGATTGAAGAGAAAGCGGCTCGCCTTGGAAAACTGAACATGATCGTTCACGCCGTCAACGCGCAGAACGCTCAGTGGCTTCACCAGAACTACCTCTACAACGAGGAATACGGCGGCTTGAAGCCGTCAGTTGAATACGAGGTCGACTTCGGCGACGGCAAGAAAAAGCGCCGCATAGGACCGGACAGCATCGATCTCGTACTGACCAATCCGCCATTCGGCAAGTCCGTCAAGACCGAGGGCATCCTGCTGGACTATCAGTTCGGGCATGAGGTCAAGGTTTTCAAGTCCAAGGGCCGTCCGCCGGAAAAACGGCCGAAAAACAGCCAGGACAGCGAGGTCCTCTTCATTGAACACTATCTTCGGGTATTGAAGCCGGGTGGCAAACTACTCATCGTTCTTCCCGACGGTGTGTTGTCGAACGCCACCGCGAAGCCCGTTCGGGATTACATGCGTGAGCACGCCATCATCAAGGCCGTGATTTCTCTGCCAAGCGAAACCTTCGCATCAACTGGAACCTCCATTCCGACCAATGTGGTGTATCTGCAGAAGAAGCGCCCGGGAGATGTTCAGGGCGATATCTTCATGGCGCGGGCTGACTACGTCGGCCGCCGGGCCAATGGCGACCCGCTCAAGGAAAACGACCTCCCGTTCATTCTTGAAAAATTCCGTGAATGGCAAACAGGAACACTTGAACTCCCGGAGGAGGATAACGAGTGAGCGAGCTTTATATAGGAAAACATCTCGATCCCAATGGGATGTCGGGAGAGCTGTACCGCCACAAACTGAGTGACTTGATCACTCACACCTTTATTTGCGGCGGTTCTGGCTCCGGCAAGACGGTAATGGGCAAAGCCATCATTGAGGAAGCAGCCATCAGGGGGATTCCCTCGATTATCGTGGATCTCAAGGGCGATTTGTCTTCCTTGGCGCTTGCTTTCGGAGAACTGGCAGCCCCGGCCGTTGCGCCATGGGTCGAGGTAGAAGACAAATCTACACTTGGTCGCGCCGCCTTGGCTGAAGCCAACACCTTCCGGAAACGGTTATGGGATTGGGGGCTTGCCGAAACCAACGTGCGGGAGTTTTCCAACCAGGTAGCCGTTGAAATTTTCACCCCCCGTAGCGAGCTCGGCCGCCGGGTATCCATTCCGCTCATTTCTTCCCCGCCGCCGGACATCAATAAGCTATTTGACAAGGACCCGGATACGGCTTCGGTCATGGTGACCAGCATGGCGGAAGCACTGGTACGCCGGGTGATTCCCTCGGGACAGCGGGACCGGGAAACGGATTTTGTTACCGCTCTTATCGAGCATGCCTGGCGCACGGGTGTTGATCTGACTGGCGAGGCAGGTCTTGGGCAATTGGTCTCCATGATTTTGGAACCGCCCTTTGCCACCATTGGTGTGCTGGGGATCGATGACCATATTCCTGAGAACCGGCGTCAAAAGCTTGCACAGGCGGTAAACGGACAGCTCGTCGGCGCGGCCGCCAACTGGGTCCGGGGCGAAGAAATGAGCATCGACAAGCTGGTGGGAGCCAACCGTGTCGACGGCAAGACCCAGATCAGCGTTATCAGCCTCGCTCACATCACCGACTTTGAGGATCAGAGCTTCGTTGTCGCCCAAATTGCCTTTGCAATCAACGCCTGGATGCGTAAGCAAGGTAGCGCTCCTGGTGGAAACAGACCACGCCTGTTGTTCTTCCTGGATGAGATCGGCGGTGGCGGTGGAAAGACCGCTTTCTATCCCACTTACCCCTATACAAGCACCTGCAAACCCGCACTGAATATCCTGGTCAAGCAAGGACGCGCCTTTGGTGTCGGCTGCATTCTGGCAACACAAAATCCCGGGGATATTGACTATAAGGGCCTTTCGAACTGCGCCACCTGGATCGTTGGCAAACTGCAGACAAAAAGAGATCGGGATAAGGTTCGTGAGGGATTGACCGACGCGGAGTTTTCACCTTCCGACTTGGCAAAGAAGCTCGCACGGCCCAAGACAGGCGAGTTCATGCTCCTGAACAAGGAAGGCGATGTCCATTTCATCAAGGAACGCTGGCTGCTGACCTATCACTGCACGATGAGTCCGGAGCAGCTTCGCCGCTACAAAGCCAAGGGGTTGGCTCCCTATGAAGGCTCACTGAATACAGACATTGCCTTCGAGGATTTCGAGGAGACGATGAAGTCCGACGAGCAGGAAGAAATCCAATCGCTCTGGAACGACGCCAAGGACGCTATCGGGCAAGCATGCAACTTGCTCGAAAAGATTCTCGATCACGACATCAATTCCGAGAAAGCACGACTTTGGATATCCATCCTGCGTGACCCGGATGGATTCAATCGCCGCCTTCAGGAAGCCCAAAGGCAGCTTGCCGAGTATGCAGAAGCGGCTCCCAGCCCCAAGGCTAGCAAAGGCCAAGAACCCAGCGGCCTGATGACCTTGCTCTCTGAAAAGAAGAGTGCGAGCCAAGGTCCTTCGTTCAACGACACACGCCCGGTGACGAGTCCTGCATCCACGCCGCCTCCGGGCGATAGCGTCCTTGTAGAGGATGATGGCAGCGTCACCTACAAGGGGCGAACATTCCAGCTTTACCGGAGATACGCTGGCAAATCTGTGGCGTTCATTGAGGAAGATGGCGAACTGAAATTTTCTATCGAAGGCAAGGTTCTCTCGAAGAGCTTCAAGCTGTAGGGAAAATGGAGGCTGACATGCAAGACAGATCACAATATTCGGCGGCAGCATCTCTGCTCGGGTATATCTACCAGTGCCGTCTTGCCTTGTTGGAATCTCTAAAACGTTTGAAATCTGACCCGGATATCGCTGTTGCAATCGAGACTCTCGACGACGTTGTGTTCGAAAAGGACGGCAGCCCCACCGAAGTCATCCAGGTTAAACATCACATCGCCCGGAAAGCCAGTCTCACCAATGCGAGCACCGACCTTTGGAAAACCATCAGGATCTGGTGCGACCTGTTTTCCGGAGGACTGTCTGAGGAAAATTCAATTCTGTGCCTGATGACGACAGAAGAGTCAGCCGAAAACTCTGCTGCCCGTCACTTGCGCATCGAAGGAAGGAATATTGCCGAAGCTGAGACTCTGCTGTTGCAGACGAGCCAAACGTCATCGAACGAATCGAACAAGGAAGGGTATCAGAAGTTCAATTCGCTCACGCCGGAACAACGAAGGGCTCTTCTGGAGCGGGTTTATATCCTGGACAACTGCCCTTTAAGCAAGGATCTCCAGACCCATCTAAGCGAGGAACTGTGGGGGCATTGTGAGAGGCAGTATGCGGATCAATTTCTCAAGTATCTTGAAGGCTGGTGGCTCCAGCGGGTCGTAGCCGGGATTGATGGCAGCGAGCTAACGGACATTGCCGACAAAGAAATCGATTCCGAAAGCCTCAAGCGCAAGAAGCATAAGATCCTCAAGATAACCGGCCGGGAAATAGACGCCCAGCTTGATTCACTCAGAGAGCAGTTCAAGTCGGACTCCCTACCGATTCATCCCGAGATTCAGTCAGCGGACCCGGATGTTACGCCATTTGTGAACTTGGTGTTCGCAAAGCAGCTTCGACTAATTGCTCTGCCCGAGAATCGAATTCAGAGAGCAGCTAAAAATTTCTACAAGGCGGCAGAGCAGCGATCACGATGGGTCAGGGAGTCGCTCCTTATTGATAATGATCTGGAGCAATATGACGACATCCTTATCGAAGAATGGGCGATCCGATTCGATCAAGCAAAGGATTCCCTGCCTGTAGATCCAACATCTGATGACCAAATAGCTTCAGGGAAGAAGGTTTTTCAGTGGGTGGAAGCGGAGGCCCACATCCCAATTCGCCCCTCATGTCAGGAATCCTTCATAACCAGAGGCACGTATCAGATGCTCGCGAACCGCCTACGGGTCGGCTGGCATCCTGAATTCCAGTCGCGCCTGGTTGCTCAATCTGCGGAGGATTGTCTATGAAGGAATGGGCGAACAGACCTCCAGAGATTGCAGCACTTTTGAACCCGGCATTTTGCGGGTTTCTGATGTCAACCGGTCTGGATGCATACACACAGAACGTCAACGAGGGTGCGCCGTATGCTTTTCCCTTCGTGATGTTGCCCCTGGTCCTGC
This sequence comes from uncultured Syntrophobacteraceae bacterium, assembly GCA_964578835.1. GTDB lineage: Bacteria > Desulfobacterota > Syntrophobacteria > Syntrophobacterales > Syntrophobacteraceae > CAZOEL01. The sequence goes on along the minus strand of CAZOEL010000065.1, from coordinate 23,514 downwards.
ACAAGCCGACAAGACAGGCATTCCCACGGTCCTCTCGCACGGCATTTTCAACTTGGATCACCAATGCAGATACCGCAATTGCCAAAATAGGCTTTGCAGAACGAGCAAAGAACATGGCTCCCTACGTCAAGGAAGCACTGGCCTTTGCCATGCAGCACAACAGTATTTATGTCACGGAGTCCGGGCGGCTCAAAACCTCAAACCCAGCCCCGAAGTCCTTTCCTAATGCGACCCAGGAGGTCAATGAGTGTGCCCGCGCCGCTGTGATGTGCGGAAAGTGGTTTTCCATGGTCGGTGACTTCAAGACTGCAATGGCGCTACTAGGAGTAAAGCCATGAAATTCCAGATTCTTAACATTCTTGTCTACGGGACGAACGGCCAAATTCGCTCCATTGAGCTCAAGCCAAATGCTGTCAATATAATAACTGGGCGGTCCGGGACTGGTAAATCAGCTCTAATTCACATCGTCGATTATTGTCTAGGCCGGAAGGAATGCAATGTTTATGCAGGTGTTATTCGTAAGTATGTAGAGTGGTATGCAGTAAAGCTACAAACCTCTTCAGGAGAGATCTTCATTGCCAGGCGCAATCCTGAGCCTGGTAAAGAATCTTCCGAAGACATCTACATCGAACGCGGAACCTCCCTGAGCTTCCCAGAAGCCCGCAGTTTAACCAAAAATTCCAATTTAGATACGCTTACATCTATCCTCAACCAGATTCTTGGAATTGGCGAATACGCTCACGAACCCAAGACAGGTCAGACCCGTAAAACTGGCACTGCAGATATCGGCAAGGCGCTTTTCTATTGTTTCCAAGAGCAAAGCGAAATCGATGATCAGAAATTTCTGTTTCATCGTCAGGGAGAGCCATTCTTACCGCAAAGCATTAAAGACTATCTTCCTTATTTCCTCGGCGCAATCACGGATGAGTTCATCCAAAACAAGGAGGAGTTGCGGAAGCTGAATCGTAAACTGAAGCAGGTCGAGTCAAGAATCGCCGAACGCAACAGACTGAAAGGTAAGAATTTCGAACGTGCTTTTGCTCTGCTGAATGAGGCTAAGAGCGTAGACCTGATTGCTGCTGACGAGCCTCTTCAGGCTTCATGGGAAAATGTGCGACAACTGATCGAGGCTGCGCTCGCTAGGAATATCGATAATGATCCGGCGGAACCCAATGTTGATGTCCTTAATGACCTGCTGGATCACCAACAGCGAATCAGGGAAGCGTACAGGATCGCTGCAGCCGAGCTCAAGTCACTGAAGGATCTGAAACGCTCTTCAAACGGGTTCGGCTCTGAGATGGAAGAGCAGAAGTCACGACTGGAATCAATCAACATCTTGGGCCACACCAGTGACCCAAATTCCTGCCCACTTTGTTCATCAACGTTACCCAGCGCAGTTCCGTCTGCCGAAGCCATTCGAGCATCATTGACCGACATCGACTCCCAGCTCGAAGCAGTCACCAACGACACCCCACATTTAGATGCGATGATAGCTAAGGCTGAGGATCAGTTGGCGGATATAAAAAGGCAACTGGATGAAGTTAAGGCTTCAATCATTTCTCTTCAGACTACAAACCAACGTATCTCTGACTTGCGGGACTTCAACTCCAGGCGAGCAATGATAAAAGGCCGACTCAGCCTTTACCTGGAAAATATGCCTGCGAAGGATGTCGATGATTCGGATGATAAGTTAGAAGCAGAAAAGCTGGTCGAACAAATCCGTGTTCTAGAAGCCGTACTCGACGATGAGGCTCCCGCCGAGCGTCTGGAATCCATTCTCTCTCTTGTTTCGACTCAAATTACTTCGCTGGCAAGAAAACTTGAGATTGAGCACTCGGACTCTCCGATGCGCTTGGATCTCAAAAAGCTAACCATCGTCGCAGACCATGCTGACGACGGAGCGATACCCATGCCCAAAATGGGCAGCGGAGAAACCTGGGTTGGCCTCCATCTCGTGACCCATTTGGCTCTGCACAACTGGTTCTTCAAGAAACAGCGACCAGTGCCGCAGTTTTTGTTTCTTGACCAGCCATCTCAGGCGTATTTTCCGCCCGATACCTCGGCCGAAACAGTTCGCGAGCAGACCGAAGCAACGAACCCAGACCGGCAATCGGTAATCCGTATGTTCAAGTTGATTGTCGAGGAGACCAAGAATTTCCAGGTGATCGTCACCGAGCACGCAGACATCAGGGAGGATTGGTATCAGGCATTGGTCCGTGAAAACTGGTGGGATGGAAAGCAAAAGCTCGTTCCCGTTGAATGGATTGAGGTGGAATCATGAGTGTGCTTTCAGCGGCAATTCAAATTCTGAAAAAGTCCGGGTCGCCCTTGCATGCGAAAGATTTGGCAAGTCAGATGATTGCTGAAGGCCTTTGGAAATCAGACGGAAAAACTCCGGCGGCCACTGTCAGTGCTCGACTCTACTCCGATATCAAGAATAACGGTGACAAGTCTCCCTTTGAAAAGGTCGGCCCACAGATTTTTACGCTTAGGGATTCTGCCGTAATCCCGAACGATGGCAATGGGACTACTCCGGAGGTTAAAAAAGCACCAACACCGCCATCTGTAAATGCGGGCTTTTCCTTCATCGATTGTGCTCAGAAGGTGCTTGAGGAGTTCGGCGGCAAAAAGCCGATGCACTACAAAGAAATCACCGGGAAGGCATTGGAGAAAGGATGGTTGGTGACGAGCGGAAAAACGCCGGAAGCCTCCATGTACGCCCAGGTGATCACTGAGATCAAGCGCCAGCAGAAACGCGGTGAGCGGCCCCGCTTCGTTCAGCACGGCCGTGGCTATATCGGCCTGAGCCAATGGATGGGACGCGGTCTCGCATTCCAAATCGAGCAACACAACCACCAGGTTCGGAAGGCGCTGCGTGAGCGTCTGCTGGCCATGAAGCCCGGCGAATTCGAGGAACTCATCTCGCAGTTGCTGGCGGAGATGGGCTTCGAGATGGTCGAGGTAACCAAACTCAGCGGCGACGGCGGCATCGATGTCCGGGGCACCCTGGTGGTCGGTGACGTAGTCCGCATCAAGATGGCCGTCCAGGTCAAGAAGTGGAAACTCAAAAACAACATCCTGGCCCCGGTGGTTCAGCAGGTGCGCGGCAGCCTCGGAGCACACGAGCAAGGGCTGATTATAACCACCAGCGACTTCAGTGCCGGAGCCATCAAGGAAGCGGCTCAGCCCGACAAGACTCCCATCGCCCTGATGAACGGTGAACAACTCGTGATGCTGTTGATGGAACACGGCATCGGCGTCCATCGCTCCACTCCTGATCTGTTCGAGATCGATGAGGAGTTTGCTATGGGAGGGAACGTGAAATGAAGGCTGCGAAAGGTTCTCAAAAATACGATCACAGCTCGAAATGCGCAGCACAAAAATCAAAGGTGAGAGCGTAATGAGGGGAAATCTGCCAAAGCCTATCAAGAAGCAGCGCGAGGTGCTGTACATGCCTTCAGCAGGGCACACTGCCGTGCTCGGAACTGCTGGAAGCGGTAAAACGACGCTCGCGCTCTATCGGGCTGCCTATCTGTCCGAGCCGTCGATGCCACATGCTGGAAGGACGCTGCTCCTGACATTTAATAAAACACTTGTCACCTATCTTAAGTATCTCAAGCCAATTGAGCTACAGAATGTCCAAGTTGAAACCTACCATACATTCGCACGAGGTTATCTCAACAACCGTGGAAAAATGAGTAGGAATTGCATTTGCGATCCTGACTACAGAAACGCGTTCATTTCCCAGGCAGTCAAAGCAGTCGAATCCGGCTACGAACCGTCAAAATTCTTTAAGAGGCCCCTCGAATTTTTCTCTGACGAAATCCAGTGGATTTTCAGCCATGGGATCACTTCCCAAGAAGAATATGTGGAGGTGGAGCGCGTTGGGCGCATCGGCACAAATCTTTCCCGCAAACTTAGGCCAGTCATGTACGAGATTCTCAACAAGTATCTCGAGATTAGAACCGCCGCCGGAAAATTGTATGACTGGGATGACATCGCTATTGCTGTGCGAAAAGAGTTCGAGGAGGATTCCTCGGCCCGTTTTTATAAGCACATAATCGTTGATGAAGGGCAAGACTTCTCCCCAGAGATGATTCGCTCGCTGGCGGCAGCAATCCCCGAGGATGGTTCACTTTCGTTTTTCGGGGATGTTGCCCAGCAAATCTATGGACAACGGATGAGCTGGCGCTCTGCAGGACTGAACATCCCACAGCAGTGGTTCTTCAAAGAAAACTATCGAAATACAAAACAGATCGCCCAGTTGGGTTTGGCTATTTCCAGGATGCCTTTTTTTCAGGATATTCCTGATTTGGTTGAACCCACATCACCAAGGGCCGACGGTGCGTTACCTACTTTGGTCGACTGCACTGACAAGGATCAGCAAGTTGAAATCGCACTACGGGCAGCAAGAGGCGCTGGGAAAACCCAGAGTGTTGCCATCCTCGTAAAAGACAGGGCTCAGGAGAGGATCTTCAGCTCCGCCCTGGGAGCAAACGCTACACGATTGCACCGCGACCTTCAGGTATGGAATGACGGCCCCGGCATTTACCATGGCACCTATCACGCGGCTAAGGGGCTTGAATTTGACGTCGTTATACTTCCTTTCTTGGATGCGGACAATCTTCCCGATCCGGACTACATAGACTCTCATGGGGAAGAGGATGGTCTTACGCATGATGGCAGACTTCTTTATGTGGCGGTAACAAGAGCAAAAACGAGCTTGATCCTGCTCTACACTGGAGAGATCACGTCACTGCTACCCGTTGACGAATCACTCTACCAGAGGGTCAAGCCATGAACTTGATTCAACAGGAGTGCGTCAACCGTGGAATCACTCGGATCTGTCATTTTACGCAGTCGAGAAACCTCGCTCATATTTTTGATGATCCTCTCGGGCTTTGTTCGAAGCGGACGCTTCAGCAGTATGATATGCCGCATAATCCGACCGACCCAGACCGATATGACGGGCGGGATGATCTGATTTGCTGCTCTATCGAATATCCGAACACCTACTACTTCGCGAAAGTCAGGGAACAAGATCACTTGTTCAAGGACTGGGTAGTGTTGATGATCGATCCCAGCTACCTGTGGCACCCTGAGACTTGCTTTTGCCCGTGCAATGCCGCCCGGTCTCGAGGTGCTTATATCCAAACAGGGATAAACGGGTTTCGATCACTTTACGCGGATACATCCCCAGGAATTACTTTTTCTCGTCCTGCCAGACATCTTCCCGCTGCACCAACTGATATTCAGGCGGAAGTTCTCCTTAAAGACCCGATTCCACTTGATTCAATTATCGGTATTGCAGTTCATACAGAAGAACAGGTTCATCGGGAAATATGCAGATTGGAGCTCCAGGGAATAACACTCGACAAACCAATTTACATCGCTCCGGACTTTTTTAATAAGGCATCGCTTTCGCGGTTGATTCAACGCGGAGTCCGAGCGACGGAAACGATATATGAAAACGGAGGTCTACATGGCCGATAACAACACAATAAGGCTAAAAACAAGCAAAGGCGTAGGAGCCATGCTTGGGGCTGCTTTTGGTGACGCACTGGGTTGGCCCAACGAGCGAATTGCCAAATCAAACGCCTCACAACAAACCCAAGGCCGTCTGCATGATTTTAAGAGATGGACTCGACGCTCCGGCGGCCGCTTTTTTCCTCATGAAGAGATTATTGAGGAAGGTGAGTACAGCGATGACACCCAACTCATACTGTGTCTCAGTCGGTCTTTGCAGAAAGGTGAAAGGTGGTGGGAACACTTCACACAGGTTGAGTTACCCTTTTGGTCCGTTTATGAACGTGGTGGTGGCGGAGCAACTAAAAGAGCTGTGGAGTCATGGCTGGATGGTGTCATGCCATGGAGTTCTAGCCGGAAGCCGCAGGATGTGAAACGATATTACGACGCGGGCGGAAACGGTGTCGCGATGCGCGTTCTCCCTCACGTCTTGCTTCTGGGCGAAAAGGAATTCCCCAAAATAGCCACCAACATTTTCCTTGATGGTATAGCGACACATGGACACCCCCGGGCGCTGTTAGGCGCTTTGGCTTACGGTTTCGCGCTTTGGGCGGCTTTTCGCAAGGATTCGAAACTGGCTTATGGTGAATTGGTGGAAGAATTGATCAAGAACGTCGATCTCTGGTCTGCGCTTCCGGCCACACCAAGCATCCCGCCAGAGTGGCGGAGCCAAGCGGAAAAAAGCCTTCAGAACTACATGAAACTTTGGGAGTCGGCCAAAGCTGAGGTCATGGAGTATCTTGAAGTCTGCCGAGCTGAACTCTCGAAAGGGGCTTTGAGTCTCGATGACGATGTACTAAAAAAACTCCAATGCTTCAACAGTAAGATAAGCGGGGCCGGAACCGTTGCCGCGATAGCCTCCGTATATCTGGCATCCCGCCACGCTGCTGATCCAATTAATGGCGTGGTAAAGGCTGCCTTTGCCATCGGTTCGGACACCGATACAATCGCCTCAATGTCGGGTGGTCTGCTCGGCTGCATTAATGGCTCCGACTGGCTATCACCTGTGAAGCAAGGCATTCAAGACGCCGCTTACATCGAGAAAAATGCATTTCGATTAGCAAACGGACATATTGATGACAAGCCTACTCATGAGGTTGTTAAGAGATCCTTGCTCAAGAATTGGATTGATGATGTTGTAATCGCTCCTGATTCGAGCGAGGTCAGCCTCCCTGATTGTAGAAAGGCCAAGGTAAATCGCGGCCGTGACTACATCGGACGTAGCGGGAAATTCAAAGTCGAATTCCGACGCTTGACCACAGAGGACGGCCAAATCATCTACCTGAACAAGATTTCAAAGGGCGATTTTGAGCCAATAGCCAGTAGCCCGAAGCAAACCAGCGTGCCTCACAAGCAGCCTATTTCTAAAAGTCGTGGATGCGGTTCAAAGATACCTGTGGCCTCATTCGAAAAAGCCATTTGGTTCTATCGTGACTGCCTCGGCTTAACTGTGAAGAAACAGAGCGCGGATGTGGTTGTTTTCGACCAAGGACTCGTTTTGGTTCCTTTGAGCTACACGAACAATGTTCCTCAAGGGATTCAACTTCGAGCGATGCTCTACATTCAGGCAACGAACATTGCTGAGCGCTTTCGGTGGGTTAAAGAGAGCGATCTGCAGGTAGTTACGGCGTTGGCTCCGTGGGGAAAATCCGGGATGCTTTTTTTCAGAAGTCTCGACCCGGATGGCAATGTCGTCGAGGTCTTTTCGGCCGATGGGCAGTGACTTGATAATTAGTCGCGCCCAGAGTGCCTTCTGACCGATAGAAGCTTTGTAGTTGGTGACTCAACTCATTTCAACCGAAACCAAGTAAACGGGAGGCAACCATGCCAAAGAAACCAGGATCACATCATGTCGTGCCCAACGCCGACGGCGGCTGGGATGTCAAAAAAGACGGCGCGACCCGTAGCAGCGGCCACTTCGACAAGAAGCAGGATGCCGTCGATGCCGGGCGCAAGATCAGCCAGAACCAAGGCACCGAGTTCTACATCCACGGCAAGGACGGGAAGATCCAGAACAAGGACAGCCACGGGAACGATCCATATCCGCCGAAGGGGTGATGCCCGGGCCAATTCGATTCCCGTTTTGGGAACCGAACCGGCGTCCGAAAACCGGATTCGAAGTTGTTGCGGTTCAGCGCCAGGTATCCGGTTTTACTGCAAACCCGTCACCCTCGTCCGGTGCTGGGAAATCTGGGGAGAAAATCGTTTCTCTGGTCGGGTTGTCGGGAAGTGGTTGTGCGAGATGACTTCGGTGTTTATTATCAAGGAGTTACGGGGAGCGCGGGCTTTGAGACTGTTTTGCGGTAGGTCGTCGTTCCCTCCACCAAAGAGGCAAGTGGTTGATTTCATTGCATCCCATCTTCGGGACTTTCACTGCTTTGTGTAGCAGGTTTGTGTAGTGGCGTCAATTGACTTGCAGGGAAATTGAGACATCTGTCTCATTAAAGATCTTCTGTCAGACAGTCCTTATCCTCATCTTCAGGAAACATCACAGCAATCCATTCGTCAGGGCCGACGAACTGAGAGCATGTGTGCGGCATGTTCTCAGGGATCTGACAATAACCATCCTCTTCATCTCTGTTGTCTTCATGCAGCATGAACCACGGACACTGCCCTGCGTCTTCACCTGAGGCGTCTTTAGCTACCCAATACCATCCGTAATGCTTGCTGCCGTCTTCATCCTCAGACGACACAGTCGTGACATACTCGAAGCGTTCCACGGTCTTCAGGATGTCGCTTCTTCCATCCGCTTTCCGACGGTCGATGTCTTCTTTGTACAGGTCTGCAACAAAGATCCCGCCAAAAGGACAAGAACACGTACAAAGTCTAGCCGAAGCAATTCCATTTCCGCCAAGCTCATAGCTTCCCATCATCTCTTTCGTCTCTCCTTTTGTTTGTCTACTGGTTTCCCTTGGTCTCACTTTCCTTTGTGGTCTCGATTGACCAGAGACATTAAAGCAGAGAAGGGATTGTCTGTCAAAGATAAATCAATCATAAGATATTGAAATTAATATTATTATCAGACTCTAAGACACAGCTACCAGGAGTCTCATTGAAGAAGAAAGGAAAGAGAACACAATCGGGTACTTGGTAAAAGTTGGTTGCAGGAATGCCGATGATAGTCAGTCGTGAAGAGGCATACTGTGACATGAGGGTGTGACATAGAGAGCTTTCGCCATGATCTCTGCATCTCTCATCTCAGGCGCAACCGGAATGTAACCTCCGGTCTCGCGGATCTGAGGGAGTACTTCATGTGTGACCCAGCGTTTGAATGGTTTGGCTTCAGGTTTGTCTGATCGGAGGATCAGATTGTAAAGTCCAGGCTCGTTGATGATAATGAGATTTTGTTCTCCTCCAGGGGTACTCACGAAATGAGTAGCCTTTTCGTCAGCATCCAAAATCCAACTTGCGTTAAAAGCATCACGATATCCTAGGATACCAGAGACATCCTTTGCGACAAACCAAGGTTCCCCTTTGTCATCCTTAATGATCCTGATCTGGCGGCCGTTGTAGTCGAAGAGAACCAAAAAAATAGAGATCAAGAGATAAAAATATAATAATGTCATAATATTATATGTAAGTTACCGCAAAAAAACCCTCATCTCTCAGGATCTACCTAAAAGATGAGGGTCGTTTATATGGTATGCGGACACGTTGCCATGAAGGTAAGGAGACCTATGCTCAGGAGGGTGCATATGGAGGGACGTAAAGAGACGGCGTTATCCTCAGACAAACACCGTCCAGACGTAAAGGAGGACAGATGGCAACGTGAGCATGAGAAGGGGCAAAAGCAAATCTTTCGGAAGAGGAAAGGAAGCGGAGCAATCTGCAAGAGACTTCTGGTCTGACCTTGAGTCAAAACGTAGACAGGGAGAGATCACTATAGTAGAGCGTAAGAGAGGTCTCACCATGCAGGAGTTAATCCCATTGTACCTGAAGGATCGAGAAGTGAACGGGCAATCTGCCCACTTCATCTATGACTTCAGGTCTCTATGGGAGAACCAGTTGCATACAATGATTCCCAATAAGTCGGTCGACAGTCTTTCTTACATGGACTTCATGTCGATCATGGAGAAGTACAAGGACATGAGTGTGTCGACTAGGAATAGACGCATTGCTTACCTGAAGACTGCCTATGGTGTGGTGATAGTTACCATATACACACTTATAGTCTGACCATAGGTTGACATAGTGTTTACCTAAAGCTTTACTTCTTTAGATAACCAGGAGGATCATTAACCATATGTCCAACTTATGGTCTAACGTGTCGTTACCTTATGTAACTATATGTTAACTATATATATTTTTTCTTCACCTTTTCCTATGGTGGTCTCTCGATTCTTGAACCATTTCAACCACCTGAAAGGGTCATATTTGATAGCGATTCTCCGATTGGGTCTTTAAGACATGTCTCCCTCTCCTGATTCCATTCTTGACAATACACAATCGATCGTTTAGTACTTTAGTCATCGACGTTTGATGACTGATAAACAAAGGAGATCGGGACAATGACAGAGAGACAGGGAAGGACTTTAGGATATCTGAGGGTAAGCACAATCCGCCAGGACTTGGAGAATCAGAGGCATGAGATAGAAGAGTATGCCAATGAGCATGGGCTTATGGTCGATGAATACATTCAAATTGAGATATCCAGCAGGAAGACAACCAAGGAGAGACGAATTGATGAGCTGTTGGAAATGCTCTGCAAGGGAGATACCTTGATTGTGTCGGAGCTGTCCCGCCTTGGTCGATCAGTAGGAGAGCTTTGTCAGATCGTAGACAGTCTCATCAAAAAGCAGGTGAAGCTCATCGCCATTAAACAGAACATGGTCATCAACGGGAAGCATGACATGGCGTCGAAGGTAATGATTACCATGTTTGCTCTCATGGCTGAGATAGAACGCGACATGATAAGCCAGAGGACAAAGAATGGTCTTGCTGTGGCTAAGGCCAAAGGGAAAAAGCTTGGTAATCCGAACCTTCCTGAGGACAACACGAAGAGACAGGAGAACGCACAAGCCTTTGCTGAGAAGCTTCGACCTGTCCTTGAAGGCTTCATCAAACAGGAAATGAGTCAAAGGCGTATGGTCGAAGAGCTGAACAAGCTGGATGTCAAGGCCAGACAAGGCGGACAATGGTCATTGATCCAATTGCAGAACGTGCTGAAGAGGCTTGGATTGTAAGCCCTTGAAGCTGCCGACATGTCCCGATCAGATTACCAATCTGACAGCCGTTGACACTGTGTAAGAATCTATCGGCTGATTGTGACAGGGTTTGTGTCATACCTGCAAAGCCGGTTACCGTAACCCTACCTCGACCATAGGAGAGATTGAGCTGAAGGCATGAGGATGACCGGCAGGAAGAGACCAGAGGCGCAAGCCTGACAGAGACCCCACCGGCCACCGTAAAGTAAAATCATTGACTGTCATGTCGCCTTCAAAGCTGATGCGCGTCGGTGTTGTCGTCGCCCCCGGTACGGGGGAAACGCCACGATCCGCGCGTGTGGTAAGCCCTTAAGAAATTTGTAATACAATTTCATCGCGTCCACTAAAAGTCAAACGCTCATGTTGCTATGATCCCTGAAGACTTTGAGCTTTGGCCTCTCAGGGGGAAGGTCATACTTGATTGAATCTGATATGTCTTTGAAAGAATCTAAGATGATGCAGGAAACTTCCATCAAGCTTACTGGTATCTCGGATTTTAACAGCTTCTCTAGAGTGGGAATGCTGAAGAGGTAAACAATAAATCCGATTATCGCGATGAAGCTAATCCCAAAAGAGTATAAGCCTAACCCAAAGTAATCCCTAAGTAAAAACCCAAAATAACTCCAGGCATACACCGGCAATAGGAACATGTAACCAGCCATAAAAGCAACCATGGCAACAAGTAAGCCCCAAGCAATGATGCAGCGAACCAGATTCACAAGAGCAATGTCTATCCACTTCTTCATTACTTCCTCCTCCATGATGTCTGTGAAGATCACCTGAGCTTCGGCGACAGGAATCAAAATTTAAGGTGAATTTGCCCTTATCTCAGGTCGACCCTTGCCTTTGTACCCCTCTTCCGAATACCGCGTTTAAGGTGCCTAATAGCCATTCTGACAGTATTTAGTGTAAGGTGTCTAGATTGCTAGCAATACTACCTTGCAAACCTACTTTTCTTCAGGTGCGACAGGTCAACCTCATAGTTCAGCCTGGAAATAACCTCATCAAACACCACCTTCGGCTGATATCGTTTCCCGTACCTTCCCAAAGTCATCGACTCCACTTCATGTCCGACCACCTCAGAGAGCGCAACATCGTTCACCTGTGCCTGTTTTAAGGTGTCGATGAAGGTATGTCTAAAGCTATGAAAGACCTTTCCTCTTCCCACAATACCGCATCTGTCCCGATATCGTTGAAACCACTTGCTTGCTGTCTGTCCATACCCGTCTCTTCTGAAAGCCAGCTCAGGGAAGAACCTTCCTTGCTTCTGTTTTCTCAGGTTGTCGACATGCTTCAGGATCTTTAAGTCATTTGTGAGGAATGGATGAAGCGGCACCAGCCTTTGTCCCGCCTTTGTCTTGACCTTCTTGTCTCCGATTGCGTTGATGTCGATCACCCATACGCCGTCCACCTGCTTGAAGTCATCCAAGTGGAGCTGACACAGCTCTTCAAGTCGACATCCAGTGTATAAGCTCATGATCGGCAGCCAGAAACAATATGACTGCCGATGCTTGTCTTCAAGATACTCTTCAGAATGAAAGAGCTTCTTCAGATCATCCGTTGTGAACCTGTCTCTCAGTTGATCGTCTCTGACTTTCTTTTCGATCTGTGAGAGGAAGCACGATAAATGATGGAAATTCGTTGGAATATGTGCAAGGTAAATGAGGGACAGGGCAGAAGAGCCCTCAATTAGCCTGCACGCTTTGCGAGAAGCCTCCTGCCCCGCTACTTTGGGTAGTAGGAGGACTATGTTACCAGAACTTCTTCAAAAAACCAGTCTGTTTAACCTGCTTTTTCTCATCGACTCCGATCTTGCCGCTTCAAAGCGTCAGCAGAGATGCCCCCACTGCGGTGGACCGCTGCACCAGGCCAACTATCTTCGCAAACCACGGGGAGGCCCGGTCAGCATTCCAGAGCAGTATTGGATCCGACACAGCCTTTGCTGTGGTCGGGAGGGCTGCAGGCGAAGGTGCGCGGTGGAATCGTGCCTCTTCATGGGTCGGCGAGTCTATTGGAGATGCGTGGTGCTGGTGGTGACGGCACTGCGGCAGAGAAGGCCGGAGGGTGCGAGTGCAAATGAACTTGCCCGGATGTTTGGCATATCCAGGAAGACCCTCATGCGCTGGTGCGATTTCTTCCGGGATGTGTTTGCGGCGAGCCAGGAGTGGCAAAGGCTCCGGGGTCGTCTCAGCGCGTGTGTGGGCAACGAGCGGCTTCCGGCAAATCTCTTGGACTACTGTATCGAGCACTCGCGGGAGGGTCTGGGCGGATTGGTCATGTGTTGTCGGCTGCTCGCCACGGGCTGCTAGAAGATCAGGATGAGCGAGGGGCGATCTCCCCCACGCAGAAGATGGGGAATTCCAGGATAAGGGGGCTCGGGCTATAGAACGACGAAGCTTTATAGATGTGATCAACCCACAGAAAGGAGTCGTTCTATGTCCGAGGAAGTGAAAAGATCTCTCAAAAACTGGGCACATTTGCGTTTCTCCATTGTAGGTCCCCTGCTGGCAAGGCCCGCCGAGAGGGGGGAGCTTCAAAAAGAGCTCGAGGAGCTGGCCTCCCGGCGCTACCCTCATCCCACCCGAGAAGGAAAATGGCTGAGATTCGGGGTCTCCACCATCGAGAGGTGGTATTATCAGGCTCTGGGAGCCGATGACCCAATCGAGGCGTTGAGTCGCAAGATGCGCTCGGATGCTGGAATGGGAAAAGCCATCGGAGCCCAGATTGCAAGTGTGCTACAAAAGCAGCATCAGCTCTACCCCGGCTGGAGCTTTAAGCTCCATGCCGACAACCTGGCCGCCTACATCAAAGGTCACCCCGAGCTTGGCTCCATCCCCTCGTATGCTTCCGTGCGCCGTATGATGGTGGCAAGGCAGTGGTTGAGAACGTCCGGGATCGACATAGCGGGGAGAGCCTCGAGGGAGGTGAGGAGCTTCGAGGCTCAGTACGTGCACCAGCTCTGGCACCTCGATTTCCATCATGGCCGAAAGCGCGTGGCGGACTCGAAGGGAGCCTGGCACACCCCCAAAGCCCTTTGCGTCCTGGACGATAGGTCTCGCCTGTGCTGCCACCTTCAGTGGTATCTCACCGAGACGGCCGAAGACCTCATCCACGCCCTCAGCCAGGCCTTCTGCAAGAGGGGACTGCCAAGGAGCCTCCTCACCGACAATGGCTCTGCCATGGTGGCCGGGGAGACCCGAAACGGACTCTCACGCCTGGGCGTGGTTCACGAAACCACTCTGCCGCACCGGCCAGACCAAAATGGTAAGCAAGAGTCCTTCTGGTGCCAGCTCGAAGGGCGCCTGCTTTCCATGCTAAGGCTCGTCAAGCCCCTGACTCTGGAGTTCTTAAACCGCGCCACCCAAGCCTGGGTGGAAATGGAATACAACCGCGCCATCCACTCCGAGATCAAAACATCCCCTCTCAAGCGATTGCTCAAAGACCCTTGCGTGGCTCGTCCCTGTCCGGAGAGCGGCAAGCTCAAGCTCGCCTTCTGCCTCGAGGAGACAAGATCGCAGCGCCGAAGCGACGGGACGATCTCGATCGGGGGAGTGCGCTTCGAGGCGCCCGCAAAGCTTCGTCATCTCCCCCGACTGCGGGTGCGCTACCAGTCCTGGGATCTGAGCCTCGCCTACCTGGTCGATCCCAACGACGGCACGCTCCTCGATACCATCTACCCTCAGGACAAGCTAAAGAATGCCAGGGGCTTTAGGCGAATTGTGGAACCCACTCCCCCGCCCGAGCCCGACGCTCCCGATGATCCGATTCCTCCACTCCTTCGCAAATACCTTGCCGACTATGCCGCAACGGGACTCCCTCCGGCCTACCTGCCCAAGGCCGATCCCAAGGAGGGCGACTCCCATGAGGAATGACAAGAAATTGCTGGCCCTCTTTGGGCTCAAGTGGAATCCCTTCTTGCCCAACATCCCCGTCGAATCCCTCTGGGTTCCCCCCGGCTTTGAGCCCTTCTTCTCAAGACTCGAGAACCTGGTTGCAGAGGGCGGATTCGCCATGATCTCGGCGGAGCCGGGGATGGGCAAATCCAAGGTGCTCCAGCTCATCGCTCACCGGCTCGCTCCCCTTCAGGGGGTGAGTGTCGGTGTCATGGAGCGGCCCCAAAGCTCCTTGAGCGATTTTTACCGCGAGATGAGCGTCGTCTTCGGTGTCAATCTCTCACCCGCCAACCGATACGGAAGCTTCAAGGCGTTGAGGGAGCGCTGGCGCCATCACATCAAGACCACTCTCATGAGGCCGGTGCTCTTAATCGACGAAGCGCAAGAGATGGTGAGTCCCTGTCTCAATGAAGCCAAGCTCCTCTCGAGCACCCACTTCGACTCCCGGTGCATCTTGACGACCATCCTGTGCGGAGACACGAGAC
This sequence comes from uncultured Syntrophobacteraceae bacterium, assembly GCA_964578835.1. GTDB lineage: Bacteria > Desulfobacterota > Syntrophobacteria > Syntrophobacterales > Syntrophobacteraceae > CAZOEL01. The sequence goes on along the minus strand of CAZOEL010000065.1, from coordinate 8,406 downwards.
TGCCCGAGCGACTCCGCTCCGAACAGCTGGTTTCCCTCGGAACCCGGATGCGCCTGCGCATGGTGATGGAGCCTCTGGCCAAAGAGCAGCTCATCGACTATCTGCACCATGCCCTCTCTGAGGCCGCAGCCCCGCACCTCATGACCGAGCCCCTCATGGAAGCCCTTGCCGAGCACTGCCTCGGCAACCTGAGAATGCTCAACCTGATGGCTGCGGAGCTCCTCGAGACCGCCGCTCAAAGAGAGCTCTCTCAGCTCGATGAGAAGCTCTTCCTGGAGACTTTTGCAAGACAACCCCGCACCGGCAAGAAACGCTCTTGAGGAAAGGAGGTCAAAAGATGAACCCCTATAGCTTTGGCTTTCTCAAAGCCCGCGTCTCCATTGGAGAGGTGCTCTGCGCCTACGGACTGGACTCTCGCCTCAAACTGAGAGGCGATCAACTGATGGGTCCCTGTCCTTTGCACGGCGGAGACAATCCCACCGCCTTTCGGGTACATCTTCAAAGAAACCTGTGGCGTTGCTTCACCTCCTGCGGTGGCGGGGACACCGTCGAGCTCGTAAGGCGCATCCACGGATGCTCTCATGCACAGGCCGCCCGCCACCTGCACCGCCTGCTCGAGGACCCTCCCTTGCACTCTATCCGGCCCGCACCCGCCTCTTCGACCAGATCCTTCAAACCCTTCACTCGCTCAATTCCCCTCAACCCGGAGCACCGCTTCCTCCAGCACATCAAAAAGATCACACCCCACACCGCCCTCTACTTCGAGGCAGGCATCACACGAAGCTCCGCCTTTCTCAAAGACACCGTGGCCGTGCGGTTGCACGACCTTCGGGGGCGTCCCCTCGGCTACTGCGCCCGCCTCCTCCTTGCCGATCAGATTGCTCGCTTTGGCAAGTGGCGCTTTCCAAAGCACTTCCCCAAGGCTCATGTGCTCTACAATGCCCACCGTGCCGAGCCTTTCCGCCACGAGGGAGTGGTTGTCGTCGAGTGCCCATGGGCTGCCATACGCCTCTCTCAGGCAGGCGTTCCCAGTGTGGTCTCTCTTCTTGGAACCCAGCTCTTTGACGATCAAATTGCCTGGCTCGCCAAGGCGCCCGGCATCCTTCTCATGCTGGACGGAGATCCCGCCGGGCGAGAGGCCTCCGCTCGCATCGTCAAATCCCTGCGGGCCTTCACCACCGTCTACACCCATCTCCTGCCCGACAACAAGGAACCGGAGGATCTCTCCGATCAAGCCCTGTCAGCGATCGTCATGAAATACCCTCTTTCCTTTTGAACCAGTACTCGATTCGGAGGTGAACAGTGAACAGCTATCTACACTCTCGCGACTCTCCATCACTAATCGTGCAAACGAGTCCATCAAAGAGCGTGAACGTGCTCATCTGCATCCCTTCGGCGTAGTTCTTGGTCATGAAGTCCCGCTTGACGGCGTACTTGAAGAGTGAGCTTGCACGGTTCATGTATTTGTTAACGGTGGTGTCGCTCATAGGGTCGTCCACCTGCATCTGAAGGATATCTTGAAGCGTCTTGTCTCGATACTTTCGCTTCTGCCTCATATTGGCGGGAAGCCTGAGAAGCGTCTTCCGGTACTCCTTCATGGTCTCCCACGTGATGCTGTTGATGGGGACGTCTCCTATAAACTCCTTTAGCAGGTTGAGACATGCAAGAAACTCCTCTCTGGTCTTTTCCTGCCATGCTTTCTCTGTGTCCTGGTCGTCAACATACATATCAATTACCTCAGACAGCTTCTTTGCAGGTGCTGAAGCCTGTGTCATGACGTGGTCATCTCCGAAGGGAAGAGGAGACGACAACACCTCAGGCTGAGAGTAGTCACCAACAGCATGTCTTTGCTCTGTTTCCAAGAGCTTGACCTTTGTCTTGAGCAATTCCCGGCAGAGCTTCTTATAAGCCATGCTCTCTTTATTCATGGTAAGACCATGCTCAGACAGGAGGTCATCGACATGGCGCGCAATGTTCCTGTAGTCTTGCAATGCTAAAGCTTCCCGGTGGTCACTGGTCTGAAACGATAAGACTTCAAGGTATTCGTCGAGGTAGCCCTGATTGATTGGTCTTGATGCTGAGACCCTGTCTGCTTCTGCCTCTTCCAGACAGCTTTTCATGTAGCCTTCGAGAAGTTTCTTTATGTCCGCTTCTGTCAATTCCTTCATCCTTCCGCCTTTCCGCACATCATCGAACAGCAATTGAACGTGGGTGACCATTCGTCTTGCTCTGATCTTTGCCTCTGAGAGAAAACCTGTTCGAAGAGAATAGCGAAGTTCTCTCTTCCTGACAATGTCTCGAAGGTCATGGGGAACAATTAGGCGGACACAATAGCCGAAGGATTGCCTGACAAGGTAGGATGGCGCAGTGATGGCTTTACTTGAGGCGTTCTGTTTTCTCATCTTCGTCGACTCCACTTTGTGTAGCAGGTTTGTGTAGTATCCGAAGATGGAAAATGGTTTAGAGATCAATCACTTGAATACTCAGGTGGTTATGTGCTTTGTGTCTTGCGGCTCCCGCCGCCTCCACCAAAGTACCGAAATCATTAGGGATTGTCCTTTTCATTCCCGGTTCTGACTCGGCTGGTACAAAACCATGGTACAAAATGGAGTCGGAACATGGGAAGACCCGCATCATCCACCTACCTTTTAAAGCGTTACACCACCTATTATTTCCGTATTGCAGTGCCATTCGATCTTCAGGGAATTGTCGTCCTGAGGGAAATCCGTTACTCTTTGGGGACCGGCAAATACTCTGTGGCCAAGGTGCGAGCCTTGCAATTTGCGAGCTTCATCCTGGCACTGTTCGACTCACTGCGTGGGAGCACCATGAAGGAATTGAGCAATTCGGAAATTCAGCGACTCATCAAGAAGCACTTCCGTGAAATCCTGGAGCGGGATGAGCGCGAGAGGGTTAATGCCCCGAGGCCAAAGACTCTGGAAGAGTGCGAACGGGAACACAACGAATACTTTGTCTGCAAACAAGCTTACGAGTCCTACCTGATGCAGAGCGACTACAGCCATGCTGATCGAGCGGTGAAGCGCATCCTCCAAGACAATAACATCGAGCTTCCTCCTGACTCCGAGTCTTACCGCAAGCTGGCTCGGGAATACACGAAGGCGACATTGACCGAGATGGACGTTCTGATGGCTCGGATGAACGGAGACTACAAGAATGCGGATGTTCTGGCCAAAACCTTCGACAATACCTCTGATGATTCTGATAAAGGCTCTGAAGCTCTGCCTCCTTCACTTCCAGTAGTAACACCTCAGACCGACGATACAGCTGCCGGTTCATCCGTTGTTATGATTCCGCCGGTACAGGATGCCACTGTACAAGATTCCGGATCAAAACGCCTTGGGGAGCTGATCACGCTCTATGTTGAGGACCGTACGACTGAGGGTAAATGGAGGCCAAAGACCCAGGATGAGTTCAGAGCGTGTCTCGCGATGCTTCTCGAATACTTTGGGGATGTTCCCGTCGATACGATCACCTATGAGAAGATGCGAAAATACCGGGAGACGTTGAGGAAGCTCCCCAAGAACCGCATCAAGGGGCAGTATAAGGACATGAGCCTGGAAGAGATCGTGAAGACGAAGGTCGATGAGCCGATGTCGATCTCCAACGTGAACAAATACCTGAGCCGATCCAGTTCTCTTTTCAACTACGCTGTCCGGCATGACTTCATGAGGAAGAACCCGGCAGTCGGGATGGAGATCCAGCAGGAGAAGAAGGATCATGAGCTGAGGGATCGCTTCAGCCAGGGTGATCTGAACAAGCTCTTCGGGGCGAAGGAGTACCTGGTGGATAGCCACCCTCAATCCTACTGCTTCTGGCTTCCAATTCTGGGGCTCTACACCGGCTGTAGGCTCGATGAGCTGTGTCAGCTCCACTTGGATGATATCCGCGAGATCAATGGCGTCTGGGTTCTGGACATAAACGACAAGGAAGAGAAGAAGATCAAGAGTAAGGCTGGAAAGCGACTGATTCCGCTGCATCCAGTCCTCATAAGTGAGCTTGGGTTCGCTGCATACGCCGAAAATCTCCGTCAAAAAGGCGAGAAGCGGCTCTTCCCGGAGCTATCGCTTCGGCGGGATGGATATGGACAGACTGCCAGTAAATGGTTCCAGCGATACCGGGCTCGATGTGGGGTTGGAGATGCAGGGAAGGTCTTCCACTCCTTCCGGCACACCTTCGATGACACCTTGAAGCAGAACCTCGTAAACGACAGCATCATCTCCGAGCTTATGGGCCATTCGGACGGATCTCTTGCCCTTAGGCGATACGCCGATCCGTTCCGACCAGAGCTGATACTGAAGGAAGCGATTATGAAGCTCGACTTTGGTGTGGACCTCTCGCACCTCAAGAAATCGAAGTATGTGGCGGCTGGAGGCAGTAAGGCTTCTGATTGACAAGGCTTCTCGCCGATAGGCTTCTGGATGAAATGGGCTTTTGAACGAAAGAGATGGGACGGGAGTACCAACGGAATGACAACTGGAGAAGAATTCCCGATAGATGAGCCTCGACGGGATGATCAGGATGCTTCGTTGGGCGGGGCTGATTTCGATGAGACGCCTCTGGACGATGTTGCCCTGGACCAAGCTGCTTTGGATGAGGCGGCCAGGTTTAAAGAAGAACTGGAGAATGCTCTGCCATTCGACATTCACCTGTGGAGTGACTCGCTAGAGGTAGATGCTCTGACTGAACGGATAGCAGCGGAACTGAAAGAGAGCGGAGCTTTACAGGGATCTCTAACCAACAAGCGTAAGAAGAATCTCAAGATCATCCTCCTGAACCTCTTCAATGCCAACAGCATCCGCGCCGGTGCCTTCGTCCACTATTCCAGGAACGGAAACCACTACTCTATCCCCCAACGGTACAACGAGCTTGGCGTGGGCTTCGATCCCCTCAAAGCAACTGTCGATGCTCTCAGGAAGATTGGTTATATCGGGCATAAGATGGGTGTCCACTATCCAGAGACTGGCACCAAATGGGAGTCTCGCATGTGGGCCACCAAAAAGCTTCTCGATCTCATGATCAGAGAGTTCCAGCTACTCCCCGATATGATCGTGAGAGATAAAAACGAAGAGCTGATCATACTCCGCGATGACGAGAAGAGGCGTATCGACTACCCGGATACTCCAGGGATTGATCTGATGAGGAAGAAGCTCAAGCTCATCAACGAGATGATCTCTTCAGCCAGGATCGAGTTGTCGCCGGAAGGTGGCGAGATGCCGACGTTTGATCCAAAAAGAAAGAGGCTCAGGCGGATATTCAACAATGGCACCTTCAAGGATGGAGGGCGATTCTATCACGGCTGGTGGCAGGAGATCCCGAGGGAATACCGGCAGTACATCCTGATCAACGGGGAGCGAACCGTCGAGTACGATTACAGCGCCTTCCATATCACCCTTCTCTACGCCAAGGAAGGCATTGATTATGAGGGAGACCCCTATAGCTATGCCGATTCTGACCTCAGAGGGTTGTTGAAGCTGATCCTCCTAATCTTCATCAATGCCAAGAAGACATCCGGTAGATCGGGTGCGGTAAAGGCGATCAGGAAGCAGATGAGCGACCAGCCCGAGAGATACCCGAAGGTGGAGAACCTGGACAAGGTCGTTGATGACTTTCTGAACCATCATAAGGCCATTGAAGATTATTTCTACTCGGGCCAGGGAGTCAAGCTTCAGAAACTGGACTCCAGGATCGCTGAAGACATTATGCTTGGTCTCTGGACGAGAGGCATTGTAACGCTCCCGATACATGACAGTTTCAGGACGACAGTCACTCATGCGAAAGAGCTACTGAGGGCCATGGAGACATCGTTCTTGAAGATCGGGAAGGGCATCAACTTCCTATCCAATGCAACGAGATTCAACGTACCCGTCCCGGAGGTAAAGCTGAGCAAGACCTTGGAGGACATCCGCATTGATGAATCTCACGACGACAGGCGGATTGACTGGAGACATAGATGATAGCCGAAAGAAAAAACGGTTGCTGACGGCTTACCTCATGTCGGTTTGGCAGTCAGATTAGGCAATTCACAAAAAATAACCTACCGACAATTCATTAAAAGATGAATATCTTGCTGGTAGTGGCGAGATTTGTTTCCAGATTTCCAAACAGCAAGAAGAAAATCCATGAAAGAATTGTCGAAAAAACATATCCAAACAATGAAGGATGCGGCTCACAAACTGACGGGTGTCAAAAGACGGGCTTTCGAGGCTCAGGTGAGCCTGGACTACCTTGGAGGCAGTGCTCGTAAGGCCGAAGCCGTGTTTGGCTGGCGCCGTGAGACTGTGGAGCTGGGACTCAACGAACTGAGAACCGGCATCGAATGCCTTGGCAATTTCTCCGCTCGCGGCAGAGACAAAACCGAAGATATTGCGCCTCAACTGGAAGAAGACATTCGATCTCTGGCGGAACCGCAGAGCCAGACTGACCCGAAGTTCCAGTCTCCATTCAAATACACGAGGATCACTGCCCGGGCTCTTCGAAAAGCCTTGATCGACAAGAAAGGCTGGAAGGATGAAGATCTTCCAACCGAGAACACTCTGGGCAACATCCTCAACCGCCTTGGCTACCGCCTGAGAAGAGTGCAGAAAAGAAAGCCCATTAAGAGGGTGAAGGAAACCGATGCGATCTTTGAGAGTGTCCACCAGGTCAATGAGGCTTCCGATCAAAGAGAGGACTCTCTTAGAATCTCCATCGACACCAAGGCAAAGGTAAATGTTGGAGAGTTTTCTAGAAAGGGCATGTCTCGAGGAGCACAGGCCACGCAGGCCTTGGATCATGACGTGAAGCCCGAGCACAAACTGGTTCCCTTGGGAATTCTCGAGGTTTGTGACGATGAGCTGACTATCCTCTTCGGGACCTCGTATGAGACCAGCGACTTCATCGTTGATGGCCTGGAGTACTGGTGGGATAAAAACAAGAAGAGCTATCCTCAGATCCGCGAGCTCGTGATCAACCTCGACAATGGACCGGATGTAGCGAGCACTCGCACACAGTTTATGAAAAGAATGGTCGAGTTTGCCGGATCTACCGGGCTGGAAATCGTTCTGGCCTACTATCCCCCTTATCACAGCAAGTACAACCCCATCGAGCGATGCTGGGGGATTCTCGAGATGCACTGGAACGGCGCATTGCTCGATTCGGTAGAGAGCGTGCTCAACTGGGCAGGCTCCATGACTTGGAAGGGGATCAAGCCCGTGGTTCACCTGATAGACAAGGTCTATCACAAGGGTGTGACCGTTGCAAAAAAAGTATTCAAAAAGATCCAAGCATGCCTCCAACGTCATGAAACCCTTCCCAAATACAGCGTCCGGATCCCGCCAAGTTCTGCTTGAGCAGGGAGGTTATTTCTTTGGAGTTGCCTTAGTAGTCAGTCAGATTAGTAGTCGATCCGATTGGCGGTCCTCTCCTTCCAGTTGCCCTTTTTCTTCTCTTCTGGAGGAAGATGATCTCCTTTTTTCTCTCCTCCGTCCCCTCTTCCTCAGTCTTTTTTGTCCTCCTCACCTCCTTTCTAGATTGGAGAGAGATGTCCTATTGAGCCACCTCGGCTATCATCTCCTGCTTCATTCTTTTTTTTGGTTCTTCAGTACCCGTCCTTCCGATATCCCCTCTCACCTCTTGGGGAGGTGAGGGACTCATGAAGCTAAAAAAAAACAGACAAGGACAATGAGATGAACGCGAGCAGACATGGCGGCGCTGACGCACTTGGCCGCCTACACCTAAGACCAACAACGAACAGTGAGCATACAAGGCGGCGCTAGCCGTCGTACATGGACGGTTCGGCCGCCTATATAGTAAGCTTAGCTATCTCTCTCTACTCTCTCCATTACTAAGAGGGTTTTTGAGTGAGCATGAAAGCCTGAGGAAGAGGTCTGAAGAAGAAAGCCAGTGAGACCTCAAATCCATACAGGTAGCCATTCCGATGGAAAGGATTAGGGGACGATCAGAGAGGGGAGTACGCCCGATGAAGGAGTAGAGGAAGGAGCATCAGATGGCAGACCAGCGAAATAAAACAGAGTATCCATCGATGGGCTGGAACCAGGTTGCATCCTCAAATACTTCAGCTCAAATGCCACCGTTCCAATACCACCTCTCGAATGCCACCGCTCAATCACGTAGAAGGAGAGCAATAGTAATGTACGATACCGGACAGATAATGCCGCCAGAACAAAGCCCATCAACCAGCATAACCGGCGATGGTAGCTAATCGAAGGCCC